>CAVZHJ010000006.1:0-235784 GCA_963774995.1 uncultured Alphaproteobacteria bacterium
CTGCGCGGGCGAGAGCGTCAGGTCACTCAAGTCGGCGATGGACAGAGTCCAGCTGCCATCGGCGTTGTGCATGCCATGGTTCAGCGTGGCGCCCGCAGGAACGCCGGCAATGTTGATCGAGAGAAATTCCGAGCCATCGGCGTCGATGAGAGCGGACGCGATCAAGAGTTGGATCGTGCCTTCCTCATTACCGGCCGCGGGCGACACGGTCAGTGTCGGAGCATCAGCGACCGCGTTGACGGTGACAGTGAGGTTTCGCGTGGTCGTCGCCGCCGACCCGTTCGAGGCTTCGGTGCTCGTTGCTGCTACCTGCAGCGTGATCGGTCCGGAAAAATCGGCGGACGGCGTGATCGTCAGGCCGCTCAGTTGCGGCGCAGTCAGAGTCCAGCTGCCGTCGGCGTTGCGCGTGCCGTGGTTCAACGTCGCCTCAGTCGGAACGCCAGTGATGCGGAGCGACAGCGATTCCGAGCCGTCGGTGTCGGTGAGAGCCGAAGCGATCGACAGCGCGATCGGGCTGCCCTCGTTGCCCGCCGCATTGGTTGCCGAAAGCGTCGGCGCGTCGGCAACGGCGCCGACAGTGACGGCAACGGTCGCGGTCGAGGTCGCGCCGGCCGAGTCCCGCATCGTGTAGGTAAAGCTGCCGGCGCCCGAAAAGTTGGCAGCCGCCGTAAACACCACGTTACCCGCCAAATCCAGCGCTACCGTGCCATGTTGCGCACCTTGCACCGACACCAAGGTGCGCGTGTCGCCGGCATCAGGATCGGTGTCGTTGGCGAGCAGCGACGCCGCGGTGATTGTGACCGCAGTGTCTTCGGCTGCGCTGACACCGTCATTGACCGCCGTCGGTCCGGTGTTGCCGCCGCCAACGACGGTGACGATCTCAAATCGCTCCATCGAAACCACTTGCAGGCCGAGGCTTTGCAGAAACGTGGTAGCGCTTCCGTTATGGTCGATCAGCGAACGCAGACGCGCGATATCAGTTTGAAATGCAGCGGATGCCTGTTGAGCCGCCGTCGCGAATATGCGCAGCGTGTCCTGGCCCGAGCCGCCGTCGTACAGGTCGAGCGAATTTGCATTTTCAGTGATGCGATAGATGAGCGTGTCGTTGCCCCCATCGCCGCTGACGATGTCGGTTCCGGATCCGCCATCCAGCGTGTCGTTTCCTGCGCCGCCAAACAGGATATCGGTACCGGATCCTCCGACCAGATTATCGTTGCCGGCGCCGCCGTTCAGAAGGTCATTTCCAGCGCCGCCGTTCAGCGTATCGTTGCCGACCTCGCCATCTATGATGTCATTCCCTGCACCGCCATCGACCGTATCGTTTCCGGAGCCGGCAGATACGATGTCGTTTCCTGAGCCACCGGAGATCGTGTCGTTGCCTCCGCGTCCCAGGATGAGATCGTTGCCGTTCGTGCCACCGAGATTGTTGTTGCCGTCTGTTCCGATAATCGTCGACATGCCTAAAGCCCCCTCAAAATCAAAAAAATGGGCCGTCGGCGCTGCCTAACGGTCAGGCCACGACCTTCTTTTGGTTAATGCTTCGCTAATCGTGACGTTGAAGCAGTAGCGATCCGGACGCGTCACCCATTTGGGTGAACACACCCAGAAAGCTGTGTACTTTTCGGTGGTTACGTTAATCGACGCGCACCTTACAACTCCCGCGCGAGTACCCTCACGCGGACGGTCGCCAACGTAGCGTTCGCAATCCGGACGCTGAGAGCAGACTGGCGAGTTCGGCCGGCCGGCCAACCCCTGTCTTGGTGAAGACGGACTTCAACTGCGTGCGAATGGTATTGCGTCGACCGCGTGCCCCTCCGCGATGAGCGCCGCGACAGGCGCTTCCGCTGGCGTCAGATCGAAATCGGCTGCGAGAGGGTTTTGCTGCGATGGCGGGCCGCGCCAGCCACGGGAATTGAACGCTTCCCCTCGATCGTCTCGGTCAGGAGGGCTTGCGCGGACGGATTGGCGAACTGCACCTCATCGCGCGCGCCGATCCGCATATCTGCCCAAAACGCACTCGTGGCCGGATTTGCGGTGACGCCCACTCCGTGCGAGGCGAAGGTCGATCACCCTCACTGCTTGAAATAGAACTGCTGCGCGGGAAGCTGGCCGTAGGTGAACGGCTCTTGCTGCTTCTCGGTCTCGGCCAGCACCTCGTCGTGCACCAGGCGGAAGATCTGGTTTACCTCGAGGCCTGGCGTCAGCATGCGCCGAACAAGAGCCGATGCGAACGGGCTGTTCGCACCGGCGCCGTCGGTCGCGGTTCGTCCGTGCTTGGTGGCAAACGCCACCAATGTCCCGGATTCCGGCTCAAGCCGCGCCAATCCACGGCCGACGCTGGCCGCATCGGTCCGCTTCATGTCAGTCGCAAATGGATTCTCGCGACAGGCGTCGAGGATGACGAGCCGCAGCTTTCCGGCGACGCTGACCGCGTTCAAAACATGATCCAGCGCGACACTTTCTTTCGGAATGTCGGCGTCCTGCTCGAATTTCACATCCACCGGCACGAGGTAGTTGCTGCCGTCAAACTCGATGCCGTGACCCGCGTAATAGACGACTGCCCAGTCTGCGTTCGCGGCGGCGTCGGCAAAAGACTTCAGTTTGGCGGTGACCGCCTCACGCGAGCCGTCGAGCAAAAGCTCCACCTTCTCGAAGCCGAGCTTCTGCAGAGCGTCGGCGACAAGCTTGGCATCACGTTCCGCATTCGCAAGCTTGTCGATCGCCGCATACTTTGAATTGCCGATGACCAGCGCCACGCGTCCACCAGTGCGATTTTGCACCGAGACCTTGCCATCCCTGCCTGCGAATCTCGCCTCCGTCCGCTCGACGCCGGCGGTTGCGACGCCATGCGAGGGAAGCTGGCTGACCACCGCCACATAGTCATCGCGCGCGGCTTCGAAATTGCGCGAAAGCTCGTGCGCCTTCGCCCGCTGCAGCAGTGCGGGCACGTTCCTGGGATTGTTGCGAACGGCCTTGTCCAGATCCGCAACCGCGGTCTCATGCTGGCCACGTTCGATATAAACCCTCGCGCGATTGACCAGCGCCGGCACGAAGTTCGGATTGATAGCGAGCGCCGCGCTGAAATCCTTCAGCGCGCGATCACCGTCGCCCATGTTGAGAAAAGCCGTTCCACGGCCGACCATGTTGCCGAAGTTGTGCGGATAGATCTGCATCGCCTTGTCATAGGCATCGGCCGACTTGCCATACTCGCGCATCGCGCCGTAGACGGTGCCGAGACTGCCATAGCTTTGAAAGTAGCGCGGATTGAGCTGCACCGCCGTGTTCGCTTCCTTCAGGGCGCGGACCTGGTCGCCCTGGCTCGAATAGATCATGGCGCGGAACGCGTAAGGCTCGGCAGCGGATGGATTGATCTCGCCGGCGACGTTGAGGTCGGCAAGCGCGCGACCGAATTCGCCCATCGAGCGATACGCGGCTGCCCGGCCGACCAGCGATGAGAAATGTCGGGGATCCATTTCGAGCGCTTTGTCGAGGTCGGCAATCGCCAGCTTCAACTGGCCGAGCCGGTTGTACGCGGTCCCGCGCCACATGTAGCTCCAGATCCATTTCGGATCGGTCAGAACCGCGCGATCGAACTCCGCGATCGCCGCCTGGAACTTGCCCTGCTCCATGAGATCGCGACCGGCCTTGATGAACGGTTGTGCGCGCGACCGCCCCTCTCCCGCTCCGCGCGAGATCGGTATCGCCACGTTATTGCGCTTTTGCCCGGCGGGGCCGGCACCGGCTTTGTTGCCCGCCCCGCCGCCTCCCATGCAGGGCCGCTTCGCGCAGAACTGCCCGCATCGCCCTTTTTGCGCCGCCGGGCCACCCTTGGCGTTGCACGTGGCAACGCATTGGTCGACCGACATGGCACAGCTTTGGGCGCGGGCGGACTCGATGGGCACGAGCAAGCCTGGCGTGATGGCCATCAACGCCGTCCAGGCAATTGCTCTGATCATCGCTTTTCTCCTGGACTGCGTGCCGAGGAAAACATGGGCGATGCTAACTCAGGCGGGCCGGTTTGTCGCGCGCGCAAGGATATCTCAGGCCCGGCGGCGAGGTACCTCGCACTCCCAATCGGCACCCAGGCCATGCACAATCTGCGATACGTAGGCGCTGCCGAAGATTTGAGCATGGACGGCCGACAAATGACTTCGACGGCAAACGTGCTGCTGCGTAGTCTTGCACTTGACCAGGAGGACCGGCGGCGATGCAGGCTGTTCTCGACTTTTGCACGGGCGGTGATCAGAAGCGATTTTCCGCGGGCGAATTGCTGCTGCGCGAAGGCGAGCGGACCGGCCATCTCTACGTGCTGATCGATGGAGAGGTCGAAGTCGTCAAGGGCGACACCGTTGTCGCTAGCGCCGCAGAGCCCGGCGCGATGTTCGGCGAAATGTCGATCCTGCTCGGCCGGGATCACTCGGCCGATGTGCGGGCAGCCGTCCCCTCAACAGTTTACGTGATCGCCGATGCGGCCGCCTTCCTGCGCGACCGGCCCGCGCTCGTCCTGCTGATCGCGCAGCTTCTCGCGCGAAGGCTGTCCATGGCAACGTCCTATCTGGCCGACATCAAGCGGCAGTATGCCGGCCATGGCAATCATCTGGCGATGGTGGGCGATCTCTTGCAGAGCATGATCAACCTGCCGCCGGCTGAGGTCTCGCCCGGCTCGGATCTGCAATCCGATCCAAGGATATGAGCCAGTCCGGCGGCGTGACGATCGCAGGCGCTGGCCGCGCCAGCGCTTGCGAAAGGTCCACGACCTGGCTGCCTGCGGCGGAGATCCAGAACGCGGCGTTCTTGTCGAAATCCAGTACCATGTGCGCCGGCGGGCGGCCGAACTGATGCCCTACATTGAACGTCCAGGTATCGCCGATTCTGTCGTACCACGAGCCGTCGCGCACGAACGGTGATTGATGCACATGACCCGAAACGACGAAGTCGGGCTTGTACTGCGCGATCCACTTCACCAATTCGACGTCGCCGAAATGGCGTGAGCCACCCCAGCTTGTCGGTGAGTTCGCCGGCGGCGCGTGGTGGATCCAGACCCACTTGTCTTTTCGCGCAGGCGCAGCGCCTTCGAGTTGTGCGGCGATCTCCTGCCGGACCAGCGGTCCGTCCCACCACGGGCAGACTGTGAACAGCATGTCGCCCATCGTGAAACTCTCGCCATCGCAGACGATACCGAGCTCACGCGTCCGTTTGATCCACTTCGATACTTTCTCGCCTTGGGCGCTGCGTTCGTCGAGATCGTGATTGCCGGAGCAGATCACTACCCGTGTCACGCCGCTGAGGATCGACAGATATTTCTGCACCACGACGATCTGCGCGCGAAAATCGACAAGCGAGCCGATATCGAGCGCGTCGCCTGCGAAGATCACCAGGTCGAACTGCGGCGCAGCGCTGACCAGCCAATCAAACTGCGGTAGCGAATAATGCAGATCCGCGACGACGAGACAGCGCATGATGCCACAGCGATGGAAGCCGACGAGCGGCTGGACATTCCGCCCCTTACGTATCCTTGTTGCGAGCCATATTGCGCGCAACATGTCCCGTGAGCAATCATCGCCACAACATCGAATGCCGCGCATGCTGCACAATCGTTAGTCAGCGAGAAACAATAGAAGTCTCGCGCTAGCAAGCGTCACGCAACAAGCATGCAGGCACCACAGCAACGCCTGCCGTATGCGCCTGTCGCGCTCAGCGCTGGCATGCCGATTGCTTAATTGTTGGTCGGCAAGGACAAGAAAATGAACGCCCCGACCCTGATCTCGACTCACCCTTTCGCAAAAGTATCGGGCTACGCAAATCAGCCGCCGTTGCAGCAATTCCTGAATCGCTGCCACGAAGAATTCAAGGCCGATTCCTCAGGCATTGTTGCGAACTACATTCCCGAACTGCAGCGCGCAAACCCGGACCATTTCGGCGTCAGCATCGCGACCATCGACGGCCATGTCTATGAAGCCGGCGACAGCGGTGTGCACTTCACCATCCAGTCGGTATCGAAGGCATTCGTGTTTGCCTTCGCTCTCGAGCTGCTCGGGGCCGAACATCGTCGAAACGGCGATCGGTGTTGAGCCGAGCGGCGAGGCCTTCAATTCCATCCGCCTCACCGCCGACAATCGCCCGTTCAATCCGATGGTGAATGCCGGGTGCCATCGCCTGCTCCGGCCTGATTTACAATGCCAAGGGCGCCGACGCGTTCGAATGCGTGCGGACGATGCTTGGGCGGTTCGCGGGCCGTGAACTGGAAGTCGACGAAGCGGTCTACGAGTCTGAGCGGCAGACGGGCGACCGAAACAGGGCGATCGGCTGGCTGCTCAAGAACTATTCGGTCATCAAGGACGACGTCGACGAAACCTGAACGTCTATTTCCGGCAATGCGCCATCAGGGTCACTGCCCGCGATCTCGCGATCATGGCTGCAACGCTCGCCAATCGCGGGATCAACCCCGTGACCGGCGATCAGGTCGTCAAACCGTATGTGGTGGCGCGGACGCTTTCCATCATGACCAGCGCCGGATGTATGACTACGCCGGTGAATGGACCTATCGCGTGGGCTTTCCGGCCAAGAGCGGTGTCGGCGGCGGGATCGCAGCAGCGCTGCCTTCACAAATGGGCGTCGGCACGTTTTCGCCTCTTCTCGACAAATACGGCAACAGTGCCCGCGGACTTAGATTTTGCGAAACCCTGTCGTCGCGCTTCGACCTGCACATTCTCAACCGCAGCGCCGACGTGCGCACGTGCATCATCGCCGACTACGATATTGCGAGCACGTCCTCCCGCCGCAGCCGTCAGCCGCATGAGCAGGAGCTGTTGACCAGTCATCACGACGACGTCCGCGTGATCGAATTTGTCGGCGCACTGAATTTCGCCAACATGGACTATGCTGCGCGCCGTCTTGCAAGCGAGGGGGGCGCTCCCCGCTTCTGCGTTCTCGATTTTCGCCGCGTCCCCGACATCACCGTGGCAGGCGCGAGGCTGCTCAGCGAAAATCTTGCAACCCTCGCCGGTCTCGGCGTGACGCCGATCCTGACCGGCTTCGAGAAGACGTCGATGTTCTGGCAGGTCATGCGTCCCTTCGTCAGTGAGGTACCAAAACTTCACCGCTTCGAAATGCTCGACGAAGCCATCGAATGGGCGGAGGATCAGGTGATCTACCGCTACGGCGGCTTCATAAAGCCGAAGGAGCCGGTGAAGCTCGGCGAGCAGGCGTTGCTCGCGGGTTTGTCGGACCTGGAGATTGCGCGCGCTGATGCGGCTTTCGACCGTGCGGCAATTCCACACCGGACAGCGCATCATCAAGGCCGGTGAACGCGCCGCGTCGATCTTCTTCCTGCAAAGCGGAACGGTGAGCGTGAAGTTGCCGAGCGGCATACGCCTTGCCTCGCTTGGCGCCGGCAAGGAGTTCGGCGAAATGGCAATCATCGAACAGGTGCGAACCGCCGACGTCTGGGCCGACACTCCGGTGCAGTGCCTCGAGCTGCCACTCACCGACTTTGCATCCTTCCGCGCCCGTCATCCGGAGACGAGTCGATCGCATCATGAGCGAACCTCGCCGCCCTGTTGTCGAAGCGGCTCATCCTGGCGAACGCCAAGGTTGACGTCCTGAGCGCGTATTAGGCTTGACCAGGCCATTCCGCTGAGCGGCGCAAGGCCCTCCTTGTCGGGCTACCGCCTACTCGTGCGGCAGAATCTTGAAGGGCTGCTTGTAGGGCTCGACCCGCAGCGAGGCATTGGCCAGCAGGCCGACCTTTTGCAGCGGCGCCATCTCGCGCTCACCATCCTTCGCCTGCTTCACGCCGTATTGCCACAGGCTGAGAGCGCCTTTCGACGCGAGCGCCTTGGCGATACCGGCGGCGTCGCCACCCATCTCGCTCAGTTCGGCGTCGTTGAGCCCGACAATGATCTCGTCCTTGACGGTAACGACCTTGAACAGCATTTCGGCAAAAGCTCCATGAGAGGACAGCGCAAGAACGCAGACGGCGAGGCCGGCGCCCGCAGTTCTTTTCAGATGTTTGGTCATCGAAGCATCCCCCTTTGAAATTCACGATGTGACCTGACTTGGTCGCGGGGGAATTCGTTCGGGTTCAAACCTGATTGCAACCGCGAAGCTATCCGTGGCACCATGCTGTGCGCGAGGGAGAAACCGCCATGCCATTTTACGAAAAAGGCGACGTCCGCATCCACTACCAGGAGACAGGGTCAGGCTTTCCCCTGTTGATCCTTCCCGGCGGAGGGTTGAACGCGACAATGGCCTTCTACACCACCGCCGCGCCGTTCAACGCGATGGAGGAGTTCAAGGACCGGTACCGCTGCATCACGCTGGATTCGCGCAACGCCAATGGCGGCCAGTCGTCGGGGCCGGTCGAGGTCGACCGGCCGTGGGACTCCTACGCCGATGACCACCTCGGCCTGATGGATCACCTGGGCATCAAGCAGTTCCTGGTGATGGGCTTCTGCATCGGCGGCCCGTTCATCTGGAATTTGCTGAAGCGCGCCCCCGAACGCATCGTCGCGGCCGTGCTGGCACAGCCGAGCGGCTTCCGCCCCGAAATGCCCGACCTCTTCTACAACAACAACATCAAAGGCTGGGGACCGGCGCTGTGTGAGCGACGGCCCGAGATCACGATGGCGATGGTCGACGCCTTCCTGAACAAGATGTACCGGACCGACGCCGACTTCGTTTTCACCGTGACACGCGATTTCGTGCGCGCCTGCCAGACGCCCGTGCTGGTGCTGCCGGACGACGTTCCTGCGCATCCTTACGCGGTGGCGATGGAGTCAGCCCTGCTCGCACCCAACGCGGAAGTGAGCTTGTATCCCTGGAAGGAGCCCAAGGACCGGATTCCGCTTGCGGTGCGTCATGTGCGCAGTTTCCTCAAGGCGCATCAGCCTGCGGGAGGACACTGATGTCCTCCCGCCCGGCGACTTTCGGGTCGGCTCAGGGAATCCTGTGCAAGGCGCAGAGCTTGTTGCCATCAGGATCGCGGAGATAGGCGAGATAAACCTTGCTGCCTTCGCGCACGCCCGGCGGATCTTCGATCGACGTTGCGCCATTGGCGATGCCGGCGGCATGCCACGCAGCGGCCTGTTCCGGCGAGCTGGCGGTGAAACCGATAGTGCCGCCATTGGCCGCGGTGGCAGGCTTGCCATCGATCGGCTTCGTCACTGAAAAGGTGCCGGTCGGCGTTCGGTAGAATACGCGATGGCGGTCGACGCTCCGGGCGGAACGCCGAGCGTGCCGAGCAGCGTGTCATAAAACACCTTGGCTTTGTCCAGGTCGTTGGTCCCGATCATAATGTGCGAAAACATGCTTGGCATTTCCTCCTGATACAAAGTTTGACGTCCCGAGCGCGTGTTGGCCGCGCCGCGGTGGCCCAAAGCTAGCACGTCTGCCGCACGGTTCCAGCGCCGGCTGAGGTGCGCCCCTCACTTTGCTCCGTGCAGGAAATCCCGCTTGATCTTCCGCGCCAGCGACCATTTGTGAACTTCGGTTGGCCCGTCATAGATGCGGAAGGCGCGGACCTCGCGAAACACCTGCTCGACGATGGTGTCCTGCGGTCACACCAGTGCCGCCCATCACCTGGACACAGCGATCCGCCACGCGAAACAGGGCGTCGGAGACGGCCACCTTGGCCATCGAGCTTTCGGCGGTGCCGAGCGAACCCGTATCAAGCACATCCGCGCACCAGTCGATCATCAACTCAGCCTGCTTCAGATCGATGAGATTGTCGGCAAGCTGGAAGCCGACGCCCTGATGATCGATCAACAGCTTGCCGAAACCCTGCCGCTTGCAGACATAGGCGGTTGCGATTTCCTGCGCCCGGTCGCAGCGCCATGCCAGCGCATGCAATGCGACAGTCGCGCAGGGCTCAAGCGCACCTGCGCATACTTGAAGCCCTCGCCGCTTTCGCCGAGCATCTGGTCGGCGGGTACGCGAAGGTCATCGATCTTCACGACGGCATGACCGCCGGGCATCGATGAATTGATCGTGTCGAGCACGCGCTCGATACGAATGGCGGGATTGGGCAGATCGACGAGGAACAGGCAGGCGCCCTCGGCCGACTTCGCCATGACGATGCCGACCTTTGCCCCGTCCACGCCGGTGATGAAGGCCTTACGGCCATTGATGACCCAGTGGTTGCCGCTTCGCTCCGCGGTGGACTGCATCATCGAGGGATCGGAGCCGGCGCCGCCCTCCTCGGCGGGTTCGGTCATGAAGAACGCCGAACGCGCGTGGCCCTGCACCAGCGGTTCGAGAAAGCGCTTCTTCTGCTCCGGACTTCCGACCTTGCCTAGCAGGTACATGTTGCCTTCATCGGGTGCTGCCGTGTTGCACGCCAGCGGCCCGAGCGGCGACAGGCCCGTCTTCTTCAGGACGTGCGCGGTTTCACGCTGGGTGAGGTGACCGCCGTCGGGAAGGATGTGCGGCGTCAGCACACCGGCCGTGCGCGCCTTGCCCCGCATCTCGGTGACCAGTTCATCGCTCGGCCCGTGGCTGGTGCGCCGCGGATCGCGCTCGTAGGGGACGATCGTGTTGCGCACAAAGGCTTCGACCCTGGAGGCGATCTCGTCCGCGCGGGATGATGAATGTGTCATGTGATCTCCGTCTCTCGCCCGCGATACCCTACGCGCTCGCGCCGGACAAGTCCCCGCGGCCCTAGAGACCTTCAATCCTTGCCCGCGAGCCTGGTGCCGTCAACCCGCGAACGCGGTGAGGTCTAGTCGGTAATCACCATTGCCCAGAACACGCGATATCGTGATCGGGAGTTTGCGGCTGAAGCGACACCAATTCTTCTTGCACCCGCCATCAGAAGGTTTGCACGGTGGCCGGGGCTGTCTTTCCACTGCTTGAGCGTCTCGGCGAAGCTGGTGTGTCCCGCAGCTACGTTTTCGGCGGCCTTCGACCGGCGCAGGCTCGCGACACGCGAGGGGAAACTTCCCGCGGCTGTATGGTTGACCGCGCCCATCGATGCCATCGCGCGGGCTTGCTTGAGAGCAACGGAACTCAACCGAGGGTCTGATCGAACCGACGGCAGCCCGTGACTGCGACGATAGGCGCTGACCTGGCTCGCAGAGTCGTCAGCCCTGACGCTTCCCACGGCCGCCAAAATGAAGGCGGCAATCAGCAGTATTGTTCGGAAATTGATCGCCATTCGAAGAACGCCGGAAGCCTTGCCGCAGCACATACGTCCAGTATGTAGCCTCGCACAGGCAAAGCGCAACGCGGGTGCTGATCGAGCGATCCGGACGACAGGCTCATGAGCCTCGGTCACAAAGCTCATGAGCCCGCGATGCATCAGTCCCCGGCGGGCGGGACGTTCTGGTTCATCCGGAACAGGTTCGACGGGTCGTAGCGACGCTTCGCTTGGGCCAGGCGGCGATAGTTCGGGCCGTACGCCGCCTCGCACGCGATTGGCCTCGTCGGCCGGCATGAAGTTGATGTAGGCCGTGCCGGCGGAATACGGGGCAGTTGCGTCGAACAGCTTCCTCGCCCAGTCAATGCAGATCTTGTCCATCGATGCCTCCTGCCAGCGCGCGTGCACGTTCATGACGAAATGCGCTTTGCGCTGTGGGAACGCGGTGGCATCGACGGCCACCCGGCCCGCCGCTCCGCCGACATGGGCGATAAAGATTTCGCATTCCGGCGCCCGGCAGCTGCCGCACCGCCTGAAGCAGGACAGCCATTGCTACCGTCGGACAACTCGGTAAGGTCGTGGCTCTTCCAGTAGTTGCGAGCCCCCGGCGCAAGCAGCGGGTCGAAGGCCTGCTGCCAGCCGGCAAATGGCGCGGGACCAACTACGTCGGCGATCGGCTTGCCGAGCCCTCGCAATGCGGCCGTTGCCTTCTCACCGTGCGCGAGATCGCCAGCATAGCACATCGCCAGCACCAGCACTTCACGGCCGTGCCATTCCGTCGGCAGGAATGGCAGCGGCGGCGCCTTGCGCATGACCGCCCAGCAGGTGAGTTCCTCAGGCGCTGACGCGACGATCTGCCGATATTGCTTGAGGACTTTTTCAGCATCGTCGAACGGATGCACGACCAGGCCAGCCAGCACCTCCGGCCCGACCTTGTGCAGCTGGAACTCGAAGGCGGTCACCACGCCAAAATTGCCGCCGCCGCCGCGGAGAGCCCAGAACAGGTCGGGATTCTCAGATGCGCTCGCACGCCTCAGCATCGCCATCGGCGGTGACGACTTCCGCCGAGAGCAGACTGTCGATCGTCAGGCCGAATTTTCGCGTGATCCATCCGAACCCGCCGCCAAGCGTCAAGCCGGCAATGCCGGTGGTGGAATTGATTCCGGTTGGCACGGCAAGACCGAACGCCTGCGTTTCCTTGTCCAGATCAGCAAGCGTCGCGCCGGGCTCAACCCAGGCACGTTGGCGCCAGGGTCGACGCGCACCGATTTCATTTGCGACAGGTCGATCATCAGGCCGTCGTCGCACACCGCGTTTCCGGCAATGTTGTGTCCACCGCCGCGAACTGACACCAGCATACGATTGGCAGCCGCAAATCGAATCGCCTGGATCACGTCCGACGCTCCGGCACAGCGCACGATGTACGCCGGGTTTGCGGTCGATCATCGCATTCCAGATGGTTCGCGCTTCGTCATAACCCGCGTCGATCGATCGAGCACCTTGCCGCGCAGTCCGGCCTGCAGAGCCTCGATCGCCGCCGTATCCGCTGTCTTGAGCATCGGGTTCGCCATTGTCGTTCTCCTTTGATAGGTCACTCACGCATCTTCAAAAAAGCAGGCACTCGACCGCCGGGGGAATTTCCTGTCGGCGGCCCTTCAGGTTCAGTGAGGTGGCGTTTGCTTCATGCTGCTGCTCCGCTTCCGAATACCCGGACGATACGACACCTACGAAGCACGGCGTTGAGCCATCAGCGGCATGGTGTAGGTTGTCGCGGTGCCGAGAACGCAAGCTTCTCCCTCGGCATTGCGGACAGTCGTTTCCAGCTTGCAGATCGGCTTGTCGTCTGCGAACATGCTCGACCTTCGACCGAGGCGGTGATCGTCTCGCCGACGCGAACGGCCTTGACGAATTTCCAGTTCGTCTCGAGAAAGACAGTGCCGGGCCCCGGCAGATCCTCTGCGACAACAGCATTCAGCAAGCCGGTCGTGACACCGCCCTGCACGATCAGGCCGCCGAAGCCTGATCTGGCTGCCAGCTCGGCATCATAATGAATCGGATTCCTGTCTCCCGTCATTTCCGTGAACATCTCGACGTCGCGCATGGTGGTCGTGCGGCTCCGCTCGCGCCTCTGCGCCCACGCCAGGCTGGCCGGCCATGGTGCGTTTCCAGAGAGAGTTGATTGCAGTCATTGTTCGCGCTCCTATGCGGCAATGGTCTTCGGCTTGAACAACCTCGCGATATGATCCGCTTCCGAGCGCATGGCCGCGCTGAGCTGCGTATGCAGGGTCTTGACCTCGTCGAGGTCCCATCGAAACGAGGCGATCGCGTCGGTGACCTCGAACAGCGGCCTCGACAGCGCATCGCGCTCCTGCTGGTAGGCCTCCAGCGCCTGCGCTTTTCCCTCGAGGACGGCGCGAACCAGCAACTCCGCGTCCCGGAGTGCGTCCGTTATCCCGTGCGCGGTCAGCGGATCCTTGAAGTAGCCGGCATCGCCGACCAGCGCCCATCCCGGGCCGTGCGCCTGCCGCAGATAGCCCGGCCTCCGGCGAAACCACGCAAACGGCCGACCAGGCGAGCGCGCCTCACATCGGCACTGAAGCTCCGGCGAGTTTGCTCCGAGGATCTGAAAGAAACCGCGCTCGACATTGCCGCGGAAAGTCGTCGAGAAGGCCGTGTCCGGCACACTGGCGAACACGCAGTGCTGCGCCTGGTTGGTCGGGATGACGCCTGGCCGCGACATTCTTCGCGAAGTGCCAGTGAAATCCGTCGCGATCCAGGTCCTCGTAGTATCCGTAGACGCAGCCGGACGACGCACGGCTTTCCAGATAGGTCTCGGCATTGACCAGCCTGGCGACCGTGGACTGTCGGCCGTCCGCACCGATGACGATGTCGCAGCGAACGCCGCTCTCATGTCCGGCCGCGATCCCTCAGCAACGCACCGACGACCCGGCCTCTGGAATCGAACTGGAGATCGCGAAAGCACGACGCCGTGACGGACCTCGGCGCCTGCCGCGCGCGCTGCATCGACAAGGATGCGATCCAGCACGGTGCGGCGCGGCGCGCAGAGGTACTCGACACCATGCTCCGGCTTGATGCCTATGCGAAGCGACTCGCTGCCATAGTGAAACGTCGTGGACGCGGACTTCCGGCGTTGCCTGCGGCCATCACTGCCGGCAAGCAATCCCCATCTGTGCAGCTGAAGAACGCCCGTCCGCATCAGGGCGTGCGTCGACATCGTGTCGGAGCCATAGCGCCTGGCGGTCGATCAGCAGAACCTTCGCGCCTGCGCGCGCCAGAAGGAGTGCCGTGGCTGCGCCGGCGCAGCGCGCGCCGACGATGACCGCGTCGTAGCGCGGCTGAAAATGGTGGAGCGATTCATACTGGCTGCTCCGTCAGGCGGCGGCGCGATGCAGGCCGAGGCTCAGGTGCGCGGCGAGATCCGCGGCATCGTCGCCGGCGCCATCGATGAACGAGGACTTGCGCCGGCGCATGAACGGCAGGCCCATGACGTACATTCCGGGCGCATTCACCACGCCGCCGTCGTGCACGGATGCGGCCCTTGCGATCGAGGACCGGAACATCGAGCCAGGAATAGTCCGGACGATATCCTGTCGCCCAAATGACCGTCCTGATGCTGCCGTCGTTCAGGTCGAGGCCGAGCCGTGGTCTCGGGCCGATGTTCGTCGGCTCGTAGCGGCAAGGCGCGTGCGAAGCGGTCCTCCTGCCCGCTCGCGGCAATCCACGCGTCGATGCTCGTCCAGCAGCCGGTTCATCTTGAGATCGGCCAGCGCGCAGTGGTTCGCCAGAGCCCCGGAAAACTGCGCCTTTCCGTCACGCAGGCCGACAAGGCGGCCAACGATCTCGACGCCGGCCTTGCGCAGGCTGTTGAGATCGATGGTTGCGCGCTCGGGCGTGCCGATCAGCTGCAGCGACGGCAGACGCGCGCGCCCGATCGAGATCGTCGACCGCGTCGTAGCGGACATCCATGGCGCCGATGGCATCCATCCACCACTTGATATCGCGGCCGCGGTAGACGCGAGGCAGCCGAACGTGCTCGCCGGCGGAGAGAATGACACTGTCGGCCCGAGGCCTGAATCTCGTCGTGCAAGCTGCACGCCGGTCGCCGAGGCGCCGACGACCATCGACGCCGCCATCCGGCAACTGCGCCGGATTGCGGTAGTCCATCGGCGTGATGCTGGCGATTGATCGCGGCAGGCCCGCCGGCAAGCGGCGGGACCGTCGCAATATTGCAGGCGCCGCTTGCGATGACCAGCGTCCGGCAGCGCCAGGCTTGCTGGTTGGTCGTCACCGCGTAGCCGTCATCCAGTCTGGCTGACTTTCGATCACGCACGTGCCGGTCTGGACCGGTGCGCGCACGACGTCGGCGTATCGCCGCAGATAGCTGACGACCTCGCCCATGCTCATGTAGCCGTCCGGATCGTCGCCGTCATACGCAAAGCCGGGGAGCCGGCTTTGCCAGTTTGGCGTGAGCAGGCGAAGCGAGTCCCACCGTTCCGTCTGCCACGAGTTGGCGACCTCGCCGCGCTCGAGCAACACGTGGTCGATCGAGCGGTCGGCGAGATGCTTGCTCATGGCGAGGCCGGATTGGCCGGCGCCGATAATGACGGTCGTACGTGACGTTCACGAGACTCGCTCCCGAAGTTCGCGTCTCGTCACTTGTTGACGGTGACGAAGACGTTCGTCGGGTTCGTGACGATGTCGAACACGGCCGAACGCTTCTGGGACTGGGCGACAAGCGCCTTGATGTCGTCTTCTTTTGCATCGGCCTTGATGTCGAAATGAACGCGGATGGCGCCGAAGCCATTGCGCACGTCTTCATCGATGCCGAGAATGCCCTGCCAGGTCCATGTCGGCCTCGAGCGTTGCCTTGACCGAATGGAGCTGGATGCCGCGCCGCTGGGCGACTGCGGCGATGCCGGCCGTGAGGCAGCTTGCAAGGCCCGACAGGACAAGCTCGACCGGCGTCGGCGCGTGGTCCTCGGACGCGAAGACCTTGGGATGATCGGCCTCCACGCTGAAGGCCTTGTCGCGGGACTGCTCGGCGCCGAGTCCGAAGAAGCTGTCGATGACGGAGCGGCTGTGCGTTCCGTTCACCCAATCGCACGCTCGCTCGCCACTTGAACTGAGCCGCCTCGGGAGCCTTGTTCCAGCGCTTCGCGGGCGCCGAGAAGAGCGTCGACGTTGACGCCGTTGTTGACCTTGGTGGCATTCGCATTGGTTGTCGTGCTGGTCATGATTGCTGTCCTTTCGTGTGTTGCTCATTCGCTCTGGCTAGCCTCGGTTGGGCGCTAGCCTGCGCTTTAGGTTCATTTCGAACGCCGATAATTTTGTGATGAAAAGCAATGACTTGCAGCGATATGGACGATCGGCAATGACTGGCGGACGCGAAAGCAAGTATAGGCTGCGTGAGATTGCGCAGTGCACTGCATGTGTCGCCGCGTCCCGCGCCGGGATATCGCTACGCCGTTCGCACGCAGCCATTACGCACGAAGAATTTGGAGGCGCTGTCACCATTGTAACAGCCAAGGCGCGTCGACATGGCGTGTTGCGGAGTTCTCTGTCGCAATGAAATCCCTGACGTAGAGGGATTGCCGTCAATTCTCCCAGGTGGTTGATACCGCCCAGAGGCTTGATCACGGCGTTGCCGCGAACTTGCGCCGGCACCGATGGATACTGGAGAGCAGCCAATTATGAAGGCGACTGCGGAATTCGACATCGTTGTCTATGGAGCAACCGGTTTCACCGGCCGGCTGGTCGCCGAGCACCTCCTGAAGCGCTTTGGCAGCCATGGTGAATTGAGGTGGGCAATGGCGGGACGAGATCGCAACAAGCTTGCGGACGTCCGGGATGCCATTGGCGCACCGGAGTCAATCGCGCTCGTTGTGGCCAACGCATCTGACGGCCAGGCACTTCGCGAGATGGTAGGGCGGACGAAAGTGGTCATCACCACCGCCGGTCCCTACCAGCTCTATGGCTCCGGGTTGGTGGCGGCCTGCGCCGCGACAGGCACCGACTATCTCGATCTGTCCGGAGAGACGCACTGGATGCGGCGAATGATCGATACGCACGATGCGGAAGCAAGACGAACCGGTGCGCGCATTCTGCATTCCTGCGGGTTTGATTCGATCCCCTTCGAACTCGGCGTGTATTTCGCCCAGGACCTGGCCAAGAGGAAATTCGGCCACACCGTGGCGCGCGTCAAATCGCGCGTTCGGGAGTTGCGGGGCGCGCTGTCGGGCGGCACGCTTTTCAGCGGTCAGAGTACGCGTGAGGCCGCCAAGCAGCATCCCGGCATCGTCAAACTGCTGCTCGACCCCTTTACCCTGACCCCTGGCTTCCAGGGACCACCACAGCCGCGCGGCGACAAGGTCGAGCACGACGACGACGCGGGCGCCCAGGTGGCCCCCTTCTTCATGTCAGCGATCAATTCAAAGAACGTGCATCGATCGAACTTGCTGCAAGGGCACGCGTACGGAACGGACTTTGCCTACGACGAAATGGCCGTTGTCGGTTCCGGCGGCGCCGCCGAATTCAAAGATTCCGGATGCCGACAGCGCACCGAAGCCCGGCGAGGGACCGAACAAGGAGGACCGTGAATCCGGGTACTACGACATCCTCGTTATTGGAATTGACAAGGATGGCAGCACGGTCCGTGCGGGTGTCCACGGCAGGAAAGACCCAGGGTATGGATCGACGTCCATGATCATGGCGGAAACTGCCGTCTGTCTTCTCAAGCATGGCACGAACGCAAGCGGCGGCGTTTCGTTGCCGGCAGCAGTGCTGGGGCTGGCGCTGGTGAATCAACTGCAAGCGCATGCGGGATTGTCGTTCAGGGAAGAATAGCCTCGCCGGCGACGGCGACGATACGCCCTGGCGTGAGCGCAGCGAGTCAATTCGGCACCTGGGTAATGTTTCCGACGTCAAAGCATGCCCGTCCACTTTGGACGTCGGCGCTCAAGAACGATGCGCGCGACGCGCCGCGAGTCGTGGCCGCGAACATCACTCGCAGTGAGGTTAGCTTCATCGACTTGATGACAAGACTGATGCGCATGCGAAGCTTATCATGCACGATCGCTATTTGCTGTTCCCTACGTAACATGCTCGCGCGTCCCGCAGTTGTTGCGCATCGTCCGAACCATTGATTTCCAAGAGATAATTCGCTGCGCGGTGAATGAACCGAAAGCGCGTATCGCTGCCGAATGTGCGGGACGCAACGCAGACAAGGTTCTGCATCACGACGAGGTTCACTCATCATGGCTATTCGCAGCAGATCTATTCCGGGCGCAGGCATCCTCTTTACCGACGGCGACGCCCTGGACAACAACATCGCCATCAGTCGCAACGCCGCTGGCACAATTCTCATCAATGGCGGCGCGGTCCCCGTCCTTGGCGGCACGCCGACAGTTGCCAACACCGGCTTGATCCAGGTGTTCGGACTTGGCGGCAACGACATCATCACGCTCAATGAAACGAATGGCGCACTGCCGCGCGCCCATATTTTCGGCGGCGCCGGTAACGACACCATCACCGGCGGATCCGGCGGCGACCAGCTTTTCGGCGAAAGCGGCAATGACACTCTGCTCGGCAAGGGCGGCGCGGACTTTCTCTTTGGCGGCGCAGGCAACGATACGCTCACCGGCGGCGACGGCGACGACCAGGTTTTCGGCCAGGGCGGCAACGACCGCATGATCTGGAACGTCGGCGACGACACCGACCTGTTCGAGGGCGGCGCCGGCATCGATACGGCGGAAGTCAATGGCGGCAATGGCGCCGAGAACTTCACTGTCACCGCGAACGGCGCACGCGTGCGCTTTGACCGTGTCAATCCTGCGCCGTTCAGCCTTGATATCGGCACGACCGAGAGCCTCGTCGTCAACATGAACGGCGGCGACGACACCTTCAGCGCAACGGGAAATCTCGCGGCCCTCATCTCAGTCACGGTCGACGGTGGCGCCGGCAACGACACGATCCTCGGCGGCAACGGTGCCGACACGCTCCTCGGCGGTGACGGCAACGATTTCATTGACGGTAATCAGGGCAACGACGTTGCCTTGCTGGGCGCCGGCGACGACGTCTTCCAGTGGGACCCGGGCGACGGCTCGGACGCGGTCGAAGGCCAGGCCGGCTTCGATACGATGCTGTTCAACGGCTCCGGCGCGGCCGAGAACTTTGCCATCTCGGCGAATGGCGGGCGCGTGCTCACGACCCGCAACGTCGGCAACATCGTCATGGATATCAACGACGTCGAGAAGATCACGATCAACGCGCTTGGCAGCGCCGACAATATCACCGTCAACGATCTGAGCGGAACCGACGTGACGCAGGTGGATGTCAACCTCGCCGGCACGATCGGCGGCACGGCGGGCGATGGCCAAGCCGACAATGTCCTTGTCAACGGCAGGAACGGTGGCGACATCATCGATATCTTCGGCGCAGGCACGAGCGTTTCCGTCGTCGGGCTGCCGGCGATGGTGAATATCACCAATTCGGAGGGCGCACTGGACCGACTCACCGTACGCGGCCTTGGCGGTGACGACGGCATCACGGCCACGACCCTACAGGCTGGCATCATCCAGCTCACACTCGACGGCGGCACCGGCAACGATACGCTGCTCGGCAGCCAGGGCGCCGACGTGCTCGTCGGCGGTGACGGCGACGACTTCGTCTTCGGTGACAACGGCAACGACGTCGCATTCCTCGGCGCCGGAGACGACGTGTTCCAGTGGGACCCGGGCGACGGCAACGACACGATCGAAGGCCAGGACGGCTTTGATAAGCTGCTATTCTTCGGCTCCAACGCCAGCGAGAACGTCGACATCTCGGCAAATGGCGGCCGGGTCCGGCTGTTCCGCGACGTTGCCAACGTCACTATGGACCTGGACGACGTGGAATCCATCGAACTGCGCGCCATCGGCGGCGCCGACAACATCGTAGTCGGCGACCTCAGCGGCACCGACATCACCGACGTCAGCATTGATCTCCGAGGCCCCAACGGCGGAGGCGACGGACAAATCGATACCGTCACGGTCAACGCGACCAACGGTGCCGACGTGTTCGGTGTCACCGGCGATTCCGGTGGGGTTCGCGTGTTCGGCCTCCAGGCCACGACGAACATGTTCTTCAGCGAATCCGACGACCGGTTGACCCTGAATGGGCTTGGCGGCGACGACGTTATCGATGCGTCCAGCCTCGAGGCCGGCGCCGTGCAACTGACGATCAACGGCGGCCTCGGCGCTGACATCATCCTCGGCAGCGAGGGCGACGACCTGATCACCGGCGGCGATGGCAACGACATCGCGCTGATGGGCGCGGGCAACGACACGTTCGTCTGGAACCCGGGCGACGATAACGACACGATCGAGGGACAGGCGGGCTTCGACACGATGGACTTCAATGGCGCCAACATCGCCGAGAACATCACGCTCTCGGCCAACGGCGGGCGGGCCCTGTTCGCCCGGGACGTCGCCAACGTAACGATGGATCTCAACGACGTCGAAGCGGTGAACTTCGACGCGCTGGGCGGAGCGGACAACATCACCATCAACGACATGTCCGGCACCGACGTGACGGTGATGAACATCGACCTCGGGAGCGCAGCGGGCGGCGGCGACGGTCAGGCTGATACCATCGTTATCAACGCCACGAACGGCGACGATGTAATCCTGGTGACGGGCGAGAACGGTGTCATCACTGTTCTCGGTCTCGGGACGCAGTTCAACATCTACAACTTTGAGGCAGCCAACGACCGGCTCGTCATCAACACCCTTGGCGGTGACGACGTGATCGAAGCTTCGGGGCTTCTCGGCGGCCTCGCGCTGACCGGCAATGGCGGCGAAGGCGACGACGTTCTGATCGGCGGCGCGGGCAACGACATCCTCAACGGCGATGCCGGCGACGACGTTCTGCTCGGAGGCCTGGGCCTCGACATTCTCAACGGCGGACTCGGGGATAACATCCTGATCCAGTAGTTGGTCCAGTCGTTGTCGCTGCGCAGCCGCCGACCCCGGTCAGGCCAGGGGCAGCAGAGAAGTGAAGCATGCAGGCGAACACGGACCCGTGTGGCCTGCATGCGCTTTCGCGCGTTGCGATACTGCGGTTGTACGTCGCCATCGAGTTGCGGACATCCGGTTCTCAAGACAGCCAGCTCACCTTACCCGTCGTGATATCGTGCATCGCGGCTGCTATCTTCAGTTGCCCGGTGTCGACCAGCGCTTTCATGATCGGGCTGCGCCCGGTCATGCCTGCCGCCGTCAGCCGGACGTTGGCCTCAGCGACCTTCTGCACCAGCGCATCGTTGTGTGAATCGCGACGCCCGTCCGCCTTGGTCAGGGTGGCGAGCGCCGGCTGAAAGTTTTTCAGCAAAGCCGGGACGTTTCCGAGCTTGACGTTGTCGACCGCGCCCTTGATGGTGCCGCAGGAATTGTGCCCCAGTACGACAACGGCCCTCGCGCCTACCACCTTGGTCGCAAATTCGAGGCTGCCGACGATATCCGTGTTGATGGTGGGGCCCGCCACGCGCGCGCAGAACACGTCACCGATGCGCTGAGCGAAAACGAGTTCAGGCGTCACGCGAGAATCGATGCAGCCAACAATGGCTGCGTAGAGCGACTGGCTGGTGGCGGTTTGTCTTACCTGCGCCATCAGGTCGCAATTGATGGACTTGCCCGCCGTGAACCGCTCGTTGCCGGCCCTGAGCTTCGCGATCGCACCGTCAGGCGCTGTCTGGCGGACGGGAGTCAAGACAGCGCATTCAGGTGATTGCGCGTGAACCGCCGTCGCGACGACCGAGAGCCCTCCGGCGAGACATCCGCAAAAAGATACGACGCGTGATCATTGTGTGCACGCCTTTTTGAAATGCAGAAATATTGCTTGCTGCGGCTTTCGGCATCCAGAAACGCTGTTGCCTCATGTGCTGGTCTTCCCACCTACGCGCTACGAACGCAATCCGGACATCACCCGATGAGCGTGGGTGGAGTTACCGACACCTGCTGCTGCCGCGACCGGCCTCGCCGCGCGAAGAACGGCGTCAAAGCCACCCAATGCGAGCTACACTCACCTGGCAAGTTTGGCAGATGGCTCGTGCTGGATTTCCAATCGATTGGCATGGCGATGGACCAGACGCCATTCGCCCGCCTCCCGGCAAAAGATATGCGTCACCCGGTTCGACCATCCGGTCTTGCCTTCGAAATTTGCAACGCCCTGGCCCTCGAACGTCTCGATATCGGTGACGTAGAACATCTCAGGCGTGATGACCGTCGAAATATTCTCATGACGGACGGTACCGCCCTTGAATTGAGAGCCGGCCCAGTCCCAGCGCTGCGCGACCTGCTCCCATCCCTTTTCATAGCCGCCCCAGCCGTAGAAGCTGGTTGCATCGGCCGTGTGCGAATAGAGGCTCTTGATGGCCGAGACGTCGCCATTCGCGACTTTTGCCATCGCCGCATGCAATCGCGCGATCGCCGCACGAACCGATGCTGCAAATTCTGCGTTGTTCATCTCTGTGAGGTTCCTCGCAAGACGGTCCGTTGTTTGAAGGGTTGCCGGTGCGTAGCGAGTGCGATCATATACCGACCGGCGCAAAATGGTCACGCCTGAGCGGATCGCGCGATCGTGTGGGAGGTTACCCGCGCCTCCGGCCCGCGCTGGACAAGCGCGATCGGACGCGTAACATGGCTGGAGATTGTTTCGGAGCTTCACGTGAAACTGAAGGTTCATGTCGGCCTCCTGGTGGCGGTTTTCATCTGCGCCGCCTTTTCCGAAGCGAACGCTCAGCAATGCCGGGTGACAGGACCGACGTGTTCGGAGGCGAAAGCGCAATGCCGGCAAATCCGCAAGCGCGCGTTCCCCGGCAAAAGCAACAACCCTTGCGCAAATCGCTTCCGCCGCTGCATGGCCGAAGGACGCTACATTAGTCGCAACTGCAATGTGCCGATGCAAAAGGCCGAACTCGCGCAATGATGTCACGCCGTCGCACAAAAGGCGATTAGCCTTCGTCGAGCGGCGCCAGCCCAATCAGGAAACGGTCAGCATCCTGAGCCGCCTTGATCATGTCATCGACCAGGCGCTTTGCCGAACGCACGGCCTCTTCATAATTTCCGATTGCGTCGGTCACCATTCGCGTCGCCAGATGGGCTTCGGGTGGATATATCAACAGTTTGATATGGTCACCGCGGCGCGCAATCTTGATTTGATACCCGTGGCGCTCAAACCGCTCGATGAATCGTAGCTGATTGTCCTCAGGGGGCATCCGGTCTTCAGTCAGCTAAGGGTTTTGAAGCAGGGCAAAGCCGGCATCCAAAGTGCGTTTCCGCTCGGCTGCTACATGTCGAAACTGTTCAAGGACGAGCCCGAAGGCGGTGAGCTGGCCCTCCTCGATCGCTCCGTCCTCGTAGCAGGCCAGAGTATCACGCAGGATCTCATCGGCCTCGCCTTCGATCCGTTCCACCTCTTCGACCGAACGTTCGGACCGCGCCTGTGCGATGAGATCAAGCAACCGATCGCGCAGCATGGTGTGATGCGCTTTTTCGTCTCGCCTGAAAAACGCCCGAAACGATGCGCCGGCCGATCCCACCCCGGAGAACACCAGCAACGCCCCCCAGAAGTAGTCGCTGTACTTCTCGACAAACGTACGCTCTGTGCCATCGATATACGCCGCCGCTCCAGGATGCACCGGAACGGATGCGTCTTTGTCCGTGTCGGGCTTTTCCAGGGTGGCTATACCCGGCAGTTCCCTCAGGAGCGCCTGACGGTCCGCGAATAGCTGCCGCGTGAGCGTTGTTGCGGTCGCTTCCGAGATTGATTTGCGCGCAACGATCAGATGGCTCAGTCCGACTGTTTCGACTGTGTCTTCGGGCCGGGGTGGAGAGGATCCAAAACTGCTCGGCGAAATCTCGGCGCTCTCAAATTGCTGATATTTCTTGGCAAGTGTTTCAGACGCATCGATCGTCAGAAATTTCGGCTCTCCTCGCGATCGGGCAGTCGCAGAAATCGCATCCGCCGTGATCCGGCTGTCCGAGGGACCAACCGTCGCATAGGCGTCCAGCGTCGAATCTGCCGCCATCTTCGCAAGATCCGCCGTGGCGAACGGAACGATGTCCACCTTCTCCGGCGCTACGCCGGAAATCGAAAGGACGATCTTCAGGAGCGCCTGGTTCGCGGACGCTCGCCCGAGCAATCCGATCTTGCGACCTGCCAACTGTTCGATACTGCTTATTTTGGCGGACGCGCCCTTCTTGCCATCCTTGGCGTTGCGTCCCTGTGGCGCCCACAGCACCAGCACATTCTTTCGCAGAATCGCGATCGCTTGCGCGTCGGGCGGCAGTTCGTCGCTCCTGGTCACAGCAAGGTCGGCTTTTCCCTCTCGCAACAAAGCGGTCGCAAGCTCGGCGTTCTCCGTGACGATCGGGAGCAGTCGTACGGCGCTGCGATCGCGCGAAAAGGCTTTGGCCATCGCATCGACCAGCTTCGCGTCGTTGCTTCCCGCAGGACCAACGGAAAATCGCAACGTGTCGTAGCGCAGTGTCAGAAACAGCGCACCCGCAGCGACCAGAAACACCAGCAGCCCTGCGATAGCGGCCATCAGGCTCAACGCGTGGAAGCGCCGCTTCCTGTTTTTCCGGGATCCGGACTGGCTCGCAGAATTCATCGTCGTGTCCAGTCAAGAGACGGCGTCGACAGACGGCGCGTGCCGCCTCTTGACCCCAAGCGTTCAGCAGGCGGCAGCGCCCTCAGCGCTTGATGTCGAGCAACTCGACCTCGAAGATCAAGGTTGCATTCGGCGGAATGACGCCGCCGGCACCACGCGCGCCGTATCCCAGCTCTGCCGGTATAATAAGTGTGCGCTTTCCTCCCACCTTCATTGCGGAGACGCCTTCGTCCCAGCCCTTGATCACGCGTCCAACGCCGATCGGGAATTCAAACGGCTGACCTCGATCGACCGATGAGTCGAACTTCTTTCCCTTCTGGCCATTCTCGTAAAGCCAGCCGGTGTAATGCATGACGCAGAGGTCCCCGGTCTTCGGCGATGCGCCGGTTCCTGCCACGGTATCGAGCACTTGCAAGCCGGACGGCAAAGTCATCTGTTTTCCTGGGGTCTGAGCAATGGCGGAATTGTGATGGGGGACGACTTCGGCGGCTGCGCAGGCAAACACAGCAGCAAGGACAAATTCTTTCCAGCGATTTCGCATGATCGGTTCCGCAACTCTGTTGGTTAAGAGGCCGCGGACTTCTAGCCGCTTTGATGGTCAAATTATACCCCGGTCGAACCAGCCAAATCATCTGGGGAGCGCGGGTTTCGGGGCCAGTTTCGCCACGATTCACGCCCAAGCAGGCCCTGCACCGGCCAGTGGCGCCGGGTTGCTGTACCCCGCGTATCAACCGTGCGTTGCTTGCAATTCCGGACAAGGATTGAAAGTCTAGGAACGCAGTCATAGTTTTGGTTAACGATCGGTGTACCCGTGCTGACTGGACGACGTATCATAATCGCTGTGTTCCTCAGCATCGCCCTGGTGTTTGGCCTTGCGGGCTGGAGGTATTTCAACGGCGAGGCCGAGAAGCCGTCGCTAGCGAAAGCGACCGCTCCCGTTGCAAAACCCCTCGCCCCGACTGTCGCGGCGGAAAGCTCCACGTCGCTGAACCAGGTGGAAATGACGCAACAGATCCTGGTTGACGACGTCCAGCTCATGCAGGGCCGTGTCTCGAAGCAGAGAATCAGAGATTAAGCGGCTCAAGGCTGAACTAGAAGCGCTCAGCCAGAGATACGACACGCTGAATTCGTTTGCGTCGACGCCGAAGGAGACCAAGCCGGCTCCTGCGGTGCAGCCTCCGAAGAAGAAAAAGAAGCGCATCGCGCGGCTTTCGAAGAAGCGCTGATCGAGCGCGTACAGGCGACGTGCTGCGCGCGACGTCGCACGGACCGCCAGACCGTCGGTCAGGTCAACCAGCTTCGAGGCAAAGAAAAGCCGGAGCTGCGAAACTCCGGCCAAGGGGTATCCCCTCCGCAGAAACTCGGGCCGTTTCTTGTGGCCTCGGTCTTCTTGAAGACTGTGTAGCGCAACCTAATTGCATAAGATAGTGCGGTATTCGGCAAAACGTTGGGCGTCAGGCAGGCGCGTGTCGAGCGACCGGCGCAAGCAATCTCAATTTGAGTTCCATTTGAGGAACGTCACAAAAACCACCTCTGAGCCGGGGAGTGTCGGCCAGTCACCCAGATGGAAAGGACGGCACCAACCCGCATTGTCCAGAACCTCACCGATGGCGCGCGCCACCACACCGTTGACCGCGTCAGGGCTCGGTATACCCCGATCGGCGTCATGGCTGAGCAAAAATCAAGATTGGCGATCGCGTGCGCCTGAATGCCTTGGGCAAAAAGCGGACCCCGGGATTGAAAGGGGCGCGCGGCGTCGTCAAAGGACGGACGCGCGGTTTCGGTTTCTATGTCCTGATAGACGGCAACAAGACAACCAGCCTCTTGCACCAGACCTATATCGAAGCGGATGAGCCGTCATCGTCGTCGGTTCCGCAGTCTTGCCACCCGGCCCGGTGCGGCGCAAGCAAGCCGCTAACATGCCACGCCCGTTGCGCATTGCCCGTGCGAATTGCGCACGCGCCGTCAGGGTGTGGCAAGAACGACATAGCCCGCTACGCTCACCGAAACCATGAGCAGTACAACGGAGACGGTTGCCCAGACTGATTCGCAACTCATGAAGATAAGTCTGATGCGCGCGGCGTGTTTGAATGATGGCGCTGGGAAACCTCTGCACCGTTTTCGGATTGAGTCCGGTCATGTAGCAGTTGCGCGGCGTTTATCGGTCAAACGTACCGGCTGCGGCCGGATGGCCCGAGCGCGATGATGACGGCAGGCGACATATGGTCTAACGCTCGTGGTCCAAAGCACGCTTGAAAAGCGATACCCCGCGGCCACACGAAGCTCACAAAATGTCCAAACCCACGAGCGCAAGCATTGCAAGGAAGGCCCAGGCAAAGGCCGAGGCGGATTTCGCAACCTGGCTCATGATGGCCAAGCTTGGCAGCTTTGACGAATTGCCGCCGAATGCCCGAAGCTGGTTGACAAGCTATCGCACCCAGCTTGAACAGATGTCGGAATCTGACGCGACGTCGGCGACAATTCGGGAGATCTACATTGCCTACTACGTGGACATGGGTGGCGCAGGACAAGCGCCGGCCCCTGCACGCAACGCCACCCGTGCCGAAGACAAGATCGTCGACCTGAAAGAAGCGCGGCTAGCCAAAGTTTCTCGCACGACTGATCGCTCCGCGCCTGCGCGTTCCAGGCTCCCGCTTCCGCCGCTTTTGATATTTGCCGGCATGGTCGCGGCGCTGGCCGCACTCAAGTTTGCGTTCGGATTCTTAGCAGAACATTGTGGGAGAGGGCGCCTCGAAACAAAAAGGGCGGTCCGATCGACCGCCCTTTGAACCCCACAACCGAAGATCGGAGAATTACATCGGTCCGAACTTGTAGTTCACACCGATGCGGCCGATGTGGCCGTCGTTGCGGAACGTGGTGTTGTAGCCTGTACCGCCGCCGCCGCTGCCGGGGATCACGGCGACGTTCACGGTGGTGCGGCCGAGATCGTAGTAGAGATATTCGCCCTTCACCGTCCAGTTCGGCGCGAACGCGTGCTCGATGCCGCCGCCGACCGTGTAGCCGGTTTCAATCTTGTCGGTCGCACCGGTGAACTGAAGTTGCCCGGCGGCGCCGGTGAAATTCACGCTGTTGCGTACGTCGCCATAGGCGAAGCCGCCCGTTGCGTAGATGAGCGTGCGATCGAACACATAGCCGAGCCGGCCCCGCACCGTTCCGAAGAAGTCCATGCGGCTGGAGAAGGTGTTGTTGAGCGTCGCGGCTGCGCCGCCGAGCGGAACGGTGGCGACGGAAACGCTGTCACGAAAATCAGTGTAGGAGATGTCGGTCTCGACACCGAAGAGCCAGTTCGGCGCGAATTGCCAGTTATAACCGATCTGGCCACCACCCACGAAGCCGTCACGATCCAGCGTCACGCTCCCGGGTCGCGCGCCGCCAAGAACGTTGGCGATGTTGCCGACCGCCTGCCCCGTCGTGTCGATGCCGTCGTCGGCGCCAAATCCATATCCGGCGTGCGCGCCGATATAGAAGCCGGTCCAGCTCCAGATCGGAGCAGCGATTGGCGGCGGAGCCTTCATCGGCATGCGCATGTCGGCGCCGGAGGCCAGCGCCGTTCCTGCAAGCAACGCGGCGGCGATGATCGAGAGTTTTTTCACGGTAATATCCTTTTGAAGTGACTGATGATCTAGAAACGGCGGTCGACCCCGCGAAGTTTCAAGACAAAGCACCCCGGTAAGTGAAGTAGCTCAGCTGTGACTTTCCGAACACACATTGGAACCGGGAATGGGTCATCGAGCGTGGCGACCGCCTCCCAGCGCGAGCGGATCGACACGATGACGCATTTGCCTCGACACCCACGATCGGGGAGCAATTCGCTGAAAACGCTGTATAATAGAAAGAGAGGCTTCCAGGATCCGGCCAACGGACGAACATCATGACTGCGACATGGAAGAGCCCAATGATCGTGCCGGTCGTGGCCGTTGTTGCGGCCAGTGGCATCGCGCTGGCCTTCGCCATCCATCTCATCCGCCGTGAGCCACTGGTTGACACCAAGGCCGCGGCCTCAGCGCCAGCAATCGCGCAACCTGCATCCGCCGCGCGCGATCAGGGCCCGGCCGCGCTCGCAAAGGTGCAAGCGGAAGCAAATGCCGTGGTCACCGCGCTGGCCGGATCGCCCCCTCCGCAGGGCAGAGGCGACGGCGTACCGACGTTCGACATTGCCCGTATTGAGCCTACAGGCGAAACGGTGATCGCGGGCCGGGCAGCGCCAGGCGCAACGGTGGAGCTGCTGCGCAACGGCGAAGTGCATGATCGCGCGGTCGCGGATCAATCCGGGCAATTCGCCATGGTCCCGCCGCTGCTTCCTCCAGGCACTTACGACCTGACGTTGCGTGCGAGGCAACCGGACGGCAAGCAGTCCACATCCAAACAGAGTGTCGCGGTGGCGTTCGAGCGAAACGCGAAGGAACAGCCAGTCGTGGCGCTGATGACGCCGGACAAACCCACCGTCGTGCTGTCGCAGCGGCCAGCGTCGAAGCAGGCCGGCACAGTGGTTGTGGATGCAGTCGAGATCCAGCAGGATGGCAAGTTTCACGTGAGCGGTCGCGCGCGCCCCGGCGCCGCGGTGAGATTTTATCTCAACGACAGCTTCGTTGCGCCGGTAACGGCTGGCGCGGATGGGCGGTTTGCGATCACGATCAATGAAGGGGTCGCGCCCGGCAACTATCGCGTCCGGCTGGACGAGGTGGAGTCGAATGCCGGCACGGTCCGCGCGCGCGCCGAAGTGCCGTTCAACGTTCCCGACAAGGTGGTGACCGGGTCCGTGCCGGCGCAGGCCGTAACGCCCGAACGGGTCGACGTGGCCGCGCCACAGCAGCCGCCGCTTGCGGCCGCCGGGTCCGCCGTTCTTCCGGAGACAGGCTCGCCTTCCGCCGTGGTCGTCCCGAAGATCGCGACTACCACCGTCTCCCGCGGTGACAGCCTCTGGCGTATCAGCCACCTGACCTACGGTGCGGGCACGCGCTATGCCGTCATCTACAAAGCGAACCAGGAGCAGATCCGCAATCCCAACATGATTTATCCCGGTCAGATCTTCGTGCTTCCGACCAAATGAAGCGGCCTTGGCGCTAAGCGGCTATCGGTTGCGCCTCGCGGCGGGCCACCACTGCAAGTTCGCGCAACTCATCCGCCAGCCGCCGGTTGCGCGCCCGTGTCTCGGGATCGCACGCCAAAAGGCCAAGCAATTCCGCCTCGTTGCCGTGCTCTTCCAACAGTTGGATGCGCTTTTGAAGTTCGGTCATGACGCGTGTCCCTGTACCAGGGCGGGAGCATAATCGGTCTCTCTGTTACCGATATACACCTTGTGCCGCGCGGTGATGGGAAACCCTACACCCGCATAAGTCGGGTAGGCGACACAAAAGTTAACACGGTTTCGTGCGCCTTAAGCCAACACCATCAATTGCAGCGTTACCGGCTTGTCGTTGCTGGATTCTATCGTGGGGGTCTCGATCCGGCGCTTTCGCGCGTGGCCCTTGCGAGACCGCCTCCTGGTCGCGCTGTCAGGCGCAGCCGGCGCGATACTGCACCTCGTCGATCAGATGATGGCTATGCCACCGCGCGAACGGATCGTTGCGCAGTTGGCGCAGCGTGTCGCCGACACGCGAAGCGCTCCTGAAAAATCTCTCGATCCTCCTCCAATCGGATGATTTGCGCGCAGACGGAAAGTTCGACGCTCGCGGCTGTCCCAATGCAGGGCCAACCCGGGAGAGACCAATGCTCCACCCGTTCAAGCTTTATGCGGTAATTTCCTTGCTCCTCGCATCGACCGGCCTTGCCAAGGCCGAACCCTCGGATGACAGCCGTCCGGCATACGCGCAGCTCGCATCGATCGCGCGCTGGACATCGGAGAATCTGAACCTGCCCTATGCGGACGATTTGCCGCGTGTCGCATTCGTCCCGCAGGCAGAGATGGCGCGCCTGCGCTACAAGCGAATGCTGCCGGGCCAATGGCGAACAACCGGTGGCGAGGCTCGTTCGCAGGCAGTCGGCGGCGAGCATGCGACCCCTCCGCCGCAATTCCAGCGCACGGTCGTCGCCGTCTACGACGACACGAACAGAACCATCTATCTGCCCGAGGGCTGGACCGGCGCATCTGCGGTCGATGAATCAGTGCTGGTGCACGAGATGGTGCATCATCTGCAAAACCGCGCAGGACTGAAATACGAGTGCGTCGGCGCCCGCGAGAAACCCGCCTATCTCGCGCAGAAGCAATGGCTGGAGGATCACGGACTGGACCTTGAGCAGGAATTCCAGGTCGACATGTTCACCGTGGTGGCGATGTCGGCGTGCATGGAGTGAACGCACGCGGCTGGCGCCGTTTCAGGTGCGCCGGCCCCGTTTGCCTGGAGACGGCACAGATGGTCCTTTGGCGCGACGGTGGAGGTCGACGCTCTATTAATGCTTTTGCCCGAAACTGGGCGGGTCCGCATGGCGGGTATCATGCGGACCGGCAACAATCTGGAGCGACGACAATCTTGTGGGGTCTTATGCCTTTCCGTGATCGAACCGCCGGGACGAGACGCCCCGGATTTATTTGCGGGGCAATCGCGCTCGTGATGGCAACGGCCGCCGGCGCGGAGCCGTTCGACGGTCCGCAATTCCGAAAAGGCCTTTGGCGGTTTGACAGGATCCTGGAAGACCGCGACCAACGGATCGCCCGTCGGGAGGAGATCACGCGCTGTGTTGATCCGACGAAAGCCATGAAGGGGATATTTGCGTCACCGGATATCGGCAGCTGCCGTTCGGCCAAGGCAGAGCGGGTGCAGAACGGGTACACGTTCGCGCACAGGTGCGACTATCTGGGGCCCGTGCGCACCGCCATCACCGTTCACAGTGAGGAAGCCTATACCGAGCTCAACATTTCGAAGTCACGCAATTTTCAAAAGGTCGACAAGGTGATCGCACGACGGATCGGCGATTGCGACGTATCGGAGTAAAGACAAGAAATTTCCCGTTTCGGTTGTCGAAAACGGGCGTCGCAACGATGCATTTCTTCGGTGCGAATAACGGAATCGAAAATCTTTTGCATTAAACGCCATCCAGGGCTGGGCACCCCGGGGGGAAGATGGAGTGTCCAATTTGTGGCGCAACAGCGCGCGCTATCAGGGCGCCGGCCTTTGATGGACGGCAAATCAACTGCCAAAGATGCGGAAACTTTGACGTCAGTAGAACGGTGCTCGAACGGAAGCTGCTTGAACGTTTGGACCAAGATCAGCGGCGCGATGTGCTCAAACGTGCTCGTAGCGATACGCCCGTGAGCGTCAGGCCGATCATCACCAGCTACCTGATCTAGCATCGTCCGCTGGTCAATTCCGGCAAGGCGAGGCGTCGATTATGGCCACCATTGAAAGAGGCCGCCAATTGAGGCGGCCTTACACATTTTGCTCGGAGTGAAGCCGGGCCCGTTCGGCCCGTATCTCTTCAATGAATCGCTTGGCGCGCTCGGTCGTCAACGGGTCCATCGCCGGGTCGATCAGCCTTTCATAGTGCTCGATCTTGGCGTCGAGTTCGCTGCACTTGTCACACATGTCAGTCCCCGGGGCGTTATCATTGCCACCGTTTGTAAGACTCCGGACATCCGATTGGTTCAACTGGAAACTGGAACACCACTCAACATTTCAAATCAGGACGGGAACGATTTTCTACGTTCGGACTTTGACATTGCAGACTTGGTTCAGCACGAGCCTGCCCCTGCCATTTATCGGGCTGACCACCGACTTCAAGCCTCGGCCGCCGAGAGGCGCCCGGGGCTTTTCCTTGCGCGCGCGACGACAGCTCCCGCAGTTTCCACGAACTGTCGCACGTTGAAATCAGGACAAAAGAAAAGCCGCCCAAAGGCGGCTGTAGAGTTGGCAAATGTTCTTGCTACCTAGTTGATCGACGTGGCGATCTCGCCGAACTTGGTGCCGATCGTGGTGCCCAAGGTGGTCGCACCGCCGATGATCGCGATTGCGATCAGACTGGCGAGCAGCGCGTATTCGACTGCGGTCGCGCCGAACTCGTCATTTACAAAGCGCACGAAAAGATTCTTCACTGTTAAACTCCTCCAGTAATGAAAGTCGCGCCTGTGCAATACCGAATGGAACTTACGGTTCCACTATGGGAACCGTTAAAAGTCTGCATCCATTTGAATCAAGTTTGGAACCGCTCCCTGCCGGGTTGCCGGGTCTCGACCGCAACGCCTCCCGCGTGGCAAAGCTGCTCATCATCATCTCCGCCGCCGCCTGAGTCGTCAGGTAACATGCTACGCGACCCCAGCAGCTAGCGACGATGCAAGCCGCCGACCCTCTAGGTCTGGTGGCATTGTGGGATGTGAGGTCGCCGCTACCATTTCCGCATGGGATGGACGCGGCCGGACCTCTCGTTGCCCGACAAGCCAGTGGCACTGGTCGATATCCGCGTGCACGGCGTTCGGCAGTTGCTCGTCTATTGCGGCAATGCCGGATGCTGCCGGCATCAGGCGCGTCTCGATGCCGATCACTGGCCCGATGATGTGACACTCGGAGAGTTGCAGCCTCGCATGATCTGCATGTCATGTGGCCACGCCGGCGCAGACGTGCGACCCGACTGGCCGCACGCGAAGCGGCTTCTAAGCAAATAATGTGCGAGGCCGAAGGAACCTTGAATTGGCGCGAGCGTTTAATCGCAGTTCAAAACCAGCACGCGGAGATTGCAATGCCGCACCAGTTGCAGCCGCGCATTAAACTTGCACCTGCCGAGTATCGTTACTGCTCGCAGTGCAATACGCCCATGCTGCTCAAGCAAATCGTGCCCGTCCGTGCGCACTTGAATTCTCGGAAATTTGAATGCCGCAAATGCCACCAGGCCGAGGAAATCGTCACGCCTGTGGGGATGTTAGGCAGACTGCTGATGGCTTTGAAGGAGCGGTCACGCCCGTTAGGTCGCGGCGCGGTTTCAAGCACGACCGGCGGATCTCATACGAGGCCTACACACCCCACGTCGTGAAGCCGCCCCACGCCATGCGGTGTCCCGGCCAATTACTCCCGCAGGCCGCGCACTCGCAATTAATCCCGCTGGCCGAAGTCAGTACTCCAGGATCGCGCGGCCGAGGATTTCACCGGCGTGCAGGTCGTGGCAGGCCTCGTTGATCTGCTCAAGGCCGTAGCGCCGCGTGATGAGCTTGTCCAACGGGAATTTTCCCTCCGCGTGCCAGCGCAAATACATCGGAAAATCCTGGTCCGGAAAGCTCGCGCCGAGGCTGCCCCGATAGAGGCGCTGGCCGTAGACGAACAGGCCCGGATCGATGGTTACCTTCTCCTGCGGGATGCCGACCAGCACGGCCGTGCCGCCGAAATTGTCGGCGCCGATACCGCCGGGCCGCGTCGCGCGCAGGATCTGCTCGATGGTGCGCTGAGTGCCAATCGCATCGAAAGCGTAGTCGACGCCGCCGTTGGTCAGGTCATGGATGGCCTCCACGGGATCGACATTGCCTGAGGCATTGACGGTATGCGTCGCGCCGAACGAACGCGCGAAGGCGAGCTTCTCCTCGTTGAGGTCGACGGCAATGATCGGATAGGCCTCCAGGATCGATGCGGCCCGGATCGCCGACAAGCCCACGCCGCCCACGCCGAAGACGGCGACTGACTGGCCTGGCCGGACGCGCGCCGTATGCAGCACTGCGCCTGCGCCGGTCAGAACGGCGCAGCCGACGATGCAGCTCAAGTCGTGCGGATGCTCCTTCGGGATCGGCACGACCAGTTCCTTGCTGGTCTGTACGTCGCGCGCCCACGTGTAGACGCTGCCATGCGCGGCCTGTCCCTTGAACGTTGCGCCCGTCATCTCCCGCGCCATCGGCCCGCGCACGGGTGTCCGAGGCACCCATGTGACGATGCACAGGTCCCCGGCCTTCACATGCGTCACGCCTTTGCCCACGCGGGTCACGACGCCCGTGCCTTCATGACCGAGCAGCAGCGGGCGGCCGAGGCCCGGATTGTGCATCTGGTGCAGTTGCGAGTGGCATACGCCGCTGGAGTAAAGCTTGACCGTGACCTGGTCGGGACCGGGATCGGGAAGGTCGATCTCCTCCAGAAGAAGCTTTCCACCCATCTCTGTTTGCACGGCAGCTACGGTTTTCATGGGACAAGTGGCCTCATTTGGAGTTGGAAATGAATCGCACGATTCCTCAGCGGACCCCGACACCATATCTCCTGGGTGAGGCCGCGGGAAGGTCGACTGGCGAAGGGCAGACTTCGTCAGTTCAACAAGGGATATCCGCCGAGTGCCGCGGAGGCCTAGTTCGAGACATGGGCGATCTTGTGCTCAAGATGGCCGGTCTTGTGATCGCGACGGAGCTGGCTCAGCGACGTCTCGTTCAGTTGAAGCAGAACGTCGCTCAACTTTTCAGTATCCGGATAACCGGCCGCGAAGCTCTGTCCATAAAGCTTGCGAAACGTGCGGATCGGGGTGTTTCCGTGTTTGTGGCTGATTTCGCCATCCTGGTGGCGATTGTCGAGACCGGCCTTGCTCATGCTGCTCTCCCTGGTTCGCGCGGCACAGCATCCTCCCGCCGGGATCAAATGGCAACGGCCCGTGGCGGCGGCATAGTCTCAGAAGCAGACATCAAAGGTGTTGCGCCAGCCCGCTCCATCGACGGCGAGATGTGAACTTCGGCGCCTCTTTGTCGTTCAGGCATGCCGTCGCACCCGGCGCGGTTTTCAATCGGTCACGAGCGAACCTGCCGACTGCACAACAACCTTTCCTCAATTGGCCTTCTTGCCCAATCCGAGGCCGTCGATGACCTTCCGCTCGGACTCGATCACCTCGGTCACGAATTTCTTGTAGTCCTCGGTGCCTTTGTAGTTGGCCACCATGTCGTACTTGGCCAGCGTTTCAAGCAGCGCTGGCTCCTCGATCGCCTTTTTGAAAGCGTCGTGCAACCTGGCAACGACCTTCGGATCCATGCCCTTCGGGCCGCCTATGCCAAATGGCGAATCGAATACAAACGGGTAGCCGAGTTCCTGCATGGTCGGCACATCGGGCCAGTTCTTCGATCGCTGTGCGGTCCAGATCATCAGCAGACGCAATCTGCCGGAATCGACCAACGGTTTCCAACCGGTGCCGTCAGCCTGCAGCGACGTATGGTTGCCGAGCACAGCGGTGTTCAATTCGGCGTTGCCCTTGAAAGGCACCATGGTGAACTTGACGCCTGACTTCGCGGCGATCTGCTCCATGCCGATGTGCAGCGACGTCGCTGCACCCGGCGTGGCATAGGTGACCTTGCCGGGATTCGCCTTGGCGTAATCAATCACGTCCTGCCATTTTTTGAACGGCGACTCGGCGTTCGTGGTTACGCCGAAGGTATAGCCGGTGAGATGGACGATATAGCTGAAGTCCTTTTCTGCATCCCACGTCGTCTGTTGCATCAGCGGCAGGCGGAAAACCGTAATCGGAATTTGCGAGATGGTGTAGCCGTCCGGCTTGGCGGACGCGGCCATGGTCGCGGGACCAACCGTGCCGCTTGCGCCGGACTTGTTATCGATGATGATCGGCTGGCCAAGATGCTTTGCAGCCACATCGGCGATGGCGCGCATCGCAATATCGGTCGCGCCGCCGGCAGGCCAGGGAATAATCAACGTGACGGGTTTTGATGGATAGTCCTGAGCAACGGCTGCCGGGATCGTCCACAGCACGCTTGCGGCGGCGGCAAAGGTCAGCGCGATCGAACACGAAAGGAGCCGTGGATGGTTGGTTCTCACGAAGGCCTCCTGTTTTTTGGCTCACTACCGGTCTGCAACTGTACGACGCGCCACGGCGAGCCTGTCAATGTGGTGCTTCGCCACAAAAAATCAGGCGACCGGGTTCCATGTGAGCGCAGCCTTGCCTTCACGCGCGACGGCTCAACCGGGAACGATGAAGCGCCTGGCCTGCAGGTCATAGTCGGCATAGCCCAGCGTCGCGCGGAGTTCGTGCGGCGGTAGAGCGCTGGCGGCTTCAGCGTCGCCGGCGAGCAAAGCAGCCAGTCCCGCCTTGATGCCGGCGGTTACCGGTGACAGGAGGGCAGTCGGATAAGTCCCGATCTTGAAGCCGAGTGCGGCGGCCTCCGTGCGCGACGGCGTCGCCCGCGCGGCCCCTGACGACAGCACGGCGAAAGATGGTTTGCCGGAGGCGGCCGCGACTGCGCGGCGTATTTCGTCGTTGTCGGCAGGAGAGTCCAGGAACAGGATGTCGGCGCCTTCCTGGACGAACATCCCGATCCGCGCCACCGCCTCATCGATCCCTTGCGTCGGCCGGCAATCCGTCCGCGCAAGGATCAGAATGCCCGACTCCCTTGCCGCTTCAACCGCCGCACGGATTTTCATGCGCGCATCCTCGCGCGGCAGGCATGGCTTGCCGGCCGCAGTCAGCGCGCGCGGCGTGATCTTGTCCTCGATCAGAACGGCGGCTGCGCCGGCGCGACCGTAGGCCCGAACCGTCCGCTGCACGTTCATCGCGTTGCCATAGCCATGGTCGCCATCAGCCAGGACCAGCGTCTCCGGCGCAGCGCCTCGCACCATGTGAAAGGAATCGAACATTTCCGCGAACGAGACCAGATCGAGATCCGGTCCACCGAGCCGGCTCGCAGCAACGCAGGAACCGGAGAGGAACGCCGTCGCATATCCGGCGGCGGCCGACAGCTTTGCACTGAGGCCGTCCCACACCGCCGGCATGACGACAAACCCGGGTTCGGCCAACAGCGCGCGCAGACGGTCAGGGGCAGACATGGTGCTTTCCTCCCAGGTCAAATTTCCAGGCCAGTTTTTTGTATCCGGCGGTGGCAGCGTCCGGTCACGCAACGCACTGCGCGTCGCGGCCGTCCGCCCCCAAGCTTGATCGACCACATCCTAGCCGCACGAGCCGGCACGTCGATAGAGGTTTGTGCGCGGCATCAAGCGCATGCATCTGCGCCGCGCGTCGACGGGTCGATGAATGACGTTCGCCCTGCCCCAATGACCAAGCACGAGCCCGACGTCCGAAATGTCGCACTCGCGGCACTCGCGAATAGTGGCTATGGTGATCTCAAGATGTCTTTTCACAAGAACGTCAAACAAGGAGCGGTTATGCTGAAGCGTGCTTTCTGCCTTCTCGCGTGCATCTTTTTCGTCGCGCCGACGCACCTCGCGGCGCAGTCGTATCCAACCAAACCCATTCGTTTGATCGTACCGTTCACGCCGGGTGGTTCGACCGACGCGACCGCGCGAATTGTTGGTGAAGCGATGTCCACAATCCTGGGGCAGCCGCTCGTGATCGAGAACCGGCCGGGGGCAGCCGCAACGCTGGGCATCGACCTCGTCGCAAAATCCAAACCGGACGGGTATACGCTCGGGGTCAGTGGCGTCGGCGCGACGGCCATCATTCCGATCATCGACCCGAAGTTACCCTACCATCCTTCGCGCGATCTCGACGTGATCGCGGGCCTCAACAGCGTCTACGGCGTCATTGTTGCAAAGCCCGACTTCAAGCAAAACAACATGGTCGAACTGTTCGAGTTCGCGCGCGCAAACCCGGAGAAGGTGACTTATGCCACGTCCGGCGTTGCCGGACCCGCCCACTTGAATCTGGAATATCTGCAGCAACTCTCCGGCACGAAATTGCTTCATGTCCCTTTTTCGGGAGACGTACCGGCCATTACCGCGGTCCTGACAGGCGATGTCAGCATTGCCAGTGTCGCGACGGCATCCGCCACGCCCTTTCTGATCGACGGAAAACTGAAGGCGCTTGCGGCGAACGGGCCCGGTACTTCGCGCATGAAGTTGAAGCCCGATCTTCTTTCGGTCCCTGAACAGACCGGTTTCAAACTGTACAATCCGCATACGTGGAGCGTTCTTGTATCGGCGAGAGGCACCCCGCCTGAGATCATCAGCATCCTGAACAAGGCCGTTAACGAGGCCCTCGCAAAACCGGAGGTCATCGAAAGGCTTGAGAATCTGGGTTTGAAGCCATTGTACGGTGATGTGAAGGCGGCGCAGGAGCTTGTGCAAACAGAGATCGCCGAGAAGAAGCGGGTGATCGATTTGATCGGCCTCAAGCGCGAGTGAAGACAACGGGAGCAGCAAGGGGCAGGCCTTTCATCCGGCTTGCAACCGAAGACAGCGGCTGCAGCGATCAGGGTACCGGAGAGGTCATCTCCGGTACCCTCGTCGTTGGCAGCGCCGCCCCGCCCTGAGCTGGAAGGGCGCTTCTCGCGGCAGCGCCGGGTATGCTATCCATGCCGCGATACCACTGTGGGACACCGGGGCGGCTTGAAGCTGGAGGGGACATGGGTCGCGTTTCTGCTTTCGGATGCCTGCTTGCCGTCTTGGCAGTCGTACTGCTCGTCGGCGACGGCCCTGCACGCGCCCAGAGTGAGGGATTCTGCAAGGAGGACTGCGAGCGGAACTGCCGCAGCAAAGGATTGGGCGAGCGATGCCTGGCCGTGTGCACGACACGCAAGGCTTGCGACAACTCCATTCGGCTCGGCAACGAGAGCTGCACGTCGGTGAAAAACAACTGCCGCCGCTTCTGCGAAGCGAGAGGCGGCGCTGCGTGCCTGCCCGACTGCGACACCGGCTTCAACAATTGCATGCGCACGGGCGTATGGGGCGGCTATCAGAACCGTTTCGGCGGCGTTACCAACTTCAGGGTCAAGCGGCGTGAGTAGCCCCGCAACGCCGGCTAACGCGGGATGCAGCGGCGGATGCGCGGCGCGCCGTCTTTCTTCATTGTCCCGTCGGGCCAATAGAAATTGCCGCCGATCACCTCCTTGATCTCCCCGTCGGGGCACGTGCGGTCGTCCACGAGGACGCGGACCCCCTGCCCCAGCTTGCCCATCGGCGGCTCCTGCGCCAGATAGGCGGAGGCGGGCTCCGCTCCAGCCGGCGTGGCGACCGGCGCAGCCGGCGCATTGGCGGCCGGAGACGGCGGCGGTATACGCGCCGACCACCAGAACGCCGCACCGGCCGCCGTCGCTACGAGTGCGATCGCGAGCGCGCCGAGAAGGGCGACACGCGGAAGGAGCGGCTTCGGGGGCACCTTCAAGATGGGCCGCACCGGCGCGCGCGAGACTTCGAGGACCCGGATCGGACGCGAGATGTTCTTCAGCGGCGGCGTGCCGAGATCCGAAAATCCCCAGTCGATCTTTCCCGCCACCTGATCGTGCACAGCGCCCGAGACGAGGATACCGCCGGGCTTGGCCAGGCTCTCGAGGCGCGCCGCGACATTGATCGCGTCACCCATGAGATTGCTTCCCTCGACAAGGACATCGCCGAGGTTGATGCCGATCCGCAGGACCATACGGGCGGCGGCGTCCAGGCTCTCATTGCGAGTCTGCAGCGCCTCCTGGACCTCGAGCGCCGCTCGCACCGCCTCGACCGGGCTGCTGAATTCTGCCAGCACGCTGTCGCCCGCGGTATCGAAAATGCGTCCGTCATGGAACGCGATGATCCCGTCGATGACGGCGCGGTGCGCCCTCAGGATGCGCGCCGTAGCCTCCTCGTCCTTGCCCATGTGCGCGCTGAACGAGACGAAATCCGCCGCCAGGATCGTGACGAGCCTGCGCTCGACTTTTCGCTGCGACGGCTTGCCCCCGGGTTCCATGCTCATCGGCCTGTTCGCGGCCCCTGTCTCGCAATGCGCTTTCCCGTGCGCCTGGTGGTGGACGTCGCGCGCGTGGCGCAGGCCGAGCTGCGATCGGGCGCGCGGCCCACTTTATACCGTGCTGTTTCTCAGGCCAATCATCGAATGGCAGCATTTGCCCAAGGAGATTGACCGGGTAGGCGCCCTCATGCCGACAATTCGCCGCGTGGCATCGCAAGCACCACGACGCCGACATTGCACTCATCGACCGATATTTCGATGCGGCCGGGTTCATGCACGACGGAACGAAAACGAACCATCTCGCACAACAAAGGGCACTCCTCCAAACGGATGATGGAGAGAGCCCAGGCGCCTGTTACGCAGGTAACAGCGTGCCATCCAGATCGTCACTAGGCTTCAAATCCATCGACGACCTGCAACGTCCATCGTTCTGGGTCGGCACCATTCAAAGTGTGCTGCCAACACTGCGTGAGGTTCCAATGACCCTGCCCCTCGCCTTTCTACTGGTCGTGCTGACCATCGGTATTGCCGTAGCCTTCGATATGTTCCTGGAGGTTTGACGGGACCACAAGCGATTGGCGCGCCGGCTTCCCTCGCATTGGAGGCGCGTGTGTCCAATGCAAATCGCTGCTGGAATTTGAGAGCGTAGCTTCCGGCAGCCCCATCCGGCGCATCGCGAAACGGCCGCCCGTCTTACGTCACGTACGGCTCGCCTTCACGGTTGATTGACAGGCACCGCGTGCGTCACGCGATGCATGGTGCGGCCGAGCACTCGCGCGCGGCCTTGCGGATCGGACAAAGGTTCACTCAGGCGTCAGGCCAAGACCCGCGGCCAGTTGCAGCCAGATCGGCGCCTCGTCCCTTTGCACACGCTTGAAATCCTGCCTGTCCATCGGCGGGTCTTCGGCACCGGCCGCTTGCAACCGCTGCCAGGCCTGCGCGTCGGTTCCGGCGGCCACGCACAGCCGCGAGTAGGTCTCGGCAATCTCCTCCGGCAATCCCGCCGGCGCGACCATGCAGGTATAGCCCATCAAACTGAAGAAGCGGGAGTTCGCGCCGAGCTCCACGAATGTCGGCACGTTGGGCATTTTTTGCAGCCGCTTCTTGGACAGCATCGCCACGGCCTTGCCTTTGCCGGCGTCGATGACGTTCGCCCCCGTCACGGCTCCGCCGATCCCGCCCTGAATCGAACCCGACGCCAGATCCGTCCACATCGGCGCCTCGCCGCGATAATGCACCGCCTCGATCTTGAGGTCGTAGAACTTGTTGATCTCGGCAATGCACATGTGTGCGAACGAACCGGCACCGTAGGTGCCGACATTGACTCTTTCCTTGCGCGCATACGCGACGAAGTCCTGCAGGGTCTGACAGCCTGTTTGAGTGCTGACGATGAGCGGCAAGCCTGCCACCGGCACGTACGCGATCAGATCGAAGTCCTTGTCCGGATCGTACTGCAGGTTCTTGTACAGCACCTTGTTCATGATCATGGTGGTGGAAATGGTGTACATCAACGTGTAGCCGTCAGGCGCAGCCCGCTTCACCTCGGTCGCTGCGACGCTGCCGCCCGCGCCCGCCTTGTTCTCGACGACAACCGGTTGACCGAGACTTTTCGAGAGAAAGTCCGCGAATGCGCGTGCGGCTGCGTCGGAGCCGCCGCCGCCGGGGTAGCCACACACAATCCGAACCGGCTTGGTCGGTTTCCACGCCTGTGCACCGGCGCGACTGCCAAGCAACGGAACTGTCGCCGCGACCACCAAGGCGATCGCTAGCCTTGCTTCTCCAAATATTGCGGAGGGCGGGACCGCTGCAAGCGGCGCCGGAAGTTCTGCAGCCGACGGATTGGCAGGCTCAGATACATCTTGCGAAGCATCTGCAGGCGCCCTGTCAAACCTAGCCCCTGTGGTGACGCCAGCGGGACATACCAGTTGTTCAGACCGGAGCGGCGCAGAAGCTTGTAGCCGCGTGACGTGATGTACCGATGCTTTTCAAGGCTGAGGAGATGATCTTCAAGGAAGATCAATCGCGGTCGCCAGCGTGCAATGTCGAAGCCCTGCAGGACCTCGATCTCATGACCTTCGACATCGATCGACAGGAAATCGATCGGAGCGGGTGCTTTCGCCTTCTCCAGGACGTCATCGAGTGTCCTGACCTCGACCGCGATCGAATGCTCCGCTGTCGCGCGCGCGTCCATCAATGACTTATTGAGGCTCGACAGGGCGCCGGCGACATGCAGCTGCATCATGGTCCCGGCGTTGCGCGGTCCTGAACAGGCGCATTCAACCACCATCGACGTGCGCGTCTCGCGCAGCTTTTGTGCGAACGCTGGTACCGGCTCTATCAAAATGCCGGCCCAGCGCTGCTTCTCCAGATGCCAGGTCTGGGAGCCGTCGACCGGATCATTTGCGCCGACCTCGACGAAAAAACCGGGCGCGGCTCCGAGGAAACGCTCCTTCAGCCCGTTTTCCTCCTCGGGAGGATAGATCGCCTTCATCCGGGACGCCGGACCAGATCCTTCAACAGCCATCTCCGCAACGGTGCCCTTAACGTCCGCGGTTCATTTGCCGCCGGACTTTATTTTTTCACGTCACCGCCTGCAGTATTGGCGAAGCCGGGAATGAAGTGAACAAGCGGTTGCGCGGACGGGCCGGCGCCACGGTACCAGGATGCCAAAGAGGCCACCTTTTATTTGTTATTTGGCGTTCGTGAAATTTCTCCTGGCGGGCGGCAGTCGGCCTGGACGCAGCTGAAGCGCGATGCGGGATCGGTCGGACGCGGCAGGTATCTCCCGGATATCGCCATGGCCGATGCAAAACATCGGCGTTCTGAAGAACGGGGCCGAAGCCGCCCGTGCATGCTGACTGCGCTTGCTGCCGGTTGAACTTCTTCCGGCTCCCGGGCATCTAACGGTCGAAGGGCCGACATCGAGGGATTCCCATGAACAACATTCATCGGATGTTGATAGTGCATCTTGTGGTCGCCAGCCTGGTGCTTGGGGTCCTCGCATATATCTATGTCTGGTCGTGAGCTGGCGGGACTGATCGGAGGACGCTTCTGCGGCGCCGCTTCCGCGACACGGCAGTCGGCGCGGCCTGGTGCTCGTGACGGCGATCGCGCTTCGCCGTCGAGCTTGCCTTCACCGTGCGTTCAGAATCCCTCGGCTATGTCAGGGTCTCTCAATGGGACCTCCAATGACGACATTTAACAAACGGCGGGACATGGTTTTGTCCTGCGTCGGCGCGTGTGTGGTTGTGGCCATAGCCTTTGTCATGGCGAGTTGACGCTGGCTTCGCGACCGGGACGACCTCTACAAAGCCGGCTGGACTCTCCCGGACAAATGCCTATCTCGAAAGGCGGCGGGGGAGTTGGCGACGGCCATCCCGAAGATCGCTTAGCCGCAGGGAGCGATGGAACAGTTTCTTGAGTGGCGAGCCTGGCTTGCGAAAGCGACATCACCGATGTTCGCGGACGGGCTCATCGCTATTATCGTTGCCGGCGCCATCACAGAGCTTCTTCAGCTCACCTTTTCTTAAGACACTGGCCGCGCTGATTTGCGCTCGCTCATTTCGTTCCTTGAGAACGAAGCAGCGTCAGAGCGGGAACGTATTACGCCTCACGCGAGGCCCGCCACACGCATGCCGGACGCGGCCAGCAGGCATCCACCCGCCGAATACAGAAAGTACTCGATCGGCGTAACGCGGCAGGCCGTATAAAGGAATTCGTGCAGAACCATTGTCATCAGACTACGATAGCGACGCCGCCTGAAGCCCCGTTGAAGGGGATCGTTACAATTTTACACGTTGAGAAAAGGACGTACCCCGCACAAGCGAAGCGCCGCGCGGGATGGGTCGAGCCCGGCAAGTGTCTTCCGGAGATCGCCATAGCCGATGCCAGACATCGGCGTTCCGCTGTCCTGATTGGGACACTCGGGATTTCAAACCAAGACCGCCGCTCGCGGTGCCGAATTAGGGCAGGCGGTCATACTGCACTTCATGGTGTCTTATCGATCTTGCAATTAGCCAGCACATCATTCGACGAATGTTGAGCACCGACGGTCGAAATTCAAATCAGACCACCGAAGGCTAAAACAGGCCAGCACCCGCTTTCGCATACGAACAAACCGCGAAGAGAACACGAAGCCGGGACGTGTGTCGGTCGAAGAGCTCACCCACGCCGCCGGCCACGGCCCCTCACCTTCCCGCCAGCCCATACTCCCCCGCCAGCACATCCAGCGCATCCCGAAACAGCCGGCCGTAATACTTCACCACCACCTCCCCCTCGCGGTTGAACAACCGCTGCGCCATGGTCTCCATGCTCATTCCGTCGACCAGCACCGCGTGCGTCACGCGGTGCATGGTGCGGCCGAGCACGCGCTCGATCTCGATCAGGCGCTTTCGCGCGCGGCCCTGGGCGTCGGATAGAGGCTCCGGCAGGCGGCCGCCGTCGACGCGTTCGCGGGTGGGGTCGATCGCGCGGGCGCCTCGCTCGGCCACCTCCCAATCGTGCTGGAAGGCGCGGCCGGCGGAGTACTGTGCTTCGTCGATCTGGCGATGGCTGTGCAGCCGTGCGAGCGGATCATTGCGCATCTGCCTCAGCACGCGAATCTTTTCGCCAGGCTTCGTCGCGAAGGGATCGTCAACATCGACCTCGGCAATCTCGCCGTGTCGCGCAAAGTCCGTGGCGCGACGATCGTGCACGGACACAGAGATCCCTTTCACGCCGTGCAATGCCGGCTGCTTCTTCCTTCGCTTCGACTTCAAACTGAATCCTCCACTGATGCGTTATCTGTTGCTGCAAGGGTCTTGATTGTCTCTGAAAGGCTGTCGTTCCTGCGCGAGGTCAGGCGGCCACCCGCATGGCGCGGCATCCACGCACGGCTCATGACCGGCGCTCCGGCATCGCTCAGCGCCTCGCGGATGCATGCGACGTGTGCGGCGAGTTCGGCATCGTGCGGTAGCAGCGCGTCGATCTTGCGCACCGCGTGCAGCACGGTCGAGTGATCGCGGCCGAAGCAACGCCCGATCGCGGGAAGGCTCTTTGGCGTGAGCTGCTTCGCCAGATACATCGCCACGTGACGCGGGAGGACCAGATCACCCGTCTTTCGTGTCATCTGAAGATCACTGCACGTGACGCCGAAATGGTTTGCGGTCACGCGCTGGATCTCCCAGACGCGCAGCTTGCCTGGCGCGCGACCGCCGCCGTCGATGACACCGAGCATTTCCGCGGCCCATGCGCGCTCGTAGTCGGGATCGAGCACGTGGCGCGGCGCGGGTCCGGCGGCCGGTGCCATGCGCTTCAGCCGCGCCTTGCGGGCCCGACGCAGGGATTCGCTGAAGGACGTGTCACTCAACCTGATATTCCTCAGACCTGGATTTGATTGTCATGGCCGGGCATAGCCGTTCGAAGAACGGCGTCGCTTCGCTCGCCCCTAGCCGTTCGAAGAACGGCGTCGCTTCGCTCGCCTATGGACCCGGCATCCACGTCTTGTTGGTGCAAAGACGTGGATGCCCGGCACAAGGCCGGGCATGACGCGTTCGGAATTCGCGTCAGCCCTCTCAACCCCTGCCTTGCCGCGCGCACGGCTTCGCGGAGCCGATGCCGCGAATGCGCGTCACCTGTTTCACGTGAAAGACAGTAGAAGTGCTCACCCGCGCGCACCGACGACAGCTTCACGCCACCGACCATCAGCGCGGGATAAACGTCAGCGGCAGCTGGCATCGCCTCGGAGAGGGAGGACTTAACCTTCTCCCTCATGAGGAGAGGGAGCACGCTGTGCGTGTCGTCAGGTCTCGTCATCACTGCCCTCCTCTGCCGCCGGCAAGAACCCCTCCGCAGCGAGCGCGATGCCCTTCGAGCGCGCGCAGTCGAGCAGTTTGCGATGATGGTGCGGCGGGATCAGGCCGTCGGTGCCGCCCTTTTGCCGTGAGGCCTGCCAGCGATAGGGCGCGGTGCAGGCCGTGCCGGTGATGGGGGCGATCTGCGCCTCGCCGCCGAGGCGAGCGATGATCTGGCTTGCCGGATTCATGGGAATAAGTTCAGACAATCCGGACCCGGAGTCAAGCACATTTCTGATTTTCGGCATTGCTATTTTTTCTGGAATACAGAAATATGGCGCCAGGAAGGAAGGACGGACCCATGATCGCCATCAAGCAGCTGATTTTGGGCGCTGGAGCGCACCGGCAAAACCAAGACCGCGCTTGCCAAATTTCTCGGCCTGCGCAATTCGGCCATCACCGAGATTCTCGGCGGCGACCGCATGATCAAGGCCGACGAGGTACCGCGGCTGGTCGAGTTTCTCGAGCTCGACCGGGTGCCGATCATGGGGCGGATCGGCGCCGGCGGCGACATCGAGCCGGATTATGAGCAGGTCGTCGCCGACGAACTCGGCACCGTGAAGGTGCCGGTCTGGATGCCCGGCGAAATGGTCGCCTTCGAGGTAAAAGGCGATTCGATGATGCCGCGCTACGATACCGGCGATATCATCGTGGTTTGGGCCGAGCAGAAGCGCGCGACCGAATCGTTCTTCGGCCAGGAGGTCGCCGTCCGCACCCGCAACGGCAAGCGCTACCTGAAAACCCTCATGGCGGGCAAAACCCGTTCGGTGGTGACGCTAACCAGCTGGAACGCCAAGCCGATCGAAAACGTCAAGCTGGACTGGATCGGCGAGATCTATGTGGTGATCCGCGCCGGGCAACTCGCCCGCATGGCCACGCGCAAGGTGGCCAGGGCGGCAAGGCGGCGGTAGGCCCCCCGCCCCGGCAGGCATTCCCGGCCGCCACCCCCGCCAGGGCGTTCGAAAACCTGCTCCCCCTGCAAAGGGGGAGGGCTGGGGCAGGGTTCCCTGCCGAATCAGCAGCCAACCACCCGCCGGAGGCCCCCTTCCCCGGCGGCCATTCACAGGCTTCCGCACAGATCATTTCCGATTTACCGAATTTTGAGCTTGCCCTGTTTCTGAATATCCGAAATAATATCGGCATACTTTTGGCCGATTATCGATGTCCTACTACGCGCACAACCATCTGCAGGAAGACTGGGCATCGCAAGCCATCGCCGACACCCAGGCCCGCGTGCGCGAAGCCGAGCGCGAGGCGGGCTGGTATTTCGATCAGGCGACCAGACACCAGAAGGCCGAATTCGATGCGACCATGCACGGCCTGCTCGGTATGCATGGGCCGCGCTGGGATCGCGCCCGCCAGTCCGCCAGGACGCAATGGCAGGCGGCCACAGTGGATGCCCGCAAACTGCTCGACGCCACGGTGGAATGTCTGCTCGACTGCGGCGAAGTCTCAAGCGAACTCGATGACGCATGGACCGCGCTGATCGACCGCGACGTGGCGGCGGGGATGGCAGCGGAGTGAGGGAAAGCGAGCGCGGGCTTGCGTTCAGCTGTACCGAGACGACCGCGATAAGTTCAGCCGTCATGCCATAGCCGTTCGAAGAACGGCGTCGCTTCGCTTGCCCGTAGCCGTTCGAAGAACGGCGTCGCTTCGCTTGCCTATGGGCGGGCATCCGGTATGCCGTGTCATCTCGGCTCTATCTCACGCACCTGCGTTTACCGGACCCCGACTTCGCGGGCTGACGGCTGAGGGTGACGAAACGCCGGGGACACGACCGGATCTCCTAGCCCGCCCCGGCTGCCGTAAAGAATCCCTCCGGCCCCTCCGCTTCCACAAGCTTCTTCCCCTTGATCACCCAGAAGCGGTTCGCCACCGCCCGCACGAAGTTGCGGTCGTGCGACACCAGCAGACAACTGGCTTGATGCGCCATCAGTTCGTCTTCCAGCGTTTCCTGTCCCTCGATGTCGAGATGGTTGGTCGGCTCGTCGAGCAGATAGAAGTTCGGCTGTGTCAGCCGCAGCACCAGCATACCGAGCCGCGCCTTCTGTCCTCCGGACAGTCTGCCGATCGGACGGCCCTGCATCTCGATCGACAGGCCGCAGCCGGCGAGCAACGACGCGCGCGCGCTGATCGCCGACATCGAAGCGGCGGATGATCGTCTGCATCGGCGTGTCGGTGTCGGCGAGACCGGCCAGCGCCTGGTCGCAGTAGCCGAGCGCCAGCGACTGCGTGGCCTTGATGCCGGCATGCGACAGCGTCCGGGCTTTCGATCGCCTTGCGCAGCATCGCCGCAAACCGTGTCTTGCCGGCGCCGTTCGGCCCAAGCAGCACGATCCGGTCGCCCTTGCAGATGAACTGCTTGCCGGTCTTGAACAGCAGCCTGCCATCCGGCGTCTCCACCGCGGCATCATCCAGCGTGACCAGAACCTTCGCGTGCGTGCCGCGATTGGCGAGCCTGATCAGCCCGGCGGATGCGTTCGAGGTGGGCGGGCTTCGCCGCCTCTTCCAGCTTCTCGGCGCGCTGCTTCAACTGCTTGGTCTTCGACAGCAACAGGTCGCTTCCGGAGTTGATGCCGATGTTGTTGAGCTTTGCCGCATGCTGGCGCAACTGCTGCGCCGCTTTCAGGTCGCGCTGATAGCGCCGCTCGTCCGAGGCATCCACTTCGCTGAGCGCGGCGCGCGCCCGCGTATAGGGCAATGCGAACATCTGCGACTGCTCCGGCCGCAGGAACAGCGTCCGGTTGGTGGTCGCATCGAGAAAGGCGCGGTCGTGGCTGGAGATGACCACCGGCATGTCGCGCGGCAGCGCGTTCAGCCAGATCCTCCAGCCGGCCGATCCGTTCGAGATCGAGGTGATTGGTCGGCTCGTCGAGCAGCAGCACGTCGGTCTCCTGAACCAGAACGCGGGCCAGCAGGGCGAGCCGCTGCCAGCCGCCGCTCAGGTGTTTCAGCGGCTTCTCCCGCAGCGCCTCGGGCACCTCGAGCGATTCCAGCGCCACATCGACGCGCCAGCTTTCGCTTGCCTGCTGTTCGACGGTCAGCGTCTCGAGCACCGCGGCACGGAATGGTTGGTCCATCAGCGCGGGTGGCACATCCTGCTCCACATAGCCGACGGTCAGCCCGCGTGATTTTGTGATCTCGCCTTCACTTGCCTCGAAGAGCCCGGCCACGCATCGCAGCAGCGTGGACTTGCCGCGTCCATTGGCTGCGACAAGCCCGATGCGGTCACCGGCATTGACGACAAGGTTCAGCTGCGAAAACAGCGGCGCATTCAGCGTCACGCCGAGATTGCGGATGTTGACAAGGGTCATGATCGGTCTCTGGTCTTTTTTTGCCGGCGGTCACGATCATCCAGGGGCGCGCGGCCATCATCGGACGTCGTTTGAGAAAGCGCGGCTCGTTATTCGAATGCGAACCGCGCGCAAAAAAGCTCGGCGCCGCATGGCCACGAAGGGCAGACCAGACAGAGATTTTCGGGAGAGGTCTCTGGTCAGCCCTGCAAACGCATTTGCAGGGCGTTGACCGGGCCACGCTGGCGATAGTGCCGGAAGAATGTCACCGCGCAGCCCTCCTTTCGGAATTGAGTGTGCGGAGAAAATAACGCGGGGGTCGGGGGAAGGCAACCTTGCGCCCGCCACCGCGCTCACCCCGCCCAACTCTCGGCATAGCAGACCCTCCTCCCGTCCGTGGCTGGCGCAGCAATAATTCTCTCAAAACCGCGCGTTGCGTAGTAAATGCTTGCCTTCAGGGAGGTCGCATGCGGCGCCGAGAGGCGCAGCGCGCGCGCGTCGCGACGAGAGCCGGGCCCGGGAATAATGGATGCGATCAACCCCCAATCGGGGCTCAAGCCAGACGCCAGGCTCACGCCGGACTCCGCGCAGATGCCGAAACCCGAACCGCAGAACTTCGATCGGGCGGCGCGGCGCAACCTGATCCTGCTCACCTGCTGCCAGGCGGTCGGCCAGTCCTGCAACACCATGATGTTTGCAGCCACCGGCCTCTCCGTCATCACATTCTATCACCGCGCAGACCTCGCCAACCTGCCGGTGACGATGCAGCACATCGGCGTGATGCTCTGGGTGTTTCCGGCGGCGCTCCTGATGCAGCGCGTCGGCCGCAGCGCCGGTTTCCGCGTCGGATCGCTGTTCGGCATGACCGGCGCCGTCGTCATGAGCCTCGGCCTGCTCACCGGCAATTTCCTCATCATGTGCGTCGGCGGGCTGGTCCTCGGCTACGCGGTCGCCTGTTTGCAGATGTACCGTTTTGCCGCGGCTGAACTGGTGCCGATCGAGTACCGCGCAAAGGCGATCTCGTGGGTGACGGCCGGCGGAGTCGCCGCCGCCGTGATCGGCCCGAGCGTGGTGCGCGTCACGCATGATCTGGTGATGCCGCTGTATCTCGCGACCTATGCGTCGATCCTCGTCATGCACGTCATCGTCTTTACGATCATGTCGTTCATCAGGTTTCCGTCGATCCCGACCGCGGCTACGCCGTCACTGGAGAAGGAAGTGTTCGCACCGCCCCGCCCGCTGTGGGAGATTGCGAGCCAGCCGCGCTTCATTGCATCCGCCATGGCCGGCATGCTGGCGTTCGGCACCATGTCGTTCATCATGAGCGCGTCGCCGCTGGCGATCGTCGGTTGCGGCTTCCCGCACTCGGAAGCGCACCTCGTGATTTTCGTGCATGTGCTCGGCATGTTCGTGCCGTCATTCTTTACCGGCAACCTGATCAACCGTTGCGGCGTCGTCAACGTGATGGCCTGGGGCGTCGCACTGACGCTGATCGGCGTCGCCGTTGCGCTCTCCGGCATGACCGAGTGGCATTTCCGTATCGCTCTCACTCTCGTCGGCGTCGGCTGGAATTTCCTGTTCGTCGGCGCCACCACTTTGGTGACAACCTGCTACCGGCCGAACGAGCGCGGCAAGGCGCAGGCGCTGAACGATTTCATGGTGTTCTCGACCACGGCGGTCTCGAGCTTCATGGCGGGCTACCTGCAGGACAAGTGGGGCTGGTATCCGTTGAACTGGTTCTCGGTGCTACTGATGGCGCTGGCTGCGCTTGCCGTGATCTGGCTACGCCTGCAGCGGCCGACGCTGAGCCCGGCGCACTAGCCTGGCCGTGGACAGCCCGCTTCGGGAATGCCATCCTGAATTTCCCCTCACCACGACAAGAATGGCGGAAGACCATGGCACGCGTGCGCTGTATCACTGAAATGGGCATGGGCGTCGACGTTCACGGACGCGACGCCACCAAGGCTGCGAAGCGCGCCGTCTCGGACGCCATCCGCCACTCCAGTCTCGGATTCGTTCGGATGGTCGGCAAGACCGCCCATGACATGATCGTCGACGTCACGATCGGCGTGCCTGATCCTGGCGCCGTCGATACCGCGGCCGTCGCCAAAGAGCTGCCCTACGGCACCGTCACCGTCACCGCGGTCAGGGGCGGGCTGGAGATTCCCGCCGAGAGCAGCGGCGACGCCATCATCATCGCCAATGCTGCGGTCATCGTCAGTCTCGATGACGGCAAGGCGGGGTAAAGTCCTCGCTGTCATTGCGAGGACGAAGCGACATCCTCAGTGCATGCCAAGCGCGCGCTTCACCGATTTGTGGAAGTGCTGCAGGGCCGGCTCGTTGCGCCCGAAATGAATGGCCTCCTGCGCCGGGGAGTGGAAGCCGCGCTGGATGCCTTCCGCAAGGGGAAAATCCTCGTCCTCGACGGTCGCCATCAACAGATTGAAATTCCTGTCCCAGTGCTGCCTCGCCTTGTCCGACGCCGGCGGCTCGGGCGTGTAGAAGGACACGCGCATCGTCGAATTCATTGACGCCGTCGCCCGACGGATAGACGTGCCATGTCTCGACGTGATCGCCCTGCATGATGAACACGGTGTTCGGAAACAGCACGTAGATCCCGGCGATCAGCGGAATGACGTTCCATTGTTCGGGCGGGATGGCGCGCAGCTTGTCGATGGTGCGGCGCGCCGCGACCATGCGCAAGGACGGGCCAAATGCGTCGAACGTAGTCGTGTTGGAATGCAGGATGGGCGAGACCGTATTGGTGTGCAGATATTGCAGGTGGTAGGTTTCGAGGAACGTGTCGACGACGATCTTCCAGTTCAGTTTCCGCGTCAGCGCGCGTGTTTCGTAGTGATGGTAAGTCTCCAGCCTGAATTCAGCCAGGTCGTGCTGCAGGCCTCCCAGCAACGGATCGACGTCGATTGTCGCCCCGGGCGCTGACGCCACAAAAATCATGCCGTGCTTCTCCATGACCGGCAGCGCGCGCAGGCCGATGCCCTCCTTGTCGAAGCCGGCAAACGAGCGGTCATCCGGACGGCCCCGGAGTTTGCCTTCGGTGTCGTAGCTCCACGCATGATAGGGGCAGACGAAGAGTTTTGCATTGCCGCATCCCTCGGCAACGCGCGCGCCGCGATGCCGGCAAACATTGAGGTAAGCGCCGAGCGAGCCGTCCTGACGGCGGACCAGCAGGATCGGCACGCCGGTGTGGTCGTGAAGTCATATAGTCGCCGGGTTTCGGCACGAGACAGCTCAGCCCGATGTTGACGGGACCGGTCCGGAAGAACAGTTCCTGTTCGGCTTTTGCCTGCTGCGGGCAAATGTAGTCGCTGACATTGTTGGCATAGACGTCGTCCGCCATGGCGGTCGTCTTCTCGTCGAGATAGCGAAGCAGCGTCTCGCCGATTGCGACCTGATCTTCGTGTCTCATCTCTGTCACCCCTGCAGCCGGCGGCGGCCTTTCGGAACGATCATGACGCTGAATCTCACCGCAAAAACGCGCAGCAGGCAATGCCCACGTTGTCGTCGCGCCAGCGTGACCTGACCGCAAACCTGCGCTACGCTCCCGGCACAAACAAGTAAAAAAGAGGAAACGCCAAAGTGTACGACACCATCATTGTCGGTGGCGGCTCGGCGGGCTCGGTCATGGCCCACAGGCTCTCCGCCAAGAGCGCCAGCAAGGTTCTCCTTCTGGAAGCGGGCCAGGACACGCCGCCCGGCAACGAGCCGCCCGAGATTCGCGACAGCTATCCGGGGACGGCCTATTTCGATCCGCGCTTCCACTGGACGGACCTCAGGGTCACGACCCAGGTGGTCAGCCACAACAATCCGGAGGTGGACCGCCCTCCCCTGCGCAAATACGAGCAGGCGCGCGTGCTCGGCGGCGGCTCCTCGATCAACGGGCAGATGGCCAACCGTGGCGCACCGACCGACTACGACGAATGGGACGCGCGCGGCGCTTCAGGCTGGAGCTGGAAGGACGTGCTGCCCTATTTCAAGAAAGTCGAGCGCGACCTCGATTTCGACGGGCCGTATCACGGCAAGGACGGCCGCATCCCGGTCCGCCGCATTCCACACGAGCATTGGACGAAGCACTCGCAAGCCGCGGCCGAAGCCTGCAAGCTCGCCGGCTACGCATTCGTGCCCGACCAGAACGGCGAGTTCACCGATGGCTATTTTCCGGTGACGCACTCCAACCAGGACGAGCAGCGCGTCTCGGCTGCGATGGGCTATCTCGATCGCGAGACGCGCAAGCGCGGTAACCTGACCATCTCGACCGACACCCAGGTCAGGGAGTTGCTGTTCGAAGGCACGCGCTGCGTCGGCGTGAAGGCGCTGGTCAACGGCCAGGAACAGGAATTCCGCGGCCGCGAAATCATCCTCTCCTGCGGCGCGATCCATTCGCCGGCGCATCTGCTGCGCGCCGGCATCGGCCCGGTCGGGCACCTGAAGGATCTGGGCATTCCGGTCTTGTCGGGCCTCGCGGGCGTCGGCCAACGCCTGATGGATCATCCCTCGATTGCGCTGTCGTCCTACATCCGCCCTGGCGCGCGCATGAACGGGCACACCCGGCGCCATATGCAGATGGCCTTGCGTTACTCGTCCGGGCTGCCCGACGTGCCGAAGGGCGACATGTTCGTCGTCGTCCTCTCCAAGTCGGCCTGGCATGCGGTCGGTGAGCAGATCGCCTCGATGATCACCTTCGTCAACAAAACCTACTCCGAGACCGGGCAGGTAAAACTCGCCTCGCGCGATCCGCGCATCGAGCCGATCGTCGAATTCAACCTTTTGTCCGACCGGCGCGACCTCGACCGGCTGATGAGCGGCTTTCGCATGACAGCGGCGCTGCAGATGAGCGCGCCACTGCAAGCGGTGACCGACAAGCCCTTCCCGGCCTCCTACTCCGACCGCGTGCGCAAGATCGGCGTCGTGAACACCAAGAACAGGCTGCTCACCAAAGTCGCCGCAACCTTGATGGACGGGCCGGCCGCGCTGCGCCACTACATCATCGACAACTTCGTCGTCGAGGGACACACGTTCGACGACGTGATGAACGACGACGAGGCGCTGGAAGCCTTCGTACGAAAAGCCGCGATCGGTGTGTGGCACGCCTCGTGCTCATGCCGCATGGGCCGGGATGACGATCCGATGGCGGTCGTCGACAGCCAGGGCCGCGTCAAGGGCGTGCAGGGTCTGCGCGTGGTCGACGCCTCGATCTTCCCGGTGGTGCCATGCGCGAACACGAACTTCCCCGTGCTGATGACGGCGGAGAAGATCGCAGCGACGATGATGCAGTGAACGGTGGGTGCAGGCATGGAACAGTTGGCAACGGGGTTTGGACTGGTCGAAGGTCCGGTCTGGGATGCGTCGCGCGGGCTCTATTTCAGCGACGTCCATAACGGCGGCGTGCATTTGCTCGATCGCACCGGCAGCGTGTCGCTGGCCGTGCCGAAGCGGCGAGGCATCGGCGGCATGGCGCTGCATGCGCGCGGCGGCCTGGTGGTCGGCGGCCGCGATATCGCCCATGTCGAGCCCGGCGGCTTGACCCGTCCGCTGCTGCCGCTGGACGCCATTCCCGGCGCCACCGGATTCAACGACCTGACCACCGATCGGGCCGGGCGTATCTATGTCGGCTCGCTCGCCTTTGCCGTCTTCGGCGGCGAAGCGCCCAAGCCCGGGCACCTTCATGTCATCGATCTCGACGGCACGATGCGCACGCTGTCGGATGGCGTTCTTCTGACCAACGGCCTCGGCTTCTCGCCGGACGAACGCCGCCTCTATCACAGCGACGCCCGCGCGGGCATCGTCCGCGTCTACGACATGAATGCGGACGGCTCGGTGGGGCCTTGGCGCACATTCGCCTCTCTTGCCCCCGATGGGGTGCCCGACGGGCTGAAGGTGGCGAGCGACGGCTCGGTCTGGGTAGCCGACGCGCGCGGAGGACGGGTCGCAGTGTTCAACGAGAATGGCACGCACCGAAAGGACATCGCCGTTCCCCTGCCGATGGTCACCAGCGTGTGCTTCGGCGGCGACGACCTGCGCGACCTCTACATCGTCACCGGCTCGCGCGGCGGTCCGAGTGAGAACTGCGGCAGCATCTTTCTCGCCCGGGCCGACGTTGCCGGCCTGCCGCTGGCTCCGGCCCGCGTCTGATCCCCTGGTACATTTCCGGTTTCGCACTGCCCCGATCCTAATAGCAACAACAAGGAAACCTTCATGCCGCGCATCGTTTATGTCCCGTTCGGGGACTTCGACATCAAGTTTGCCACGGACCTCGCGCCCGCCGGCTTCGAACTGGTGCAGGTGAGTGCCGGCAGCCCGGAGCTGCATGCCGCGATGCCGGAGGCGGATTACCTGATTGGCCTCGGCGACCGGTCGATGGACGACGCTTTCTATGCGCGCGCGAAGAAGCTCAAGTTGGTGCAGCTGCTCAGCGCCGGGTACGACCGATGCGACATCGAGGCCGCCCGCCGCGCCGGCGTACCGATCTGCAACAACGGCGGCGCCAACTCGGTCGCGGTGGCCGAGCATACGTTGATGCTGATGCTGGCCGTCTGCCGCCGGTTGATCTGGCAGCACCAGAACGTCGCCGGCGGACGCTGGCGCGGCAACAACTGGCAGGAGAAGCACGTCTACGAACTGGAGGGAAAGACGCTTGGCGTGATCGGCCTCGGCACCATCGGCAAGAAGGTCGCTCGCATGGCCCAGGCCTTCGACATGAAGGTGATCTATTTCGACGTGCTGCGCCTGAACGAGGCGGAAGAGGATGCAGTCGGCGCCCGCTTCCGCCTGTTCGACGAGGTGCTGGCGCAATCCGACATCGTCAGCCTGCACGTACCGTTGCTGCCCGCCACCAGGCACATGATCTCCACGCGCGAACTCGGCCTGATGCAGAAGCACGCCTATCTCATCAACACCTGCCGCGGCCCGGTGGTCGACGAACCTGCTCTGATCGCGGCCCTGTCCGACGGCACGATCGCCGGCGCCGGACTGGACGTGTTCGACAGCGAGCCGCCGCCAGCGGACAATCCGCTGTTCGCACTCGATAACGTGGTGCTGACGGCACATATGGCAGGCCCCACCTGGGAGAATCGCGCCAAGCGCTTCCGCAACGCCTTTGACAACGTCCAGCGCGTGCATCGCCGCCAGGCGCCGAACTGGGTGATCCCGGAACTGCGGCCGTGACCTGATGTGACTTGAGCCCTTGACCGTCTCCGACGCGGACGCGTCGCGCGGAACGCGATCGCGCCGCGGCACGTTGAAACGAAGGCGGTATTTGCTGGTTGGTTGCCCGGCCAAAGCTGCGCTATGCTCATCCGTCAATTGACGGTGAGATGAGACTGCCGCAGCCACGCGGCGCGTGTGTTACCGGAATCGGGGCACCATCATGATAACCGTGCCGGAACTGGCGGCCACCGCGCTGGAGGATTTTCTCAGCGCCTATATGCGCAAGCGCTTCGGATCAGAGACGCCTTATGCGGAGCTTGTGCCTTCGGCCGCGCGTATCGCGCTGGAGTGCATCGGCAACAGCGACGCGCTCTATCATAACGTCGAGCACACGCTGCTCGTCACACTCGCCGGCCACGACATCCTTCGCGGGCGCGCACTCCACACGCATATGCCGCCGGATGACTACGCGCATGTGATCGTTGCGTGCCTGACGCACGACATCGGCTATGTCCGCGGCGTCTTCAAGACCGACGATGCCGACGGCTTTGTGATCGATGCGAAGGGAAAGAAGGTGACGTTGCCGCGCGGCTCGTCCGATGCCGGGCTGATGCCCTACCACGTCGATCGATCGAAGCTGTACGTGATCGAGCGGATGGCCGACATCGCTCTGCTCGACGAGCAACGCATCGCTCGCGCCATCGAAGGCACCAGGTTTCCACCGAGCCTCGCCAGGCAGACGCAGGAAGACGAGGAGGCGTCGCTCGTCAGGGCGGCCGATCTGATCGGGCAGCTCGGCGATCCGAACTACATCAGAAAGGCAAACGCGCTTTATCATGAGTTTGAAGAGGCGGGCGTCAACCGGCAACTCGGCTATGACTCACCCGCCGATCTCGTCAACCGCTACCCGCAATTCTACTGGAACAGCATCGCTCCGCATATCCAGACCGCCATACGCTATCTCAACGCAACGTCGAGCGGGCGGCAATGGATTGCCAACCTCTACAGCAACATCTTCCGCGCAGAGCGCGAGATCTCGCTCTCCGGCCCTCAGCCGTAGACGTCAGGCAGCAACGTCATTGCCGGCGGCAAAGGCGATGCGAAATCCGGCTTGGCCAATCGTGGCCCGCGACGTGGTTCCATGCGCCGACGGCAATGCTGCCCCGGAATCCCCGGGCAGCGGCGGGGTTTAATTATGCCTCGGGGATCCCCACATAGAACATATGGCAAACTGGCAAGCTTCCAAGACGCGGCAACCCCCGAAAACCAAGGCTGAGCTGCAACAGATGCTGAACGAAGCCGTTCGTAACACGCAGCCCGGCGCGGATCTTCGGCCAAAACACGCGACGAAGAGTAAAAAAGATCAGCCCTAGTTAACCGGCCGTCGATCATGTCCGCTAATGCGGCGCAGTCGCGCCGGCTGCAGTGTATCCCGATAGCCCTTCGTCTGAGACCTTGGCCTGAAAGACGTTCCACAAAGGAACAGGTCACGCGAAAAGTCGCCAAGCCCACCGAACAAGAGACAACGAGGGACCAGGGTCATCATGAATGATCGGGAGAAAATCCTGAATGCGCTGCGCGAGAAGCCGCTCAAGCTCTACGAGATCATGAAGCGCACCAACGTCATGAATGAGGAGGCGTGCCAATCCCTCCTTCTGAAAATGCGCGGTGATGGTCTGGTAAAATTCGATATTCACAAGGGGCAATGGCTCATTGTTTGAACCGTGAATTGCCGCGACCTTTCCATCCCGACCGCATCGCCCGCGGTTTCGCTCAGGTGGGAGACCACGGTCGCATTGGCTGGTCTTCCCGTGCGCGCCCACATGCAGTCGTCAGCGCCAAGTCCTGCGCATTACTCTTGCATCGGGCCCGCGGGACGTTGAAATGAAGACACGCTGATGAAAGACATGCCGCGTGTCGTGCCCGGCATTCCGCGGCTGACCCTGGTGGCGAGACCCTGTTGCAAACAGCGAGCCACCCGCCACCGAAGACGGCATTTGAACATGTCGCGCCTTCGGCAATCGTCGGCGACGCTGCGAGACAACCCGCGACCAGGGCAAATCCAGGGAGTCTCGTCACCGCCCCCTCGCACCTGCCCTGAACGTGCTTACGTCCCCGTCTTCGCCTGACGTGCAGCCTGCTTCTCGATCTCCATATTGACCGCCGCGGCCGCCTGCGCAGTGAACTCCTTGAAATGCGCTGCAGAATGCGCGTAGGCCTCGACGCGCGGGGTATGCCCCTTCTGGAAATGCGAATGCACGTAGCGCGCCATCAGCTCGTAGTGCTTGCGCGTCGCATCCCAGTCGGCCCAGTTGTGCGCGAGCTCCATGAGCACGCCAAAACCGCCCGAGCCCTGCTGCAGCTTCTCGATATAAGCGATCGCATCATCGGGCGTGCCGATGCAGGCGGTACCGGTTTCGATCAGCCAGTCGCAATCGTCGGATACGTCAGCCGGCACGATCGGGAACGTCGCGATCTCGCGGAAGTAGTCGCAGAATGCCTTGATCCCGAACTGCACGTTCTTCCGCGCCTGTTCGCGCGTCTCCGCGATATGCATCAGCGTCACAACGCGCCACTTCGCGCGATCGGGAACATGGCCCGCCTTCCGCGCCTCGCTCTCGTAAAGAGCCCAGTTGGCGGTATGGTGCGCTATCGACGTTGGCGTCGCACCGCCAATCGCCAGCATGCCGAGGCCATGCCGGCCTGCTGCGAGCGCGCCGGACGGCGATCTTGCACTGGCAACCGCCATTTCGATCATCGGCCGGGTGTAAGGGGAGAGCTGGAGTTTTGCGTCGCGAACCTTGAACCAGTCGGTCTCCCTGGTGACGGTCTCGCCCTTGAACAGCGCGACGATAACGTCGAGCGCCTCGTTCATCATGCGGCGCTGGTCGCAACCGCAACACCGATCTTGAACGCGTCGTAGACCAGGGCGCCGGGACCGACGCCGAACATCGCGCGGCCGCGCGTCATGTGATCGAGCTGGACGATGCGGCTCGCGAGCATGAAGGGGTTGTGATACGGCAGCGACGACACGCCGGTGCCGAGGCGAATGTGCTTCGTCCGCTCGGCTGCGGCTGCAATGAACATCTCGGGCGCGGCGATGATCTCGACGCCGCCGGAGTGATGCTCGCCGATCCATGCCTCATGGTAATTCAGCTTGTCGAGGTGCTGCAGCAGCTCGAAGTCGCGTTCGAGCGCCAATGTCGGGTTTTCGTCCTTTGCGTGGAACGGTGCGAGGAAGATGCCGCTGCGAAGAAGGGGCGCGCTCATTGGTCCTCCCGGTCAGTTATTCTTGTATGGCAGCGATCCAGCATATGCCGGTGCTCTCGTGACTTCAACGCATGGGAGGATGTCTGCCGGAGAGCGATCCAGCTATGCCTCTTTCAAAGCCTGCACGATGTCCGCGATCAGATCATCCGGGTGTTCGATGCCGATGGACAGCCGGATCGTGGAGTCAAGAACACCTATCTTTTGGCGGATATCGGCCGGAACGCCAGAGTGGGTCATGCTTGCGGGCAGGCTCGCTAGCGACTCAGTGCCGCCAAAACTCACCGCCAGCTTGATGATTTGCAGCGCGTTCAGGAATCTGAAGGCGGCCGCCTGGCCGCCGGCAATGTCGAACGAGAACGTGGAGCCCGCGCCGGTGCATTGCCTTGCGAACACGCGGCCGGCGGCGGAGTCCTCTTTGTGGTGAGCAAGGTAATGGACCTTCGCCACTTTCGCGTGGTCGCGCAGGTAGTCCGCCACGAGCCGCGCGTTTCTGTCGGCTTTTTCCATGCGGATGCTCAGTGTTTCGAGCGACCTGGAGATCATCCAGCAGGAATGCGGGTCGAGTTGGGTGCCGATGGCGCCTCGCAATGCCTTGATGTCTTTCATGATGGCTCTTGAGCCGAGTGCCGCGCCCGCGATCAGGTCGGAATGACCGCCGACATATTTGGTGAGCGAGTACAATGAAAGGTCCGCGCCGTGCTCGATCGGCCGCTGAAACACGGGCCCGAGCAGCGTATTGTCGCACGCGACGATCGGCGTGTGCCCCTGCGCCTGGCCGATCATCCCGGCGACGCGACGGATCATCGCGATATCGACGAGACCGTTGGTGGGATTTGCCGGGGTTTCGATCAAGATCATCGCGACCCTGCCCTTGCCCATGGCGTCCTCCGCCGCCAGACTAACTGTCGGCTCATTGATGCCGTCGGCGAAACCCACGGCGCCGATGGCGAGGCCGGCAAACGTCTTCGCAAGCAGGGTTTCCGTCCCGCCATAGAGCGGCTGAGAGTGCAAAATAACGTCGCCAGGGCGCACGAACGCGAGGAGCGTGGTTGCGATCGCCGCCATGCCGGATGAGAACAGCGCACAAGTCTCGGTGCGCTCGTAGACAGAGAGCCTGTCCTCGACAATCTCACTGTTGGGGTGATTGAACCGCGAATAGACCAGGCCCGCGCCCATTCCCTCAGGAGGCTCGCGCCGGCCCGAGACGAAATCGAAGAAGTCCTGTCCGTCTTCCGCGGTCTTGAAGACGAAGGTCGAGGTCAGAAAGATCGGCGGTTTGACGGCGCCTTCCGAGAGTTGCGGATCGTAGCCATAGTTCAGCATCAGCGTTTCCGGATGCAGCGTGTGATTGCCGATGTGGGTCTTCGACGGAAACGGTTTGACCATGGCTGTCTCGCTGTCTGGATTTGCTCGCTGTCTGGATTCGAAACTTTACCCTGCATGGGACCTCCCCGAGCGGCGAGGCGGCCAGCCACTGGATGCGACGGCATCCAGCGGCGCCAGTCAATGTAACGTTTGTCGATCGCTTTCAGCGCATAGCGGACATCACGAACCGCCTGCCCTGGACACATTTATAAGTTCGCGCTCCGACTGTAGGGTTCCCGCCCAAATCGACTCTGGTATTGCGATCCGGTATTCAAGCGGCTTGCGGATGCCAATCGGCACAAAAAGACATCGAAACAAGAAGCAGAGGATCGCCTGAAATGTCTGCCAGACCGGAATTGCCGGAGCGTATGCCGCGACCGAAGGGCGAGCCAACCGCCCTCGACGGTCTGCTGGTGATCGATTTCACCAGGGTCGTAGCGGGCCCCGCCTGCACACAGACGCTCGCCGACTTCGGCGCCCACGTCATCAAGATCGAAAATCCCGACGGGGGCGACGACACGCGGGCGTACGATCACGCCGAGACCGGCGGCGAGAGCGCGGCGTTCATCAGCCTCAACCGCAACAAGCACGGCATCGCGCTGGACTTCACCAATCCGGCGGCGCTTGAGGTGGCGCGGGAGCTGATCGCCAAGGCCGACGTTGTGGTGGAGAATTTCTCCGGCGGCGTGATGAAGAAATTCGGCCTCGACTATGCGTCGGTTCAGCCCACCAATCCGCGCCTCGTCTACTGCTCGATCTCGGCTTACGGCCGCGAGGGATCCTACGCGCTGCGCCCCGGCTTCGATCCGATCACCCAGGCCGAAAGCGGCTTCATGTCGCTGAACGGATTTGCGGAAGGTCCGCCGCTGCGCACCGGACCGCCGATCGTGGACCTCGCGACAGGCATGTCGGCCTGCAACGCCATCCTGCTCGCGCTGGTCGCGCGCGACCGGCTTGGTCGCGGCCAGCATGTCGAAGTCGCGCTGTTCGACATCGCCATGGCAATGACCACGTTTTACGGCACAGCCTATCTCATCACCGGCGAGAACCCGGGACGCTTCGGCAACTCGCCGAACGGATTCTCCACCGTCGGCGTCTTCGAGGCATCCAACGGGCCGCTCTACATGGCCTGCGCCAACGACCGGCTGGTTCGCCGTCTGCTCACCGAGGTGTTCGAAAGGGCGGACCTGCTGGCCGATCCGAGATTCGACTCGCGCAAGACACGAACGGCCAACCGCGACGCGCTGCGCGCCGTCATCGCCGGCATCTTCGCGCAGGATACGCTGGAGAACTGGATGGCGAAGATGAAGAAGGCCAACGTTCCCGTTGGCTATGTTCGCACCGTCGAGCAGGGCTTCAATGCGCCTGAAGCGCGCGACCGCAAGCGCCTGAGCAGGATCCGCATCCGACCGCAGGTTCGGTGCCGAACATCGAGCCTCCGATCCTGATGCGGTCCACCCCGACCGTCAATCCCGTGGCCGCGCCGCTGCTGGGCCAGCATACGAAAGACGTGCTGCGCAAAACGCTCGGTTACGACGATCGCCGTCTGGCGGCGCTTGCGGAGGCAGGAGCCTTCGGCAAGACCGCAAACGGCGAGCGATGACGGGAGCCTCTGAAGAATTGATCTGAAAGAGGTAAGACGTGAACCCGGAGGACGGGCAGCTCGACCAAGGGGGCATGCCCTCCTTTCGCCGCTCCACGATCTGCTCACCCAAGGTAGCCATGCTCGTTGCGGCGATCGCGCTGTCCGCGACGTCCCTGCACGCCGCCTCCTCCGACATCGGGACGAAGCCGGAGCCACCGAAGTCTTCCAGGAGCTTTCTCGATGTGCAGATCCCGATTCCCCATGAGCCTGACGTCACGAACAATGGCTGCCGTTTGCGGCAATCGCCGACCGAGCCTGAGACCGGCGGCCTCAACGATGTGCCGTTCTGGAGTCTCATCGAGGACGTCAATCTCATCTACAGCATCAGGCTGACGCTGGACGGCCCCGAAAAATTCCTCGCCAGGCTCGCGCCCCTCGATGAGGATGCGCGTACGCTGGCGCTGCTCTACGTGCTCTGGTCCAATTTCGGACGGGACGGCCTGTACACATTCTTCTATCTGGACAAGTCCGGCTCCGCGGCGCCGCTGATGCGCGATACGCTGCGGAAGGCCGGCCTGACGCGAGAGTTCGACATCTTCAGCCGCGCCATGGCGTTGTTCGGCGAGGATTATCCGCTCGATCCGGAACAGCGCGCGAAATTTTTCGGCTGGAGCCAGCCGGCAACCCGCATCGATGCGGTCACCACCAGGCCCGCAGCGCTCAATGCGTTCGACCACAAGCTGCTTGAGCTCAGCCGCGAGTTCGGAACGAAGGCAACGTTCAAGTCGACGATCACGGCCTACGTCAACAGCAAGCCTGCACTGTGGTCGCAGATCGAGGCGCGGCGCGCTCGACTGAACGATCCTGACCGGCTGACCATCCTGAGCGACACGCTTTCAGGCAAGCTTGGTGATCTGTGGCTACCCTACCCCGACGTCGAACGCCGGCTCGCGTCATTGAGCAGTCAGCAGCGTGCTCTCGCCGTGATGATCGCCTTCAACCATGAGTTCAGGAACGGCGGCGTGGATCAGTTCTTCTACAATTCCGAGGGCGCTCTCGCGCCGGACGTTCTTGACGCAATGATCGAGCTGGGCATGGAGGAGCAGGCAGCCATCTTCAGGCGCGGGCTTGATCTGTTCAGCAAACCGTATCTTCGCGATACCGAACGGCGTCGCCAGGCCTCTTTTCACAACGATGCATGGAAGGGCTGGAACAAGAAGCTGTCGGCCCTGACTGACGAATTCTACGCGCTGAACGGCGGGTTGAGCTTTCACAGGATATACGGCAGCACTGTCGTCGTAGGCGGGCCCGGCATCGATTTCGCAATGCTCCGATATGCACGGCAGCACAAGCTGCTGCCGTGCTAGGTCCGCCGCGGAGGCCGGGCTTCGAGACCGAGTTTCAGTGCCGCGCGACCCTGATATAGTGTGTGCCAAGAGCACACGACGATCAGGAGCACCCGATGAACATCGCCTTGTGGCTGGAACGCGCCGGCCTCAGCCATGGCTCTCACCCGGCCGTCGGGTATGGCACGCGCGTCGTGCGCAGCTATGGCGAGCTTGCGCACCGGGCCGCAAGGCTCGCGGGTGCGCTTGGCACAGCATTGCGCTCTCGCACCGGGCGATCGGGTTGCGATCTTCGCGAAGAACTCGCCCGACTATATCGAGGCGCTGTACGCGATCTGGCATGCCGGGCTCGCCGCGGTGCCTGTGAATGCCAAGCTGCACGGACGCGAGCTTGCCTGGATTCTGGAGCATTCCGGCGCGCGGGTGTGCTTCGTATCGGCCGATCTCGACGTCGTCGGCGGCCGCGCATGCGCCTTCAACGCTGCAGCGGCTGATCACCATCGGCTTCGCGCGAGTACGAGGCGCTGTTCACGACTGACGCGATTGCCGTCACGCCGCGCAGCGGCAACGATCTCGCCTGGCTGTTCTACACCTCCGGCACCACCGGCCGGCCGAAGGGGGCGATGCTGACGCACCGGGTGCTCAACTGGGCGAGCCATGCCTATCTCAGCGACGTCGATCAAGCCGTCGCGGGCGATGCGGTGCTGCATGCTGCGCCCATGAGCCATGGCTCGGGCATGTACATCATGCCGCATGTTGCGCGGATCGGCATCAATGTCGATCCCCGAGTCCGGCGCGTTCGAGCCGGACGAGATTTTCGAGCTGTTCCGGCGCTGGCCGCGCACCTCGATGTTCGCTGCGCCCACCATGATCAAGCGGCTGGTCGAGTGCGATGCGGACTGCGATCCCGACAACATCCGCACCATCATCTGGGGTGGCGCGCCGATGTATGTGGAGGACGCCATCAAGGCGCTCGACCGTTTCGGCCCGCGCTTCGCGCAGATCTATGGGCAGGGCGAATGCCCGATGACGATCACGACGCTGACCAGGGAAGACATCGCCGACCGCGCCCATCCGCGCTGGCCCGAGCGGCTCGGCTCCGCGGGCCGGCCCTATTCCTGCGTCGAGGTGATGGTGGCGGACGGCGACGGCAAGCCGCTGCCGGTCGGCGAGACCGGCGAGATCTGCGCGCGCGGCGACGTGGTGATGCCCGGCTACTGGCAGAATCCGGAAGCGACCGCAAAGACCATCGCAGAACGGCTGGCTGTTCACCGGCGATGTCGGCGCGTTCGATGCAGAAGGCTATCTGACGCTGAAGGATCGCTCCAAGGACGTGATCATCTCCGGCGGCTCCAACATCTATCCGCGCGAGGTCGAGGAGGTGCTGCTCAAGCACAACCGCGTGCGCGAGGTGTCGGTGATCGGCCGGCCCGATCGCCGAATGGGGCGAGGTCGTCGTCGCCTATGTGGTCGGCGAGACGAGCGCCGAAGATCTCGACCGCGCTGTGCCTCGACGAGATCGCCCGCTTCAAGCGGCCAAAGGACTACGTGTTCGTCGGCGCGCTGCCGAAGAACAACTACGGCAAGATCCTCAAGACCGAGCTGCGCGAGACGGACGCGAAGCGGGTCTAGCTGCATAAAGGCTGCCCGCGAAGCGCCCGGTCCGCGTTTGGCAGGCTTTATGCAATCACCATGGAACGACGGCCCCGTGCCGGAGCAAGTGTGCCATGTTGGGAGTGTGTCATGATCGGATTGACCGAAATTGGGACGAACGAGGCAGGTTTCGACCAGTTGCGCCGAACCGCGGCATCGATGATGTCGCAGCTCGCCGAGGCCGCTCGAACGCTGGAAGTGCTGATCACTGAAGAACTGGACCGCTCGCCGGTCAAGGATCCCGAGGATCGCGCTTACCCGCTGTCGGCGCGGAGCCTGGAGAGTCGCCTGGCGAACATTCGATCGACGATCGCCAGCCTGCAACGCGTGACCTGATCGGGATCCACCACGCCGCGGCCGGCGCTTCGACCGCGCGAAGCGGATGCACCAACCGGCTGATCCTCACGCCGTCGCTTCTTCCGCTGCAACGAATCCCGGCCAGTTGCCCAAGTATTTGATGAAGGGCAGGCTCAAGCCCTCGCTGAGCAGATGCTGCACGGTGACAGGAAGTTCCGGCGACTGGTAGGCCGGATCGCGGCGCACGCGCTCCGGAAAGTCGTGCCGCAGGATCGCGGCACGCCCGATCAGCACGAAATCGCAACCGGATTCCAGCACGGACGCCGCCTGTTCGGCGCTCATGACTTTTCCGGCGACACCGAGCCGAACGGAGCCGCGCGGCAGCTCGGTGAAATAGCTCATCAGCGTGCGGCCCTGAAATGCCTCCTCGTTGGGCTCCTTGCCGACGTCCCAGAGCGACATGTCGAGATAATCGATTTTGCCCTGGCGCAGGACTTCCGTGGCGACGTCGCGGATCTCCGCGAGCTTCAGGCCGAAGCGCTCGGGTGACAGCCTGAGGCCGATCTGAAAATCCTTCCGGCACTGCGCGCGAATGCCGTCGACGGTCTCGAAGACGATACGGGCGCGGTTCTCGAGGCTGCCGCCGTATCGATCGTCGCGCCTGTTGACCTCCGCCGATAGAAACTGTGCGAGAACGTAGCCGTGCGCGCCGTGCACCTCGATGCCATCGAACCCTGCCCTCTCCGCTCGCTTCGCGGCGGCGATGAAGTCGTCGCGCAGTTGCTCCACCTCGGCCAGGCTCAACGCGCGCGCGCCACTCTTCGCGTCAGCGGATGGGGCGACCGGCGTGCCGACGAGCTCTCTCGGCGCGCGGTTGCCGGCGTGGTGCAATTGCGCGGACGCCACCGAGCCCTTCGCCTTGATGTCACCGGCAAGGCGCGTGAGGCCCTCAAGGTGCTCGTCGCCGAATATGCCGAGCTGGCCGGCAAAGCCCTGGCCGACAGCCTGCACATGCGCAGCGCAGGTCATGGTGAGCCCGAAACCGCCCTTCGCCCGCATCGTCAGCCAGTGGAATTCCTCGTCGGACAATCGCCCGTCGGCGTGGCTCTGCTGGTTTGTCAGCGGGGCCAGCATGAAACGGTTCTTCATCGCCGGACCATGGGCGAGCGAAAGCGGTTCGAAGAGTTTCTTGGCAAAGGACATGCGGGTTTCCGGGATCCGTGATGCTGGGTGCCTCCTGCGGAGGCGGCGGTATGCTTCCCCCAAGACACGTCCCGCCGCAATGGCGCTGTCGCAAGCCTGTTCTGCTGAGGCGTTCTTGATGTGCGGTTTTGACCCATCCGGCGGATCAAAATCTTGCGTTTTGCAATGCACCCTCGGATTGCGGCAGGCTCGAAAATACGGGAAGTTCGCAGTCATAAAAAAAGTCAGGGTTCGGGAGGAAACGCATGACCAGGATCGGGCGACGCGAATTCATGACGGGTGCGGCGGCGACGGGGCTGGCCATGTCCGGTTCACTGGCTGGTTCGCGCGCGATCGCACAGGATGCCTGGCCGGTCCGGCCCGTGCACTTCATCGTGCCGCTTGCGCCGGGCGGCGCCATCGATTTCATCGCCCGGCAGGTTGGAGAGGTGCTGACACGTTCACTCGGCCAGCAGATCGTGGTGGAGAATCGCACCGGCGCAGGCGGAACGCTCGGCATGGATTTGGCGATGAAGAGCGAGCCGGATGGCTACACAGTTCTCATCACCAACGACAACGCGGCGAGTGCACCGCACATCATGAACCTGTCGTACGACTTCACCAGGGAACTGGTCCCGGTCTGCTATCTCGGGCGCCAATCGCAGATCCTGGCCGTGCATTCCACAATCAACGTGAAGACGGTTGCCGAGCTCATCGCCTACGCGAAGGCCAATCCGGGGCTCGGCTTTGCAACCTCCGGCGTCGGCAGCAACCAGCATGTTGTCGGCGAATGGTTCAAGCGCGAAGCGGGCATCAAGATGGATCACGTGCCTTATCGCGGCGCCGGACAGGCGATCAATGACCTGATCGCCGCGCATGTGAAGGTCGCCTTCCTCGGACCGACGGCGCTGAAACCGCACGCCGACGCGGGTACGCTGCGGCTTTTGGCGCAGTCGGCGTCCGCACGCTCGCCGATCCTCAAGGATGTGCCGACGCTCGAGGAAGCGGGCTTCAAGGGTCTGGTGCTGGACGCCTGGTATGGCGCTTTCGTGCCGAAAGGCACGCCCCCTGCCATCGTCGCGCGGCTCAATGCCGAGATGAACAAGGCGCTCACCGATCCCAAATTGCTCGAGAACTTCACCAAGGGTGTTGTCGAGCCGATCGGCGGCAAGGCGGATGACTTCGGCAAGCTCGCGCAGGCCGATTCCGCAAAGTACGCTAAGCTGGTCAAGGAGCTCGGGATCAAGGCGGGCTCGGGCTGACGCACGGTCAGGTTCGTTCCTGCCAGCCCAGCGCGCGGGTGACAACGGCATCGGCATCGCCGGGGCTGTCGCAGGCGGATCCGCGCCACGCAATGTGCTGATCCGGTCGCACCAGAAGCAGGCCGCGGCCATAGACCTTCTCGAGATCATGCCCCTCGCCTTGCATGACCTTCAGCGGCACACCGCGCCGTGCGGCCGCAGCAACAAGCGCAGCGCTCGCAGGCGACCCGAAGCAGGCCAGCGTGAACCATGGTCCGAGATGATCGAAGACCGGTGCGCCGTCGGGCATGAAAACGCTCGGCATCCGAACGCCGGGCGCGGTCGTCGGCACGTAGCGCAGCGGGTCGTTGGGGATGTCCGCGCCAGGATCAGTGCAGATCACCGGTGAGTCAGGATAGGCGTAGCCAAGTTCAATGCCGAAGCATTCGTTCTCGGCGTTGCCGATGGCGGCGATCCGTTGTCCGGCATACGCTCGCGCGGCGGCGCCGCGGCCTTCCGGTGCGGTGAGGTCAGGACCATAGAGCGCCGCGATCTCGGCGCGCACACCGGTATGGTGGCTGGAGGCCTCGCGGTTGCGCAGGCCGACGGGACGCCGCTCGACCTCGTAGGATGCGAGCAAGCCCGGCCCGCCAAAACCCTGCAACACTGCCGCCAGCTTCCAGCCAAGGTCGCAGGCATCACCGATTCCTGTGTTCATGCCGTAACCGCCGGTCGGAATGTATTGATGCGCGGCGTCACCGGCGAGAAAGACCCGGCCGGCGCGATAGGACCCCGCCACGAGCAGATGCGGCGTCCACGCATTGGCGACCAGGATGTCGTACTCGAAGTCGCAACCGGCAAACCCCTTGAGCAGCGCATGCGTGTCCACGGCTTCGGGCGCCACGCCCGCCGGCCATCGCGTCTGCAGCGTCCAGATGTCGCGATCGTTCTGCGCGATCAACGTGCCGGCTGCCGATTGATAGTGCCAGGCAATCCCCCAGCGCTGCAGCACATCGGTCGCGGTCGAGCGGAAGTGAGTCATGAAGCGCTGCGCAACGCGCGATTGACCTTCGAGACGGATGCCAAGACAGCCGCGCACCCGGCTGTTGCCCCCGTCGCACCCCACAAGGTAGGCGCAGCGGACCTGCTCGGTTGCGCCCTCCGCCGTGGAGAGTGTGGCGGTTACGCCCTCCTCGTCTTGCGACAGTTCGTCGAAGGCCACGCCCCAACGCGCCTCGACGTGTGGCTCGGCGAGAACGCCGCGCTGCAGCACCGGCTCGATCTCCACCTGGGAGACCCGCATGGGGGCTTCCCCCGGCATGCTGCCGTCATTGGTCTGGCGCATCATGCGGCGCCATTCCGTCACGCTCGGATAACGGAAGCGATGCAACTCGTGCCCCGAAAGCGACGTGATCCACGAAACGTCGAAATTGTTGCCCTCGGCCACCGCCACGGCACGAAGCTCATCCGCCAGACCCAGGCGCCGGAACAGCTCCATGCTGCGAACGTTCGTGATGTCCATCTTCGGATGGCGCGTGGTCGTGAGACTGCGCTCGACCAGCATGCAGGTGACGCCACGGCGCGCCAGATCGCGCGCAAGCGTCATGCCGACCGGGCCGCCGCCCGCGATGAGGACCTGCACCTGCTTCATGCCTGCAAACTATCCACCATAGTCCTGCGAATGCAAATCTGCAGGCAACGGCTTGCGGCGCCTCTGAAGCATGCCGGCCGACATGAGAATTTCTGCTTATCGCGGAAGGCCAGACGTGATCCGCGCCGGGAACGATGCGATTGATCCAAAGCGGACATGCAGGGTTTGACAGCGTTAAGTTGGTCGGTGCGGGATGATCGCAAAGGTCATGTGTCCGCCAATCCGGCGGCACTTTGCACGACGCTTCATGCCCCGGAAGAACACGTTTCCGATCGCTCGCTACCCCGGAAACCGGCAGCCTCGCATTGACAAGACGCGCGAGGTTATATGAAATGGTATGAAGAACCAAAATATGGAAAGTGCAGCCAGGCTGAATTCCATTGGCGCCCGTTCGCGCAGAGCGCAATGTGAGCGACGACGAGCACGACCAGGGAGGGTGAATGATGGCCACAGGAGCTTCGGTATTCAGGACTTGCCTCGCTGTCATGACGGCGGTTTGCACAACGGCAGTTGTGTCGTTGCCAGCGAAAGCTCAGGATTATCCCTCTCGATCGATTTCCATCATAACGTCGGTCGGGCCTGGATCGAATTTTGACCAGCTGGCGCGATTGTTCGTGGAAAGGCTTCGGCAGAAGCTCGGCGTTCCGGTCGTGCTGGAGAACGTAACGGGGGGCCAAGGTATCATTGCTGCGCAGCGTGTATTGAACGCCAAACCGGATGGCTACACGCTCCTTATTGGCGGAAGCGGAGTCGCAAGTACGCCGGCTGTGATGAAGAATGCGGGCTACAAGTCCGAGGACTTCGTTGCGCTCGCGCCGCTCGGTCAGGTGCCCTTCATTCTCTTTGTCACCAGCGCAGTGCCGGCGAACGACATTCCGTCGTTCATGTCGCACTTAAAGGCAAATGTGAAGAGCATGAACAGTGCGATTTTGACGACGTCGCATGTCAGCATGATGCTCTCTCGCAAATTCGGGAAGTTGTCAGGCGGCGATTTAACCGAACTTGGATACCGTAGCTCGCCCAAGATGACGATCGCGATGCTCTCCAACGACGTGCAGATGATGGCGACGACTTATAGCATCGGCGCTCCGCACCTCGCTTCGGGCAAGCTAAAGGCGATCGGAGTCGCGGCCAATGAGCGAACTCAAGCGATGCCTGACCTGCCCACATTCAAAGAGAAAGGCTATCCAAACCTGGTCATAAATATCTGGGAGGGCCTGTTTGCGAAGGCGGATGTGCCGTCGACTGTGCTGGACAAGATCCGCGCCGTCTCCAAAGAAATCATCGAGGACCCAGGCTTTCTTAGTGCCATGGGACCGACGGGAATGGAGCGTTGGAGCATTCCTTTCGATCAGGTCCAGACCGTGATCGACAACGAAGTAAAGGCATTCAAGGCGGAAGCGGAAGAGCTCAATATAAAATTTGACTAAGCGTCGATCGACTGCGAAGCGACTTTGGGTACCAGCGTAACAGATCGCCGACGACGAGTTGCGCTGTTTCGCGAATTCCTCGCAGGCGAACCTTACATCCATCTTGCGCGAAGGCCGAGAAGACGCGAAAGTCCGGGTCATTCAGGAGTCATCCGGGGAATCCCAGACAATGCAGTTTGATGACGTTATCCTCGGTCGCCGGAGCATTCGCGGTTACAAACCCGATCCAGTACCCAAGGCGCTGATTGAGGAAATCATCGGTTTGGCGATGCGCGCTCCGTCGTCGATGAACACCCAGCCCTGGAATTTCTACGTCATCACCGGCGAACCGCTGGATCGGATCCGCGCCGGCAACACTGAGCGGATGGTGGCAGGCATACCGCAGTCGCGCGAGTTCCGCACGGGACACGCCTTTGCAGGTCAGCACCGCGACAGGCAGGTTGGCGTCGCCAAGCAATTGTTCTCCGCAATGGGGATCAAGCGCGACGACAAGGATATGCGCCAGGACTGGGTCCTGCGCGGTTTTCGTCAATTCGACGCGCCTGTGTGCGTGATCGTGACCTATGACCGCGTGCTGGACGGCAGCGACGATACGCCCTTCGATTGCGGCGCTGTGGCGACCGCCCTGGTCAATGCCGCCTGGTCTCGCGGGCTGGGCGCCGTGATTAACAGCCAGGGCATCATGCAATCACCTGTGGTGCGTGAGCACGCCCGAATAGCCGACGATCAGGTCATCATGAAAAGTATTGCGCTGGGCTGGCCGGATGAAAGCTTCCCTGCAAATGCGGTCGTGTCTGAACGAAAGTCTGTCGACGAAGCCACGGTGTTCGTCGGTTTCGACCGCTAGGCGCGTACGCTGCCCCTTCCGCGCGGCGAGCCGAATGGCCGTGCCCGCTTCATATCTGGTATTGGCGCGGCTTCGAAGTCTTCGCTGAATCCAGCGTGCGGCATCGAATCCATCTTGCGCTGGCTGTGCTATTCAGGGGCGACCGTCGGACCCAATCCCGCGGCGATGGCCCGGCCGACGCCAGCAGCAAGAGTGACTGAGGAGTTCGTAGTGAGCCTGGGTGCAATCGGTAACCTCGATTATACGATCCTGTTGTGCAACAAGATGGATGAAACGAAGGCATTTTACCGCGATATCATGAAGTTTCCGATTGAGGCCGACCTTGAGAAGTGGGTCAGTTTTCGCGTCGGCGCCGCGCTGCTGACGCTGCGGCCCCGCGGGTGGAGCCTCTTCGACGATGGCAAGTCGGTGCCTGGATCAGCCGCGATCCAGCTTGCCTTTCGAGTCGCGCCGCCTGCGGTCGATGCGTGCCATGCGGAACTGGTCGCCAAGGGTGTGCCGATTCTAAGGGGACCCACCGATCTGCCTGACTGGCGCCACCGCACCCTGTTCTTTCGCGACCCCGAGGACAACATCATCGAAATCTATGCTGAATACTGACCCGGTGCACAATTCACCCCTCATCCAGACCTGCCATCCATGAACACGCCAACCGTCTCTCCCTCGCAAGTCCGTTGCGCACTGTTGCTGCGCGAGGAAATCGCCTTGCTCGATTTGCGGCACGAGGCTGCCTTTGCCACAGGCCACCCCCTGTTTGCCGCCAACATGGCGGCCGACAGGATCGCGCTCGAAGCCGGGGCAAGACTGCCCCGCAAGGATGTGCCGATCGTGGTCTACGACGCGGGCGAAGGACTCGTGCCACAGGCGACCGATCGTCTCGCGGCATTGGGTTACACAAACGTTCGTCAACTCGACGGCGGACTGCAGGCCTGGCAGGCGGCGGGCTACGAGGTTTTCCACGACGTGAACTCCTACGCCAAGGCCTTTGGCGAACTGGTCAAGTCCCGGCGGCACACGCCCTCGCTGCCCGCGAATGAAGTCGCCGCGTTAATTGCGAGCGGAGCCAATATCAGCATTCTCGATGTCCGGCGGTTCGATGAATATGCAACCATGAATATCCCCAGGTCCGTCAGCGTACCGGGCGCTGAGTTGGTGCTCCGCGCGGGTTCTGTTGCGCCGGATCCCGAGACCACGATCATCGTAAATTGCGCCGGCCGCACCCGATCGATCATCGGCACCCAGTCGCTCATCAACGCCGGCGTCGCAAACAGGGTGCTTGCGCTGCGAAACGGAACGATCGGCTGGACGCTCGCGGGGCAACGTCTCGAGCATGGCGCGGACCGGCGAAGCGCGATCGGCCTCTTCGAGGGCGCACAAGCCAATACCCGCGATGTCGCCTATCGCGCCGGCGTCCGGCACATCGGCCCGGAGGACGCGGCAGCGCTCGAGGCACAGAGCCATCGCACGCTCTACCGTTTCGACGTCCGCTCCGCTGAGGATTATGCAGCGGGTCATATTCCGGGCTTTCGTCACTATGCGGGAGGACAGCTCGTCCAGGAGATCGACATGGCGGCGCCGGTGCGCGGGGCGCGCATCCTCCTGACCGACAATATGGGCGTCCGTGCGGAGATGACCGCGTCCTGGCTCGCGCAAATGGGATGGGAGACTTTTGTGCTCGAGGGTGGCTATGATCGCGCACTTGACGTCGGGCCGCCCGAGATTTTGCCAAGGCCCGATCCGTCACACCGCTACCGGCGTCCCTACGAGGGCACGGATGTCGCAACCGGTGCGATGCAGGCCTATCTCGATTGGGAGTATGGTCTCGTCGAGCAGCTTCGACGCGACTCCACCCACGGGTTCTTCGTCATTTGATGGCGGACCGGCCTGGCCGCGAACAGGTTGCGCAGTGACATCCCTGAACCTTCGCCGCCCCTGGCCGCGACCAACGATGGCGCGCGCCGGCGTTGGCTTGGCGGTCAACGGACATGACATGGGGAGGTGAAGCGATGCGAGGTCGAGCGTGCTGTTGCTGCTATCGTTCGGCGTCTTCTGTTCGTCGCCGAGCCTCGCCTTCGAAGGCGACTATCGTGCCGGCTCGCACGCATATCGTCAGGTGCTGAAAATCAAGAAGCGCAGCACCGACAGCTACAGTGTGGAACTGGTAGTCGGCACGAGAGGCTGCTCCGGCTCCTTCGACGGCACCGGGCGCGTCGAAGGCGCGATGCTGGTGGTAAAAACGTCATCGACGGACAATCCGGATGACAAGTGCGTCGTATCCATCTCGCGAAAGGGATCGAAGCTCGACGTCACAGAAGACGATTGTGGCTATTGGCACGGCGCGAGCTGTGAATTCCCCGGAACATACAGCAAGCGCTGACGTGCCCCTTTTGCGCAAGCGCTCGTTGCGACACGCCTGTTGAGCGCACGACTGGTTGCTTTCAGGGCGGCGCTTGTCGCATATGAAGGGTAAAGAGAGCGTCGTCCGACCGCGATTGGGGAAACACAATGGAAGACATGAAGGTGATCGCCGGCGGCTACGACTTCGGGCCGGCGCACGCAGCCATGCGTCGCTACGTCGACGACAACATCCTGTCCGGCGTCTCGTCCGCGGTGCTTGTCGGCCGGGATCTGGTGGATGTGAACTACGTCGGCTGGGCCGACAAGGAAGCGCAGACGCCAATCGGCGTCGACCACATCTTCCGGGTCTTTTCCAACACCAAGCTGGTGACTTCGTGCGCGGCGCTGCTGCTGTTCGAGGAAGGCCGCTTCAAGCTCGACGATCCGATCGAGAAGTTCATTCCGCAGCTCGGCAACCGGAAGGTCCTGCGCGCGGGCGCCACGTCGCTGGATCAGACCGAACCGGCGGCGGGATCGATCACCATTCGCCACCTGATGAGCCATAGTTCGGGACTGAGCTACGGCATCTTCGATCCGGGCACGCCGATCTTCAAGGCCTACAACGAGCGCCGGGTGTTGAACCCGCTCACGCCGCTGTCGGACATGATCAACCAGCTGGCGGATCTGCCGCTGGTCTATCAGCCCGGAACGGCGTGGCAGTACTCGGTCGCGACCGATGTGCTGGGACGGCTCGTTGAAGTCATCGGCGGCCAGCCATTGGACAAGTTCATCCAGTCGCGGATCTTCGATCCGCTTGGCATGGTGGATTCAGGCTTCGTCGTGCCGGAGAAGGATCGAAGCCGGCTCGCTGCGTATTACGCCGGGGCCGATATCATGAGTTCCCGGAAGCCCGGGCTCACGCGGACGGATGATTCGCCCTATCCCGGCGCCTACGTGCGCGCCGTCCCGCGATTCAGCGGCGGCGGCGGTATGGTTTCGACATTGCCGGACATGGTGGCGCTGATCCGCAGCCTGCTGTCTGGCGGACCAACCTTGCTCAGGCCGGAGACGATCGCGTCGATGATGACCAACCAGTTGCCCGACGGCAGCTGGATCCGGTTTGCTGTGGTGGGTGAAATGCCCGGCAGGGGGTTCGGGCTGGCCGGCAGCGTCATCGTCGAGCCGTTGCCGCTCGATCACAAGGATGCCGTCGGCGAATTCTACTGGGGTGGCGTCGCCGGCACGCAATGGTGGATCTCGCCAAGGACGAACAGTGCGGGCTTGATGATGACCCAGCGTCAGATGTCGTTCGCGCATCCATTCGCCGCCGAGTTCAAGCGACTGGCCTATGAGGCGCTCGCACACGGGCGCTGACGGATTTTACCGTCGTCGGCAGGTGACGGCTCAAGCCTCGCGCCGCTGGCGCATTTCGTCGCTGGGCTTGACGTCCTTCGAGCGGCTGTAGATCGCGACGGCGACGATCAGCACCACGGTGAGCACTCCGAACAGGGCGCGGTAGGCGGTTTCCGTGCGGGCGCCGTCGGCCAGCGGTTCGAAAGCGCCGACGATGATGCCGGAGAACGTCTGCATGCACGCGACGCCGAGCATCACGGAGGTGTTCATCGTCGCCATGCCGCGCCCGATCAGCCGGTCCGGGAATATGCCGCGGCCATGCGTCATCACCATGGTGCTGGCAGCGCTGAAGAAGCCGATGCCGAGCATGGCGCCGATCGGCACCCACAGGGGTGGTTGGGACGCAAGCGCAAGGGCGGCGAGGATGGAAATGGTCACCATGCTGCCGCCGACGGCGATCCATTTGCGCGTGTCCAGCAGGCGGTCCAGCGGGCCGAAGGCGAGCATGCCAAACTGGTAGGCGATGACGGCGGCGAACAGGACGTTGCCGGCCTCGATCGGCGCTCAGGCCATGCACCTCGCGCAGGAACGGACCGCCCCACAAGCCCTGCACGGTGAAGGTGCAGGCATAGTTGCAGAAATTCAGCGCCAGGATGGGCTTCAGCCGGGGATTGCGCAGCACCTCCATCAGGCCTTGCAGCATCTCGCGCGGAGACTCCGGGGTGCGGGCGAGGAACGGATGGCCGGGCGGCGCGTCGCGCACCACCAGCCAGACCGCGATGGTGGCAAGCGCGACGAAGACGACGACGGCGCCGAACACGGCGCGCCAGCCGACGGCCTGCGAGGCCCAGGCCAGCGGCGTGGTGGCGGCCAGGTTGCCGAGCAGACCGATCGACAGGACCATGGCGGTGAGGGTGGAGAAGCGGTCCGGCGGGAACCAGCGCGAGATCACCACCATGCTGCCGATGAGCATGACGCCGAAGCCCGCGCCCATCAGCACACGTCCGGTGAGCAGGATCGGCCAGGTCGGCGCCAGCGTGAAGATGATGCCGCCGATGGTGGCGAGGATGAGCATGCCGACGATGGTCCGGCGCGGGCCGAAATGGTCGAAGAAGAAGCCGCAGGGGATCTGCATCGCGGCGAAGCCGAAGAAGAAGGCGCCTGTCAGCGCGCCCAGGGCTTCCGGCCCGATGCGCCAGGTCGCGCATGAGGTCCAGGCCGATGGTGACGTTGGAGGCGCGGAAGAAATGGCTCGCGACATAGGCGGTTGCCAATGTGATGACGATGATCAGGCCCCGGCGGTAGGGGAAAGGGCGCCGCTCGGTGGACTGCATCGATGGGGGCTTGTCCCGCTTCTTGTTGAAGACGTCGTGGCAGCGTTTCTCGCAGCCGAGTCTATGCGGCCTCATCGTGCGGTTCAAGGTTGGCGCTGATGGCGTGCCCGGCCTGACGCGCCCACAGGGATGGAGCGCCTCAGGCATTTGAAAGCATGAAGCCATCGAAGAAGGCTGAAAGCTCGGCATGGGCGTCGAGCGGAAGCACATGGGCGACATACTGGTCGGGTCGCACGACGACCACGCAGCCGCGATCGCGATCGATGCCGCGCATGTCGAAAATGTCGTTGCCGCCTTTCAGATCCGGGCAGAACATTTTCTCGTAGTCGCGGAGCCCGTAACGGCCTTTGCCGGGGAGAAGAAGCTCAGGCATGGCCTCGAGGGTCAACGCGCGATGGCCCTGCTGGAACACAGCCCGGACATCGATCACGGAGTCGATATCGGCTGTTGCCGGCGTATATTTGCGAACGGGCGACTGCACGGAGTCGGCAAGGAAAGTCGCACAGCGCTCTGATGCGCGAGGAGCGCTCCGAAGGATCCTGCCGGTCGGCGAAGGCGAAACATGCGCCAGCGGCCGTCAGCTTTGGTCGTATCGCCCAGGCGAACCGGCTTGGCGTCGGCAAGGCGAATGACCGGCGCCGAATGGAAGCGCATGCCGATCACCAAGCCCTTGGCCAGATGCTGATGGCCCGGCTCGGCGGTGATGAGCGACGGCTTGTACTGGGTCGCCGTTCCCGCAGTGTAGCGTCCGTGTTTGACGAAATATCTCTGCACTTCGGCCGGATCGACGCCTTCGCCATCCGGGCGACGATTTCAGCGGCGCGCTGAGCATTTTGGCCCACTCGCGGTCGAAGTCGATCAACTCCTTGGCGATCGCCTGGCGTTCCGCCGAATAGGTATGCAGAAGCTCGGGCGCGCACCGACCCTGCAGCACCGACGCCAGTTTCCAGCCCAGATTGAACGCGTCCTGCATGGACACGTTCATTCCCTGTCCGGCCTTCGGGCTGTGCGTATGGCAGGCGTCGCCGGCTATGAAAACGCGCGGCAGGCGACTGGCGACCTCTGCATCGGGCACGTCGTCGAACTTGTCGCAAAGCCGCTGGCCGATTTCATAGACCGACCACCACGCGACCTCCTTCACCTCAAGCGTATAGGGATGAAGGATCCGCTGCGCGGCCGCGATCAAGCGGTCGATGGTGATGTTCCGGCTCGAAACCCGTTCGTTTTCGTTGAGCTTGTCGAGCTCGACATAGATGCGAACCAGATAGCCGCCTTCGCGCGGGATCAGCACGATGCTGCCCTCGTGCGCGGACTGGATCAACGACTTGAAGCGGATATCGGGGAAGTCGGTGACGGCAAGGACATCCATCACGCCCCAGGCCTGACTGGCGGAATCTCCCGCGCAGTTCGCGCGCCGAGCGACTGGCGCACGGCGCTTCGCGCCCCGTCGCAACCGACGACATACCGCGCCTTGACCGTTTCGATCTGTCCTTGGTGCGGGCATCGATCCGCTCGAGCCTGACCGTCACCGGATGGGATGGCGCATCGCCAGCGGAGCCGCGGCCGTATCGACGTGCAAGATCGAGCAGGCGGCGGGAGTAATGCGGCTCCAGCCGGTTCGGCGAATTGCGCATGACCTCAAGGTAGAAATCATGCACGCGCGCCTGGTTCAGGATGACGTGCGGAAACTCCGAGAGCCCGTCTTCGACATCCTGCATCCTGCCGTGACGAACGATCTTGTCTTGGGACGTTTCGTCCGGTTTCCAGAATGTCGTCTCGTTGACCCAATACGCCTCCTTCAACACACGCTCGCTGAAGCCGAAAGCCTCGAACATCTCCATGGTCCGGCAGGCAATGCCGTCGGCCTGGCCGAGCAGCAACGGGCCGGACTTCTGATCGACGATCCGGGTTTTGATGTCCGGAAAGGCCGCGAGCTGTGCGGCCAATGTCAGTCCCGCAGGTCCGCAGCCGACGATCAGGACATCGACTTCATCGGGAAGGCTGTCGGAGTTGGACGACGTCTTGTGCTGTTCGGACGGTTCCGAGATCTCCGGATTGCCGGTTCTGAATCCGTTGAGATGGAATTGCATCGGGCAACGTCCTCTGCGCCGCGGTCCGATTGGCGTTCGACCGGGGCGACAATCCTACCGGGGAGTTGCAGAGCAGCAAGCGCGCAAAATGGCGACGCCGCGAAGGCCTGACGCTCCCGCGCGGCGATGCTGGTCCGTCGGGGTCAGGCGACATATGCAATTCCACTGTATTCCCAGCGTCCGAGACCTATGCTTGAGTGGTTTGGAAGAACTTCCGAACAAACAAGAAGAAGTGGGACCAGATGATTCAAGGACCAGTCACGGGCGGAAAACATGGATGGGCCTTTGGGCGCCCGCTGTTCGATCTCAAGGCACACGGCTATGTCGAGGAAGAGTATTTTCTCTCCGGCACCGCGACCACATGGCGCCAGACGCCGGGCACCGCGTGGGACCGCAACGGGCATTGGCAGGTCGAGCCCAGCGCGAACGTGCCGTACAAGACGCGCATTCTCGTGTACCGGCCGGCCGACGCGAAGCGGTTCAACGGCACGGCGATCGTCTGCTGGAACAACGTCACTGCAGGCTACGAACTCTTCGGCGGCGAAAGCGCCGGGATTCTGGAAGGCGGGTACGCATTTGTCTGCGCGACAGTGCAGCGTGTCGGCGTGCACGGATTTCCGGTGAACAGCCAGGGCCTCGCGGCGTGGGATCCCGAGCGCTATGGCTCGCTGAGCATTCCGACGGACGACGCCTCCTACGACATCTTCACGCAGGTGGCGCGGGCCGCAGGTCCCGGGCGCGACCGTTCCGGCATCGACCCGCTTGCGGGACTCGATGTGCGCAAGGTCGTCGGCCTCGGCGCATCGCAGTCGGCCGCCCAACTCAGCACCTATGTCAACGCCATCCATCCGCGCGAGCGCGCGTTCGACGGCTATCTGCTGCAAATCTACTTCGGCCGGGGCACCGCTATCGAGGTCGGCAGCGCGATCCACAACAGCGACTTTGCCGCGCGGCTCGGCGGCACCACCCTGCCCGCCATTCTGCGCGAGACGGGACTGATCGGCTCGAACCTGATCCGCGATGATCTCGACGTGCCGGTGATGGTCGTAAACTCCGAACTCGAAGCCGTGGCGTGCTACGGAGTGCGCCAGCCGGACACCGACCGCTTCCGCTATTGGGAGTCTGCCGGCACAAGTCACACCGCCAGTCAAACCCAGGACGTTCGCGCCAAAAAATACGAGCGTGAATTCGGAGCGCCCTCACCCGTGCTGGACGACATGAACCGGATCGCGCTCACGCCCTACTATGATGCGGCACTCCATCACCTGAATCGCTGGGTCAACGGAGGTACACCGCCGCCGCACCAGCCGCTCATCGCGTTTGCAGGCGATCCGCCCGACGTGGTGCGCGACGCGCACGGCATCGCCGTCGGCGGGGTTCGGCTGCCGCAGGCAGAGGTGCCTGTTGCACAAAACAGCGCGATCCCGCTCGAGCCGACGCGCGGCCTGCTGTTGCGCGGATCCAACACCCCCTTCGACGCACAGAAGCTCAAGACGCTTTACCGTGACGAGGCGGCCTATCTTTCGCTGTTCGAGCAAGCCGCCCAACGCGCCGTGCAGGCCGGCGTCATGCTCCCGCGCGATGTTGCCACCGCTGTCGACGAGGCTGCTCACGAATACCGCCGTGCGCAGCGAGGGGCACATGCGCCCAGGGCGGAAGCGCGGCGGACGTCGGGGGCCGCGTGACCCTGACGGCGGCCCGTACCCGGAGAATGAACAGGCCGGTGGTGAGATTGCTCTGCACGCTCCTCCTTCTGACCGTTCCAGCCCGGGCGGAGGATTTGACGATCGAACCGGGACAGTGGAACGTAACCTCGCAGACCGTGATGAATGGCGCGGCCACGCAGCCAACGGTGAAGGGCCGTTGCCTCACGCCCGAACAGGCAAGCGACGTCGTCAAGACCTTCGGCCCTGCGATGGGCACGGTAAATTCAACGTGCAAACCGGCGGAATTCGAAACCAGAGGAAGAAAACTGAAGTGGCGCCTGGAATGCAGGGGACAACTGGATCTGGATGTCATGGGTGACTTCGACTTCGATAGTCCAACTCACTACACAGCGACAGTCAGCAGCAAGGGTTGGATGGCAGGTTCATTGATGAGCGACGTAAGAACGGAACTGGAAGGCGAGCGGGTCGGCGAATGTCAGCCGTGACGGAGCCTGCACACGACATGACCACTTCACTTGAGCCAAAATCCTGCTTTTACGACTTCGCAAGGGCTGCGGCTGCACTACGTCGACTGGGGCAATGACACTGCGCCGCCCGTGATCCTGCTGCACGGCGGCCGCGACCATTGCCGCAGCTGGGACCGGCTGGCCCGGGCGCTGCAACCGCACTTCCATGTCATGGCGGCCGATCTGCGCGGCCACGGCGACTCAGACTGGGCGAAGGGAAGCAGCTACAATATTCTCGACCATGTTTACGACCTGACGCGCATGAAAGCTGCGACTGGATTTGGCGAAGCGAGCATCATCGGTCACTCCTTCGGCGGGATGATTTCGCTGGCTTATACGGGGACTTATCCGGAGCGGGTATCGCGGCTTGCGATCCTGGACGGCGCGTTTCTGCCCACGCCGCCGTCGGTGCCGATCGACCAGCAGATGACGCGTTGGATCGCGCAGGTCGACAAGGCCTCGCAGGCCGAGGTCCGCCGCTATCGCACCATCGAGGAAGCGGCCGCCCGCATGACCGGGAGAAACAAGCGATTGACACCGGAGCTTGCGCTCCATCTCGCCGTACACGGCGTGAAGAAGAATGCCGACGGCACCTACAGCTGGAAGTTCGACAACTATCAGCGTGTCCGCGCGCCGTATCGCATCACGCCGGAAGATACCATCGCGCTCTGGTCACGCATCACCTGCCCGACGCTGCTGCTCTGCGCAGGTGAAAGCTTCATTTCCAACCCGCAGACCGCAGGCGTCCTGAAACATTTCGGACACGCAACGGTGAAGTCGATCGCGGATGCCGGCCACTGGCTCCAGCACGACAAGCACGACGAGGTCCTCGCCGAACTCCGGTCGTTCCTCGCTGTCTCCGGTTGAAGGATCGAGCATTGAGCGATTACGACGCGCTACGCGATTATCTCCTGCAGCAGACGGCCGCCGAATTCACGCTCAGCTTCGAGCAGATCGAGGCGTTGATCGACAAGGCGCTTCCTCGTGCAGCACATCGTGCCTCATGGTGGGAGACCGAACGCAGCCCGCAAGAAGCGATGCCGCAGCGCGAGGCCTGCCGGAGCGGCGGCTATACTGCCACCCGCACCGCCGGCGGGAACGCCGTGCGGTTCAAGCGCATGAAGGCGCGGTAGTGGCGGGACGCCTCATCGCCCCCGATTCAAGACGGTGCATGGTTTGCACCGCCATTGAATTGTCCGTCAGCGCTGCCGCAGCGGCGGAGGGATTTCGACCTCACGGCCGCAGCGGTTGCATGGCGCTTGCGGTCTTCGCCGCGCGCACCAGTTGCAGGAACTCGGAGCGGTAGCCGTAGGCGTCGTCGCCGCGCGCCGCGGACGCGATCACGCAGCACGTCGTCATGGCTGAACTTGCCGGTGTGCTTTCCACCACGCAGAATTTCACCGAATGCAGCGACACTGGTGGCGAAGCGGGCATCGAGCGGCGCCTCCTCGAAGCGCGTGACTTCCGCCGTGCGATCGACCGGCGTGCTGATCAGCATGCTCTGGTCGGACTTCGGCAGCTTGTAGCGGATCTTGACGAACGCATACTCGGCCGCCGGCCGAACATTGCCGCCCGCAGACGCCTGCGTCCCGTAGCGAAGATCGTCAACCACCCGCGGCCCGCCGACGGGCACGATGTCGTAAAGCGCCGTGACCGTCTGCCCCGACCCGACATCGCCCGCATCGACCTTGTCGTTGGTGAAATCGCCGCGATTGAGCAGCCGCGTCTCATAGCCGATCAGCCGATACTCGGCGACAGTCGCCGGATTGAATTCGACCTGGATTTTCACGTCCTTGCCGATCGGGAAGAGCGTCGAGCTCGCCTCCTCGACCAGCACCTTGCGCGCTTCGTTGATCGTATCAATATAGGCGGCGGCGCCGTTGCCGTTCTGCGCCAGCGTCTGCGCGAGCGCATCGTTAAAGTTGCCGACGCCGAAGCCGAGCACGGACAGGAAGATGCCCTTCGCACGCTGGCGCTCGACAAAACCTTTCAGTTCGTCCCTGCTTGGTGATCCCGACATTGAAGTCGCCGTCGGTGGCAAGGATGACGCGATTGACGCCGTTGGTGTCAAAATTCTGCTCGGCGAGCGCATAGGCCTGCCTGATGCCTTCGGCGCCCGCCGTGCTTCCACGCGCCTCGAGTCGCTCGATCGTCGCCAGTATCTTGGCTTTCTCGGACGCGGCGGTGGGCTCGAGCGCCGTGCCGGCATTGCCCGCATAGGTCACGATCGCGACGCGGTCGTCGCCCTGCAACTGGGTGAGCAACATCGCAAGCGACTGCTTGACCAGCGGCAGACGGTTCGGCGTCTCCATCGAGCCTGACGTATCGATCAGGAACACAAGGTTGGCGCGCGGCCGCGCTTGCCTGCTGCAAGGCATAGCCCTTGATGCCGATGCGCATGAGCTTGCGGCCTTCGGACCAGGGGTTCGGAAACACGGCGACGTTGGCCCGGAACGGTTCGCTCGCGGAAACAGGCGCTTCATACGCATAGGGGAAGTAATTGATCAGCTCCTCGGTCCGGACCGATGCAGGCCGGCGGCAGGACGTTACGATTGAGCGCGGCGCGGACGAACGCGTAGGACGCCGTATCCACATCGATGGAGAAGGTCGAGACACGGGCGCATCCCGTGCGACCTTGAAGGCGTTTTCCGGCGCGTTCGCGAACTGGTCGCGGCCGACCGGTTCGGACGCAGCCGGGCTGCGCTCACGCTGCGTCTCGGTGCGGAAGTCGCCTATCGCCAATTGTCGCGTTGGCGCCAAAGGCAGCGGCCGGGCGAGACCGCCGTCGGACCGGCTCGCAGATCGCACAGGTGCAGGTGATTGCGGGGCAAGCTTCCGCATCATTTCATTCGCGGAAGGAGCCGGCGGTGCGGCAGGCGCGAACGAGGGCGCGACGACTGCGACCTGATTGTCGATCGCAGGCCTCGCCGGAGGCGGTGGCGCAGGAGCAGCGGCAGGCATGGAAGCCTCAGCCGCGGGAGGAGCAGTAGCAACAGCTGGAGCTGGATTGTCGTTACGCTGCTCGACACGGAACTGACTCTGAATCCGGCTTTCAGCCTCCTTCTTCGCATCCAGTCCGGGTACAGGCGCTTGAACGGCCTCGTTGCTGGCCATTTTCTGCTCGCCCGGCACGGCAGCCAACTGCGGCTCCGGCGAGCGGCCGAGATGGAGAAACACAGCCGATCCGGCAAGAACACAGGCCAGACTGGCGGCTATGAGATATCGCGTGCGATTCATGACAGGCCTCTCGCGTGACGGCCGCAATGGCGCGGCAGTTCGCTCGATGAGACGGATGTCACCCGGCAATCCTTGGGGGCCCGCGATATTTTTTCGATCGAACTGCGTCAGTGCCTGCATCAGCGCTTCATCACGTGCATCTGGTGAGAAAGGCGGAGGCTCGGGCAAACGCATGATGTCGTGATCGTTACTCATGGCCGATTTCCTTCTGGCCGGTTTCCTTCGCGAACCTTGCCTTTAGTCTCACCTCATACATGCGACCGGAGATGGTCAATTCAGCCACGCCGAGTGCCTGCGCCGCTTCCGCATGCGTCATGCCTTCGCCGGCGACAAGCACAACCGTTTCCCGCAGTACCGGTTCAAGCCGCGCCAGTTCGCTGGCAAGCCAGCTGCGCCGGAAAAGATCGCGACCGTCCGGCTGCGCAGCCGTTCCGGCGAGAACCGCGAGATGACCTTCCAGGCGCGTCAATGCCGAACTGCGCCGGTAGTGATCATGGCAGGCGTTGCGCACGATGCCGATCAGCCAGGTGGTGAACTTCGCCTCACCCCTGAACGAGGCAATCCGTTCGACCAGCGCGCAACAGACATCCTGGCAAATGTCTTGCGCATCAGTCCGGGAACCGGTCATGCGCCACGCCACGCGATGCATGAGGTCGTAGTGCCGCCGCAGCAAGGCTTCGAACGCGGCGCGGTCGCCCCGCGACGCGCGGGCCGCGAGGTCGTTATCGGTAACGCCGCTCTCTGCTGGGCCGGACATCTCTACGGTCACAAGCTGCACGGCGTTCCCCATCGGCCTGCCTCACCGTCGCCCGTGTGCGGCTGCAGCGCGATTTGACCCGCAATGTCGGATTTTCACCAATTGCATCAACACCATCACCTCAAACCGCGGTCGCGCTAACCGACCCACCGGGATGCACTTATGAGGTTAGACGGACCAATGGTGCGAATCCTTGGCTGCTCTGAGAAATATTTTTCGCACCTTACCCGCGCCCTCGCGCGCCAGGGCCGTCACCGGGCCGTTCAACCGCCACGCCGCCGGCGGAATACGATCCGGCGCCAAGTGTTGTACGTTGCGGCACAACGGCTGCACCCATCGGGAGACAAACATGGAACGCAAGAAGGCATCCGATTTTCCGCAAGAGCTTCTGAACCTGTTTGACGGATATGTGCACGGCCGGATGAACCGCCGCGATTTCCTGGACGGCGCGCAGAAATTCGCGGTCGGCGGTGTGACGGCGGCGGCGCTGCTGGAGATGCTCAGGCCGAACTACGCCTTCGCCGTGCAGGTGCCGCCGGACGACAAGCGGATCAAGGCAACGTTTGAGACCGTGCCCTCGCCGCAAGGCAACGGAAGCATCAAGGGCTACTTCGTGCGGCCGGCAAACGACGCGAAGCTGCCGACGGTTCTGGTCATCCATGAAAACCGCGGCCTCAATCCATACATCCAGGATGTCGCCCGGCGTCTCGCCCTCGCCAATTTCATCGCATTCGCACCTGACGCCCTGACAACAAAGGGCGGCTATCCCGGCGACGAAGAAAAGGCCGCCGCGATATTCCGTGAGCTCGACCGCGCCAAGGTGCTGGAGGATTTCGCCGCGTCGGCAACGTGGCTGAAATCGCGTCCCGACAGCACTGGCAAGCTCGGCGCCGTCGGATTCTGTTTCGGCGGGAGCGTCGTCAATCAGCTCGCAGTGCGGATGGGAACGGATCTTGGCGCCGGAGTCCCGTTCTACGGCGGCCAGCCAAGCCCCGAAGACGCAAAGAAGATCAAGGCGCCGATCAGCGCGCAATACGGTGAACTCGACACACGTATCAACGAGGGATGGCCGGCATTCGACGCCGCGCTGACGGCCGCAGGCGTAACCCACGAGGGCCACATCTACAAAGGCGCCAATCACGGCTTCCACAACGACTCGACCCCGCGCTACGACGAAGCTGCGGCCAAACAAGCCTGGGAGCGCACGCTCGCCTGGTTCAACAAGTATCTCAGGGAATCAACTCGAAGCTGACGCCCTCGCGAGAACTGCGGTGCATTTGATGCAAAGTTGGCGGCGGGCGTTTCCGCCGCCTTAGTCCTGAGCGCAGCGCGCAGCGAACCGGTTCCCCTCTGGTATATCCTGAAGCGGCAGAGGGAGGCGCGCATGCCGCAAGACAAACACTATTCATTGGTTGTCGAAGACGACCCGGGCCAGCGCGAGATGATCGTTGTGCTGCTCGAAAGCGCTGGCTTCGAGGTATTACAGAGCGACACGGCGGAAGCTGCAATGATCATCCTGCAGCAAACCGGCCACGATCTGGCGCTGCTGGTGTCCGACGTCCGATTGAACGGAGACATGCCAGGGTCGCAACTTGCAAAGTTCGCACGTCAGCTGTTTCCGAACATCAAGGTGATCGTGACATCCGGCAAGGAACGGCCGGTGCTGCCGGAAGGCACGACATTCCTTCGCAAACCGTGGAGTCCGCTCGAACTCATCCGCGAGGCCAGGATCGCGCTGGCGTGAGCTCCCTTGGAATGGGCATGGCGGTATGCCTGTTCGGCATCGCCAGGCAGGCGGACGTTGGCCGAATGCCTTGGCGCGCAAGCCCAACGCCACGCGATTTCCACGCAATGATGGAACTCACTGGGGTGTGAAAGCGTGAAGGTGGATGGCGACTGTCCCAACATGGACACAACGTCAAAGACGCGGTAGCTAGTAACCGGCAACATCAATCGGTTACCGATACATGCGTATTGCTCCGATCAATGCCGTCAAGTCGATCAGCCAGCGCGCGCTTGCGCAACACTGGCGCGAGATTGCCGCGGGTCGCCGCCTTCCCTCGCTCGAGCAGTTCGCACCGCCTGCCGAAATGCACGATCCGCGCCAGCTGATGTACTGGACGATCGAGGGCGCGGATACCGCGCGGCGTTTCAAGACCCTGCAGCACGGGAAATACCTGAGCGAGACATTCGGCATGGATCCACTGCCGCTGCAGCCGTTGGAGGCCCTCGTGCCGCCGACGCTTCAGGAACTCGTGCTCACCAGCCTGAATGCGTGCGCGGAAGCGCGGGCGCCGCTCTACACCGTAATCAGCACAACGGATGCGGGCGGTCACCGGATCAACTGTGAGCGTCTGTTGCTGCCGTTCGGTGACGCGCATGGCGCGCCGAGACAGATCGTTGTCGCGCTGCAACTCATCAGCCTCGACGGCAAGTTTACCCGGGAGACCGTGCTCGCGCACTTTGCAGCTGCGGCGACACTCACGTTCGAGGCGCAAATCTCCTTCGACAAGACGGGCGCGCCGGTGAACGGCACTTGATTGTCATCGATACGGAGCAGCTGACGAACGCACCGGATCCCGCCGCGGCGTGAGCGACGGACGGCACGAGAGTTCGTTACGGGTTCGAACCGTCGGTTGGTGGTGGGGCGGCCGAAGCAGCGGGGCCTGCGACGCTCACGGACGGCTGCGAAACACCGCCCTGCACGACGGGGTTCACTTTCGTCATCTTGACGACCCGGACGGTGGGCTTGAGCTTCTGGGCGGGCAGCACAGTCTTGAATCCCGAGAGCTGCCCGGTTGCCGTCACTGCGGCGGGCGCTTGCTGCACAACGGCGCGTGGCTGGATGACCACCTGAGCAACCCTGGGCAGCGCTTCCACAGGAACCGCGCGCCGCGGCGGCGGTTCGACCTGCTCGGCCGGTTCAATCGAACGGGGCGCAGCAAGATCCTCAACATCGAGCTCCATGACATCGCCTGTGTCAAAGCCCAGTCCTGACGCTGCCGAAAAGAGAAATGCGCGTTCCAGCCGCTCAGCGGACGTGTGCAGGATGAGCGTATGCAATGAATTGGCGAGGTCTTGCAGCGCGTCATTCCTGGTGGCGGCCACACCCTTTGTGTTGTCCGGCAAGGTCATCGGAATGCAAAGATGCCATTCCCAAGGCCTCGAATCGCGTCGCCTGTCCGTTGCGAACCACACCTTTCCGACGATCTGTCCCCGGTATCCGACCGAATAGATGTCCTTAACCTCCGGCCAGCTTAAATTCACATTCAAGAACAATTTCATGACGCCCACTCATCGGAAACCGGAGCAATAAGAACGAACCACGAAATCAGAGTCAATGCCGCTTCCGGGTTGGCGATCACCCACGATCTCCATGGTAACGTGAATGACGCAGCCTCCCATCGACAGAGCAGACGAATGACCCGCTGGATTGCCATTTTCGAAGATGATGCGAGCGCCGGCGCGGTTCGGGCGGAATACCGCGATGCGCATTTCGAATACCTCGCACGACACGCCGCCAAAATCCGCGTCGCCGGCGGATTGCAGAACAATCCCGATGAAAACTGGGTCGGCGGTCTTTGGGTGTTCGAGGTCGACAGCCGCGAAGAAGCTGTTCAGCTTTGCGAGGACGATCCGTTCTACAAGCACGGCCTGCGCAAAAGCTATCGCATCATGTCATGGGGCCGCGCACCCTTTTACGGTGCGGTGACGATCTAAACGCCGCGTCATGGCGCTCCAACAGGTGCGCCGGAGGAACAAAGCGCCATTGTCCGGTCGATCCTGGCGATGGCTCGCAACCTGAAGCTCGACGTCACAGCCGAAGGGCGTCGAAACGACTGTGCAAGCCGATTTCCTGCGCGTGGAGAATTGCCAGGAACTGCAGGGATATCTGTTTTCGAAACCGGTTCCGTCTGATGTGTTCGAGAGCTTCCTGACCTCGCACAAGGCGATCGCGCAGCTTGCATCGTAGCGCTCTTTGTCACGGCCTGGCTCGTGGCCGCGTTGTGCACCCCCGTTCCGGTCGACCTCACAGCATCCAGTTGCCCGCCTCGGCCAGGTTAAAGCCGTGTGCGGTCTCAACTCCGAAGTTGAAATCGATCGAACGGTCGCCATTGGTGTCGGCCGACGCCACCCAGACATCACCGTCCTCGGTCGATGAAATCCGCCGCAGCACCAGTTGTCCCTCGCTGCCGGTAAAGTCCTGCACCAGGCGGAACGCCTGATTGCCGGTGGACAAGGTGTTGGCATCGAGGAAGTGGAGGTCGATGACGTCGCCCCGGCCGAAATCGGCGATGATGTCGGCATGGCCTTCGCCCATCGCGACCGCGCCGGTCGACATGTCATTGTTGAACCGCCACTGGAACGTGTCGGCGCCGATCCCGCCCGTCATGGTGTCGAAGCCGGCGCCGCCGATCAGCGTGTCCATGCCGAAACCGCCGATCAACGTGTCGTGGCCCGCGCCGCCGTTCAGCACGTCGTAGCCGCGGCCGCCCGTGAGCACGTTGTTCTGCGAATTGCCGGTGATGCTGTCATCGCCGGCGGTGCCGACCACGTTCTCGATCGAGATCAGTCGATCAGTATAATGCACGGTCGTGTCGCCAAGGAAGCGAGTGGCCGTGCCTTCAGCTCCGCCCGCCTCGCCGAGCCGGACGACGACATGGTCATCGTGACCTTCGACATCGAAATGAGCCGTGTCGACGCCGCTGCCGCCATCGAGCAGGTTGTTGCCGAGACCGCCATCAAGGGAGTCGTTGCCGGAGTCGCCGTACAGCCGGTCATCGCCCAGTCCGCGGGTGCCCTCTCCGCTCTCGTCGCCCCACATATTATCGTCGCCGCTGCCGCCATAAAGGGTGTCGGCGCCTTCGGCGCCAAACAGGGCATCCCGTGCCGCACCACCATAAAGGGAGTCGTCGCCGGCGCCGGCATGGATAATGTCCGAGCCTTCTTCACCATAAACGGTGTCGTTGCCATTGCCCGCGTTGACGAAATCCGTGCCTTCGCCAGCATAAACGACGTCGTTGCCGTCGCCGGCGTCGATTGAATCGTCGCCGCCTTCGGCATCAATCACATCGTGACCGCCGTAACCGAAGATCAAATCGTTGTTGTTGGTGCCGATAATCGTATCGTCCCACCAGTTACCCCTCTTGGTCGCCATGACACATCCCTTTGAATTCCAGGTCGCCGCTGATCGGCTCCGTTCATGGGGTGCAGTATCGATTTGGCAGGGGTTTTCAGCAGTTCCGCAGGTAACAAGGCGAGCCTGACGCCGCGAGGGACGTGACATAGATCACGTTGAGTAGCCGATGCGGGGCATCCTGGTCGAAATGACACTGGGCCCCGGACGGGATCGCCGGGCCTCCTCCATAGGTGAGCGAAGCGACGCCGTTCTTCGAACAGCTACGGGCGAGCGAAGCGACACCGTTCTTCGAACGGCTATGCCGGCAACGACGCCTGAGAGCGGCGAAGCGCCTGCCGCAAAACCCCGCTGCCCCTCACTCCTTCACATCATATCGGTACGTCTTCGAGACGATGCGCCAGCCGTCGGCAAGTTTAAGCGCGACGAGATAATCGGTGAAATAGCGCGGCGGCAGCTGACAGCGCACTTTGACAAAGGCCGTCGTGTCATCCGACCTGTCCATCGTAACGATGAAGTCATCGCGCTTCTTGCCTTCCGCCTTCCCCGATGGCCGTTTCCTGATCCGTTCCAGCCAGTCGGGGACCGAGAGAACCTGCAGTTCACCCTTTTCCTGCCAGCGCAGGTCCGCCGTGGGATGAAAGACTTCGCCCATCTTGTCGGCGTCACCTTCATAGAGGCTATCGAAATAAAGTTTTATCACCGCTTCGACGGTGGAACGATCGTGAGACATTGCCGCCTCCCTTTATTGCTCGCGCTATACAGCCTTGAACCGGCTCTCGATATCAACTCGCCAGCGCGCGGCCGATGATATCCGAGCCCTTCTCGGCGACCATGATCGTTGCGGGATGAATGTTCGGCGACGGCATCGCCGGCATTACCGACGCATCCGCCACCCGAAGCCCTTCGATGCCGCGAACGCGCAGCTTGCTGTCGACGACCGCGCGATCGTCTTCGCCCATCCGGCATGTGCCGCAAGGATGATAGACGGTCGAGCCAGCCTTGCGAATATACGCCGCGATATCGTCATCCGAGCTGAACTCCGGATCGGGCCTGACCTGCTCGACAATCAGCGAGCGGAACGGCTCGGTATCGGCGATCTGTCGCGCGATCCTGTACCCCGCCAGCATGATCCGCATATCATCCGGATCGGTCAGGTAGTTGGCGAGAATTCTTGGTGGCATCCGCCCCTCGCCGTCGCGTAGCGTGATCTCACCGCGGCTCTTCGGCCGGCAGACGCTGAAGATGAAGGTGAAGCCCGGCCATTTGTGCAAGCCGTCCTTCAGGCTGTTCGACGAGAAGTTGAGGCATTGGTACTGCAGATCTGCGATCGGCTCCGAGGGGGACGATTTGCAGAACATCGTCGCCTCGGTCGCGCCAACGCTCAGCTGTCCCGAGCCCGCAAACAGCCACTCGAGCGCGAGTTTGACGGATTTGGCCTTGCTCATGACGGCTTCGTTGAGCGTGTCGGTTGCGTTGGTCTTGAAGGCAAAGCTCGCCTGGTAGTGATCCTGCAGGTTCTTGCCGACGCCGGGCAGATCATGCTGCACGCCGATGCCGTGCGCCTTGAGCTCCGCCGCAGGACCGATGCCGGATGCCAGCAGCAGCACCGGCGAATTGATTGCGCCGCTGGACAGAACGAGTTCGCGGCGCGCGCCGATCCGCTGGATCTGCCCGTCGCGTTCGACCTCGACGCCGACGGCGCGGCGGCCTTCGAGCAGGATGCGCCGCACATGCGTGTTGGTCATCAGTTCGAGATTGCGCCGCTTTAGATTTGGCCTGAGATAGCCGACAGCGGTTGATCGCCGCCAGCCGTTGTGCACGTTGAGCGGCGCAAAGCCGACGCCGTCGATGCGCTCGCCGTTGAAATCGGCGTTGCGGGCATATTGCAGCCGCTCGCAGGCTTCGACGAAAGCTTTTGCCGCCGTCGACGGCCGCTTGATGTTGGAGATCGTCATCGGCCCGCCGGTTCCGCGCCACTCATTGGCGCCGTCGACGCAGTGTTCCATCCGCTTGAAGTACGGCAGCACGTCCTTGTAGCTCCAGCCCTCGGCACCGAGCTCCTGCCAGCAGTCGTAGTCGGTCGCAGCACCACGGAGGAACACCATCCCGTTGATCGAGCCGGAGCCGCCAAGCACCTTGCCGCGCGGCCAGACGATGCTGCGGCCACCGAGGCCCGGCTCCGGCTCGGTCTCAAAACCCCAGTTCATCTTCGGATCTGGCACCAGCTTGCCGAACCCCATCGGGATGTGAATCCACGGATTGCGATCGCGCCCGCCCGCCTCGATCGCGCACAGCGAGACGTTCGGATTCTCGGTGAGCCGCGCCGACAGCACGCAGCCGGCCGAACCCGCGCCGATCACCACGACATCGTATTCCGCATCGAAATTCGCTTTGGTCATCTTGCTTTTGCTGCTTCCTGCCCAGGACATCAACCAACCAGATTTTTCGCCCGTGCGAAAGCTCTTGATTTCCACTGCCGTTACGAAACAGCTTCGCACTGTTCGCAAAGCTGCACTAAGCTGCCTCCTGCGCGGCAGCGACATCGGAGGTCGAGACCAGATGCCAAGTGACATCCTGCACAACGACTTCCAGGCCATGCCTTACTGGTGGGAGGCCTACCGGCCCGTCGCCGGCAATCTCGTCGATGTGCCGCGGACCACGCGCGTGGCAATCGTAGGCGGCGGCTATGCGGGACTATCCTGCGCCATCGAGCTTGCTGATTCGGGAATAGAGGCCTGCGTGCTCGAGGCCGCTGAACTCGGCGCCGGCGCCAGCACCCGCAGCGGCGGCGGCGTAAGTGGTGGCGTCAACATCGGCAAGAGTTTCACGGGCAAGGTGATCGAGCGCGAACCCGAGGTGCTCAAGAGTCTCCTCGCCTCAGGCAATGATGCCTTCAGCCTGATCGAGAGCTTGATCGCGCGCGAAGGCATCGACTGCCACTGGGAGAAGACCGGACGCTTCGTCGGCGCATGGACGCCGAAAGATTATCGATACCAGGAAGGCCGCGTAGCCGCCCTCAACGCGAACGCCGGATCGGGCGCCTTTATGGTGCCGAAGCAGCGTCAGCGCGAAGAGATGGATTCCGACTACTATTACGGAGGCATGATCGTCGAGCGTTCGGCCAAACTGCATCCGGCGCTGTACTACAAGGGACTACTGGATGCGGCGCGCAAACGGCCGATTTCGATTTGCGCCAAGGCAGCGGTCAAGACCATCACGCCTGCCGGCAAGGGCTGGCGGATCGAAACCTCGCGCGGGACGGTCGAGGCCGGTGACATTGTTATTGCCACCAACGGCTATACCGGTGACGCAACACCGGAACTGATGCGGCGGTTGATCCCGCTGGCGAGCCATATCATCGCCACTGAGGAAATTCCCGAGGACCTCGCGCGCTCGCTGATCCCCAAGGGCCGCACGCTGTCCGAGACAAAGCGCGTTCTTTGCTACTATCGCATGTCGCCGGACGGCAAGCGGATGGTGTTCGGCGGGCGGGCGCGCTTCACGCAGGTGACGCCCGAAGTCAGTGCCCCGATCCTCTACCGCTTCATGACCGACCGCTTCCCGCAACTGAAAGGCACCAGGATCACACACGCCTGGACCGGAAATGTCGCCTTCACCTTTGATGCGTTGCCTCATACCGGGGTGCTCGATGGCATGCACTATGCGCTTGGATGCAATGGCAGCGGCGTCGCGGTGATGACGTACCTCGGCCGCGAAACCGCTCGCCGGATCGTCGGCGGCGCCAACGCGACATGCGGATTCGAGCTCGAGGAGTTTCCCGATTTCCCGATGTACAACGGCAAGCCCGACTGGGCGCTTCCGGCAATGGGCGCCTGGTATCGATTTCGCGACAGTCTCGATCGCGCGCTGGCGCGCTAGCTCCTAATCTTCCGCAATGCGGTAGCCGATACCCGGCTCGGTCAGAATGATCCTTGGATCGGCCGGCTGCTTCTCGACCTTTTGCCGGAGCTGGCCAATGTAGACGCGGAGATACTGCGTGTCCTCGGTATGCGCGGGCCCCCAGACGACCGCGAGAATCTGCTTGTGCGTCACGACCCGCCCCGCGTGCCTGGCAAGGAATGACAGCAGCTCGAATTCCTTTGGCGTCAGCTTCAATTCCACGCCGCCGCGCAAGGCCCGATGGCGTACGGCGTCGATTTCAAGATCTCCGACATGAAGTACTGGAATTTCCGCCTTGCGCTGCATGCGATGCCGCAGCGCTGTGCGCATCCGCGCCATCAACTCGCCGACGTTGAACGGCTTGTTGACGTAGTCATCGGCGCCGAGATCGAGGGATTCGATCTTTTCCAACTCGCGCTCGCGCGCCGAGAGAACGATGATCGGAACGTCCGACCATTCGCGTACGCGGCGGATGACCTCCTTGCCGTCGCCGTCAGGCAATCCGAGATCGAGCAGAACCGCATCCGGCGCTTGCGCGGCGATCATCTTGATCGCGTCCGCGACTGTTCCCAGCGCTCACAACTTCGTAGTCATTCGCTTCCAGCGCAGGTTTCAGGAACCGGTGGATCGCCGCCTCATCGTCCACCACCAAAATGCGAGCCGCTCTGGTCATTCGGGTTCACCCTCGCGCGGAAAGACCAGAACGAAACGCGCGCCGCGGCCTTCTGCCAACGGGCTTTCGGCGCGGATCGAGCCGCCATGCGCTTGCATGATGCCCCTGGCAATGGCAAGGCCGAGACCGGTGCCCTCGCCACCGTCCGCGCGATCCGCCGTGGATACCTTGCGCACAACTTGTCGAAGATCCGCGTCAACGAACCCGCGGCGATGCCGGGGCCGTCGTCGCTGATGCTCAGCGAGATAGCTTGCAGCTCAACAGCTGCGTCGATGCGAATCGTGCTGGCGCGCGGCGTATGCAGCACCGCGTTTGCAGATCACGTTGTTGATGGCCTGTTCGACCAGAGTTGCGTCGGCCCGGATCAGCGGAATGTCATCGGCAAGGCGTACCTCGATGCGTTGAGCCGCACCGCGCCGCCGTGCCGCGCTGACGATGCGGTCGACGATTTCCCGCAGATCCAGCCAGTCAAGCCGCAACTCCAGTGCACCCGCGTCGATCCGTGTGATGGCGAGAAGATTGCGGACCATCTCGTCGAGGCCCTCGGTCTCCTGCTTGATCTGACCGAGCAGATCGCTCTTGGCGGCCGGATCGAGCTTGTCGCCAAAACTCAGCAGGCTGGTTGCAGCGCCGAGGATTGACGACAGCGGCGTCCGGAAATCGTGTGAGATCGACGCCAGCAGCATGTTGCGCATGCGCTCGGTTTCGGTCGCGGTCCGTGCACTGACCATCTCGCGCGACAGCATGGCGCGGTCGAGCGCCGCCGCCGCCTGCTCCGACAGCGTATCGAGCAGCGCGCGGGCTTCGGAGTCGAGCGGCGGTGTGCCCGCTTCCCGAGCAACCCCGATCACGCCGAGCGTCTTGCGCTCCGATCTGCATCGGGCATGAAATACCACGGCACGATCGGCAAGGTGCCGGTATCGGCGCCTGCCGGCTCGGCGTGGCCGTAGGCCCAGCGCGCCGCCGTCATCGCCGCGGCGTCGAGCGTATCTTCCGGCGGCCACGCCGCGCGTCAACGTCAGCTCGCCGTCCTGCGCCAGCAGGACGAGGACGCCGCGACCAAGGCTGACGTGGATTTCGCTCGCCGCTCCCTCCGCGACCGCATCGAGCGTCGCAAGACTGGAAAGCCTGCGCGTGAATTCATAAAGACGCCGCGTCGCCCGCATGCGTGCGGCGGCAACGCCTGCCTGTTCGCGCACCCGGCCTGCAAGCGCCGAGAGATCACCGCGACGACCAGGAAGGTGACCAGCGCCAGCAGTTCATGCGGCTCGGCAACCGTGAAGGTATAGAGCGGCTGGACGAAGAAGAAGTTGTAGGCGAAGAACGAAAGAACCGACGCATAGAGCGCCGGCCAGATGCCGAAGCTGACGGCGCTGAACAGCACCGCCAGCAGGAACACCATCGAGAGATTGGGGATCGCCGTCAGCCATGTGAGGAGCTTTCCAGCAAGCAGGGCGGCTGTGACCGCGAACGTCGACAAACAGAAATGACAGCGGCTCCGGTGCAACCGCACTGATGCGAGTCCTGATCTTCTTGTCCCGAGCGGCCGCCCCTTCGGAGGTGACCAGATGGATCGCGATGCCTTCGGCGCGGCGGACCAGTTCGTGCGGAAGCGAGCGTCGCAGCAGTTCGCTTAAAAAGCCCGCGCGCGAGCGGCCGACGACGATCTGCGTCACGTTCTCGAATTTCGCGAATCGAAGCAGCTCGGAGGGAAGGTCAGCCCCGTTCAGCGTCTGCGTCTCCGCACCGAGACTGACCGCGAGCGTCATGGCTTGATCCAGCCGCTGGCGCGCGTCGGGATCAAGAACCACCCCGGGCCGCTCGACCGTCACCGCCAGCCATGGTGCATCCATCAAGTCCGCGAGGCGTTTTGCGGTGCGCACCACAGCAGGCGAGATCGGATCAGGACCGATGCACGCCAGTATACGTTCCCCCGCCGCCCATGGGCCCTCGATCGCTTGTGCCTGCATGCGTTCGACCAGCGAGGCATCCACCCGCTCGGCGGCGCGTCGAAGCGCAAGCTCGCGCAGCGCCGTCAGATTCTGCGGCTTGAAGAAATTCTCGATCGCGCGTGTCGCCGTGTCCTGGACATAGACCTTGCCTTCGGCGAGGCGCTTCAACAGCTCGTCCGGTGGAAAATCCACCAGGATGACTTCATCGGCCTCGTCGAAGATCGTATCGGGAATCGTCTCGCGGACGCGGACCCTGCTGATCTTCTGGACGACATCGTTCAGGCTCTCGAGATGCTGGATGTTGAGCGTGGTCCAGACGTCGATACCCGCCGCCAGCAATTCGTCGATGTCCTGCCAGCGCTTGGGGTGACGGCTGCCCGGGACATTGGTGTGCGCGTATTCATCGACCAGCAAAAGGTCGGCCCTTCGCGCCAGCGCCTCATCGAGATCGAACTCCCGCATGATCTGGTTGCGATAGACGATCGACTTGCGCGGCAGTGTTTCCAGATCGCCCGCCAACTGTTCCGTCTCGTGCCGGCCATGGGTTTCGATCAGACCTGCAACGACATCGCGCCCGCTGGCCTTCTCGCTGCGGGCCGCCGTGAGCATGGCGTAGGTTTTCCCGACGCCAGGAGCGGCGCCGAGAAAAATCTTGAGCCGTCCGCGCCCTTCCTTTCTGGCCAGGGCGAGAAGCGCGTCGGGCGAAGCTCTTTGCGCCTCATCAGCCATTTAGCTCCTCAGTCGCTCCATTCTAGGACTTCAAGCCGTCGAGGGCGAGATTCAACTTGAGCACGTTGACGCGAGGTTCGCCGAAGATGCCGAACGTTGGCCCTTCGACGGCGCTATCGATCAACGAACGGACGCGAGGCTCGGTCAGCGAGCGCGTCTTCGCCACCCGTGGCAGCTGAAAATAAGCGGCCTCGGGGGAAATATCCGGATCGAGCCCGCTGGCCGACGTCGTGACGAGATCGACGGGAATGGCAGCGCCCGGATTCTCTTTCTGCAGCGTGCCAACATCCGCCTTCAGGCGATCCGCCAGCGCGGCGCTGGTCGGACCAAGATTTGACCCCGCCGAGTTCGCAGCATTGTAGGGCGAAGGCATGGTCTTGCTGGAATCGTCCGGGTCGGCCGCGGTCGTTGCGGATGGGCGGCCGTGAAAATACTTGTCGCCTGCAAAGGACTGGCCGATCAGTGCGGAGCCGACCACCGTACCGTTGCGCTTGATCAGGCTACCCTCGGCCTGGGAGGGAAAGACAATCCCGGCGATGCCGGTGATCGCCAGCGGATAGATCAGGCCGGTGATAATCGTCAGCGCGACGACGAACACCAGGGCGGGGCGAAGTTCCTTGATCATATGACGCTCCTTAAACGAGATGCAGCGCGGTGACGACGAGATCGATCGCCTTGATGCCAATGAACGGCAGGATGATGCCGCCAACGCCGTAGACAAGCAGATTGCGCCGCAGCAGCGCGGCGGCACCGATCGGTCGGTACTGCACACCCCTTAGCGCCAGCGGGATCAGCGCGATGATGATCAGCGCATTGAAGATGATCGCCGACAGGATCGCGCTCTGCGGCGTGGCCAGCCGCATGATGTTGAGCACCTGCAGCTGCGGATAGAAGGTGACGAAGATCGCCGGAATGATCGCGAAGTACTTTGCCACGTCGTTGGCGATCGAAAACGTGGTCAGCGATCCGCGCGTCATCAGCAGTTGCTTTCCGATCTCGACCACCTCGATCAATTTGGTCGGATCGAAGTCGAGATCGACCATGTTGCCCGCCTCGCGCGCGGCCTGGGTGCCGGTCTGCATGGCGACGCCGACATCTGCCTGGGCCAACGCCGGGGCATCGTTTGTGCCGTCGCCGCACATCGCGATCAAGCGGCCCTGCGCCTGTTCGCCGCGAATATAACGAAGCTTGTCTTCCGGAGTCGCCTCGGCGATGAAATCGTCGACGCCGGCTTCGGAGGCGATCGAAGCAGCCGTGACCGGATTGTCGCCCGTGATCATCACCGTCTTGATGCCCATCCGGCGCAACGCGGCAAAGCGCTCCTTCACGTCAGGCTTCACCACGTCCTTGAGGTGAATGACGCCAAGAATGCGGCTGCCGTTGACCAAACCGAGCGGCGTTCCGCCATCGCGCGCGATACGATCCACCGCCGCGCGAAAGCCCTGCGGCTCGCTGACGTCGCCCCCCTGCTCGCGCGCGAATTTCAGCACCGAGTCGATCGCTCCCTTGCGCAGCCTGCGCGCGCCGGTATCGACGCCGGAAAGCCGGGTTGTGGCCGAAAACGCGATCAGACGCGGCGCTTCGCCCGAGTCCTGACGGCGGACGCCATACCGCTCCTGCATCAGCGCAACGATGGAACGTCCTTCGGGCGTCTCGTCCGCATCACTTGCCGAGAGCGCGGCCTCGGCTGCCTCGTGCTCGGTGACGCCTGGCATGAGGACGATTTCGGTCGCAAGGCGATTGCCGAAGGTGATGGTGCCGGTCTTGTCCAGCAGCAGCGTATCGACGTCGCCGGCCGCTTCGACGGCACGGCCGGACATCGCCAGCACGTTGAAGCGGACCAGGCGATCCATGCCCGCGATGCCGATGGCCGAGAGCAGCGCACCAATGGTGGTCGGGATCAGCGTGACGAACAGCGCGACCAGCACCACTACGGAAATCGCGCCGCCCGCGTAGGCGGCATAGCTCGGAATCGTCACGGTCGCGAACACGAAGATGATGGTGAGCCCGACGAGCAGAATATTCAACGCAAGCTCGTTCGGCGTCTTCTGCCGCTCCGCGCCTTCGACCAGGCGGATCATGCGGTCCAGAAAAGACGCGCCCGCCGCGGCGGTAATGCGAATGACGATCCGGTCGGAAATCACCGTGGTGCCGCCGGTGACGGCGGAACGGTCGCCGCCGGACTCGCGGATGACCGGCGCGGATTCCCCGGTGATGGCAGCCTCGTTCACCGACGCGATGCCTTCGATCACCTCGCCGTCGCCGGGAACAATGTCGCCCGGCTCGCAGACAACCAGGTCACCGGCTTCGAGGTCCTCGGCCGACACCCCTTCGTAAAGCTCGAAATTGTCCGGCATTAAGATGCGTTTTGCGCGGGTCTCGGTGCGAGTTCTGCGCAGCGCGTCGGCCTGGGCTTTGCCGCGTCCTTCGGCCACGGCTTCGGCGAAATTCGCAAACAGTACTGTGAACCAGAGCCAGATGACGATTTGCAGTTCGAAACTGACGCCGCCCGCGCCTAGCGCGAGGTTGCGCGCGAGCAGGACCGTCGCCAGCAATGATACGATCTCCAGCACAAACATCACCGGATTTTTGGCGAGCGTGCGCGGATCGAGCTTTACGAGCGCCTGGCCGATAGCCGGCAGCACGATTTTCGGATCGAGCAAGGTCGAGACTGGCATCCGCTTGCGGAGTTTGGAGATATCCATGATGAGGCTCCGACCTGTTGTTGGGGCATGATCTGATCCGAAAGCCGTTACCCACTTTTCGGAATCATGCCCTAGAAGACGTTGCCGGCCTGCATCGCCAGGTGCTCGACGATGGGGCCGAGCGCGAGCGCCGGAAAGAAGGTCAGGCCACCGACGATCAGGATCACGCCCACGAGCAGGCCGACGAACAGCGGCGTCGTGGTCGGAAAGGTGCCGTTCGACCCGGGCACGATCCTCTTCTGCGCCAGCGATCCGGCAATCGCCATCGCCGGAATGATGACCCAGAAGCGTCCGATGAACATCGCGACTGCACCTGTCAGGTTGTAGAACGGCGTGTTGCCGGTCAGTCCACCGAAAGCCGAGCCGTTGTTCGCCGCCTGCGAACTGAAGGCGTAGAGCACTTCGCTGAAGCCGTGCGGTCCGGCATTGGCTATCGAAGCCACGGCCGGCGGATAGACCACCGCGATGGCGGTCCATCCGAGCATCATCAGCGGCAGAACCAGGATCGCGAGCATCGCCATCTTGACCTCGCGCGCCTCGATCTTCTTGCCGACATATTCAGGGGTGCGGCCGACCATCAGGCCCGCGACGAACACGGTCAGGATCACGAACATCAGCATGCCGTATAGGCCAGCGCCGACGCCGCCGACGACGATTTCACCGAGCTGCATGTTGATCATCGGGATCATGCCCCCGAGCGCGGTAAGCGAGTCGTGCATGGCATTGACCGCGCCGCAGGACGCCGCCGTGGTGATCACTGCAAAGAGGGCCGAACCGACGATGCCGAAGCGAACTTCTTTGCCTTCCATGTTGCCGCCGTCGAGGCCAAGCGCCTGCAGGGTGCGCGTGCCGCCAGCCTCCGCCCAGTAGCAGACGGCAAAGCCCGCGAGAAACAGCAGCCCCATCGCGGCCAGAACGGCCCAGCCCTGGCGCTGATTGCCGACCATGCGACCGAACACATTGGTCAGCGCGGCGCCGAGCGCGAAGATCGACAGCATTTGCAGGAAGTTCGACAGCGCAGTCGGATTCTCGAACGGATGCGCGGCATTGACGTTGAAGAAGCCGCCGCCGTTGGTGCCGAGCATCTTGATCGCGACCTGAGATGCCACGGGGCCAACCGCAATCGTCTGCTTCGCGCCTTCCAGCGTCGTCGCGTCGACATAGGCGCCGAGCGTTTGCGGCATGCCCTGCCAGACAAGAAACAGCGCGAGCGGCACGCAGATCGGCAGCAGGACATAGAGGGTGCAACGGGTCAGATCGACCCAGAAATTGCCGACGGTCTTGACCGTGGCGCGCGCAAAGGCGCGGATCAGCACGACCGCAAGGACGATGCCTGTTGCGGCTGAGAGAAAATTCTGATGCGTCAGGCCGAGCATCTGCACGAGATAGGAGAGCGTGCTTTCGCCGCCGTAGTTTTGCCAATTCGTGTTGGTGATGAAACTGATCGCGGTGTTGAACGACAACTCCGGCCCTACCGCAGCCTGCTCCGCCGGATTGAACGGAAGTAGCGCTTGCGCGCGCATCAGCGCGTAGAGGATGACAACGCCTCCGACGTGGAACAGCAGCATGCTGGTCGTGTAGGCCAGCCAACCCTGCTCCTGTTTCTCATCGACACCGCCCAAGCGATAAAGCGCACCTTCGACCGGGCGCAGGATTGGCGCGAGAGCCGTATGCCCGCCCGCAAAGACGCGCGTCATGTAGCCGCCAAGCAAAGGCGTGAGCGCGACGATGACGGCGCAGTAGATCAGGAATTGCAGCCAGCCGAGTGCGGTCATGGGCAGGTCCTCAGAACCGTTCGGGGCGCAGCAACGCGTAGGTGAGATAGATCAGCAGGCCCAGTGTCACGAGCGCAGCGAGCGAATAGTCGAACGGCATGGCGCCTCCTAGAGATAATCGCAGGCGACGGCGTAGCCGAGCGTCACCGCGAACAGGCCGAGGGCCAATGCCAGCATGAGAAGGTCGAGCATGAAATTCCTCGCATGGTCGTTTGACCTGCAAGGCAAATAGAATTGTCCCGATAAGGGATCGATGCGGAATGCGCGCACGCCGCATAAAGGAGAAATAAAGACGGGTGACGGGCTTCCGGCTCGGAATCAGCGGGCCGGTAACTTGCGGGCCAAGGTTTGCTCACGCCGAACAAGCGAGAATGCTGCAATTACGGACAGCGCGATCAAGAACTGAAACGAGAAAGCTTCCAGACTTGGATTGAGACCCATCTTCGCGAGCCAGGCCAGGCTGTCCACCGGCGTGGTCGGCAAGATGCTCTGCTCCTGAAATTCCTGGATCGCGTCGCCGATGAATTTGAGCGCCGTGAGAAAAAGGAATGCGGATGTGACGAAGAACAGCGGCCGGAGCGGAATGCGGCGCGCCAGCCGGTTGAGAATGAAGAAGATGACCGCGAGACCAACTGCGCCTGCCAGCAGGCCGGCGAAAAGTCCCGCGCTCCAGCCGCCTTCGGTACCCACCAACGCCGTCACGAACAGTACGGTTTCCGCGCCCTCGCGAAACACCGACAGAAATGCGAGCAGGCCCACGGCCCAAGCCGTATCCTTTGCCAGCGCCTCGTTTGCCTTTGCGCTGATGTAGTTTTTCCAGGACGCCGGATCCTGTTTGATCATCAGCCAGCCGCTCACATAGAGCATGAGGGCGGCGGCGAGGAGGATGACAATTCCTTCCGTCGTGTCGTCGTGCTGGCCGTCGTTGAAGACGGCGAATAGCCAGGCCGCAACAAAGCTCGCCAGAACGGCTGTAAGGGCGCCAAGGTAAAGCGCCTTGACACGATGAGCGGAACCGACCTTTTCGAGATAACCCGCAAGTGCTGCGACAACGAGCATGGCCTCAAGGCCCTCACGAAGAAGGATGACAGCCGCCTCAACGAATACAGTGGGCATTGCGAGTGTGGTCCAATAGGGAATGACATCATCTCTATACGCGCAAGACCGCAGCGAAGCAGCCGGACCTTATAGAGTTTCTAATTCTCGAAGCGCTGGTTGTGGCCCTTCTCAGACACTGGCCGGTGCGGCACGCCTCAGACAACCGCATCCGACTCGAGCGCGCAGGCCGTCTCTTCGCTCACCTCGATCTGCACGGTCACGTGACCGATGCCGAAGCGATGCTCGAGATCATGCGCAAGCTCCGTCAGGAAGCTGTCGCCGGGATGGCCGGCCGGAATGACGAGGTGACAGGTGAGCGCCGTGTCGGTGCTGCTGATGGCCCATATATGCAGATCGTGGAGTTGCGCGACGCCGGACCGGCTTTCAAGAAACGCGCGGACCAGCGCCGGCGAGATGCGTGGCGGCACGCCGCCGAGCGACATGCGGACGGAATTCTTCAACAGGCCCCACGTGCCCCAGACGATGACCGCGCAAATCGCAAGGCTCACCGCCGGGTCGACCCAGTTCCATCCGGTGTAAATGTAAACCAGCGCAGCGACGACCACCCCTGCCGAGACCGCCGCATCGGCGGCCATGTGCAGGAATGCACCTTCGATGTTGATGTCGTCTTTGCGGCCGGATGCGAACAGCAGCGCCGTGACGCCGTTGATGACAATGCCTGCGGCGGCAACGGCGATCACAATCGGCGCTGAAATCGACTCAGGATGCGAGAACCGCTGGATCGCTTCCCAGCCGATCGCGCCGATCGCCAGGAGCAGAAACATCGCGTTGAACAGCGCGGCAAGAATCGATGACGCGCGAAGCCCGTAGGTGAAGGTCGCCGTCGGCGGCCTGCGCGACAGGGCTACGGCTCCCCAGGCCACGAACAGACCGAGCACATCGCTGAGATTGTGACCTGCATCGGCCAGAAGCGCGGTCGAATTGGCGACAAAGCCAAAGATCGCCTCGAGAATGACGAAAGCCGTGTTGAGACCGATGCCGATCGCAAAAGCACGGCCAAGACTGGCGGGTGCGTGAGAATGCGAGTGAGTTGCGTGATCGTGCGAATGCGCCATGGCGAGAGTCTCCCGCCTTGATCGCCTGATGTCCAGTGTTGCGCCGCCACACGCCGCAACCCGGAGCCGCCGGATTGCCGAATTCGCCTCCCCAATCCCCATTGGCTGAAGGCGCAGAACTTGCGTAAGCTTGCGCAAAAGAACCGGGAGGCAACTTGACCATGGCGCTGAATTCAATCACCGGCCGTTCCGCATTTCTGGCCTTGCTCAAGGACGAAGGCGTTACGCACCTGTTCGGCAACCCGGGCACAACCGAACTGCCAATCATGCATGCGCTGAAGGACCATCCCGATCTCACCTACGTGATGGGCATGCAGGAGAGCCTGGTCGTCTACATGGCCGACGGCTACTCCCGGGCGTCGGGCCGGCTTTCCGCGTGCAACGTGCATGTTGCACCGGGTCTCGGCAACGCGATGGGCGCGCTGTTCGGAGCGAAATTCACCGGCACGCCGATTATCCTGACCGCCGGCCAGCAGGAACAGGGGCACGGCCTCACGGAGCCCCTGCTCTACGATCCGCTGGTGCCGATCGCGCAGCCGCTGGTGAAGTGGGCCGTCGAGGTCACGCGTCTGGAGGATCTGCCGCGCATCGTCCGCCGCGCAGCCAAAGTGGCGATGACGCCGCCGACGGGCCCGGTGTTCATCTCGTTGCCCGGCGATATCCTCAACAACGAGGCCGGGATCGATCTTTCGTCCGTCACGCGAATCAATACGCGGGTGCGGCCCTCGGATGAGGTGATCGAGGCATTGGCCGATCGCATTCTGAAAGCCGAACGGCCGGTACTGCTGTGCGGCGACGAGATCGTCAAGAGCGACGCGCTCGAAGAGGCAGCGCAACTTTCTGAAGTGCTGGGCTGCCCGGCGTTCCAGTCGACTATTCCATACGGCGCACACTTCCTGTCCGAGCGGCCCTGCTTCGTCAGCGCCCTCGGCCGTGACCAGAAGCAGGTGCGCGACACCCTGATGCCCTACGACACCATGATCGTGCTGGGCTCGGACGTGCTGCGCATGTCGGTGTGGAGCGAGATCGATCCAAAACCCGATCACCTGCGCCTCGTCCAGATTGGCCTGGTTGACTGGGAGATCGGCAAGAACTATCCGGCAGATTTCGCGGTGAAGGCTGATGTGCGCGAGACGATCAGGGCCCTGATCCCCGTGCTGCGAAAAAAAGGCGGCAAGGCGCTCACCGAGCGCGCGCAAAAAGGTATTGCGGCGCTGGCGAAGACAAACTGGACGGCGAAGCGGGATGCTGCGATCGCAGACGCAAAGAAGCTTGCGACGGCGAAGCCGATCCACGGCGACTGGCTGACACACTGTCTGGTCGAAGCGATGCCGCGCAACGGCATTCTCGTGAACGAGGGCATTACGTCAGCGCGCCTGGCAAATACGCTCTTTGCCTTCCGCGACCGCTACGCGATGCACGGCAATGCCGCAGGCGGCATCGGCTGGGCGTTGCCGGCGGCGATCGGCGTGCAGCTTGCGCATCCCGACCGCCCGGTCACCTGCCTCTCCGGCGACGGCTCGGCGATGTATTCGGTGCAGGCGCTCTGGACCGCGGCCAACCAGAAACTGCCGATCACCTATGTCATCTGCAACAACGGCGGCTATCGCATCATCAAGCAGCGCCTGAAGGCCTTTCACGGCAACGACCACTACATCGGCATGGACTTCAAGGATCCCGCGCTCGACTGGGTGGGCCTCGCCAAATCGATGGGCATGAACGCGGTGCGCGTGACCGAGCCGGACCAGCTCGCCGACGTGCTGAAGGCGTCGTGCAGCGGCCAGAACGGTCCGACGCTGATCGACGTGCTGGTCGATGGCACGGTCTGAGCCGCCCTTCATGAGGATTGCGCGGTGAGCGTAACACCATCCCTGGTTCACGCCTTTGACGTCGAAGCGGTCGTCGCGGCGCCGCTCGAGGTCGGTGACACCGCGCTTGGCGCACGGCGGATGATCCCCATTCTGAGCGGGCGCGTCAGCGGGCCGCGGCTGTCGGGGCGATTGCTTGAAGGTGGCGTTGACTATCAGTTGATCCGCGCCGATGGCCTCGCCGAAATCCACGCGCGCTACATCATCGAAACCGACCAGGGCGCAAGGGTCTATGTCGAGAACACCGGCATCCGGCACGGTCCGCCGGAAGCGATGGCCCGGTTGCGGCGCGGCGAGCCGGTCGATCCGGCCATCATCTACTTTCGCACGGTACCGCGGTTCGAGACCGCGGCTGCGGACCTGAACTGGCTGCAGCGCTCCATCTTCATCTGCGCAGGCGCACGCTTTCCGGAACGGGTCGAGTTGCGCATCTTCGAGGTCACTTGACACAGTGACGGCGGCGTAGCGCGGCTGGACTTCTGCGATCTGATCGGCAATTGTTACGGCAACAAGATCAAATACAACGCGTCAAAACGCGACATCCCGTGGGAGGAACTGATGAAGCTTTCGAAGCTCTTGCTTTCGCTGACTTTCGCCTGCGCCCTGCCCCTCACCCTGCCGCTCGACGCGGCCGCGCAAGACAAGCCGGTTGCGCTGCGTCTGTCGCACTGGGTGCCGCCATCGCATCCGCTGCAGAAGGCGATCGAGGACTGGATGACCGCGGTCAACAAGGCCTCGGGCGGGACGATTACCGGCTCGGTGTTTCCGGCCCAGCAGCTCGGCAAGGCGTTCGATCACTATGACATGGCGCGCGACGGCATTGCCGACCTCACCTACGTCAACCCTGGCTATCAGCCCGGCCGCTTTCCGGTGATCGCCGCCGGCGAACTTCCGTTCCTGATGAACGACGGCAAGAAGTCCACCCAGGCACTCGACGACTGGTATCGCAAGTATGCCGCAGCCGAGATGAAGGACGTCAAATTCTGTCTCGCCTTCGTGCATGATCCCGGTGCATTTCACTCGAGAACGAAGAAGATCATGGTGCCGTCCGACATCAAGGGCATGAAGATCCGTCCCGCGCATGCGACGATGGCAGCGCTGGTGACCCAGCTCGGCGGCACCAACGTGCAGGCGGGCGCGCCGGAAGTGCGCGAGGTGCTGGAAAAGGGCGTGGCGGACGCAGTGACATTCCCGTGGGGTTCGATCCCGCTGTTCGGCATCGACAAGGTCGTCAAGTACCACATGGACGTGCCGCTCTATGCAACCACCTTCGTCTGGGTGATGAACAAGGCGAAGTACGACGGCCTCTCAGCCGGTCAGAAAAAGGCTGTCGACGACAACTGCACCAACCAGGCCGCGCTGAAGTTCGCCAGCGAGTGGGCCGACTTCGAGGCCGGCGGCCGCGCCAAGCTGAAAGCGATGACGGATCACGAAACCTATTCGCTGACGCCGGCGCAGGTTGCGGAATGGCGCAAGGCGTCCGAGCCGCTGCACAAGGTCTGGGCGGACGGCGTCAAGAAAACCGGCCTCAATTCCGATACGGTGATGAAGGAGCTGACGGACTCGCTCGCGAAGTACAGCGCGGCCTATTGAGCGGCCCGCAGTACCGGCTTTGAGCGACCGGGAGCGGTTTCGGTCACTCGCCACTCCAAGGCTGAAAAGGAAAGTTCGTTGGCGAGCGTGCCAGCTGCTGATGATGCATCACAACATCCTCCGGCGCCGAAAGGCCGGATGGATCGCTTCATCGATTCCATCGAATTTCTCGCGGCGCTGTTCATCGGCATCGTCGCGGCCGACATCTTCATTTCGGTGCTGCTGCGCTATTTCTTCGCCATCCAGATTCCCGACAGCTACGATTTCGGCCGGCTGCTGCTCGGCATCCTGATTTTCTGGGGGATCGCCGCCACCAGCTATCGCGGCACGCACATCACCGTTGACCTCTTGTGGTCGGTCGCCAACAGGAAATGGCGCAGGATCATCGATGTGTTTGCAACGCTGGTGCTGCTGTTTGTCGTGACGATGCAGACCATCATGCTGTTCGACAAGGTGCGGACGACCTACCAGGACAACGTGTTGACGTATGATCTCCATCTTCCGAACTGGCCGTTTTTCGCGATCGCGTGGCTCGGCGACGTCTCGGCCGTGCTGCTGATCGCAATCCGCACCTACCGGCTCGTCACCAGACCGGAAACAGAAGACTCCGTGCTATGATAAGGTGGACCGCACAGTGAGCACGGATGCCATCGCCGTCCTCGGCTTTGTCGCGCTGTTCGCGCTGATGCTGCTGCGTGTGCCGGTCGGCATGGCAATGGGGCTGGTCGGCGTCACCGGGTTTGGCGCGATCGTCGGCAGCGGTCCGGCGCTGAAGCTGATCGGCCAGACGTCGATGCGGACGGTGACGGATTACACATTTGGCGTGATCCCGATGTTTCTGCTGATGGGCGCATTCGTCACGACATCCGGCATGAGCCGCGAACTGTTCCGCGCCGCGCACTCGCTTGTCGGCCATCTGCGCGGCGGGCTTGGCTTCGCAACCATTGTCGCCTGCGGCGGGTTCGCCGCAATCTCGGGCTCATCGGTGGCGACCGCGGCGACATTTTCAACTGTCGCGTATCCGGAGATGCGGCGTCACAACTATCCGCAGACCTTCGCCACCGGCGTGATCGCGGCCGGCGGTACGCTGGGCGCGATGCTGCCGCCCTCGACAGTGCTCGCCGTCTACGGTGTCATTACCGAACAGGATATCGGCAAACTGTTCGTCGCCGGAATTCTGCCGGGCCTTCTCGCGATAGTCATGTACATCATAACGATCGCACTGATCGGATGGCTGCGGCCCGGCTTTCTCCCTGCTGCTCCTCGTGCGACCTGGCGGGAACGGGGAGATGCAATCAAGGACGTCTGGGCGCCGCTGACACTCTTTGTTTTTGTGATCGGCGGCCTCTATGGAGGTCTCTTTACGCCGACCGAGGCCGGCGGCATGGGCGCAGGGGGCGCCTTCATCATCGGCGTGCTGCGCGGACGGCTGAAGCGCGAGGAAATCCTGAGTTCACTGTTGCAGGCAACGCGGACCGCCGCGGCCGTTTTCACCATTCTGATCGGCGCGCTGCTGTTCGGTTACTTCCTGGCGGTCACGCAAACACCGCAGAAGATCACAGCGTTTCTCACCGGTCTCGGCATCGGCAACTACGGCGTGCTGGCGCTGATCATGCTGATGTATCTCATCCTCGGGTGCGTGATGGACGCCATGGCCATGGTGATCCTGACCGTGCCGATCCTTTTCCCCGTGATCAAGGCGCTGGGCTTCGATCCGATCTGGTTCGGCATCATTGTCGTGATGACCGTGGAACTTGGTCTGATCAGTCCGCCCGTGGGTATGGTGGTATTTGTCGTCAAGAGCGTCATCAAGGACGCATCTTTCTCCACCATCTTCTACGGCGTTGCGCCCTTCATCATCACCGACCTGATACGCCTGGTCATCCTGATCGCTTTCCCGATGATCGCACTCTGGCTTCCATCCAGGATGTAGTGGAGCAACTATCCCGCGACGTTGTCAGGGTCGCTGCCGCGCAACCGCCACAGCGGAAACGTCAGCGCAAGCGCAACCAGTCCTTCGAACGCAACCACGATGATCGCGGTTTGGGCTCCCAGCGCTTCCGCGAGCAGGCCGACCTGGAGAATGCCGATCGGCCCAACGCCGATGCTGACGGACAACAGCCCCAGCATCCGCGACCGCATCGCCGGCGTCACCGCGCGATAGAGCAGCGTCGTCTGCATGACCGCGAAACATGCGCCAACGACGCCTGCCAGAAAGAGAAATGATCCGGCGAAGAGCGGCCCGGACATCAGCGCAAAGCCGATCATCATCAGGTGAAAGACCGCAACGGCGCCGATATAGACTGCGTGATAGTGCGAAGGCCTCGCCAGCCAAATGACCCATGCGGCGCCCACCATGGCGCCGACTCCGTCCGCGCTGGACAGGATGCCGATGCCTTCGGGCCCGAGGCCGAGATTGTCCTTGCCGATGACGGGAACGAGGCTGTAGCACGGCCAGCCGAAGATGTTGAAAAGCGCGGTGATCACATAGATCCCGAGTAAATGGCGTCGCTGCCGGACCTCTCGCAATCCTTCGGCGATGCGGCTCAGCATCGGTGCGTCCGCTGCCGGTGCGACATGCCTGTGGTGTTTCAGGCCGAGCGTGGCGACAATGCCGATCAGGTAAAGCCCGACACTCAACGCGAATGCCGCCTCGATGCCGGCAGTCGCAATCAGCACGCCACCCAGCGCGGGGCCGAGCATGCGGCTCGCATTGTTCGCACCGGAGTTCGAGCGCCATGGCGGTCGCCATCCGGTCACCACCGACCACGTCACCCATCATGATGCGCCGCAGCGCGTTGTCTGTCGCCCAGGCGCTGCCACTAACGAAGCAGGACACGGCGAGATGCCAGACTTCCAGCCGCCCGGTCCAGCCGAGGACTGCTATGGCGGCGGACGACAGCAGTGTCGCAACCAGCACGCCCAGCAGCCCGCGTCTGCGATCGATCCGGTCGGCGATCGCGCCCGAGAACGCGCCGAACAGCGCCATCGGCAAGAGGCGCAGCAGCGTCATCATCGTGACGATAAATGCCGAGCCGGTAACCTGATAGGTGAAGATCGCCACGACCAGCAGTTCGACCCAGCGAACGGCGGACATCACCAGACCAACCAGCCAAAGTCGCCAGAAGTCGCCCTGCCGCGGCAATCGTGAGGGCCGGCTGGCGCCGCCCTGGCCTGATTGAGTCTCGGTCACGTTTCCTGCAAGCGTGCTTTCTGTGGCACGTCATTCGCTGAGTTGATACGCCGATCACCCTACAGGTCGGACTGCATCGCGACAATGTCATGAGGCGCTCACAGCGGATTGCATGACGTCGCCGGACGACGAGGCCGAACGCATGGTCGCCAGGCGAAACCCGGTCTATCAGTGGAGCCCGACCGGGCGATTTAACGCGTCACGAACGCGCGACTGCACGCGGAGTTTCATGGGTCAGCGCTGCGATCTTCTTGATATGCGCAACAGCCGACCGCCCTCCGGTCGTCTTGGTCACGAGATCGAGCACGTCTTCATCGTCATCACTGACACGCGTGAGCGCCAGATCGGAATATGATCGCGCCCTGGCGTCAAGCTTGATGGCCAGCGCCCACGTGAGCAACCGGACGATTGTGGACGCGAGGATCGCCTGCTTTGTGACCGTCTCCCAGACGAAGCGCGGCCAGAATATCCATGCATTCTCGCGTGGAAGGCTTGGCCGCCGTTCGGAAGGGTGCTTGAGGCGCAGGATGCCGCCCTGAAGCGGATGCACGCGTTCGAGCCGGTCGGTCGTCGAAAACGTCAGCAGATACTTTGCCAGATTGGCAAGCGGCACGCCGTTGACCGCAGCCCGCCGCAACAGCGTCTTCATATGCTCTGGCGTATAATAGAGAGACCACGCTTCATGGTAGATGTCGTGCCATTCTCCCGCACTCATGTTCGAATGAGCGGTGCAGACGTGTTCGGTGTCGTAGATATTGAGATCGTCGCTCATTGCGACGCCTTTCTTCCACAAGGTCTGGTGATCCTCCGATCCAGGCAGCGGCGTCAGGCAGAAGAACTCCAGCATATCGACCGGCAGTTCCTGCTGGATGATGGCGATATCGCGCCTGATCGTCGCCGGTGTGTCTGCCGGAAAGCCGAGAATATAGCCCGCGAAGGTAATGATGCCCTGCGCCTTCCAGGCGAGCAGCATCTTGCGGTACTCGGTGATCTTGTTCTGGCGCTTCTTCGCCGCAGCCAGATTGTCCGGATTGATATTTTCGAGCCCGATGAAAACCTTCGTGACGCCGGCCCGCTTCGCCTTCTCGATGAAGTTCGGAATCTTGTGGCAGAGCGTATCGACCTGAATGAGCAGGCGGATCGGTATGCCGTCGTTCTCGCGTAGCTCGATCAGCCGGTCGAAGATCCGCTCCCATTCCTTGTTGCGGGCAAAGTTATCGTCGGTGATAAAGAAGCTGCTGACGCCCTGCGCAAAATTCAGCCTGACGAGCTGTTCGATATCGTCCGGCGAGCGGTATCGCGACTTGCGGCCTTGCACGTTGATGATGGTGCAGAACGAGCATTGATACGGACAACCGCGTCCGGCATCGAAACTCGCGCTCTGACCGAGCGTGCGCATGACATATCGCTTGGGCAGGAACGGCGCCGGCTCGCCTTCGATCGACGGCAGGTCCTTCATGAAATTGTAGACGGGCTTGAGCTCGCCCGCGGCAGCATCCTGCAAGAGGATATCGAGCCGGCCCTCGGCTTCGCCGGCGAACATGGCAACACCCATGTCGCGGCAGGCAGCGAGATCGACCGCATCCTTGTCGAGCATCGACAGGCATCCCGAGACGTGAAAGCCGCCGATCGCGACCGGGATGCCGGCGTCGCGAAACGGCCGCGCCAGATCCAGCGCGCGGGGATACTGGTTCGATTGCACTCCGATCAGGGCGATGCAGCCAAAATTATCGTGACGTTGAAGGCGTTCGACCAGTGCGGCCGTGTCGATCCGCGTGTTGGTCTCATCCATCACCGAGATGTCGATGGTAACATCCGGACCCAGCACCTGCCGTTCGACGCAATCGGCCGCGATGCCGTAAACCGAGGCAAGTGAGTTGGACGGGCTCATCGCGCGCCACCAGCGGATCAGATAGCCATCGTCGTCATAGTGCGACGGCTTGATCAGAATCAGCTGAAAACGGCGCGGCAATCGACTGCCGCCGGACATTCCGCGAACCCTTTCATCAACAAACAGAGCACGATCTGCTTTTCCCCGGCCCCAACGACCGTCTCGTTGTCAGGACAGTCGCAAGCGGCCTGTCTGCTCTCGGCCAGCAAATTCTGTGCCTTGCCCTATGGATGACCAACGCTGCGGCGAAGTTGAGGCCGGACTCTCAACACACGCATTACTATGGCCGAAAACCGGGGCTGGGCATAGGCAAACGGGTCTTCTGGCCCGTGGCAGGCGCGATCCCCTGCTCCAACGCTTCCGGGCGCTCCGGACCTGTCAGCCGAAATAGAATCGGAATGCTGTTTCGCCGCCGATCTTGCGGCGCGCGACGGGATCGGGAATCCAGTCAAAGAAGTCCCGGACGGTATCGGCGTAGGTGACCTTGTCCTCATACGCAGCAAACGGCCAGTCGCTGCCCCAGAAAAGGCGCTCGGGTCCCGCCGTCTTCAGAAGCGCGCCGGCGAGTGCCCTGGCTGCCTCGCGCGAGTTCTGACGATAGCCGGCCGAGAGCTTCACCCAGGTGTTGCCCTTTCCGACCGAGCGCAGCACAGCCTTGAAGCCTTCGCAGTTGACGCCCTTGGTCTGATCGGGACGCCCGAGATGGTCGATCACCAGTTTGACGCCGGCGGCTTCAAGATCGGCAATCGGCTTGATGATCCGCTCGCCGTCGTTCTCGAGGATATGCACATGCCAGTCGAGATCGGCGATCCGGCGCAGCAGCAGCTTGTATTCGGGTGACGACAGATCGGGCGGGTCCGCCACGTTGCGCCGCTGGAAGCGCACGCCGACGACGCCGTCGGCCTTCATCATCTCAAGGATGTAGCGGTCGGTCGCCGGATTATTGAGGATCACCGTGGCGCGCAGGCGCGGATACTTGCGAAGCGCTGCGATGTGGTAGTCGTTGTAGTCGCCATAGATGCTGGCGCCGGCAAGCACCGCATGGGTGATGCCGTGCGCGTCCAGTTGCTGGATATAGTTCTCGATCGGCGCGTCATGCGGCGGCCGGTGCCAGGCCGTCGGGCTCAGCGGCATGTCGAGGGTGTACGCATGCGCGTGCGTGTCGACGAGCGGGCCTTCGCCCGAACCTTGTTTTGCCTCAGCCATCCATGTCCACCGCGCCGTAAATCAGTCCGGCTTGACCTTTTCGGCCGCGGGCGTCCATTTGACAAGCTCGGAAGCCATGAATGCGCGGAGCTGTTCCGGCGTTCCGCCCGCCGGCACCATGCCGAGTTTGTCCATCGCCTGGATGCCTTCCTTGCTGGCGATAAAGTCGTTGGCGACCTTGTTGACCTTGGCGACGATGTCCGCAGGCAGTCCCGCTGGGCCAACAATGGCGATCCAGCCGGTCGCGTCGAAATTCGGCATGCCAAGTTCGGACAACGTGGGCACGTCGGGCAACATCGGCCAGCGCTTCGGCGTGGTGATCGCCAGCGCCCGCAGCGTGCCTGCCTTCACCTGCTCGGCGTAGGTCGAGGCGAGATCGAAGCAGATATTGACCTGGCCGCTGATCAGATCGTTCATGGCCGGAGCCGAGCCGCGATACGGCACATGCAGCATCTGCACACCAAGGCCTGTCTGCACGAGGTCGGCCGTCATGTGCCCCATCGAACCGTTGCCCGGAGACGCGGCCGTGACCCTGCCCGGGTTCGCCTTCGCGTAGGCCACCAGTTCCGGCAAGGTCTTTACCGGCAGCGTCGAATTGGCCGCAATGATCAGCGGCAGTCTGGCCACCTCGATGATCGGCGTGAAATCCTTTCCCGGGTCGAACGTGGTGGACGCCTTGTACGTCACCTTGTTGTAGGAGAGCGGACCGGTGGTCGTGAACAGCAGTGTGTAGCCGTCGGGCACAGCAGTTGCCGCCGAGCCCGCGCCGATATTGCCGTTCGCACCGACCCTGTTGTCGACCACGAAAGGCTGGCCGAGCTTCTCGCCGAGCACCTTCGCGAACATCCGGCTCAGCACGTCCGGCGCGCCCCCTGCCGAATGCGGCACGATCAGCTTCACCGGCCGTTCGGGCCAGCCTTGCGCCTGCGCGGGCGTGCCGATCAGCAGCGGCTGCAAAAGCAGGAACGCCATTGCAGGAAGCCGTAGCCGTGTCCGACAGGCGCGCAAATGGATCTTCATGCTGCGTTCCTCTTCAGCGACGATGGTTCCAGGCTTCACGCCTGGTTCTCCTTGGGAGCTGGACTATCGCGGACAACGCCGGCAATCGCCAGCCGGTGAATTCCACGGCGCGAAATATCGAAAAAATCACCGGGAAGTCCCAAAGCTCGCACCCTATAAGCCGGTAAAAGGGGGCGGCGGCGAGCGGCATGCCGTCGTGACAATCTGGTGAAACATGACGACGAACGAACGCCATCTCATCGTTCAGGAAATATCGGACCTGCTCGCGCGCCATTGGCATGACGTCGACCGGAACTGGGGCCGGAACGCGCACAATGACTACACGGCCGACGGCTCCTACACGACGAGCCTGCGTACACGCAGCGGCCAGGATGCAATCAAGGAATTCTACACCGGACGACACGACCGAGGCGCGCGCGTGGCGCGGCACCTCATCAGCAATCTCCACGTCGCGGTGAATGACGCCAGCAGCGCGACGGCCGTCTGGGTTCTGACCTTGCACGCAGCAGACGGCGATCCGATTCTGCCGTCAAAGCCCGCCATCATGATCGCTGATGTCGTCGACCACCTTGTGCGCGACAGCGACGGAACGTGGAAGTACCGGTCGCGAACGATCACTCCCTTGTTTCGGGATGACACCCCGACCACCGGTTGAAGGCGTCTCGATGTTCATCGATCCCGAAACATCCCAGGATCTCAAGAGATCCATTTTCAACGCGATCGTGGCGCCGCGACCGATCGGATGGATCAGTTCGATCAGTCCTGCCGGGCAGGTGAATCTGGCCCCGTTTTCGCATTTCAATATTGTCTCGACCGCGCCACCGGTGCTGATCTTTTCGTGCAATTCGCCCGAGGACCGGGTCGAGAAGGACACCCTTGCCAATGTCCGCGCGACCGGCGAATTCGTCTTCAACCTCGTCAGCTATGAGCTGCGCGAGGCGATGAACATGACGTCAACGGCCGCCCCTCATGGCATCGACGAATTTGAGCTCGCCGGGCTGGAGAAGGCAGCCAGCATCAAGGTCTGGCCGCCCCGGGTAGCGGCATCGCCGGCGAACCTCGAGTGCCGCGTCTTGCGAATTGTCGAGATCGCGCCGGAAGGAAAAGGCGAGACCGCAAGCAACGTGGTGTTCGGCCGTGTGGTCGGTCTTCACATCCAGGACCAGTATCTCGACGATGCGGGGCGTTTCGATACGGTGAAGGCGCGGCCGCTCACCCGCCTCGGCGGGATGCAGTATGCCGCGCCCGGCCCGATCATCGAGATGCAGCAACCCTTTAAACGAGCCGGCGAAACAAAAACGATCGCATCATGATGTGCCGTGGCAACGCTGGCGCAGCGATCCAGGCTGTCGACGGCATTGATGATGCAATGCGGTAGGACTGCCTTTCCACCCGCCGATGCGATAGGTTTGCAGACCATCTGACCGCCGATACCCGTACCCGGGTATGACGCCGAGCGTCGAAGCGAGCGGTGACTGGGCAGCGGGGAGGCCATGGCATCATCTGCAATTCGTTCGGTCACGCGCGCGATCGATCTGCTTCAGGCGTTGAACCGCCAGCCTGTCTCCTCGGTCGATGATCTGCACGTTCAGACGGGCATACCAAAACCGTCAATCGTGCGGCTGCTGCGGACGTTCGTGATGAAGGGGCTGGTCTGTCATGCGCCAAAGCACGGTGCCTACTACCTGACCTCGCAAGTCCAGTCGCTGTCGGTCGGCTATCACAGCGAGCCAAGAATCGTCGAAGCGGCAGCGCCGCTGCTCGATGCCATGACCCGACGGGTCAAGTGGCCGATGGCGGTTGCGGTCCCCGACAACAATGCCGCGATCATCAGATACAGCACGGTTCCGCTCTCCCCGCTCTCGCTTCTCCACTCGTCGATCAATATGCGGCTGAGCCTCGTCACCAGGGCGCTTGGCCGGGCGTTTCTCGCTTTCTGCGACGACGACGAGCGCGAACATATCCTCAACGCCTTGCGCGCCTCGCCCGAGCCGGAAGATTTACCGGCGCAAAACCTTGAGGCCATCCGCCAGGTTCTGGCGAAGATCCGCGCCAGCGGCTACGCCATGCGGCATCCGGAATTCCGGCCCGTTTCAAATACGCTGGCGGTCCCCATCTTCGACGGCCCGCGCGTGATTGCGACTGTCGGACTGACCTTTATCTCATCCGCCATGAAGCCCGAGCAGGCCATCAAGGACCATCTCGACGAGGTCAAGGACATTGCCGTGAAAATTTCCAGCCGCCTCGCGACGCTCCCCGACGGTCCGATGAGATTGGCGGGTTAGGGTTTGTCGGGGGCATGATCCAAGGCGCAATGCGGCTGCGTTCGCGACCAGCAGATTTAATTGTCAAACAGCCCCGGCTTCGCCCTTCGGGCGGAGTTTACCGTCGGGCCGGCCGTTGGCCGGACCCGTTGGCCGGGCACGCGCGCAGTAAACCCCAGACGCGCGTCATCGCCCCGTGTTCAGTCCGGCCCCAGGGCGTGCCGGTCTTCAAACTCGATTGCCTTCCTCATCTCCCCCGAAGGGGCGTGCGGAACACAGGGCGTTTCACCGCGCCCGCGGCGCCACGTGGGTGACCACGTGGCATCATGTGCTTTCCAGGCACATGACACCGTGTGCTGTTGGAACAGCACACGGCAAACAGCAGCCTCGGACGCAGGAAGCGCCTGCGTTCCGCACGCGACGGTTTTGACCGGCTTGCAACTCCCAGCGGCGCCACGCCGCCTGGCGCCTTGACTGAATGCTGGGCATCGCCGCATTGCTGGGTCCTTGGGCCGCCCACCCCGTCTGCGGGTCATCGTCCTTTCACTACTTTGCAGAAGGCGCGCCTCACGGCACGCCCCCGCACGAAAGGCCCACAGACGCGACGGGTCCGTCGCATCCCGCTCCTGCGCCGATGATGAAACCGGCGCACCTCTTTGGCCGGAGCGGGATGGCCAATAGATATTCCGGGAGGCACCGCACGTCAAGAAATTATTCGGAAAATCAGAAATAAGAGCTGTGCGAATCCTGTGCATTACTTCCTGTCATTCCGGGGCGGCCCGAAGGGCCGAGCCCGGAATCCATACCCCTGTGTCAACCTGGTATGCTGAGATGATCGCGGGAGACTAACGCAGAGTGCCAACACCAACAAAGGGGTATGGTTTCCGGGCTCGCTCGCCTTGCTCGCGCCCCGGAATGACGGAGACGGCATTCACGCGCGCCACCCCGGAATGACGGAGTCCGATTTCATAGCCTCCCGCAGCACGCTGCCGTCGATCAGCTTCGCAAGCACCTCGCGCGGACGCGGTACGCGGTTGCGTTCCCGGGCGCTCCACGCTTCCTCTTCAACCATGACGTCGAGCAGATCGGTCGGCATCGTGCCGATGAACCTGTGATGCGGCCACGACGCCCGGATCAACTCGGGGCGAAAGCCGGTCGTTCGTTCCGTCAACGGCCAGACGGCCTCGGCACGGTCCGTGATGTCCTTGCACGCGGCCACGACTGCCCGGACAAGTTCAACGATCTGTTGCCGCTTGGCCGGGTCGGCGAGCTTGTCCGCCGTGGTGTTCAGATTGAACAGCTCCCGGTACAGACCCGGTGTCTTGAGCGAGATGGCATCGGCGCCCAATGCATCGAACGCCTCCTGCGCCGCCGGCTCCCAGATCGCGATCGCATCGACGGCGCCGCCGATCAGGGCTTTCGACAATTCGCCCGGGGGTGAAATGCCACGGATATCGACGGCGTCGTCATGCAGTCCGGCGTTACGCAACTCCTTATGGAGATAGTAGGCTGCGGACGTCCATGGGAAGGTGCCGACCCGCTTGCCGGCAAGATCGGCAATGGATGCAATGCCGGCCGAGCGCCGCGCGACAATCCGGTAGAGACCTTCGGACACGGTCATGACGATCCGCAGATCCGGCCGCTCGACCGACAGCCGCAGCGCCTGCGTCTCGGCGTTCGTTGCCACATCGGCCTCGCCCGATCCTTGCAGCGGCGGCGCGCTGTTGATCGGCCGCGATGCGCCAACGGGCGCTTGCTGCGGACGTCCGACGCCGCCGAGATGAGCCACGCCGCCGTTCGACACCCGCGCCTTGCCGCCCGACAACCGGTCGACCGCCAGCAGCACCGGCGCCAGTTCAAGCACCGTATGAACACCAAACACGCGCAGATCCACGCTCATCCTCCCTTTTCTTCACTCCGCCTGACAGGCGGCATGGTCAGCAAGCCTGCCCGGTCAACTCGTCTCGACAAAAATCTCCTGTCGCTTTCTGGCGATCGATGGCAGCACCATCGCAATGAAGGCGATCAGCGCGAGGATCAGCAAAGTCGCGCTGATCGGCCGGGTGACAAAGATGCTCGGATCGCCGCCCGAGATCAGCAGGCTGCGCCGCAGGTGATGCTCCAGCTGCGGCCCGAGCACGAAGCCCAGCACGAACGGCGCCCATTCGCAGTCCAGCTTGACAAGGGCATACCCCAATAGCCCGGCCAGCAAGAGGCCGTAGATGAAGAACGTGTCGCCCGCGGTGGCGTAAACGCCGATGCAGCAGAACGCGATGATGGCGGGATAGAGGATCGTGTAAGGCACCTTCAGGAGCGACGCCCAGATCCCGATCAATGGCAGGTTCAGGATCACCAGCATCGCGTTGCCGATCCACATCGAAACGATCAGCCCCCAGAACAGGTCCGGATTCTTGCTGATGACGTTCGGACCGGGCGAAATCCCCTGGATCGTCATTGCGCCGATCATCAGCGCCATCACGGGTCCCGCCGGCAGGCCGAGCGACAGCATCGGGATGAAGGACGTCTGCGCGCTGGCGTTGTTGGCCGATTCCGGCGCCGCCACACCCTCGATCGCTCCCTTGCCGAATTCGGCGGCGTTTGGCGAAAGCTTCTTCTCGATATTGTAGGAAATGAAGGCCGCAAGCAGCGCGCCGCTGCCCGGCAGGATGCCGACGAATGCGCCGATCCCCGTCCCGCGAAGGATCGGGCCGATGATCCGCCGCAGATCTTCGCGCGACGGCCAGAGGCTGGAAAACTTCGCGACAATCGGCTTGCGGCCGTCGGACTGCTCGAGGTTGCGCAATATCTCGCCGATGCCGAACACGCCCACCGCCATCGCCACGAAGTCGATGCCGTCGCTGAGTTCCGGCCGTCCGAACGTGAAGCGCGGCAAGCTCGTATAGGTATCGACGCCGGTCAGGCCGAGCAGCAAACCGAAGCAAACCATTCCGAGCGCTTTCACCGCCGAGCCGGAGGCGAGCGCCATCGCCGAGATCAGCCCGACCACCATCAGCGCGAAGTATTCCGGCGGACCGAATTTGAGCGCAAGCGCCGTCAGCGGCAGCGCCACCAGCGCCACAAGAATGGTCGATACGGTTCCGGCGAAGAACGACCCGAATCGCGGCTGCGGCGAGCGCCGGACCCGCCCTGCCCTTCAGCGCCATCTGGTGACCGTCAAGCATCGTCACGGTCGATGACGCCTCGCCCGGAAGATTGACGAGGATGGCGGTCGTCGAGCCGCCATACTGGGCGCCGTAGAAAATGCCGGCCAGCATGATCAGCGATCCGACCGGTGCGAGGGTGAACGTCAGCGGCAGCAGCATCGCGATCGTGGCGACGGGCCCGATGCCGGGCAGCACACCGATGACCGTTCCGAGGAAAACGCCGACGAGGCACAGCGCAAGATTTCATCGGCTCGGTCGCGACCGCAAATCCGAGCACGAGATTGGAAAGCACATCCATGACAGCCCCTAGCCGCCGAACCAGGTGCCGAACAGCGGTAGCGGCATCCTGACTCCGAAGACAAAGACGATTGTCGTGAGCGCAGCAACGCCGGCGCCGATCGCAACTCCACGCCGCAACGATATCCCGGGCGATGCACGGCTCGACACGAAGGCAGTGATGAAAATGGTCAAAGGCAGGCCGAGCGACCGCAACAGCGCCGCAAACAGGATCAACGCCGCCGATATCATGGCGATGCCGCGCCAGGAAATAGTGCCGATTGCTGCACCCGGATGGATGAAGATGCCCTGACCGAGCGCGACGAGTCCGATCACCACGAGAATGCCGGACAGCAATATCGGGAAATAGCCCGGCCCCATGCTCAAGGCTTCACCGATCGGCAGCGACGTGTAGGCGATGCTGCCGTACACCAGCCCGACCGCGATGAAGAAGGCCCCGGCGCCGATATCCTTGACATTAACGCTCATCGCCGCGCCATCCGTCCCCTGTCGCAAAGATGCGCGGCGTGGTGAAAGCGGCAGCTGATGCCGTCTTCGCCCGCGCAACCTTCGCCTGGCTATTTCTTCAGGAATTCCTTGTATTCGGCCCACACGCGCTCGATCAGCCGATAGGTGCCGTCCGGTCCCAAATTCAGCGCCTGGTTCTGCAGCTTGACCATCAGGCCCGCATAGATCGGCGATTTCACCGCCTCATCAAGCACCTGTTCGAGACACGTCTTGATCGGCTTCGGAACGCCTTTCGGCATCATGAATATCGTGTGCGAGTTGACCGTGACATTGACGCCGCTCTCGCGCAGCGTTTTGGAATCCGGCGCATAGTCGACCCGTCGATCGATCGCCGAGGCGAGTTGTCGCATCTTGCCGGTCTTGATCTGTTCGACATGCAAGGTGCCCTGCAGCGTCGCATCGACGTGACCACCGAGCGCGTCTCTCATCGCTTCCGCCGCGCCGGAGCCGGCGATCGGAACAATATTCACGCCGAAATGCTCGGCGATCTTCCTGACGATCAAGTCGTGCCCGATGCCCGATGTCGAGATCGTCGACCGGCCCCTGGACCTGGTGTACGCGATAAACTCTTCGAGCGTGCCGAAAGGCCGATCGGCTGACGCCACAAGGCCGAAGGCTATCTGCATGGCCGACGCGGGGTAATCAAAATCCGAGTAGGAGAAGCGGGTGTCCGGGTTCGTGAACGGCACCAGTGCGACCGAATCCGTGGCGGCGACGCCCACCGCATAGCCGTCGGGTGACGCCGTCTTCAGTCCCATCGCCAAAGTGCCGCCGCCGGCGCCTGGCTTGTTCTCGATGATAATTTTCCAGCCGTTCTTCTGCTCGATCGCCGACGCGATCGAGCGTGCGATCAGGTCGGTGCCGCCGCCCGGGCCAAATCCGACAAGAAAATTGAGAGGCTTGGCAGGAAAGCCCGCCGGACATTCCGCTGCAACCGCCCACCCAGGCAAAGCGGCCAAACCTGCGGCAATCAGATATCGGACACGATTCTTGTAAGCCACGCTCGCTCCCTGACTTTCAGCGAGCCTAGACGCAGCAAACGCCGCGCGACAATCAGAGAATTCTACCGTTTCACTGGGCGGAAAGCGTCGGGAAGGAATGCACGATCGCCATACAAATCGGCCGTATGCAATTCACGCAGCACGCATGCCAGTCGCGCGCGCCGCCCGCGTCCGTTCGTTTAGTGCGCCGTCCATCCGCCATCGACCGACCAGCTCGCACCGCGGATTTCGCACGCCGCATCGGAGCAGAGGAACGCTGCCACCTCGGCGATCTGTTCCGGCGTGAGCGCCTTGCCGCCCGGCATGAAGTCCGTCACGACCTCTGCTTCTGCCGCCTCCAGCGAGATCGACTTCTCGGACGCCAGCGCCTGGATTCTCTTCTTCAGATGCGGGGCAAGCACAAATCCGGGGCAGATCGCGTTGCAGGTGATCGCGGTCTCCGCCGTCTCCATCGCCACCGCCTTGGTCAGACCGATGAGGCCGAACTTCGAGGCGATGTAGGATGAGCGGTCGACGCCGCCAACCAGACCGTAGGCCGACGAGATGTTGACGATGCGTCCCCAGTTCCGCGCGCGCATCTGCGGCAGCACCGTCCGGATCGTGTGGAACGGCGCGGACAGGTTGACCGCCATCACCGCATCCCAAGTCTCCGGCGGGTGCGTCTCGATCGGCCCGCCATAGACCATGCCCGCATTGTTGACGAGAATATCGATCCTGCCGAGGCTTTCGGTGGCGGCTTCGATCAGGTGGACCGCGGCCTTCGGGTCCTCCAGGTTGGCGTCGACGTTAACGACCCGAACGCCGGCCTCCGCCTCGAGCGAGGCGCGAAAGCGTTCCGTCTTTACCGGATCGCCAAGACCATGAACGATGATCGATGCGCCGTCCCGCGCAAGCGCTTTCGCGATCGCCCGCCCGATGCCGCCCGTTGAACCGGTGACGAGCGCGACTTTTCCTTCCAGCTTCATGTGGTGTGGCCCCCCGCTTTTGTTTTTTGAAAGCCTACCATGCAACCGCCGGCAGCTGCCAAGGGCTTTTGATGCCTCCGCAGGGGCTGTGCTGAAGCCTCGCGCCCTCCCCGCATATTTATTATGCTCGACGCTGCGGCCAATCTCACTAAGCTTCGGTCGGCCAACTGAACCGGTCAGTGAGCGGACGGACAATGAACAACGACTCTGGATCGCCAGCGGCCCAAGACGCGCTGCTGCGCGCGGATATCCGGCTGCTGGGGCGGATTCTCGGCGACACCGTCCGTGACCAGGAAGGGGTCGCGGTATTCGATCTGGTCGAGAAAATCCGCCAGACCTCGATCAGGTTTCATCGCGACGACGACAGACCGGCAAGGCACGAGCTTGAAGCGATCCTCGACAGCCTCTCGATCGACGACACGTTACATATCGTCCGCGCGTTCAGCTATTTCTCGCATCTTGCAAACATCGCCGAAGACCAGAACAACATCCGCCGGACGCGGGAAAAGACCCTCGAAGGCGGCGCGACGTCGCCTGAAACACTTTCTGCCGCGATTGCGCGTGCACGCGCGGCCGGCATTTCCGACGACGATTTGCGCCGCTTCTTCAGCGAGGCGCTGGTCAGCCCGGTTCTGACCGCGCATCCGACGGAAGTGCGCCGAAAGAGCACGATCGACCGCGAAATGGAAATTGCCGGCCTCGTCGACCGGCGTGAACGCATGAAGCTCACGGCGGTCGAGTTCGAGGCGGACGAGGAGCAACTGCGGCGCGCCGTACTCACGCTCTGGAAGACCAACCTTCTCCGGCGCAACAAGCTCACGGTGCTCGACGAGGTTGCCAACGGACTGTCGTTCTACGATCACACGTTCCTGCGCGAGGTGCCGCGGCTGCATTGTGCGCTCGACGATCTGCTGTCGGACGGCGGCGCGCCGCCGAACCACGCGTTGCCGTCGTTTCTCCGGATGGGGAGCTGGATCGGCGGCGACCGGGACGGCAATCCGTTTGTCACTGCGACGGTCTTGCGCAACGCGCTTCAGTTGCAAAGTCGGCGGATCATGCGGTTCTATCTGGAGGAACTCGACACGCTGGGCGCCGAGCTGTCGCTGGCGGGCAATCTCGCCGACGTCACCGAGGATTTGCGGCAACTGGCAACACAGATCGCCGCCGCGACGCCGCATCGCGCCGATGAGCCGTACAGGCTCGCGATCAGCTGGATCTATGCGCGGGTGGCGGCGACGGCCGCGACATTCGATATCGGGGTCGGGAAAAGGCCCGTCATCAAGAGCTCGCCCTACTCCAGCTCGGACGAATTCTGCGCCGATCTCGACGTCTTGAGCCGTTCGCTGGTCGCAACGCAATGCGATGTGATTGCGCGCGGCCGTTTGCGATCGTTGCGGCGGGCCGTGGACTGCTTCGGCTTCCACATGACCACCCTCGATATCCGGCAGAACTCCGCGGTGCACGAGCGCACCGTCGCCGAATTGCTCGGTGTCGCAGGCATCAGCAAGGCCTATCGGGATTTGACCGAGGACGAACGCGTCGAACTTCTGAGCCGCGAGATCGCGTCACACCGTCCGATCGTATCACCGTTTCAGACCTATAGCGACGAGACCACCAAGGAACTGGCGGTGTTTCGCGCGGTCGCGGACGTCCATGCCGCGTTTGGCGAGGGCGCGGTCTCCCAATGCATTATTTCCATGACCCGGGGCGCATCCGACCTGCTGGAAGTCGCGCTGCTGCTCAAGGAATCCGGCCGCGTCGACGCCGAAGGCACCAGCCGGTTGAATATCGTACCGTTGTTCGAGACGATCGACGATCTGCAACGCGCGGCGTCGATCATGGACCAGCTGCTGTCCTTGCCTGCGTACCGGCGGCTTGTGAGCAGTCGCGGCAATATCCAGGAGGTGATGCTCGGTTATTCCGACAGCAACAAGGATGGCGGGTTCATCACCTCGGGCTGGGAGCTTTACAAAGCCGAGATCAGTCTCATCGACGTGTTTCAGCGGCACGACGTGCGCTTGCGGCTGTTTCACGGCCGCGGCGGATCGGTCGGGCGCGGCGGCGGGCCGAGCTATGACGCCATTCTGGCGCAGCCCAATGGCGCCGTGAACGGCCAGATTCGAATTACCGAACAGGGCGAGATCATCTCGAGCAAGTATTCCCACGCGGAGGTCGGCCGCAACAATCTGGAGATTCTTGCCGCGGCAACGCTTGAGGCGAGTCTGCTGCAACCGAAGCAAAGTGCGCTGAAGGCCGAGTATCTCCAGGCAATGGAGGAATTATCGGCCTTCGCCTACGCCGCCTATCGCAAGCTCGTCTATGAAACGGACGGCTTTGTCGACTATTTCTGGTCGTCCACGGTGATCAACGAAATCGCGTCGCTGAATATCGGCAGCCGGCCGGCGTCGCGGACAACAGCGCGGCGGATCGAGGATCTGCGGGCAATCCCCTGGGTGTTCAGCTGGGCGCAGTGCCGATTGATGCTGCCCGGCTGGTACGGTTTCGGCAGCGCAGTCGAATCGTGGCTTGCGAAAAATCCCGACAAGGGCCTCGCGTTTCTCCGCGAGGTCTACCGCGAATGGCCGTTCTTTCGCAGCCTTCTGTCGAACATGGACATGGTGCTTGCCAAGAGCAATATCGCCATCGCCTCACGCTACGCCGATCTCGTCGAGGACGAGGCGCTTCGTCAGAAGATTTTCGCGCAAATTCGCAGCGAATGGCACGCCTCGATCGAGGCGTTGCTGGACGTGACCGGCCAGGAGCGTTTGCTACAGGGAAATCCGCAGCTCGAGCGATCGATCAGGAACCGCTTTCCCTATCTCGACCCGCTGAACCACGTGCAGGTCGAACTCCTGAAGGCGCATCGCGAGCAGCCGAGCGAACAGGTGCTGCGCGGCGTGCAACTCACGATCAACGGAATCTCCGCCGGGCTGCGCAACAGCGGCTGACGGCAAGTCAGTCATGCCGCGACGACGATGCGTCTTGTCACAGTGAGGCCCATGTTCTAAACGGCACAAATGCCCGACAATCCAGCCGACCCGTGCCGTGCATGCGGCGCGTGTTGTTCTTTCTCGGACAGCTGGCCGCTGTTCACCACTGACACCGAGCACGACATCGCGGCGATTCCCGCGGCGTTCATCCGGGCGGATCACGCCGGAATGCATTGTACCGGCAATCGATGCTCGGCGCTCACCGGCAAGGTTGGAACAGCGACAGGCTGTTCCATCTATGCGGCAAGGCCTGACGTTTGCCGCACCTGCCTGCCCGGCGACAGCGAATGCAACATCGCCCGGCAGGCGTTCGGCCTCAGCGTATTGGCCGCGTAGCTATTTCTTGTTGGGAAACGGGTTGGGGGCCGGGCCGCCTTTGCCTTGCGCCTGCTTGTAAGCCGAACCGCCGCCCTTTGGCTTGTCTGCCTTGGGCTTCTTCGCTTCCTTGTTGCTCTTCATCTGACCTTTCGCCATCGCGTCCTCCCTGGTTATCGACTCGACCTGCGTTGGTCGACGGCAGGATAACACGCTGCTGCGCGAACGTCATGCCATCTGGGCGGTTCTGCCGCCGGCGAAGACGTCGTCAGAGCTTTTCATACAAATCTGTTCCCGTCAGGGTCGCATCGCTTTCGTCCTTCAATGCGACCCCGGTCAAGCCTCGCTGAAATGCGGCGTCGATGAGCCAGTTGAGCTTCACCGCAGCATGCGACGGCGAAAGTCCGCCGGACCGAATGTTCGAGATGCAATTGCGTTCGGCATCGCTACGCCCCGGTTTCGGGTCGTAGGTCAGGTAAACCCCGAGGCTGTCCACCGCGGAAAGGCCCGGCCTTTCACCAATCAGCACAATCGACAGGCGCGCTTTCAGCGCCGCCCCGACGGCGTCGCCCAACGCCACCCGCGCGCCCTCCGCCAGGATGATCGGGCCGATCGTCAGCCCCAGCCGCCTCGGCCCGGGCAGGAACGCCGCGATCAGGTCGACCGCATAGGCCTCCACCGCGACCGCCGACAGGCCGCCGCCGATCATGATCGCAAGATCGCGGCCGGGTCCCGCCACCGTCGAAAGCCTCGCGGCCGAGGGCTCGCTCAGTCGCCGGCCGGCGTCAGGCCGGCGCAGATAGGCCTGACGCCCGGTGGCTTCGCTTTCGACATCCATTGTGGCCAGATTCAATCCGGCCAGCGCTTTGGCCAGCGCGACACGATCGAACCGCGCATGCACGGCATCGCGCGCCTGCGCATGTGCCAGATCGAACGCGAGCACCTCGCGCGTCGGCAACGACCCTCCTGTCCGGCCGCGGCCGATCCTTGCCGTCGTTCGCTGGGCAAGAAAGAACCACGGATCGCGCGGCGGACCATTCATGGCTGACCGACGCCGGTTCTTGATGCGCCCGCAATCAACGGATGGCTCGGCTGGATCGGCAGCAGCCGGCCGGCAGCGTCGGTGATCTTCATGGTCGCAAGCCACGCCTCGAATTCGGGAGCGCGCCGCAGACCAAAAGCCTCGCGCACGAACAGCGCATCATGGAACGATGTCGACTGATAATTCAGCATGACGTCGTCCCCGCCGGGCACGCCCATGATGTAAGTGACACCGGCCGCCGCAAGCATGGTCAGAATGGTATCGATATCGTTCTGATCGGCTTCGGCATGGTTCGTATAGCAAACGTCCACGCCCATCGGTAATCCCATCAGCTTGCCGCAGAAGTGATCCTCAAGCGCCGCGCGCAAAATCTCCTTGCCGTCGTACAGATATTCGGGGCCGATAAAACCCACCACCGAATTGACCAGCAGCGGCTGGAATGCGCGCGCAACGGCATAGGCGCGCGCCTCGCAGGTCTGCTGATCAATTCCATGATGTGCATTGGCGGACAAAGCCGAGCCCTGCCCTGTTTCGAAGTACATGACATTGTGGCCGACCGTCCCGCGTTTCAACGCGCGCGCCGCGTCGTTGGCCTCGCGCAAAACAGCAAGTGAGACGCCGAACGAGCGATTGGCAGCCTCGGTTCCGGCGACCGACTGAAACACCAGATCGGTGGGAATTCCCTTCTCCATCAACTCAAGCGAGGTCGTCACGTGAGTCAGGACACAACTCTGCGTCGGGATCTGAAAGCGCGTGATCAACTCATCCAGCAGAAGCAGCAAATCCCGCACGCGCGCCGGCGAGTCGGAGGCGGGATTGATACCGATTACCGCGTCGCCGGCGCCATACATCAAGCCGTCGGCAACGGAGGCAGAGATGCCTTCAAGATCGTCCGTTGGATGATTTGGCTGCAAGCGGACGGACATCGTGCCGGGAAGCCCGATCGTGTTGCGGAACGCCGACGTGACCCGGCACTTCCTTGCCACCAGCACAAGATCCTGATTGCGCATCAGTTTCGAGACAGCGGCAGCCATCTCGGGTGTTATTCCCGGCGCCAGCTTCTTCAGCGCGGATGAATCCGTGTCGTAGCTCAGCAGGTAATCCCGGAATTCGCCGACAGTGAGGGAAGACGCCGGAGCAAAGGCGGCAACGTCATGGGTATCGCTGATGAGACGCGTAACCTCGTCGTCCTCATAAGCGATCAGCGGTTCGTTCAGGATCGCTGTCAACGGGACGTCGGCAAGCGCCAGCTTCGCCGCAATGTTCTCTTCCGCGCTGGCCGCCGCCACACCTGCCAGCTGATCGCCGGCGCGTAGCGGCGAGGCTTTCGCCAAGAGCTCCTTGAGCGAAGCGAATACATGGGACGTGTGCTTGATGCGTTGCCGGAACATCACGGGCAACGTCTTAGCATACTAAGTCACTGCGGGCCGCATGGCGGCCGACAATGGCGTTCCTACGCCGGAATTGACCTTCCCTTGTTCGCTCCCCGGCTCAAACCGGCACGTCGCCCCTGACGGTGATCCGGTGCATCACCCGGCGCTGGCCCTGATAGTCGTTGATCGCAAAATGTTGCGTGCAGCGGTCGTCCCAGATCGCGAACGAGCCGGGTTCCCAGCGGAAGCGGCAGGTGAATTCCGGGCGAACCGAATGCTGCCGCAGAAAGCCGAGGATCGGCGCGCTCTCCTCGTCCGTCATGCCGACGATCCTGGCCGTGTGCGATGAGAGGAACAACGACTTGCGACCGGTCTCGGGATGCGTGCGCACAATCGGATGCTCCGCCTGGGTACCTTCATCGGCGTTAGGGTCCTTCGGCTTCATGGCGCCCCCGACGTACTTCTCCTTGCGCGACGGCCCGCCAGCCGCGGCGCCGCGATCGCCGAGAAAGAGACCTTTCAGCGGCGCAAGCGTCTGCTTCATGGTGTCTGACAGACCCTCGTAGGCGGCATACATGTTGGTGAACATGGTATCGCCGCCGAAGATCGGCGATTCCTTCGCGTAAAGCAGCGTGCAAAGCGCGGGCCGGGGCGAGAAGGCCTGGTCGGTGTGCCAGCCGCCGCCGAAATTCTTCGTGTCCTCCTCGCGCTTGACGATTTCCAGGACCTCGGGATGGTCCGGGAGGCCCTGCATATAGGGGTGGAGATGAATTTCGCCGAAGCGGCGCGCCACACCGATCTGTTCGACCGGCGTCATCTTCTGATCGCGGAAGAAGACGACCTGATGGGCGAGGAAGGCGTCGTGCATGTCGGCGAAATCGTCATCGCTCATGTTGGCAAGGTCGATGCCATGAAGCTCGGCACCCAGCGCACCAGCGATAGGCCTCACGTCGATCGTATTGCTGCGCATGGCAGGTCCTCCGTGGTTCGCATCCCTTGTTCTATTTTTTGTAACAGCGCCCGGCGGTTCGCCACCGTTTCACTCAGTTCAGACCCATTCGCGGAAAAATTCAAGCCGCAACGCGGCCGGGCCGCGCGCGAAAATGCATCCGACATATGTCTGACGCGGCGCGATCCGACGGAAGAGGTCGACTTTCGGCCAAGACCGCACCCGGTTCGACCGCCTTGCTTTTTGTCTGGTCATCGTACAAGTTTGGCCCGACCGCGGACGCAGGCCAGAACCTGCCAACTGCGGCGGCCGGACCCGGCTACCGAAGCAGAACAACGGGGTCCGTCAAAATCATCGGGAGGATTTCATGCTGGATTGCACGCGCCGGCTAGCGTTTGCCGCGTCCCTGGCCGTCTCGACCGTCGCCGCCACGTTCATCGCCACCGGCGACGCCTCGGCGCAGACGAAGCTCAAATGGGCTCACGTCTACGAAATCGCCGAGCCTTATCACACCGAAGCGCTGTGGGCGGCGGACGAAATCAAGAAGCTCACCGCCGGACGCTACGAGATCGGCGTGTTCCCCGCCTCGCAGCTCGGCAACGAGAACCAGATCAACGAAGGCCTCGGCCTCGGCACGGTGGACATCATCTACACCGGCACGTCCTTCGCGGGCTCGATCCACAAGCCGCTGTCAATCTCCGGCGCGCCGTTCATGTTCCGCGACTTCAACCACTGGAAGGCCTATCGGGAAAGCAAGTTGTTCCGCGATCTCGCCAAGGGTTATGAGGACAAGACCCGGCACAAGATCGTGGCGTTCACCTACTACGGCGAGCGCGTGGTCACCGCCAACAAGGAAATCAAGAAGCCCGAGGACATGAAGGGCATGAAGCTGCGCGTGCCGCCGGCGCCGCTTTATCTGATGCTGGCGAAATCGGTCGGCGCCAATGCCACACCAATTGCCTTCGCCGAAGTGTATCTCGCCCTGCAGCAGGGCACTGTCGATGGCCAGGAAAATCCGTTGCCGACGATCATGGCCAAGAAATTCTACGAAGTGCAAAGCCACATCATGCTGACCGGCCACATCGCCGAGTCGTTGTTGACGATCGTCGGCAGTCACGTCTGGGCGAAGATGACCGACGCCGACAAGAAAGTCATCGAGGATGTGCTGACAAAGGCGGCCGCAAAGGCCTCCGATCAGATCCGCGCGGCCGAACAGAAAACCGCTGACGAGTTGCGCAAGCTGGGCAAGACCGTGGTCACGGTCGACCGCGAGGCGTTCCGCCAGGCGGCGATTCCGTTGCACAATGACGCAAGCGCCGGTGCAGGCTGGAGCAAGGCCGAGTATGATGCGTTCCAGGCGCTGAAGTAAGCGTCAATCGTGGCAGTTGCACCTCAAGGACCGCCACGCGCGGGCGACGAACCAGAACGACTGATCGTCGCCCGGGATGAAGAGGTGAACATTGAACATCACCCGGAAGACTGGATCGCATTCGTCCTGTTCTGGAGCCTCGCGCTCATCGTCTTCCTGCAATTCTTCACGCGGTATGTTCTCAATGACAGCCTGGCGTGGACCGAAGAGATCGCGCGCTATGGATTGATGTGGCTCGCCTTCATCGGCGGCGCGGTCGTTACCCGCAAGAACAGCCACATCGCGGTTGAGCTCGTCTCGAATTTGATGAAACCCGGGCCGGCACGCACGGCGCTGCTTGCGATGGTCGATTTCGTCACGCTCGGCTTTCTCGCGCTGCTCGCCTACTTCTCGGTCACCATCATCGAGCGGATGCACTATCAGCGGATGACCGTGTTCGAGGTCCCTATGAGCGTCGTCTATGGCGGCGTCGGCTTCGGCTGCCTGCTGATGATGCTGCGCCAGATCATGGTCGTACGGCAGCACTGGCGCGAAGGCTGGCGCAAGCCCCATGACGTCACCGAGCAGATCAAAGCGGACTGAACGAGCATGCCATGCCGGTGATGGTCTTTGTGTTTCTGATCGTTCTGCTCGCAGGCGTTCCGGTTTTCATTGCGCTCGCCGGTTCGTCGCTGATCTACACCCACTTCATTGCCGGTATCCCTGATTTCGTCATCCTGCACCGCATGGCGGGCGGTCTCGACAGCTTCCCGCTACTCGCCGTACCGTTCTTTATTCTTGCCGGCAATCTGATGAATTCGGCCGGCATCACCAACCGAATCTACGACTTCGCGGTCGCCACCTGCGGCTGGATGCGCGGCGGCCTTGCGCATGTGAACATCTTCGGCTCGGTGATTTTCGCCGGCATGTCAGGTACGGCGATCGCCGACGCTGCCGGACTCGGCACCATCGAAATCAAGGCGATGAAGGATCACGGCTATTCCACCGAATTCGCCGTCGGTGTAACGGCCGCCTCGGCAACGCTTGGGCCCATCATCCCGCCGTCGTTGCCGTTCGTGATTTACGGCATGATGGGCAACGTCTCGATTGGCGCGCTGTTTCTCGGCGGATTCGTCCCCGGCGCGGTGATGACGCTGTTCATGATGCTGTACGCCAGTTACTGCGCGCGCAAATACAATATGGGGGCGGACCAGGCGTTCGACTGGGCGATTCTCGGCAGGACGTTCATCGCGGCCCTGCCCGCCCTGATGACCCCGGTCCTGATCGTCGGCGGGATGACGTTCGGCTGGTTCACGCCGACGGAAGCCGCGATTGCCGCCTGCACCTGGGCGCTTCTGCTCGGCACGATTCTCTATCGCTCGCTGTCGCTGAAGCAGTTCTACAAGGTGACGATGGACACGGTGGAGACCACCGCCGGCGTGCTGCTGATCGTCGCCGCCGCGTCGCTGTTCGGCTGGGTGCTCACCACGACCAAGCTCACCGAGGCCGGTGCCGAGGCGCTGCTGCAACTGACCGACAACCGCTACATCATCCTGCTGCTGATCAACATTCTGCTGCTGGTGGTCGGCTGTTTTCTCGAACCCGTTGCCGCCATCAGCATCCTGGTCCCGATCCTGATGCCGGTGATCGTGAAAGTCGGTATCGACCCGGTCCACTTCGGTGTGGTGATGACGCTGAATCTGATGATCGGGCTCTTGCACCCTCCGCTAGGCATGGTGCTGTTCGTTCTGTCGCGCATCGCAAAACTGTCGATCGAGCGGACCACCATGGCGATCCTGCCCTGGCTGGTGCCGCTCTTGCTGTCGCTTGTCGCCATCACGCTGATTCCGGAGCTGACGCTCTGGTTGCCGCGAACGTTCGGAATGCTGAAATAGGCCGATCGCCGAAGACGAGGCTGCAACGTCGTCGTGATACACGGCCGGTGCTGCCCGAAAGTGGCTGACCTTTCCGATACTTTCCCTGGATGCTATCGTGATCCGGAACAGATTGCCTCCTGAGAGGCACCGGGAGGACAATCAATGCTCCGAAAGATCCTGACTGCATTGGCCCTGGCCACCCTCGTTCCGGTTGCGACGCCCGCTCATGCGCAATCGCCGGCCGGCAAGGTCACGGTCGTCACCTCGTTTTCGAAGGATGTGACCGATCCCATCAAGAAGGCATTCGAAGCAACAGTCCCGGGCGTCACACTCGATGTGCAAAATCGAAACACCAACGCCGGCGTGAAATATCTCGAGGAGACCAAGGCCAACAATCAGGTCGACCTGTTCTGGGCGTCCGCACCCGACGCGTTCGAAGTCCTGAAATCGAAGTCACTGCTGCAGAAATACGCGCCCAAGGCTGCCGGAATCCCCAAGCTGCTCGGCCGCTTCCCGATCAACGATACCGACGGTTACTATTTCGGTTTCGCGGCCTCCGGCTACGGCATCATGTGGAACGAACGCTACGTCAAGGCGAACAAGCTGCCCGAGCCGAAGGAGTGGCAGGATCTCGCCGGCGCCGCCTATTTCGATCATGTTTCGATCGCCGCGCCATCGCGATCGGGCACGACGCATCTGACGATCGAAACCATTCTGCAGGGCGAAGGCTGGGAGAAAGGCTGGGCGTCGATCAAGGCGATGGCCGGCAACTTCCGCGATGTCACGGAACGATCGTTCGGCGTGCCTGAAGCCGTCAACTCCGGGCAGGTCGGCTATGGCATTGTCATCGACTTCTTCGCGTTCTCCTCGCAGGCCTCCGGTTTTCCGGTCAGGTTCGTCTATCCGTCGGTGACGACAATCGTGCCCGCCAATATCGGCGTTGTCGCCAATGCGCCGAACAAGGCAGCGGCCGAGGCTTTCGTCGAATTTCTGCTGTCGCCGGCCGGGCAACAGGTCCTGTTCGATCCCGGCATTCGCCGCCTGCCCGTCAACCCGTCGGTCTATGAGAAAGCTCCGGCGGGATATCCAAACCCGTTCACGGATCCGCGGTTGAATTCCATGGTGAACTTCGACGTCAAGACATCCGAGGCGCGGACCAATGTCGTGGACGCTTTGTTCGATCAGCTCATTACATTCCAGCTTGGCGAGTTGAAGCAGACGACGAAGGCGATTGCCGCGGCCGAAGCTGCCGTCGCCAAAAAAGCCGATCCGAAGGCGCAAATCTTGATCGCTGAGGCGCGTGCGCTCGTCGCTGCAATGCCGGTCTCCGCAAGCCAGGCCTCGGCGAAGGACACGACCGGCGCATTCACGGGGGCCAAGGAGAAAGGTGCGCGCCAGGCCGAGCTCGAGCAACAATGGGCTGCGTTCGCCAAGGAACGCTATACTCAGGCGCGATCGAAAGCCGAGGAAGCAGCCAAGCTTGCCAAATAATCCGAACGCCGGCCTCTCTCGCAACGGCAGGCGTGCGCAGCCGTGACGATCTTCAAAAGCCAGCGCGCGAGGCCGGCCGAAGTCGTGCTGGCGCTGGCGATCCTGCTCTTCCTCGGCCTGTTCCTCATCTGGCCGGTTGCGACCGTCATCTGGGTTGCCTTCACCGAGAAAGGCACAGGCGCATTTACGCTGGTGAACTTCCTGGATTTCGCGCGAACCGACCTGTTCGTCCGTTCGTTCTGGAATTCGATCTACGTCGCCCTGATGGCAGTCGTCGTCGCGTCCGCGTTTGCCCTGCCGCTGGCCTACCTGACATCGCGCTATGAATTTTCAGGTTCGAGCGTCATTCAGGTCCTCGGCTTCCTGCCGCTCATCATGCCGCCATTCGTCGGCGCGGTCGCACTGCAATTGCTGTTTGGACGGAACGGCTCGCTCAATCTGCTGCTCGACGAATGGGCCGGGTTCAGAGATTCCATTCATGGAAGGCCTCAACGGCGTCGTGTTCGTGCAGGCCATCCACTACTTTCCGTTCATCCTGATCAATCTGTCCGCAGCCCTCGCCAACATCGATCGCTCGATGGAAGAAGCCGCCCAGAACCTCGGATCATCCGGCTTTCGCCTGTTCCGGCGGATTGTGTTTCCGCTCGCGATGCCCGGCTACGTCGCAGGCGCATCGCTTGTCTTCGTCAAGGTGTTCGACGATCTCGCAACCCCGTTGCTGCTTAACGTCAAGGATATGCTCGCCCCGCAGGCCTATCTAAGGGTCACATCGATCGGTATCGCCGATCCGATGGGCTACGTGATTTCCGTGGTTTTGATCGTCACATCGGTCGCGGCGATGTGGATGTCATCGCTCATCACGCGCGGAACCGATTATACGACCGTGCAACGCGGTGGCGGCGGGCTGGCGAAACGCGGGCTGAACCGCTTCGAAAGTCTGGTCGCCTACGGCGTCATCACGCTCATCCTTTTGCTGGTGCTGGCGCCGCATGCAGGCTTGCTGCTTTTGTCGTTTGCCACGGTCTGGTCGTTCTCGCCGCTGCCGGATGCCTTCACATTGGCCCACTACACGCGCGTGCTTGGGGAAAGCTCGCTCTACATCAAGAACACACTGATCTATGCATCGCTTGCCGGATTGATCGACATCGTCGTGGGCACCGCGATTGCCCATCTCGTTCTGCGCACGCGCCTGATCGGCCGCACCGCGCTCGACTGGATCGCGTCCGCGGCACTCGCCATACCGGGCATTGTGCTCGGCATCGGCTACCTTCGCGCCTACTACGGCATCCAGCTATGGGACGGCACGCCCGTTGCCTCGCTATGGGTCATCATCGTTCTGGCGCTCGCGATCCGCCGTCTGCCCTACGCGTTGCGCGCCAGTTATGCGGCCCTGCAACAGGTTTCGGTGTCACTGGAGGAGGCCGCCGAAAACCTCGGTGCGACCAAGCAGCGAATGCTGAGGCGTATCGTCATCCCCTTGATGACCGGCGGGCTCGTTGCGGGCTTCATCACCAGCTTTGCCACCGCAGCGGTAGAGCTTTCGGCGACGTTGATGCTGGTGCAATCGAATGCCGATGCGCCGCTGGCCTATGGCCTCTACGTCTTCATGCAATCTCCCGCGGGCCGCGGCCCGGGAGCGGCCCTCGGCGTCATCGCCGTCGTCATCGTTGCCGCTGCGACCGTTCTGTCGCAAATTCTTGTCGAACGCGACCAGCGCATGAAGGCAGGCAAGCCATGACCGTGATGGACAATGCCGTGGCGGAATCAGCAACCGCCAGACCGCTGCCAAAGGCCGCAAATCTTTCCATCGACGGCGTGAGCCTGTCTTACGGCGATCAACGCGTGCTGAACGAGGTCCGGCTCGACGTTCGTCCCGGTGAATTCTTCGCGTTACTTGGCCCTTCCGGCTGCGGCAAGACCACCCTGCTCCGCCTGATTGCGGGCTTTGCCCGCGCCGACGCCGGGCGTATCAGTATCGACGGACAGGAAATCTCTCACCTGCCGCCATGGAAGCGCGACGTCGGCATGGTGTTTCAATCCTACGCGCTGTGGCCGCACATGAGCGTGGCGCGCAATGTCGCCTTCGGACTGGAAGAACGCCGCGTCAGGAGGTCCGAGATCGCGCGCCGGGTGGGCGACGCCCTCAGCCTCGTCGGGATGTCAGGCTTTGCCGAACGCAGACCTTCGCAGCTCTCAGGCGGTCAACAGCAGCGGGTCGCGCTCGCACGGACGGTGGCCATCGAGCCGAGGATTCTTCTGCTCGACGAGCCGCTCTCGAACCTCGATGCGAAACTCAGGATTCAGGTTCGCCGCGAGCTTCGTGAACTGCAGCAGCGACTCGGATTGACGACGATCCTCGTCACCCACGATCAGGAAGAGGCGAACACGATCTGCGACCGGGTCGCGGTAATGAACGATGGCGTCATTCTTCAAGTCGGGGCGCCGACTGAACTCTATGAAGATCCGCGCAGCCTTTTCGTCGCGAACTTTCTCGGCTCGGCGAACATCCTGGACGGGCAGATCAGCGGGGCCGGCGCGCAGCGTCTGTTTGAATCGCGCGCGGGCTTGAAATTTGCGATCCCGGCGGAAGCATCCCTGTCCGCGGGAAGCCGGATGTTTTTTCGGCCCCAGGATGCGAGCTTCATCGAGACCGGGACGGCCGGTCCGGACGATGCAATGATGGCAGGTACGATTACGTTTCGTGAATTTCTGGGCTCGACCGCGCGCTACAGCGTTCGCTCCGGATCGGAAGACCTGTCGATTGATGTCCCTTTTCACTCCGGCGACTTGCTTTACGCGATCGGGCAGAATGTGACGATCGCCGTGCCATCGAAGCGCATTCGATGGCTGAACCCATAGGTCAGCGGCTTCGCAAGCCGCGTCTTGTCGGTACGGTTGCCGGGGTTCCAGTTGCTGTCATAATGCCATGAGGCGGACTTGATGACCGCACGTGCGTCGACGCGCCAAGCTGATCGTGTCAGGCACCGGTTCGAACGAAGTTGAGGGAGGGGGTGTGCGATGAGGGCCATTCTGGCAGCCGCAGGTCTTTTGTTGTTCGTCGCATCGTTGCAGGCGGCCGACGCGCCGAAGTTCAAACGCACGGCAAACTGACCGCAGGCACGTCGTGCGCAAACTCAAGCCAAAGGCGATGCTGACCCTGATGAGCGTGGTGCTTGCGATGATCGGCGCCGCCTTTGCCTTCGGCATCTGGTGGAAAGTCGAATGTCAGGCCCGCCGGGCGCCCTGCACGATTGAACTCGGCTCGCTGACGCTTCGCGTAGGACATCCTGAATGAAGACCACGAGCTGTTGCCCGGCGTGAGGGTCAGTCCGCGCTCTTGAGCCGGCGCATGGTGAATTCGATCTCGTCGCCGGGCAGGACGCGCCAGCTTTCGATTTTCGTCATATAGGCGGCACTCGGAAATTTGCGGAATTGCTCCGCGGCCTTCAGCCGGGCCTGGCTGCGCGGCAGGCAGAACGTCTCGCGATGAAATCCATCGCCCGCCCCTGCCCCGGCACGGGACGCCATCCGGTTCGCCAGATTACGCGGCGTACTCATGGACGGAATGTGGCGCTCCCGGCTGACCTGATCAAGGCCAAAAAGGTCACCACCCAAGGCGCAGGCAGGAGGCGGGCGAGACCGCAGCGCCACTGAGGAGCCATCCCTAGCGGAACTTCGCGAGCGGTGGCCCGTTTCCTCGTGAGGACGGGAGTACAGTCATGACGGCAAGACCGCGCAGCGCGCCGCGCCGTTTAACAAAGGCACCCGCCGCAAGATCAAGGGCGGCGGCTAGCCCCCCAACCCGGGCGACGTTGCGAATATGACCATGGATGCATCTTCGACAGAACTCGAGTTCGCCCTTGCAAGGGCATTCGATATTGCGTGGGATCGCTTCGTCGAGCTGCACGGCCCGCGGGTCGACACGCCCGACAATCGCGGCCGGCTTGCGGCGCGGATTGTCGTTCTATGCAGGCTCGGAGAGCGTGATGAAGGACAGATTGCCAAAAATGCTCTCCTTTATCTCCGCGCACTTGAAGGTGCGATGTCGCTGAGCGCCGGACACAAAACGCCAGCACCCCCGATCGAAATCCTGGTGCAGCAGGCTGCGAGCGCATTCAATCCCGAGACGATTGCAGCGATGAGCGAGGCGCTCAACCTTTGTCTTGAGGAGTTGCCCCTGAAGCTGCCCGGCGGTGTGATGAATGACCTGTCGGCCGCGATCCTCAAGTCAGCCTCGGCCGGACAGACCGATCCAGGACGCCTGCATGCCGAGGCCATGCAGGCGCTGCGGACGAGGAATTCCACATCACCACGCTGATCTCGAGCCGGAGATTGCAGCGTAGCTTGCGCTTGCGAGGACGCTCGGGACATCAACACGGAGAGGCGTGGTCGCGTGACGTCTGCAAGGTGGAGCGTCCGCCTACTCAATGATCTCGGCGATCGTATTATCCTTGGGGTCGACGACGACGACTTTCTGGCCGCTGACGAAGAACCTGTGCGACCTGGTGGATGATATCTTGTCGGAAATCACCTGCGGGAATGTCTGCAACGTCACGGATGGAGGCACTTGGTCGCCGATCCTGTAATCCGCTGCAGCGAGCCTCGGGGCACTGGATTCCTTCAGGACGATTTCCTTGATGGTGTGCGTCTCTTCAGCCGTCAGCTTCACGGTTGCGGTTTGTGCCGACGCCAGTTCACTGAGGACGCAGAGCGCAATCACGCTGATCGGAAATCGTCTCATGGTGCACCTCGACCTTGAGCAAACGCTTCGGGAGGAAGAAGGTTCCGGATAGGGGCTTGACCAGATCAAAAGTGGCACTATTCCAAAGACCTGGAGAGGGTTATTGAACCAATCGATGCTCAGTGGCGTTTCCCATTGCAGCATGCCGCTGCCAGGAGGCAGCGCAGTGTTCTTTTATCCTTGGTATCCGGCCATGATGCTGGCGGTCGAGGCGAACAGCGTCATCGATATTCGCGTGAGGAAGATCGCGTCGGGAGGTGTAAACGCTGCCATCGAAGCGCAATTGATGATCAGCGAGAAGCTCGACGCCCTCGCAGAGGCGAGCTTGATCCTGATGCGAGGTGGTAGCACCGTTCACGTCATTGACAACTACCGCAAGATCGTCGCGGCGAACGCAATGCGACTCGCGGACCAGGATATGCTTTCGTGAGGTGTTCTCGCGGAACCAAAGCGCGCCTTCCAGGGTTACGTTCCGGATTGCTGGAGGCTCTGCGATGCTATGGCAAACAAGCCGGCGAACACTATGGCGCCGAAACCTGAGATTCCATGGAGGTGTCGGCAGGTCGAACAGCCTCGATGAGCTCATGCATGGCTACGAGCAAGCCCGTCGGCGGCGGCTCGCGCGAGGGGGCGGCAAGGGAGTGTCCTCGGCTCAAAACGAAAGTCATCGGCGAGCAGCACTGGACGAAGCGCCGCTCACAAATAAACAGGCGACGAGCCTGACCCAGCGAAGCTGAAATCAGAGCGCCTCGAACAGAAACCGCAGCCCCTCCGTAACGCCCGCCGCCACCAGCGCGGACAGCGCGACGTCGAGCGCCACCTCGTTGAGGTGCTTGTCCACCCCCCACAACCAGTCCGGCATCATGCGCCCGCTCCATGGGCTTGGGTGCTCAAGGCCTGGGTGCCCAAGGTTTGGCTGCTCGAGGCCTGGCTGGCAAATTCCGCCTTGGCCTTTTCGAAGGCGGCGATCGCCTTGTTGGCCAGGATCAGCTTGTGCTTCACGCCGCGGTCGATTTGCTCGTTGATGTAACCGACCACCGCCACCTGGTGCGGCACACAGTCCTCGTAACCACTACACAGGAGGTAGTCCCACGCAATCTTGAACGCCGACTCCGCCGCAAGGTCTTCCTGGCTCGGGATATAGGCCGCGTAGATCATGTCGCCCTCTCCAATGGGTAAATCCACGTTGAGAGGCCAAGCAAGAATCGTGCACAGTTCAGAGGCAATCGGACTGCCAGGGCGGGTTCCGGCCGCCCGAAGGCCGGGAAATCCCTGTTGGCCATGGCAACCGGCGGTCAGCCAAGCATTTGACCGCCATCGACCGTCAATGTCTGTCCGGTGACCCAGGACGCCTGATCGCTGCAAAGAAACAAGGCTGCATTTGCAATCTCTTCGGGCTTGCCGAGACGGCCCCAGGGGATCGAGTTCAGGATGGAATTGTACAGTTGGGGGCTGGAGGTCTTTCGCTCCTCCCACATGCCGCCGGGAAATTCGATTGAGCCGGGTGCAATCGCGTTCACACGAATCTTCTTCGGCGCAAGCATCAACCCTTGTGACATCGTGTAGTTGATGACCGCCGCCTTCACCGCCGCATACGACGTGGACCTGGCGCTCGCGCCAAGCCCCGAAATCGAGGAGATATTGAGGATCGCGCCACCGCCGCTACGCTCGATGTGGGGTATTGCCGCGTGCGATGCACGCACTGTGGCCATCACATCGATATCGATCCCCTTCCTCCAGCCGTCTTCATCGTCGCCGCCGCCAAACCCGGACGCATTGTTGATGAGGACGTCAATCCCGCCGAGCGAAGTCGCAGCAGCGCCGATGTAGGCCGCAATCGCGCTTTTGTCCGCCAGATCGCATTGCGCCGCGTGGGCCTTCGCACCCAGCGCGCTGATCTCCCCGGATGTCGCATCGAGCGCAGCCTGACCCCGCGCACAAATCGAGACCGACGCCCCCGCACGGGCAAAACCGAGCGCGATGGATCGGCCGATGCCCCTGCTGCCGCCGGCGACGACGACCCGCTTGCCACTGAAACTGATTTGCATTGCTGTTCCCACCCTGCCCGCTTGCGTTTGCTGCAGACGGCGTCATAGCACACGATCCCATCGGCAGTGCACGCCACGCTCCGCATGCCCGTCTTCGCAATCGGCGGCATCTGCGGGTTTCGTGACGATCCTCACATATCCGTCCAGCCCGCGTCGCTAATGTCACTCCAGCATAAGGAGTCGACATGCGAAAACTCATTCTCATTGCAGCACTCGCGTTCCTTGGAACCTCAGCTCATGCCGGACCATCGCGCGGTCTCGTGCTCGCTGCGACAGAGAGTATCCCTGCCGCGGTGCCTGCTGCTCCCGGCACACCCGCAGCACAGACCGCACAGGCCGTTCCTGCACAGGCAACGCCCGCAACCCCGCCCGCCGCACAGACTCCGGCGCCGGCCAAGGCTGACAAGGCCCAGGCGATCTTTGAGCAACTGGTCAAGCACGGCGTCATCAAGCTCCCCAACCAGACGCCTGCGGCTGCAACCACAACCACAACCACTGCTCCGGCTCCGGCAACGGCGGCGACCCCTGCTCCCGCTCCCGTTGCGGCGACTTCAGCTTCCGCCCCGGCAACTACCGCTCAGCCGGTTGCCACTCCTGTTGCCCCCGCCCCCGCAGCTTCAGTGCCCGCAGCGAAGGTCACGACCTCCGAACCCAAGAAAATGAGCCAGGCGGAAATCCGCATCCGCTCCGAATTGCGACGTCACGGTATCCGTTGAGTTGACGCCAGGTGCACGGGAGGCGATCCGCCCATCGACGGCGCAGGCGTGTCGCAACCGAAGCAGGCGGCCGATTGATCGGCAGATGACGCCGCTCCGGCCAAAGCCCGGCAGCGCTTCGGCAACTGCGCAAGTTCGACGGCCGACCTCAGTTTTCAGGTGGCAACCCAGGCGCGACGTCGGGCAGCCACATATGTCTTGTGGCAGGCCGCTCCAGTTCGAGCGTCGCCGTTCGCTATTCGATAACCTTGATCGCAAGCCGGTTAACGCACCGAAGTTGACACGCGACTTTAAAGGTACGAGGCACGCCGACGTGATCGGCGATGGCGGAGCTAGCCGGATTGGAATCGCCGCCCCCGCCCCGCCCCACCCCATAGGCGAGCGAAGCGACGCCGTTCTTCGAACGGCTACGGGCGAGCGAAGCGACGCCGTTCGAACGGGGGCCTCGGCATCGAGAAGCTGATCGGTCCGCTCTTGCCGCGCCGCAGCGAGGATCGCAACCGTCTGCACTCGAGATCATCGCAAGCGCGAGTGGTTTTTTTTAAGTGTGCATTTTGAGTCAAACTTTGAGGACGGCCTTCGCCGTCCATTGACCGCGAGCGCAGAGGTTTTTCACGCAAGGGCTTCGCCGACATGGACAGGCTGACGAATCAGGCACAGACTGATTCGTGATTGGAGGCATCGCAATGACAGTCGCGACAGGCTTCAGTGTTCTCTTCCTGGTGGCGATCCCCGCAGCCTTGGTGGCGGCGAGCCTTGTGCTGATGGGGTGCTCGCAGGCCCGAGATAGCTACCGACGACATAAAAACCCCGCCTGAGCGGGGTTTTGTCGTTTTGATGGTTCGGCTTACTGGCCGAGAGAACCCATCATGCCCTGAAGGCTGCTGGTGTCTCCGCTCATGAGGCCCTTCAACATGCCCTGCGCGCCGCCCTTGCGAGCCTGCTGCTGCTGGCCCTGGCCTTCTTCTTCGCCCTGCTGCGCGCGTTGCTGACCACGCTTTCCGGTCTTGCTCTGCATCATCTGCTGGACGCCTTCCAGCCCGTCGACACTGGGGATCTCGAAGGCCACGGCCGCGGTGGAAACCGAGAAGAGAACCAAGGTCGCTGCGATAAACGTTTTCATGGGGGACCCCCGTTTGAGTTCGATCAGGGGACAATGCCTGAGGACCCGGGGGCTGACTGTGAGCGCTGTCACATGGAAAGCTGCGCTTCCCGGCGCTGCCGGCCGGATTGATGCTGAACGCGTCTTCGTGACCTGCCCGACGTTGTTTTCCGGCCGGTAGCGCGACCGTTGAGACGAACCGGAACGAAACGGTTTGCCTCAAATGATCGGCCTGACGAGGGTCGGAAGGATTTCGGCTTAACATCGGCTTTACCCTGCCGCCATTCGTCAGGAACGGCTGGCGCCGCTGTGGATTAGCATCCCCTCCGACGGAGCCGCCATGTTCGACCAGACAATCGACGATATCCTTGTCCACCTCGGCCATACAGTCCTCACCCTCGCCCGTCCGGACATCACCCGAACCGACGACGAGAAGGCGGCGCTGGTGAAATCCGTGAACCAGTTCGTGAGGTGTGCGAGCAGCTCGCGAGACGCACGGGTGGCGGCGCTGGCGGGCCAGCTTGAGGCCATCGTCAATTTTCACCTGCCCGGCCGGCTGCAATAGGTCGCCGACGCCTGAGCGGACCAGGGTCTGGTCCAGCTTCGCTGCTGGCGGTCAGGCACCGCCATCCATAAGAGCGCCAACCCGTTCGAGTCTCGCCACGGGATCAAGGATCGCCAGCAAGCTCTGCCTGTCGCTGATCGGCACAGCCAGATGCGGAGAGATGACATCGGCGGCTCGTCCGGGATCGCGGATCTGATCAAGTGGCGGCCAGGTTTGTCGCAGCGGAATGTCGCGGGTCTCGACGTAGCCCTTGAACCGCTCGACAATTCTTTGAACGAGTTCAGGCACCACGGGAATCGGCCCTTCGCTGAGGTCGGCGATCTCAGCCTGGTATGCGCCTGTCTCGCCGACGAACCGGCGGATGGCGACGCGCCGGTGCGCCTGCGTCAGCACCTTCAACGTGCCATCATCCAGACGCTCGAGCTCAAGCAGCCGGGCGAGCACGCCGACGTCATACACATCGTCAAATCCGGGCTCGTCAACGCCACTTTCCTTTTGCACAGCCAGCACCACCTCCCGCTGACGTTCGAAGGCCTCGTCGAGGGCGCGCATGGTCTTCATGCGTCCCACAAAGAGCGGGAAAATCATCGCCGGGAAGGGAACGAGATCCCGCAATGGAATGGCCGGGTAGCTTGCCGCCGCCGCAAGCGGTTGCGCCGCGAGACTCGCGGGTTCTTGCCGTCCGGCTTTCAACACGGCCGACAGGGTGTTCCAGTCGGCAGCGCCGAGCATCCGTGAAACCATTTCCAGGCTTTCACTGTGACTGACGGTGACGGATTTTCCGGCCAGGGATTCGCGGAGGGTCTGCGCCATGGTCTTTGCATCGCGAAAATCGCGCATGTGCTCAAGTCCTTTGCATGAGCGAACCAGGAGTGTCAGGTGGTTGCGTTGCTGACCCGGTCGCTCGGGCAAAGGAAAAGCCTTGAAGGCTCGATACGTTCACCGTTCCCTTGAAGGGCGCAACCGGCAGGTCGTATCAACCGCGACCTGATGTTGAACCGCTCTCAGGCAGGTGTCAATTCTGAATTCAAATAGCACGTGCAGGATCAGCCGACGGCCCGGCGTCGAAGCGAGCCCTCATCCACCTCGCCGTGCCCAGGCACGTCGAATGGCATTTCAGGCTCGTCCCGACGCAGCGGTTCATCTCACGAGAAAGCACGGCGCATGTCCGATCGGCAGCGGCGCGTCAGAAAACACCCACGAGCCAAAGCACGATGACGAGACTGAGTGGAACACCGAGCAGCCAGGCAATGAGCGGCATCACGTTTCTCCCTGTTGGATTGTGAGGAAGTAACGTTCCGCGACGCCGGCTTGTTCCCGCGGCACGGGCATCGCTCTTGTCGATTTATATCACGGCTTTTTTTCCAGCATCAGCGTGCCGGCTTTGCGAATGGTGGACTGGATACCGCTCGCCATCCGCGCCAGCAGCCAGGGCAGTATCACCTCGATCCGAACATTGTCCTCGCGCACGTCGACCGTACCGGACACCATTTGCTTCAGCGCCTCCACGCGAAAACTCAGGCGGTCGCCGGACCAGATGTCCTCGTGGATCTGAAGCGCATTGCCGTACTGCGAACTCGCGCGCGCAAGCCCACCCCTCAGGCGTCGCACGGCTTCGTCCTTGCCGAGCCGATGTGGAATTTCGACGACCAACGGCGCACTCATCATCGGGCCTTCCGCTTGCGGGCGATCGCCTGCGATCGCACTGTCACCTGGCCTCGCCCTTCTCGACTGTGCTGAACTTCAGCCTCACGATCAAGCGCCCGCGCCGGGAACAGGTGAGATGCCACGCGTGCCGGCGCGTTGCTGTCGCAGGCAGAAACCGAAAAACCAGCTACGTCCATCTTCCCCGTTGTGGCCGGTTGAAACCCGGCGCATGCTGATTGCAAACGCGCGACGGGCGGAAACGTTCGCCTCAGAAGACGTTGAAAGAAGTAAGGGCTCCCGCGAGGGAGCCCTTACCGTTCTCAGTCTCAGTCCATGTGATGGCGGTGGCCATAGCCATGGCCGTGACCATGCCGGAAATGCCCGTGGCCACGCTTCTTGATGATCACCACCTTGTCGGCGCGGTTGTGAGAATGACGCCATCCATGATGATGGCCGCCGCGCTTCTTGATGATCACGGTCTCGGCGCTGGCCGGCGCCGGGGCGATGGTCGGAATCGCGATACCAAACGCGGCAACGGCAGCCAGGGTCATAACGAGTTTGCGCATTGTGTCCTCCTGTTTAGACATGAATGTCAATTCGCATTGAATGCCGCTCGTTCCGGATTCACATCGTGAAATTTCTTGAACGCCTGTTCACTGCTGGAAGAAGGAACTGCGCGCTCTCGCGTCGTTCACTTGCGGAAGGGCGATGAGACAAGCGAACGCCTCGAACATTAAGTCCGAGGCGCTCGCGAGCAGCTCAATCGGTCATATCAGTCGAGCACGTGCACGACTTCGCGGCTGGAGGGCTCAACGAAATAGACGCGACTGTCGGAGTAGATGTAGCGGTACTTAGAGACCGACGGGCCCCAATCTGACGGGACGGAACGAAGCTCAATATCAGCCGGCAACTTCGCACCGACGCTGACGCGCTCCTTGATGGTGATCGGAGCAACGCGTTCCTTCACTACATATTCCTTGATGCGCGTGCGTTGTTCCGGTTCGAACGTCACACCCACACCGACCGTTGTCTGCGCGAACGACGGAGCGGATATCGTCAGAAGACCAACTGCGGTCAAGGCAAGCAATACTCTCTTCATGATCAGCCTCCTCCAGAGAACGGGGCAAGTGCCCCTTTGACCGGAAATCAACAAGCGAGCGCGTTTGTTCCTTGAGAGCGCGGGTTCCTCGCCGGAACGCTGCATGTCCAATCGCGTTGACAGGAAGGTTCCGCCCGTTGTACGCAGCCTTGAAGGGGGCTGCGATCCCCCCGTGAGGCGACATGCCCAAGCATCGCGTCCCGTTTCTCTTGCGAGGGGCGCCCGCATGTCTTCCTTTCTCTCTGCAACAAGTCACCGCAGCACCATTCGCGTCATCTATAGCGCCCGCGCGATCCGCGGCTTTGGCGACGGCTTTGCTGTCATCGTGCTGCCCGCCTACCTCGCGGAAATCGGCCTCGATGCTTTCGGGATCGGGGTGGTGGCGACGGCCGCGCTGCTCGGATCAGCGGCGCTGACAATTGCCTTCGGCTTTCTCGCCGTGCGCAGCGGTGTCCGCAAACTCCTGTTGTGCGGCGCCGCGCTCATGATCCTCGCCGGTATCGGCTTTCCCTACACCGAGCACTTCGCAGTGCTCATCGCAGTGGCCTTTCTCGGCACCATCAATCCGAATTCCGGCGACAGCGGAATTCTCGTTCCGCTGGAGCATGCGATCCTGGCCGATCAGGCGACCGACAGCGCGCGCACGCAGATTTTCGCCAGCTACAGTTTCATCGGCGGCATGACGACGGCCGCGGGTTCACTGGTTGCCGCGCTACCCGATGCGCTTGTGTCGCTCGGCTTTGCAAAGCTGGACGCATTGCGGGTCATGTTCATCGCCTATGCGGTGCTTGGCGTGCTGAGTGCAGCGCTTTACGCCCGCTTGCCGGCGCGCAACCGCGATACCGCCGCGCAAGGCGGGGGCGCCTCGCCGCTCGGGCCGTCGCGCGCGAAAGTCTACAAGCTCGCAGCGCTATTCAGCCTGGATGCCTTCGCCGGCGGCTTTGTGGTGCAGTCGCTGGTGGCGCTCTGGCTGTTCGAACGCTTTGGCGTCTCGCTGTCCGCCGTCGCGGTGTTCTTCTTCTGCGCGAACGTGCTGAGCGCCTTTTCCTATCCCGTCGCGGTGCGGCTGGCGCGTCGGTTCGGCCTCATCAACACGATGGTGTTTACCCACATTCCGTCCAGCGTCTGCCTGCTCGCGCTGGTGCTGGTCGACGATGTCAATCTGGTGTTTGCGCTGCTGGCTGATCCGCTCGCTGCTGTCGCAGATGGACGTGCCGACGCGAACCTCCTACGTGATGGCGGTCGTGACGCCGGCCGAACGCGCCGCCGCCGCCAGCGTCACCGCCGTGCCACGCAGCCTTGCCGCCGCGCTCAGCCCGTCGATCGCCGGCGCGTTGTTTTCAGTGTCGCCTTTCGGTTGGCCGTTCGTGATCTGCGGCGCGCTGAAGATCAGCTATGACCTGCTGCTGCTTGCGTCGTTCCGGCACGATCGCCCGCCGGAAGAGGTAGCTGAAAGAAATCTGTAGGCGCGGCTGCTTGTGATCAAACGGAGCGGAGTTTCCCGGCCTGACGTTATCTGCAGCGCATAACGCGGCGGATCGCAGCGGCATCAATTGCAGGAATGCGTTCGATCCAGAACGGACTTGAAGTGGCAAAAATGTTGTAGCCGATGTTGCTGGTCGTTTTCATGCGATCGAGGGTCGAAAGGTCCGTCAGAAACTCGAACCGGTCGGTGACCGGATTGTGGATTATTGCCTGCATCGGCGTTTGTTCAAGGATGTGGCGCGAGACCGTATGGTGCGGATCGTTACCATGTTCTTCGCACACGAACACGGAGTCCGTTTGCCGAAGCCGTTTGCCGCCTTCCATGGCGTCGATCTCGACGCCTTCGACATCCAGCTTGATGATGAACTTGCCGGTTGCCGATACCTTCGCGTCCTCGACCAGACTGTCGAGCGACAGGACCTGGACCTGCTCGCCCGTCGCATCGACATCGCCCGCGATGCTGAAGGCCTCGTGCTTGTTACCTGAGAGTCTCGCTGTGCCGCGTGCCACGCCGACGGCGGCCTTTATCGCCTCAAAGCGATTACCGTTGATCCGGGCGTTGTGCGCGAGACGCGCATGATTTTGCGATGACGGCTCCATCGCGAGAGATGTCCTGGAACCGAAGCGTTCACTGGAAACCAGGACCGACCAGTATCCATAGTTGGCGCCGCAATCGATCAGCGTGTAGTCGACGCTCCTTGAATCGAACAGCATGATCTCGAGCTCGTCTTCGTACCGGAACGAGCGATTGAGCAGCTTGCTCCAGTAGCCGTCGCCGAACGGGAAGGAGAACACGGCATCGCGATCGAGCGAGATATTGATGTCGCGTTCCGGCAGCAGCCGCTTCAGAAGATTGGCGGACATGTTGTAGCCGCGGTGATAGTAAAGCGAGCTGACCTTCGACCCGGCGAGAAGCGCCAGGCTCGCGCCGCGCTCCCAGGCATTCGCGCCGGACAATACGCCCGTCGTGCGGTCAAACTGTATGGGTGAGGCTTCGGCCATCAGATGCATTCCGGTAGGCAATCAACCAGCGCAGGCCTGACCGGTGAGCCGGTCTTGAGCGCTGCGCGTGATCGCCTGGCTTAATACATCGATTGTAACACGGAACCTTAATATCGGACCGCGGCGGGCGGCGCGACGCTCTGGTTTGGTAAAAGGGATACTAACCTTGGCGGCCCGGCGCTGGCAGACGACCGATCCCGTGCCGCGAACGCTCGCGCGCCGCAGACCGCGCGATGCGCCCTATCGATGCGGAAGAAGGCTAATGCACGGTATCGATCGGCTGAATGAAACGCGCCTGCCCCGATTGATCGAATGCGACAACGCAGAGGCCCTGGTGGCGTATCTCGGGCTGCGCATCGAGCAGCCTCGCTGCATAATCCCTTCCGAACTGGATCGCCTCATCGTCGGTCAGCTCAAAGCTTCCTGCGGCACTGTCGAAGTCCGTCAGGTCCGTTACGCAAAAACTGTACTGCTGCATGCTCAACTCTCCTGAAGCCAGCAATACGAAAGCCACAACAAGGCAGGAGTTCCGGTGGCTTTCGCACAAGACCGTGATGTCCCCGCTGTCCACAGGGCCTCGCCTGCAAAAAAACGCCCTTGGATGAGGGAATCTTTCGACTTTCGCCACAGACGGCGGCGCGCGGGTCCGTGCGGGCCTTTTCCACCAGCCACCCGCCAGGAAGCCGGCGCCCGACTAGACGGTCGAGTCCCGCCAGCCGACCCTGTCTTTCAGAAACGTGTAGCCGAGCGCTGCGAAGGCAGCGCGTTCCTTGTTGTCCTTGCCGTAGCCATGGCCGCCTGCCGCGGGTTCATAGAAGTAGGCCTCATATCCCATGGCCTGCAGCTTGGCCGTCATCTTGCGCGCATGTCCGGGATGGACCCGGTCGTCGCGCCGCGTGGTGGCGATGAGGATCGGCGGATAGGTCTGCCCCGGAGCCGCGGCATGATACGCGGAATAGGTCTGCAACCAGGCCCACTCGTCCGGCTTGTCGGGATCGCCGTATTCCGCGATCCAGCTCGCGCCCGCCAGCAGCTTCGAATAGCGGCGCATGTCGATCAACGGAATCGTGCAGAACAGGGCGCCAAAGCGGTCCGGATAGCGCGTCAGCATATTCGAGATCAGAATGCCGCCGTTCGATCCGCCTTCGGCGGCGATGCGACCGGGGCGTGTCACCCCGCGCCGCACCAGATCGGCAGCGACAGCGGCAAAATCATCGTGCGACAGCCGCTTGCCTGCATAGCGGCCCGCATCGTGCCAGCGCGTGCCGAATTCACCGCCGCCACGAATGTTGGCAACGACGCTGGTGCCGCCGCGCTCGAGCCACAGCTTGCCGATCGTCGAATTGTAGCTGGGCCGCATCGAAATGCCGAAACCGCCATAGGCATTGAGATGAACCGGAGCGTCGCCGGTCTGGGTGACAGGCCCTGTCTGCACATACGGAATGCGCTCGCCGTCGATGGAGATGGCTTCGTGCTGCGTGACGACGAGTCCATCGGCGGAAAACGTCCGCGGCGCCTGCTTCAACAGCATGGGCGTTTGCATGCCCTGCATCAGCGTCAACGACGAAGGGTTCAACGGATCCTGGATATTGGCGAGCAGGTCGCCGTTGCTCTCCGACTCTTCGGTGTCGAGCCGCCAGACATCGACGACGCCGATCCCGGGCAAGCCGGGCAGCGTCGCGCGCGCCCACCCGTTGGCCGACGGCGTCAGCACTTCGAACACGGGTTTCAATTCATCAAGGATCGGCAGCACCAGCTTGCCGACACTCCAGAAGAAGCCCTGCAGGGCCCGGCGCGGGCCCGGTTCGAACACCACCGTGAAATCGCGGTCTCCGGCAAGAAAAGCAGAGAGCGACATGCCGAGCACGACGTCCGGCGCGTAGGTCTTTCCGCCGACCGTCCACGCCGTGCGGCGTTTGACGACAAGCCAGTCCCGATGGGCTTCCATCCAGATATCGGTGGGAAGGTCGAGCTTCGTCTTCGCACCCGTCGTATCGCCCAGCCACAGGTTCACATCGAAGAAGCCGGCCTGTTCGATAAACCAGATCTTCGGGGCAACATCAGTCCGGTCGATGTTTGAGAACGCCGCCATGCTCTCGGGAGCGACCTCGAACAGGACGGACGCCTGGTCGGCGCCAGTGCCGCGCCGCCAGAGCCTGACGGTTCTGGCGTAACCGGAGGTGGTCGCCATGCCTTCGCCGTAAGCGCTCGACAGCAGCAGCGTATCGGCATCGAGCCATTCGGCGCCGCCTTTCGCCTCCTGCAAATGAAAGCCGTCCTGAACAAAGGCCTTTGCGTCGACATTGAATTCCCGCAAAACCGATGCGTCGCTGCCGCCTCGCGACAGACTGAGCATCGCGCGCGCGTGATGTCCTGGCAGCGTTTTGGTCCAGGACAGGATCCAGTCTTCGTTTTCCTCTCGCGCCAGCCGGTCCACATCCAGAATGACGTCCCATTTCGGCTCCGGCTTGCGAAACTCGTCGAGCGTCGTTCGCCGCCAGAGTCCGCGCGGATTGCCGGCGTCCTTCCAGAGGTTGTAGACGAAACCATTGCGCCGGGAGATGTACGGGACGTTGTCAGGCCGGTCGTAGATCTCCACCAGCGAATCCCGGTCCGCCGCAAATCCGGCGTCGGCGAATTTCGCAAGCGTCAGCCTGTTTTGCTGCTCGACGAAGGCCAGCGCGCGTTCGCCCTCGACCTCTTCCAGCCAGAGATACGGATCGTCGTCGGGAGCGGCGAGTGTCGGCCTGTTGTCGATTGGCATTGCAAACCTTGCGATGTGACGCGCCTGGCAGAATACTAGCCTGAGACTGCGGCGCGCTGAAGCCGGTCGCTTGAGCGTTCCATGCCAAAGAACCCCGCCGTTTCCAGCGAGGTTCTCTTCATCGACAACTGTTTCAGTACATCCGTGAAACCGCCGGCGAGGCGATCAGACCAGTGCGAGATTCTCGGCGCTGGTCTTTCCGCGCATCTTGTCGGTCTTCAGTTCGTACGAAACCTTCTGGCCTTCGCCCAAACCGGTCAGACCGGCGCGCTCAACGGCGCTGATGTGAACGAACACATCGCTGCTGCCGTCGGACGGCTGAATGAAGCCGAAGCCCTTCTGCCCGTTGAACCACTTAACAACACCCGTAGCCATTTATAACTTCTCCAGAGACGCAAATGCGTCAAACCCCCGCACGACCTCCGTGCGGGTTTCACATCCAATCTCAGCGATGTCTCGGGGAAGGTGCCTCAGGGCGCGATCAACAAGGCAAGTGCCATAAATCGAATAGAGACTATCTAGTCCATTCCGCAGAGAATTCAAGCTTAATCTCAAGAATGCGCGCCAGAATGCGTTTGTACGGCTTCGCCCGATGGCCTAAATACCATCGTTGTTAAGCCCTGCGGAGGCGAAATGACTCATTCTTATTCAATTGAGGACGACGTTCGCCAAGGATCGCAGCCTGGCAGTCCGCCGACGCCCCGCGCGACCTACACCATTGTCAAGTGCATGCCGATTGAAGAGGATGGGCGCATCCGTTATCGGATCAAGAGCAGCACCGAGGATTTCGAGCGCGTGGTGTTCGAAGACGAACTCAGCCGATTGGGATAACCGATGTCGAAGCAAGCGATGCGGGAAGAAAGCGAACGTCTTATTCGCGAGGCGATGGAACGCAAGACGATCTCGATCAAACAGGGCAACACCAGGATCGAAGCCCAGTGTGGGAAGTGCGGCGCGCCGAACCGGGTGTCCGCAGCCAAAGGCGTCACGCGTGTGAAGTTCACTTGCAAGAACTGCGATCACGTCCAGCACACATTATAACGCCCGGCACACACTATCCGGCGCACACTATAATAAAATGCGTAGCACAGTGTGCGGCCTGGTTCGGCGATGCCGGATCAAACTCTAGGCCTTCAGCGCGACCTCAAGCCCCACCGCCTGCGTATCGCGGTCCGCGGCTTCCTTCGCCAGACGCAACTCTTTCAGCCGCGTCATATTGGTCTGCAGAACGGCGTCTTTTGCGGCGATTTCGGCCATGACCGACCGGCCATGCGCAATCGCCCGCTCCCGCTTTTCCGAAGCGAACTGCTTCGAGGAGCGCCTGTCGCCAATCGTCCTGCTCAAAGCGAAATGCCCCCGCGACCGGCCGGATCTTGAGAATCCGGATCCTGAAGATAGAAGTTTTTGAAGATGGTAGTCCTGACGATACGGGTCCTTGCGGCCGTTTGAAACCGTTCGGGCCCTATAGTTTCAACGGAGCGGAGACGACGTCGCGCATGTCGTTGTGGTGATAGAAGCTCGTCTTGCCATTATCCCATTGGATTTTGACGCCGGTCCAGTCCCGTTCGACGATGACCCCGCGATCCTGATCGTTTGCCAGCCAGGAAACGCGCTGTCCGACTTTGAGATTTCTTGATTGTTCCGGAGTCACGCAGTGGCGGTCGCTGATGAAAGGAAAGCGGTTAGGCCATCCTACCGCAGCAACACGGCGAAAACAAAGAAAACAACGAGCACGACCGGAATGAGACCGGGCGACCGTCTGTTGACCCACGTCATGCCACTGCCGGATCGCGAGGCTGGCTCAAAAACCGTCCCGCCTCCCGGCGACCGGGAGCGGTGGCTGCGACATATTTGGCAGACAAACTCCGCTTGGCTACCTGGCGATGCTCGCCAGCATGTTTGCGCAGGCATCGGCGACCGCCGAGTTCGGCTCGCTACTGCCGATCGTGGTTGCCCAGCCGCCCCGCGCGATGAACGACCCCTGCATGAAGGACGTCGTCTTCTTCAACTCATCGGTGTTCGCGGTGACGTTTGTACTGGCGCGGAATTTGTCGACACAGATCGGCGCCAATGCGGTGACGAGCGCTGCGTCCGCACGTGTGCGCGCCATATCCTGGGCCGAGCGCGCAGTCATCCAGCCACCCCAGTAAAAGCCAATCACCAGGGTTGCGACGACGCCAAGCGCCGTACCCTGCAACAGCCGGCGCAACGATTTGCCCTGGAGAGATGAAGGTAAATTCACAGCGTTTCCCTTTCTCCTCCGCTGGCCGCGGAGCGAGTGCGTATTCGCCATACCGATCGAATTTCGAGAAAGCGCTGACCGCCTTGAGCTGGCGTTTTCAGGCTGTTTTGACCATGCGCCCCGCCCCAGACAGTGTCCAACGAATTCGCGCGTTCGCTGGCTGCCTGCCTGCGGCATCCGCGGCGGAAGATGTGTTGTATCGCAACGGCATCAGTGCCAAGGTGAACATAATCCTGCAGGACAACGCCTCGACGTCGCATGAGCGGGCAAGTTGCGAAGCGGGTCTGGCGAAGCGCCCGAATTTCCTCCAGTTGAAAGCGGTCCGATGAGCGAGCGGCTGGCAATTCTGACAACTGCGCGCGAGCGCATGATCGAGGACCGGGATGCGTTCACAAAGGTCCTCGCCGGTCCTCCCGATCGCGACAGATCGGAACGCGCACGCGCAAAATTCGTCGAGCTTCAGACTCTGATCGAAGCGATCGAACGCGCAATCGAAAGCGAACGGCGCGGCGCGCAAAAGACGCAGTTGTCTGCGGTGGCGGCCGAAGTCCGATGACGAGACCTTCGTGGCTCTCCATTTTTGGATATACCGCCATCGTCGCCGCCATTCTGTTCGGCGTCTTTTCACTTGGCGACGGCGCCAGCGACCCGTCTGCGACGATGGCGCCGGACATCCACTTCCGGCGCTAGACGCTTCGGTGGGCGCGTCTCCAAGGGGGATTCGGATCGCCCGCTTATACGGTGCGCGGCCAGGAGCTGCAGCCGCATTCTCGAACAATCTGTCGGGAATTACACCGTCAGCGAGAGCTGCAGCTCGTCGGCGACGCGCTCGAAATTCTCTGCCTCGCTCTTGATCCGGTAACGCACTTCACCTTCGCGTTCGATCGGCAGCGCGGCAATGACCTTGAAGCTTCCGGTTCCTGCCGACATCGTTCGATTGCCCGATCGAAATCGGACTCTTTGACCGGTCGAAAATCTGTGTGCCATGGCTGAACTCCAGTATCGAACGGGTTTCAAAACGCCGGCGACGGTCAATCAAGCGTGGGCGTATCGCGACAGACGCCGGACAACACATATCGTATGAAGCATTCAGTTCAGTCGACGGCGCCGACGCTGCGTGAAATGCCTGATCGCGCCGGCGGAAACCGCCGCTCGCTTTGCGCCATTGCCCGCTGCGCCAGCGCAAGTTTGATGCGTTCAATGCGGCCGGTCAGCTTTCGCTTCGCCGGACCGTTCTTCGCTGTCATCAGCAAGCGTTCAAAATCATCGAGAATGTCGTTGAGCAGTCCATCAAGGGAGCGTTCTTGTGACATGCATCCCCGTCAGGTTCGATGTTCCAACACGTGAGTGTTATATGACAAATATCTGCATGTCTTGCTGTATTATTGCCGGCGATAAGGAGCTACGGTGGTTTAGCTCTGCAATCGACTGAGGTCTTGCGGGGTCAGGCCCGGCGCGCGGACCGGTACGCAGCGCCGGGCCGCAGTATCATCAGCGCGTTGATTTAAGGCTCCAGCTGCGACGCAAGCCTGAGATTTCTGTTCTTTGAGTCTTTGCAAGATGCCTAGCTGACCGGAAAAATTCTCCGACACACGAAAGGCTCCGACATTGTGAGCAAGCCGGCGCAGAAAAACAGCGGTCTTCTGGATTACCGGTTTCCCGGCTGGCTTTTCGCAACGATCGTCGTCGTCCTGATCGTCGGCGTCAAATTTCTGATGACCTGAACATTGTCGTGCCACTTGGCCGTTGCGCAACTCGGCGGCGGGCATCCCGGCAAGCGAAGCGGCTCGAAGCGTTTCGCTATTTCGGGAAGTCGAGGCTGCGAAGAATGACGCCACGCGGCGTTCCCTCGAATTCCGACTTGAGAATCTTTCTTGCCGCCTGCGCTTCGATTTTCTCGCGCAGGCGCACGAACTGGGCTTCACGCTGACTGGCCTTCGCGCCGCCGGAGCCTTCGAGATCGTCCATCGCGGTGGTGCTGACCGAACACGGCACCACGACATCATCGTTCAGCATCGTAAAGCGAACGATCATCCGGTCGTAGTCGTAGCTCTGATACTCGCCTTGCGTGATCGTCATGTGATCATACCCTCGGCGCCAGCAAGGCGCTTGCGTCGATCCGCTGGGCATCCGCAAGATCGAGCGCCGCGATCGCGATCATTTCCATCGACGATTGATGCGGCGGCGCACCCGGAGCCATGATGAAGGTGGACATGCGCCGATAGCATGGAAACGACAGTCCCTCGATCAGTTCGTCTTCGCTGATGATTTCGTAGGTGCCGGCAGGCAGTGTTCGCTCGACGCCCTTGACGCGAAATGGCTGCTTGAAGGTCATCGTCTCCATGCGTGAACGCGTCGTCATGACCCGGCCTTTCGCGCCAGCGGGAAATCTTCATGCTCGTACAGCGAGCGAATCTCAGCCGCGTTGAATCGATTTTCGTTCACCTCCAGAAAAGTGCCGTTGAGCATGGCAGGTGCAAGCTGCTCGACGGCAAACAGGACGGCGGTGGATGCGTGTGGAAATCGGCGGTAGCCGACTTTGCTGCGCGACCGCACGCCGGGATGTCCAAAAAACAGTTCCGCGGACGCCTCATAGTCGAACATTCGCGGACCATGCGCTTGTTGGTGACCAATAGCCATGTCTATCTTTGAGCGCGCATCGCCCTGACTGCGCTGATTTCACTCAGGTTTCCGACCATTCGAGCGAGCGCGTCGAGCGGTCTTGATCGGATTGTCCGGATGTTTTGTGCGGCGCTGAACAGCACGCGGCTAAGCGGGCACGACTGTCATCCGTTCGGACGCGCCGCATGTCGCGCAGACATACTCAACATCGGCGCCATCGCGCGTCCGAAGGTGCGGCACGATTGTCTTGATCGGCATCGGCCGATGCTTCTTGCAGTCCGGGCAGAAGACGATCGGGATGTCGAGTTCCTGCGCAGCCTTCGCTGGCATCGTTCGAAAGAGACGTGTCGCGGCAGCCAAGCGAGCCATCATGGTGCTTTTCCTTCTCCAAGGACCAGCATTGCTCAAATACAAATCCGCAACAAGACATAACTTGTTGATTTATATACAATATTTTACTCACTTGAGGGTGAAGACGCCATTGATGGAACAACTGCCGACTGAGTGAGTTGAGCAAACTACTCAGTCTACTGTTTTGACGTAGGGGAGATCGAAAATGCAGGATCTTCGCGCAGAGCGGCTGCAAATCATGCTGTCGCCCGAAGAGTTGCAGGCCGTCGACGATTTTCGCTTCCAGCACCGGATGCCGACCCGCGCGGCCGCCGTGCGTGAGCTGTTGAAGATGGGCCTGGCAACCAAGGGCCACGATGCGGGAATGAAGATGAAGTCCAGCGACTACGGCGTGTTCCGGCGCGGCCCGGACGGACACCAGGAAACGTCCGAAGAGACGTGAGGCTATCTATCCCGTCGCCGAAGAAGCGGTTCTGGTCCGGAAGCCCCGCCTCGCGCGGGGTTTCTCTTGATGCATGTGCGAAAGGACGCATGCCGCAAGCGATAGTGATCTACATCACGCCCTTCCGCACGCGACTGCGCTACATTTGGGCGCAATCACGCAGGGTACCGACATGTTCTTCCTCACGCTCCTCATGGCCGCACTCGCTTCGATCCCGTTGGGCTATGCCATCGGCTGGCCGGGCAAGACGCGCTTTGGCCGGTCGACGATCCGACCGATGCTGAGAAGCTCGCGCTGAACTGATTTTCGCTAGCGCCGGAGGACCAAAAATGATGGGCCTTCGCCAGCTCGTCCTCACCTCGCTCTTCCACGGCGTTCACTGTTGCCATGACCATCGCCGCCCTGCTCGGAAAGGCTGTCGGCCGCCGATTGCAGAACTGCTGCAAATTCACGAGAGCATTCCAACCGCGGCGATCTTCTTCGGCATACTCGGCCTCCGCGGATGGCTCTACAATCGCTTCGGCCCGAAGAACAACCGGACAACCGCGCACCCCTACATCGGGCCCTGAGATGGAACCGTCCGGCACCTCCATCCTCGCGCCACAGCTCTCACGCTCGGCGGCCACTGCTTGATGCGGGATTCAGGCCGCAGGGGTAGGGATGCTGGGACTTGGGACCGCAATGCGATCGTGTCGCCTAGCGTCGCTCTGTTCATAGCCAGGGAACACAGTCACAGCAACGGCACGGCCGTCAGGGTTGCCTGTTGTGCCACGAGCGAGATGCAGGCTTTCCGCCGCGAGATACCCTTCGATATCCCGGTCACCTTCATCACCATGCCGACGCCGCACCGGCCGGTGTCGACAAACACAACCGCCCCCGGCGCCAGGTAATGCGGTTCCCGCTTCAGGATGATCTGGGCCGATGCGACTTGAACAAAGCCAAGCGCGAAAAATCCCGCCAACAAAGCACGCATGGACATCCCCTCGCACAGAACGAGCCGGTAAGATCAGAAAACAATTCCGTGACAATCGTTCCGCGCCTGGAAATTTTTTTGCGCCCCGCCATTGCCTTCCCTGCGCCGTGGGCACCGGCCGTTTTCCCGCGACAAAGCCCGCCGTGACGCCGGCTCGTGTGCGCGTGGAACATGGAAGAAGGCGTGCCCCGGTCCGCAGGACTGCGCGGGTTCGGGCTGCAGTCCTACTTTGCCAGGATACGAGCCATTTCGACGAGCCCGGTCTCGATCGGCTTGGTGCGTGCGGCAATCTCACCAAGCGGCGTGCGGGTGACCTCGCTCTTCTGGTAACCAACCAATATGCCGAATTGCCCCTCGCTAAGCGAGCGGATGGCATTGACGCCAAGGCGCGTGGCCAGAAAGCGATCGAAGGCGGTCGGCGGAGCGCCGCGCACGACGTGCCCGAGGACGGTCGCGCGCAGCTCGAAGCCGATCATGCGTTTGTCCTTCTCGAAATGCTTGAGGATCTGCGCGGAGTTGTCCTTGACCCCTTCGGCGATCACCACGATTGCGTGCGTCTTGCCCCGTTCGTAAGCGGCTCGCAGCCGCTCCGCGATTTCCGCTGACGACACTTCAAACTCCGGCACGGAAATCACCTCCGCGCCGCCGGCGAGACCCGCCATCATCGCAAGATAGCCGCAGTCCCTCCCCATCGTCTCGACCAGAAATGCGCGATTGTGCGACGAGCCGGTCGTTCGCAGGTGGTCGATCGCCTCCAGCGTAACATTGATCGCAGTGTCGCAGCCGATCGAGACGTCGGTGCCGAACAGATCGTTGTCGATCGTCGATGCGATCCCGACGACCGGGAAGCCAAGCTTGCTGAGGATGAAAGAGCCGGTCTGCGAGCCGTTGCCGCCGATGACCACCAGGCCGTCGATGCCGCGCTGCGCGAGATTCCGCAGCGCTTTCGAGCGGCCGCTTTCCTCGCGGAATTCCTTTGAACGCGCGCTGCCGAGGAACGTGCCGCCAAGGTGAATGATACCGCCGACGTCGCGCGCATTGAGCGGGCGGATCTGATCCTCGATCAGGCCCTGAAAGCCCTGGCGCACGCCATACACCGTCATGTTCTGGTCGAGCGCGCTTCGCGTGACGGCGCGAATGGCCGCGTTCATGCCGGGGGCGTCGCCGCCACTTGTCAGGATTGCAATGCTTTTCATGCCGCGATGTTACGATCACAGCCATTGCGCGTCCATGCCCCACCGGTCCACAAGGAGAGAGACGAGGAACTTCCCCCTCTCGTGCAGGCTTGGCTCGAAATCAGCCCCCAAAATATCCTGCGGCGATACGGCTGCAAGCAGCCGTATCGCCTGATACTCAGGCAGCCTTGGTGATGATCATGCCGGCCACCGGCAGCCCCTCCTCGATCGGCAATGACGGGTCGCGCGACCATTCGTTCCACGAACCGAAATACATGCGGACGTCCTTGATGCCGGCATTCTTCAGCGCAATGAACGTATTCGAGGCGCGCGCCCCCTTGAAGCAATAGAGATAGACCGGCGTATTCGGCGTGATCCCGACGGTGGCGCATTCGGCCAGAATCTCATCCTTCGACTTGAAGCGCGGCCCTTCGGAGGTCGGCTTCATCATGCGATACCACTCGAGCCAGACGGCGCCGGGAATTCGGCCTTTGCGCGGGCAGAAATCCTTGCCGTAAGGCGAAGAACTGTCGCCGATCCACTCGTCCACGTCGCGCACGTCGAGCAGTGCAATCGGCTTGCCGATTGCGGCCAGCATCGCCTTCGCATCGATCAGGATATCGCCGGCCTCCGGCACGACGGCAAAGGTCGCCGCCTTCGGCGTCGGAACATCCCTGGTGACCGGCAACGCCTGCATCGCCCACGCATCGAAGCCGCCATGCAGCACCCTGATCTTCGGATAGCCAAGCATGCTGAGCAGATAGTATCCGCGGCACGACTGGCCAAATCCCGAATTCATCGACTGCTCGTAAATGACGGCGGTTTCCTTGCCTGACAGTCCTGCGTTGCCGAACGCGTCGGCGAACTTCGTCTTCAACTCATGAATGCCTTCCGGCGTCGAGGTCGCGAGGTAGGTGAAGATCTCGTGGACATTCACGGCGCCAGGCAAATGCCCCGCCGCATAGGCGTCCGTATTTCGCGTGTCGATGACGACACACGGTTCCGTGGACAAGAGATCGGCAAGTTCACCGGCAGAAATCAGCACGTCCGTCATGGCAGGCCTCTCCTTTGCTGTGGAAGTTTCGGATCGATCGAAAGCCCCGTGTTGCGCTTCATTGTTCCGCCAGCATCTTGCGCAGCTGCTTGGTTGCGGGCGTAACGATCGCGACGAAGTAGGCTTCGCGAAGCCGCCGCTGGGCGCGATGGCTTTTCAGGTAGCCGCGCGCGCCGCAGTGAAGCATTGCGGCGTGCGCCGCGGCGACGCTGGCCTCGCCGATCCGCAGGCGCAACGCGACGACCCGGCGCCAGTAACTCGGCTCCGTGTTGAAAGGGTCGCTCGCGAGTGTCATCGCCTCGCCTTCCAGTTCATCCAGCAAGGACTGAAAGTCGACAGGCTGTTGCGCAAGATACCGGTTCACGTGCCCGAGCGGCTCGGCGACGCCGTTCATGATCGTGATGCAATCGCGCATCAGGCCCAGGCCCATTCCGGTCTGCAGCAGGATAAAGCCCGCGCGGATCCGCTTGACGAAGAGTTTTGCCTGTTCTGCCAGGATCAACTCATCCGGCACGAACGCGTCGCGGAACTGCACGCTGTAGGTGCCGGTGCCGTCCATCGCCAGAAACGGCTTGCATGGCTGCAGCGTGATGGCGGGATCCGAACAATCGGCCAGGAACATGCCGATCTCGCCAGGCTGATCCTCGTGCTCGAAGATCGTGCCGAAGAGATGATCGCTGCCGAGATTGGAAACCCAGGGCAGCGCGCCGCGAACGACATACCCGCCTTTAACCTTGCGGCCCTTCAACTTGAGCGTCTCGATACCGAAGAAGCTCTTCATTGGATTGGAAAGACCGGTGCCGCCAAGCGTCGCGCCCGACGAAACTGCGCGGCCAAAGCGCGACACAAGCTGCGGATTGGCTGAATTCGTCACGTACCAGACCAGCGTGTTCTGGCACCAGGCCATGAACGCGGTCGCGCCGCAGACCTCACCAAGGGCCGCGATCGACTGAATGGCGCAGCGCAAATCGGCCGCGCCATTCTTCGGAGCATGGGTCGTCCACGCGCCGGCGTTGCCCAGGCTTTTTAGCAACTCCGCAGGATAGACCGCTCCGCTATCGATCGCGGCAGTCAACGGCGCCAGATCTTGCCGCGCAATCGCTGCAACGCTGTCGACGACCGACGGTGCGGCAGCCTCGTGCTGATCGAGCGGTGCTATCGTGGCGGCGACCGAACTCATGCAATTCTCCGAAGCCAGCGGATTAACAACGAACGAGGGCCTGCTGCGCCTAGGCCGTTACTTCGAGGTTGACCGGGCGGGTAAAGGTGTTGGCGACCGGCGACCATTTCTTCACGTGCTGGACAAGCGCATCGATCTCGCTTTGCGCGACGCCCTCGCATTCCATGTCGACCTTCACGCGCACATCGGTAAAACCGACCGGCTTCTCGCTGACGTCTCCGGTGCCCCAGACCGCGGTGATGTTGAGATCGCCTTCGAGCTCAAGTTCGAGCTTGTTGACCACCCAGCCACGGTGCACCGCATTGGCGTGCAGGCCGACCGCCAGGCATGAACCGAGCGCAGCCAATGAGGCTTCGGACGGATTGGGCGCGGTATCGTCGCCCAGCAATCCGGGCGGCTCATCGACGATGTAGGGTGCGAGATTGCGGATATAGTTGGCGTGGCGGAACTTGCCTTCCGCGACGGTCTTGCATTTCAAGGTCTTGACGACCTTGGGGTTGGCCTTGCCGTTTGCGATGAGCTGTTCAAGCCCGTTCTTGTCGATCGGGGCAAGACACCCCGTCAGAACCGTCTTTTGCGCGACCGCGGTCATCAAATCTTCTCCCTGGTGCCGAGGATACCGACCGGTCTGTTTCCTGCATATTGCGTGCCAGATACGACGGATACGGAAAGCCAAACACCTTGAAACGCTTAAGCCGCCCCGCCCATGGATTGATCAATCGCGCGTTGCATAAAGACGGTGCATCTGCTTCTCGCGCGCGATTACTTTGCGCGCATGCCAGCGCTGACTTGCTGAGCATGCCGCGGTTCGGCTATTAAATCGCCATGGGCAGGACATCGTCGAAGAAGCGGTCCGTAGCCGTCGGCCTCGCCGACAGCGACGACGAGTCCGCGCGCGGACGATTGCTCAGCGCCGCGACGCGCCTGTTCTGCAAGAATGGCATCAATGCGACAGGCGTCGATGCCATCATCAATGAAGCCGGAACGGCCAAAACCACGCTTTATAAACTGTTCGGCTCAAAAACGAATCTTGTGCATGTCGTCCTGGAGTCGGAAGGAAAGCTTTGGCGCGACTGGTTTATCAGCGCCATCGAATCCGGCGGCGGCGATGCGCAGACGAGGCTTGCGCGGATCTTTCCGACACTGAAGGAGTGGTTCGGACAGGAACGCTTCTACGGCTGTCCCTTCATCAACGCCGTCGCCGAGCACGACAAAGACGAGAAGCAGCTTCGCGCGATTGCCATGCGGCACAAGAAGGTCGTACTGGCACACATCGAAAAGCTTGCCGCGGAAATGGGCGCCGCGGAACCCGAAGTGCTCGCGCATCAGCTCGCGCTGTTGATGGACGGAGCCATCGTCGCGGCGATGGTGTCGCGCAATCCACGGGTCGCGGATATGGCGGCGCTTGCTGCCCGCCCGCTGCTTGCGGGACAGACGAAGCAGAAGAAGCTCAAGCGGAGCGGCACGAGCCCTCAACTGATCGCCGTTTAGCCGGCAAGTGCTCCGAAGGTCAGAAAGACTGCGCGACCCTCACGGCCGCAGCACCGTTAATTTGAACGGGCCGCTGTTGGCGGCGGCGTGCGCGACGGCTTCGTTGGCATCGCTCAGGCCGAACTCCGTTATCTCGTGGCCGTCGAGCTTCAGCAGCCCGGATCGGATCAGCGCAGCGAGACGGACCGCGGCGTCGGCCCTGTACATCCACTGGCCGATGATGCTGATGCAATTGCGCATGATCCATGGATAGGGCAGCGCCAGGTCGTCGCCACCCAGCATGCCGACACCTCCCATCAGCACCACGCGCCCATAAGGGCGAACGGTCATCGCCGCGGCGCGAACCGGCTTCACGCCAGCCAAGGGCGGCAGGATATCGAGGACGCAGTCGATCGGCCCCGACGCTGCTTGCTTCATTTTACGGCAGTCGATCTGCTCAACACCTGTAAGTTTGACTGTCCGGACGCGGTTGCCAAACCGGCGGGACAGATCCGCCAGCACCATCTCGTTTCGGCCGGGTGCGACAACGCACCCTGCTCCCATCGCCAAAGCCACCGCGACTCCGGCACTGCCGAAATTTCCGGTCGCACCGCTGACAAGAACAGTCTCGCCAGCCTGCAGGTTCGCGGCGATGAGCCCGCCATAGGGCACGAGCAGCGTGCCCATGGCGCACCATCGCGAAGCCTCTGCTGCATCGATCTTGCCGATCGGCTTGACGTTTTCCGTCGGTACACGCATCTGCTCGGCAAACGAACCATCGCGGAAATATTTCTGAAGGCGAAGGCCTCCCTCACCGCCTGCGCTCCAACCCTGCAGCACGATATCGGGCGATATGGCGTCGTCGCGTGAACGAACGGTCGGATCGCAATAGACCCAGTCGCCGGGCGCGAGGTGTGTCGCATCCGGCCCGAGGCTCCGCACGCGGCCGATGCCGCCCGGCCCCGGCACCACAGGCAGATCGAGCAGATACTTTCGTTCGCCACTGAACACCTCGTTCGCGTAAGAAAGAACCCGCGTCGCGACGACGTCCACGATGACCTCTCCGGTCCCGAGCACCGGATCGGGGACCGTTTGCATGTCGAGGGGTGATCCAAAGCTCTTCAGCACTGCAGCTTTCATGATTTCGCTCCGCCTGCGATCGGTTTGGCCTGCACGCACCATCGCCGGCGCTTGCGCGTTCATGAAGGCCTGGTATTATCCTAGGATAAATTGATCCTCCCCTGGCGATGGACGATTGCCATGCCCGATGCAAGGCGAAGCGAACTCGGAAACTTTCTGCGGTCGCGGCGCGAAAAGCTCACACCCAGGCTCGTCGGCCTTCCGGCCGGACGCCGGCGCCGCGCGCCCGGTCTGCGGCGCGAGGAAGTCGCCGAGTTGGCCGGTATCGGTGTCGACTGGTACATCCGCCTCGAGCAGGGACGCGCGGTCAGCCCCTCAGTCACCACGGTCGATGCGCTGGCGCGCGCGTTGCGCCTCAACAAGGTTGAGCACGCGCATATGCGGGCGCTGGCCACAAACGCCAATCGCCGTCCCTTTTCCGCCGAAATCGTGCCCGACACGCTCCGGCGGCTTGTCGATGGCCTTCATCAGCCGGCCTACATCACCGGACGGCGGTGGGACATCCTGGTGTGGAATTCTGCGGCAGCCGAAGTGTTCGCCTTCGACCGTTTGCCGGCCGGCGATCGCAACATCCTGATTTGCATGCTGACCAAGCCGGCGACGCGACGCCTGTTCGGAAAAGACTGGGCCGACGAAGCCAAGCGCATGGTGGCGCAATTTCGAGCCACGCATGATCTCTGGGCCGGCGATCCGGCATTCATGAGCCTGCTGGAGCGTCTGCGGCAAGGCAGCCCGGAGTTCGCCGCGTGGTGGACCGCCCATGATATCCGCAACGTCGCCGGCGGCCGAAAGCAGCTTGAGCACCCGAAAAAAGGCAAACTCCGCTTCGAGCACGCGAGCTTTCAAGCCAACGACGATCCGGCATTGAAGCTCGTCATCTATACGCCGGCGTAGTGCGCACAGGAGCGTGTTCAGACAACCAGCAAGGGTTCCGGGAACGTCTGCGGCGGCTCCTCATTGACTGTCGCCTGAGGAGCCAGCCCCCCGCAGGAAGTTTCAATCGCGACCTGGACGACAGGGTTGCGGAAGCCATCGAGCATCAGTACGCACGCCGGTTGATGAAATCCGTCATCCAAGCGACGGCCCCCCGCAACCCGCCACGGCGGCAAAGTCCGACAAGGGCAGGTTCGACCAGGAGATAGAGGAACTGCGCGAGACGAGCGGCTTCTGGCCGGCCGGCAACGTGTCTCGCTGGAGCAACGGTCTGCGGCGATCGAATGGCGTCGTCCGTTGGCGCTTGCTTGGGTCAGGCCGCGCACCCTAACATCGACCCATGGTCGTGCCTCGTACCCCCCGCCCTCCCGTTATCGCGGCGAAGCCGTCAGAACGGCGGCTCGATCCGAACGAGATCGAGCGCTGGGTTGCGCGTCTCGTGCGCGCGATAAGGCTCAGGCGCGGGGAGCAGGTCTTTCTCGGCGCGCGCCGCGAGGCCACCCCAATCGCCGACGCCGAAGGAACCTTGAATCCCACCGACGGTGACATAGGTCCTCAGCGGCGCTGATCGCGCGCCGCAAGGAGCCTTACATGTCGCCCCTGTCCTTTCTGCTCAACCTGCTCTGGATCGTATTCGGCGGGCTGTGGATGGCTGCCGGCTGGGTGATTGCTGCGATCATCATGGCGATCACGATCATCGGCCTGCCCTGGGCCCGCGCCGCCTTCAATATCGCCGCCTACACCCTGCTGCCGTTCGGACAGCGCGCCGTCGCGCGCGACGCCTACACCGGGCGCGAGGACATCGGCACCGGCGCGCTCGGCGTCATCGGCAACATCGTCTGGTTCGTGCTGGCAGGCTGGTGGCTCGCGCTGGCGCACCTCATCACGGCGATTGGCCTCGCGATCACGATCGTCGGGATTCCGTTCGCCTGGGCGCACCTGAAGCTTGCCGGCATCGCGCTCTGGCCGATCGGCAAGACGATCGTTCCGGCATAGCCGGGCAAGGCCAAACCAGGCAGGCCGCGAGACGCAACGATCGTGGGGCGACCTAGAAAGCGCGGTGCCTGACGACCGTGGCGGCAACGGCGCGCCGCCGGCCCGCGAAATGCGAGCGGACGGCCTCGGCGCCGAAGGCGGCACCCAGGAAGGCGAGCACCGGGGCGACAAAGCCACCTAGCAGGATCGCGGTCCCCATCACTGCGAAACCGACTGGCGAGACAATTCCGTTTTTCATCGGGATTCAACCTTGGGGTTAGAATCTAGCTGGACCCTGAACCTGCGAATGCAGCGGAAAGTTCCCTGCATCTGCGGCCGAAATTGGGCAACTGACACCGAAATCCGCGCGTTTCCCCGCAATTCCGGTGACCCACGCGCGGACGGCCATGATGTTGGGAGCAAACAGGTATTTTCTGTCGCTTCCTCCCGTCAGGCGCGGTCGCCAGGATGGCCGGAGGCCCCGCCTTCGAGAAGTACGTTGCCACCGACCACCCGTAGCACGCAGCTCATTACCCGGTATTTAACGCAAGTTTGCCGACGCGCATTTCCGCCATCTTAGGCCTGCCCGCATTCACGTAAGAACAGATTCCCATCCAGCGCATTGACTGGCGAAGGGAGCCCCATCCAATGGAGACCAAACGTTATGCGCTGGTCGTCGAAGATGACGAGATGCAGCGGCAACTGATCGGCACGCTCCTCGAGGACAGCGGATTCGACGTACTGCAAAGCGACACGGGCGAGGCGGCGATGGTCATTCTCCAGGAAGTCGGACATGACCTGGCACTGATGGTGGTCGACGTTCGGTTGAACGGGGACATGTCCGGATCGGATCTTGCGAAATTCGCAAGTCAGCTGTTTCCGAAGGTCAAGGTGATCGTCACCTCCGGCAGGGACTGGCCTGTCCTGCCCGAAGGCGCCATCTTCCTGCGCAAGCCTTGGAAACCGCTCGACCTTATCAGGGAGGCGACCGCTGTAAATCCGTGAGCCGCGGAGCGGCCCACGAAGCGACCGCCGAGGAAGGCCAAGTGTCGAATTCCGGTAACCGACAGGCGCAGGACTGACATGACGCTTGGCCTGGAACCTTCAGACCGCGCACCGGGTTAACAGCCGCGTTTGCACGCGCCCTCCGGCGCATCAGGAGGTGAACGGACGTGGTCATTCCTGCCGGACCAGCCTTCACCAACCTTTTCATGAGCGCGACCATCGTTGCGGCGCTCTATTTTGCGCGTGACATCCTGATCCCTGTCGTTCTCGCAGTACTGCTGACCTTCGTGCTGACACCGTTGGTGACAGGCCTGCAGCGCTGGTACGTGCCGCGAACCGGCGCAGTCATCGCGGCCGTGCTGATCGCAGTCGCGATCATTTTCAGTCTCGGCAGCATGGTCGCGGGCCAGGTCAACCAGCTCGCGACCGAATTGCCCCGGTATCAGGCGACCTTGCGGGAGAAGGTGCAGCACCTTCGCGATGAATTCGGCGCGCCCGGCGTCTTCAAGAACGCGATCGACCTCTTCAATGACCTCGACAAGGAACTCGACCGGCCGCGTTCGGCGGTGCGCTCCGGACCCGATGTACAGGCGGGAGAGAAGAAGCCCCTGCCCGTCGAAATCCATCAGCCGCTCCCGAGCGCGTCGGAACGCTTTGTGATGGTGCTATCGCCCCTGATTGCACCACTGACCACGACCTTGATCGTCCTCTTGTTCGCAACATTCTTTCTGTTCCAGCGCCAGGACTTGAGAAACAGGGTTATCCGCCTTGCGGGCGCCCGCGATATCGATCGCACGACAGCCGCCCTCAACGAGGCGGGAGAGCGCTTGCAACGGCTGTTCGCCACTCAGGTTCTCCTCAATGCGGTCTTCGGACTCGTGATCGGCGTGGGCCTTGCGGTGATCGGCATTCCGAACGCGCCGCTCTGGGGCTTGCTGGCAATGATCCTGCGCTTCGTCCCTTATGTGGGAGCAGTCCTCTGCGCGCTGCTGCCGATCCTGCTTGCTGCCGCCGTCGGGCAAGGCTGGTCGATGGTGCTGTGGACGATCCTGCTGTTTGCCGTGGTTGAACCGCTGATCGGCCATGTGATCGAACCGCTGGCTTACGGCCACAGGACCGGGCTCACGCCGGTTGCGGTCGTGCTCTCGGCCGTGTTCTGGACCTGGCTGTGGGGTCCGATCGGGCTGCTCGTCTCCACACCACTGACTCTTTGCGTCGTTGTAATGTCACGACACGTCGAGCGGTTGAAGTTCATCGACATCATGTTCGGCGACCAGGCGCCGCTGACCCCGCCGCAGGTGCTCTATCAGCGTATGCTCGCGGGCGACCCGCTGGAGGCGGCCGACCACGCGGCACGCGCCCTGAAGAACATGAGTGTGTTCGACTATTGCCGTGACGTGCTGCTCGGCGCGCTGAAGCTCGCCCAGGCCGATCTCGACCGCGGGCGCCTGGATACCGATCGAATTGGAGCTATCGCCCATTGCGTCGATGAGCTTCTCGAAGATCTTGCGGAACTCGATGCGAAGGACGACGCGCGTGAGCTGAAGAAGGCCGGCACTACAGATGGCGCCACACCGACGAACATTGTACGGCTCGCCGGCCGGGATACGGCCCGAAGCATCGTCGCGCTGCCGGGGCGCGGAAAACTCGATCGGCCAGCAACGCTCGTGGCCGCCTTTGTTCTTGCCCGCGAAGGCTTCAAGACAACAGTTCCGGAGCAAAGCACACCGTCGCTCGCAGATTTCGGCAATGCCGTGGCGATCTGCGTCTGCCACGTCTCGCCGATCCAGGAATTGCTGGTGCGTTACACCGTCCGCCGGGTGCGGCGAAGCGCGGCGACGCAGCCTTTGATCATGGTCTGGCTCGGCAATCGTCCTTCGCCCGATGCCAACGCCGGGGCAGAAAAGATCGCGACTTCGCTGGAAGCGTTGATCGAGGCGGTTCGCGCGTTGAAGCCGGACAGCATCAAGCCGCAGGCCAAGCCGGACTGATCGCGAACGGCGTCGTGCCTACGGACATTTGCCATCTTTTACGCTGCGGAGGAACAAAGCTGCGTCGCTGCACGTTCGCTGACAACAAGAACCAGCAAAATTCCCGAGGGCGAATTTCCATGACGCACAATCAAATCGAGTCCGTCGCAGAGTTACGGCGGGAGTTTGAACGGACGCGGGCCGAACTGTCGCAGACTGTCGAAGCCTTGCGAAGCAAGATCAACGATACCGTCGCGGACATCCGGCAAAAAGTGTCGCCCGAGCACATCAAGTCCGAGGTGTCGGACTATGTCGCCGAGAAGAGCCGCCACTGGTTCGACAATCTGAAGCAACAGGCGCTGGACAATCCGATGCAGACGCTGGCCGCCGGCTCCGCCATCGCCGTCCCTGCGTTCAAAATGATCCGCAGCGTGCCGCTGCCGCTGCTGATGATAGGTGCAGGCCTGGCTCTTACGTCCTCCCGTATCCGGAGTGCGGTCGCCGACCAGATGTCCGCGACACTGACGACAGCTGATGGCAGCAACGTCTTCGACGACGCAACCGCTCTGGCGCGCGACGGATGGAAATCGGCCAAAGCCCAGGCGGAGCGTGTCATGGACGACGCGCGAAACGCCGTCACCGACAAGGCCGCGGATCTCCGCGAAGCCGCTTCGCAGATGGCGGGCGGGGTCAAGGAGCGCGCAAGCGAATTCAGTGCGGCCGCGAAGGACAATCTGAATTCAACAATGAGCACGGCGTCCGAGGCCACCCGGCATGCCCTTGATGCGACGCAAACGAAGGCCGCAGGAACGTTCGGCACCACCCGGACCTCAGCGGAAGCCGTCGTGCAGGACAATGCGGCTCTCGTCGGCGGGATTGGCCTGGCGATCGGCGCGATGATCGCAGCTTCACTGCCTTCAAGCAGGGTCGAGCGCGATACGCTCGGGAAGGCGAGCGACACATTGCGCAACAGGGCTGCGAACGCTGCGGCTGACACATTCGATGAGGTCAAGACGGCGGCCATGCTAGCCGCAGAGTCAGTCGCCGGGAAAATTTCCGACGCTGCGCTTGGCTCAGACGTGAGCCGCGCCACGGCGGCGGCAGCCGAGAAGCTCAAAACCGTTGCCGATGACGCCATTACAACGGCCTTCGAGCCATCCAATTCCGATCAACGCTGAACACAAGAGGATCGCCATGAGCAATACCGATTTCAGGACCGACAACCGCTCGCCGTCGCAGGGTTTGACCGACAAGCTGCAGAGGGCCGGTGAAGACGTGAAGCAGCGGGCGTCCGACGCCTTTGCCGCCACGTCGGACGCCGCACGCGAAAAGCTCGACGAGCTCGCCGGCGCCGCGAAAGAAACCGCATCGCACGCGGCGGACAAGGTGAAGGAGCAGATTGGCGTGCAGCAGGATGCCGGCGCGGACTATGCCAGGCGTCTGGCCGATAATATCCGCGGCGCGGCGAAATCGTTTGAACAGGACACTCCCATCGCAGCACGCACCATGGAAATGGCCGCAGGCTATGTCGAGGATGCGGCGGAGAAAATCCGCAGCGGTTCGCTGAGCGACGTCATAGACAGCGCGACGTCGTTCGCGCGCAGGCAGCCGGCGGCCTTCCTTGGGCTTTCGGTGTTGGCCGGATTCGCGGTCGTCCGCTTCCTGAAAGCGTCCGGCGGAGCGTCACTGGCCGGCTCATCGCAGTCGCACGGCGCGTCGGATCCGTACGAAACGCGGAGGTCCGCATCATGACCGGCAACTCCGATCTGCGTACCATTACGACATTGCTGGGCGATGCATTGTCACAATTTTCGAAGCTGTTCCAGAATGAGGTTGATCTCGCCAAAGCCGAGGTCGGCGAGAAGGTACAGCAGGTTGGCGCGGCCGCGGGCTTCCTCGCCGGCGCGACGGTGCTGGTAATTCCTGCGATCCTCATGGCGTTGTTCGCGCTGGCGTCAGCGCTGGTCCAGGGCGGCTGGTCGGAGCCTGTCGCCTACCTCGTCTCTGCATTGATTGCCGCGGTGCTCGCCGGATTACTACTGGCGATCGGTATGCAGCGGCTGAGGCCCGAGAACCTCAAACCTTTAGAGACCATGCATCAGCTTGAGCGGGACAAAGCGGCGGCAAAGGGATTGGTACGATGAGCCGGGAAACCAACTATTTCATGACCAATCTCACTCAGGCCGCACGCGACAATCCGCTCGCTGCCGCGCTGATCGGCGGCGGCGCACTGTGGCTCATGTTTGGCAATCGCGCGCTGGGCGGGGTCGCGGCGGGCATGACATCGGTCGTCCAGCCGCTGGCCGAAGCCGGAATGCGCGGCGTATCGAGCACCACCGATGCGATGAGCAGCGCCAGCGGTCGCGCAACCGATACCGTCACGGACATCGCGCGATCGGTGACGCGCGCCGCCGGTGATGCCTCCGCCAGCGCCACGGCGGCGATCAAGGATCGCATGGCCGACACGGTCAACCGCACAGCCGACACATTTCGGTCGACTCCAAATCCCGTGGCGCCGCTCGAAAAGGGATACGCCAGCGCGCGGTCCACACTCTCCGATCTGCTCGAGCGGCAGCCGCTCGTGCTCGGCGCGATCGGAATTGCGATCGGCGCTGGTGTCGCCAGCGCGGTCGCAGGTACCACGCTGGAGAATGAATGGGCCGGATCGCTCAGCGACGATGTGAAGGATGCGGTCAAGGGCCGCGCAGGAGACGTCGCCGCGGCCGCGCAACGCGCCGCTGGTGAAGTTGGCAGCGAATTCCGGGCTGCCGCCGGTGAGACCGTCGGCAAGCTTCGCAAGACTGGCGAGGAAGCCGTAGAGACGGTCCGCGAAACAGCCACGGCGGGGCGGCACTGACGCCTGCCTGGCGCTTTTCGATGCCGACGGCGCATACTCTGCTGCGAACCGGGCGAAACTCCCGCGCGCGTCTCGCGTTATCGTGTCATGAACGGATTACGAACTTCCCTCCGTTCATGGACGCCGCGTATTTTCTCGACGCCACACATCTGAGACCAAAAGGAGCGCGCCGATGACGCGGTTCGACCACCTCGCCGGAGCGCCTCCGGAAGTCCCCGAGCCCGCCGATCCGACGCCGTCACAGCCGCCGCCGGGCATTGCACCGTCGGGTCCCCCGGAAATTCATCCACCGCCCGACAGTCCCGCGCGGCCTGTTCAACCGGTGGAAACGCCACCAAGGCAACCGCCCCTGGAAATCGCCAGCCAGGCTTGAGAAACGGAGCCCGGCGTATTGACCCGGCCGGCAACAAATCGGCCTTGGGCGCAAATTTCGTGGAACAAACAGCGGCGTCGTTCGTCGCCTTGGTGCGCATCTTGCGTGCGCGTTTCTGTGATTTGAGAGGAGCAGATCGATGCGGGTGAGCGAAGTCATGACGCGGCATGTTGAGATCATCAATCCTCGGCAATCGATCCGGGAGGCGGCACAGCGCATGTGCGATATGGACGTCGGCGTGCTGCCGATCGGCGAGAACGACCGGCTGGTGGGGATGGTCACCGACCGCGATATTGCCGTGCGCGCCGTGGCGATGGGGAAGAGTGTGGATACCCCGGTTCGCGAGGTGATGTCGGTGGATGTCTGTTACTGCTTCGAGGACGACAAGGTCGCGGATGTCGCAGACAGCATGGCGCATCAACAGGTCCGGCGGCTTCCAGTGCTCAACCGCGAGAAACGGCTGGTCGGCATCCTGACGCTCGGCGATCTTGCGGTCTCGGAGGATGGCTCGCCGCAGCTGCAAAAGGTCGGCCAGGCGCTTGCCGGCATTTCACAGCCGGGCGGCCCTCATTCGCAAAGCGACGACCGGCAGAACAGTCATTGACGGGACGCGATCAGGCCGTGAGGCCTCGCGGTCCCCGAGGCCGGCACAGCGTCAGGATGTCGTCGATCGCTGACTGCCTTGGTAACTTCCGCACCAAGCAGAAAGATCTGCGAGGCGTAATAGGTCCAGAGCAGGATTACGATCAGAGCCCCGGCCGCGCCATAGGCCGAGTTGCCGGCGCTGGTGCCGATGTACCAGCCGATCAGCGATTTACCCGCCGTAAACAGCAGTGCCGTGAGCGCCGCCCCTGTCAGCACGTCGCGCCACGCAATCGGCGCATCGGGCAACACCTTGTAGATGGCAGCAAACAGCAGGGCGAACAGGAGGATTGAAACGACTGTATTGAGGAGTGACAGGAGCGGCCCCGCGAGCGGGAAGGCCGCCCCTAGATACGTGCCGAACGCCGACAGGCCAGCGCTTGCGGCAAGCGAGACGGCAAGCAGGAAACCAAGCGCGGCGACGAGGCCCAGAACTCGCCGCGCGGGTACGCACGAGTGCGGCGAGCGGCAAAGCGGGCGGCTTCACCGCCCAGGTCTTGTTGAGACCGGCCTGCATCTCGCCAAAGATACCCGACGCGGTGAGCGCCACCATCAGCAGACCGAACACGGTCACTGCGGCCCCCGACGTCTGGTCCCTCGCACTTGCGATCATGGTCTGGATCAACTCGGCGCTCTGTGCTCCCATTAGCTCGCGCAACTCGCCGACGATGCGATCCTGAGCTGCCTCCTGCCCGAACACGAGGCCCGCGACGCCGATTGCAATCAACAGGACCGGAGCGAGTGACGTGACGGTGTAGAAAGCGATCGCTGCGCCCCGGCTCAACGCTTCATTGGCAATGAAATTGCCAACTGCAGTTCGCAAGACCGTCCATGCATTTGCCATCGCCTGCGCGCCATCCGTTTGAAGTCAAACGGCGCAGCAACACCGCAAGTTCCCTGAAAACACCGGAGAGTTCGCCAGGCTAGAGCGCGCCCGCCTTTTGCCGCCTCGAACGCGGTTCGGCAAAGGCAGCAGGGTTCAGGTCAGGCTGCAAGGGTGGCGCAGCTGCGCGGTCGAGAAATATCCGATGGAACGCTTCTGCCGGGACGGGCTTGCTGAAAAGGTATCCCTGCAACTCGTCGCAGAGGCTTGCACTCAGGAATTCATCCTGTCCTTCGGTTTCGACGCCTTCGGCGACCACGGTCAGGCCCAGCGCCTTGCCCATACTGATGATGGCATTGGCGATCGCGCGATCCTCGCCGTTTGACTCGAGCTCGCGAACGAACGACCGATCGATCTTGATGGTGTCGATCGGGAACTGCTTCATCAGCGACATTGACGAGTATCCGGTACCGAAGTCGTCGATTGCAAGCCGCACGCCGCGGCTCTGGATGGCATCCAGCACCCCGACCGCGCGATCGACATTCTGCATGACCATGCTTTCCGTGACCTCGAGCTGCAGAAGCCGGGCGGGCATCCCACTCTCCTTCAGCACGTCGTCGATATCCTTGATCAGACCTCCATCGAGGAACTGTCGCGGCGAAAGGTTTACCGCCATCGAAAGTTCCGGCAGGCCTTCCCGCATCCATTGCATGTTCTGCTCGCACGCGGTCTTCAGCACCCAGCGGCCAATCGGCACGATCAGGCCGGTCTCTTCGGCGAGCGGAATGAAAGACAGCGGCGGCACCGAGCCGAGTTCCGGATGCGACCAGCGCAAGAGCGCCTCGACGCCGGTGAAGCGTCGCGTCGCGGCGTTGAGCTTCGGCTGATAGTGCAGCGTAAACTGCGAACGGTCCAGTGCATGGCGCAGATGCGTCTCAAGCGCGAGGCGCTCGACCGACTGGGACTTCACCTTGGGCGAAAAAAACTGAAAATCGTTCTTGCCGTCGCCCTTCACTGCATACATCGCCATGTCGGCGTTCTTGGTGAGGGTTTCGGCATCGCGGCCGTTATCAGGGAAGACCGCAATCCCGATGCTCGCCGTGGTTTTGCACTCGTAGCCGGCGAGCGTCGTTGCGGGGGCGATCGCCTGCAGCAGGCGCCCTGCGGCAAGCGAGGTTTCCTCGCGATCGGCGACGTTGCCAAGCAGGATCACGAATTCGTCGCCGCCAAGGCGTGCGACGATGTCGCCCTTGCGCGTGCACTTGCTCAGGCGCTCGGAAATCTCGACCAGCAGCTTGTCGCCCGCGGCATGACCGAGCGAGTCGTTGATGACCTTGAAGCGGTCGAGATCGATGAACAGAACCGCGCATTTTCTCGACTGCGCTGCACAATCGGCCAGCTTCTGCTCCAGCAGGCGCGTGAAGTGTTCGCGGTTCGGCAAACCGGTCAGGCTGTCATGGTTCGCCAGGAAGTGAACCCTCGCTTCCGCGCGCTCTTTTTCGTCCGCCTGATCGAACCTCGTAAGCGCAAACGAAAGGTTCTCCGCCATCCGTTCGAGCAACTCGGCGAACTCCGGGGTGAATACGTCGTGTTCGGGCGCCATGAAGAGCAGCACGCCGACAACCCGTCCGCGGCTGAACAGCGGCAACGCTGCACCGGAGCGCGGCGCGACGATCCGGCCGCCTGTCTGCTTCCAGACCCTCGCCGGATGCGAATTCGGGATGTCGTTCTGGATGCAGGGCTGTCCGGTCCGGAACGCGGTACCGATCAGGCCGCGGCCCTCCGCCATCCTGTCGGACGTCGAATAGCGATTGTTGCGGACGACCAGCGCATTCGGTCCGGCCGCGGCCGCAAGCTTGAAAAACTTGTCTCCTGAAGAGGCAAACAGGATCGAGGTTGAGGTGAACTTCGCCCCGCGCGCGGCGGCTTCGCAAACCATTGCGTAAAGTTCGTCACGCGATTTAGCCCGCATGATCGCCTCGTTGGTGGCGCTCAGCGCGCCAAGCATGCGCGAAACCCGGTCTTTGTGAGCTTCCTTCTCGAAGGCCTCGAGCGCAAACGAAATATTCGCGGCGACGTCGCGCATCAGTTGAAGGATGCCCTCGTCATTGTCGCCCGATGTCCTGGCAAAAAAGAAGTAGATGATGCCGATCAACTCGCCGCGCAGAACCAGCGGCACCGCGGCGCCGCCATAGGGAGTCCGGCTTCGATCGAAATTGTGTGTCCTGGTGCGGCTGTCCGACGCCAGGTCGTATGCGATCATGAGCTTTTGCTCTCGGAACGCCGGCCCGGCGAGACCCTGACCGTGCGGATGATCGCGGATCAATCGAGAGTTCCATCGTCCGGATCTTCTCGACGCCCTGACCTGCCGCTGCGGTCACCTGGAGAAGGCTGCTGTCTCGCTGCTTGAGGAAGATCGCCGCCGCGCCAAGCGAGTTGCCGACGCGTACGACAGCGTCGCAAACCAGCTGGAACATCTCGTTGCGGTCGGAGGCGCGCAGAATCGCGGTGTTGGTTGCGCTCAACGCCGCGAACATGTCGGTCAGGCGGCGGTTGGCCCGCTCCGCCTTGGCGCGCTGCTGATCGCGTTCGAAGATGTCGAGCGCGAAGGAGACGTTGGCGACCATCCGCTCGAGCAAGTTGACGACTTCGTCGGTAAGTGCGTTGGCTTCACGCAGCAGGAACAGGAAGATGCCGACGGTTTTCCCGTTGCGCCTCAGCGGCACTGCCGCGGCTGAGCCGATGGCCTCCAGAGAGTGCGCGGCACGCCAGGGCGCCAGCCGCGCGTCCTGCTGAAAATCATTCGCGACCTGCGATGTGCCCTCGCGATAGGCGCTGCCGGTGATGCCACGCCCGAGCGCGCTGTTGCTTCTGACGGACAGCTTCAAATCGTCGAGAGCGAGCTTGAAGCCTACCCCCGCGGTAAACTTCAGCACACCGTTCTCGTCCGGAAACAGCGCCCCCGCCGAGCGAAAGCCGCCGCCCTCGACCGCCGCCTCGCAGACCTGCTGGCAAAGCTCTTGCGCCGAGCGGGCCTTGAGAATGGCCTCGTTGGTGGCGCTGAGCGCGGCAAACATGCGCGCTTTGGTTTCGAAACTCGTCATGATCCTTCCCCCAGGATGCATGCAGCATCGGAAAAGCCTTCTAATGAGTGGGCTAACAAAAGCGGTGAACGATCTGTGAATTGATAAAAACGCCCCCTGGGAACAGGCACGCCTGCGATCAGGTTTAACGCACTGTCACCAAACGACCCACTTCGACGCGACGATCGCGGGGTGCGCGTCCGTTGCTTGCACTGCGCCGTCATCAGCCATCGCACGGCCTTCGGTGCCCGCGCACCGGCGCCGAGCCTCTTGAGATCCGGGAGGCATGTCAAAAGCGCGATGCCGCGACTGCGGCCGATTTGCTCGCGCGGCACATGGAAATTTTGCGGGAACGTGTGCCGGGAATTCGACCCATGCAGCGCATTGTCGACAATCGGATGTCTGACAATACGGTGGCGCCTCCCTCACTGCGACGCAAAAGGCGGCAAAAGGAACTCGTCTTGTCGCGGTCGGTTGTGATATTGAGAAGTCACCACATCAGAAGGAAGCCCCGCGATGAGCGACGCCGAGAACGGATGCGCCTTGCTCGTCGGCCGTGCCGCCTTGCAGCTCTGGTCTGACTTGCCACGTGATATCCAGGAAAGGCTGTTTGAGGCCGCCGCGCCGATCGACGAGCAGATCCGCCACGATCTCGCAGTCTTTCTGCATGACCGCCATCCGCGCACCACTCACCCGCCGAAACCCACTGCGTCGGCGTAAGCGCATAGGCAATTGGCGGAACTTGGGGGCCCTTCCGGAATTCCATTCCCGGAGGTTCTTGATGTACGCCCGGTCATTCCAGCATCTGGAGGAACAGGCAGCCGAGGAAGCGTTCGGCATCGCCTGGCTCTTCATCGAGAATACGCACGACGTTGCGGATGGGTTCGCCGCCCGGGCGTTCATCGCAAACGAAATCATGCGTTTGCTCGAACGCGGCGAGAGCCACAGGATCCGGCTCGTCAATGGCGCGATTGCCGCCTAGGAGAAAGCCTGCGTCGAAAACACGATCACATTCTCGTACCTGGATATGTCGGGCGCTGACGACCCGCCGAGTGACCGAACGCGTCGGTGAGGGCGGTGATCCGGCAACCGCCCACACATCTCATAAGGCTGAGGGAAGACCTTCGCACCAGGAGGTGGCCTTATCCTTTTCCGGACTTGCGCTTCTTCGACTTGCGCTTTTTCGGCACCTTTTCTCCGGCGGCCCGCGCCTCGGACAATCCGATCGCGATAGCCTGCTTGCGGCTCTTGACCTTTTTGCCGCTGCGCCCCGAGCGCAATGTTCCGGCCTTGCGCTTCTTCATGGCCCGCTTCACCTTTTTCGCGGCGCCCTTTGAATATTTGCGGGCTTTCCTGGCCATCGATTCCTCCTCATCAAATGAGGTTATGCCGCTCTCTTGCGCGACTTGCCCGCGCGAGACCTGGCCTTCGCTCGACCCGACGACGCGCGGACGGTTCGTTTCGTCGCGCTCGCCGTGACGAGCTTCGCCGATGTCTTCGACGTTTTCCGGGTTTTGCGTTCTTTTGCCGGCAGCACGCGCTTTGCGGCTTTCTCTGCGGCCTTGCGGACCTCGCGCGCAGCGACCACCGCCGCGCTCCTTGTCGCTCTCGCCGCATCGGTCACGGTTTGACCGACCTGACGGAGTATCGAAGCCTTGCCTGCCATGGTCATCCTCCTCTGATATTTCTCCCAGCGCCGCCTTTCGAAACAGCAACGTCACATGACGGCATCGCCTTCGATGTATCGTCACATTGGAACCATCTCGCATGTGCAACGGCACAACGGTTCCGGGGTTCCACAGGGCGCATTAATTTTCGCGGAAAGTTCGTCGTCGGCTTGATAGCGCGCAGGCAAACATCACGACGGCGGCGGCGCGCACTCATCCGTGGCGGACCCGCCCATGCGCATCCGCGCCGTCAGCACCACTCGCCTTGCGAGCATCATTCCTCAAGCCGTGCGAAGGGTCTGGCGAGCTTCGTTGATCCCGATCATCAATAGGTTCGCCACCCGACCACAGTCGCGTCGATCGCCACCGATGTGTTGGCATTGCGCCACTCCTGCCCCGACCACACGCAAGGAAAAGGCAAGACGTATGTCCCGCTCTTGTCTTCGCAGAGCAATTCCGCCTGTGCGTTCGTAACCGGCGTACCAGTCGAAAATTCGGCGAGGCGATATTGCCGTGTGGCCATGGCGTCCGCTTTCTCGCGCGATGCACGTGTTGTGCCGCACTATCGGCTACGCACGCCGTTCCTGCAATCGCAATTGCCTCCTTGTCGTTCCGGTCGCTGGTGAAACTGCCTCGCTGTTCGAATCACTTAACAGACTGAAAACCATCGCAGCGACGTTAATGTATGCCGTCACACCTCGCCGCGTACCGGGCTTCATCCTACCCAAGCTGGGACGATCGGGACGGAGATTGATCGATGAGCTACTCAATAATCAAAAGAGCACGAGTTCATCGTCAGCAGCGAAGAGCAAGGCGTCCTGAAGTGTACGAGCCGGCGCAAGGTGGCAAAGTCGGTCGCAGATGCGAACGATCTCATGCATCTCAATGACTTGGAGAAACCACCCGGCGAGGAGCCGAAGGCCGCGTTGGCGCAACGTAAACACCGCGGTCGAGGCGGTTCTGGCCAGTTTCGCTGCGAAATCCGCTTGTTTAGCGCTCGCGGAAAGTGCGCGCGATCTGGTCGGTAAGCGGTTTCATAAAGTAGCTCAGGATCGTGCGTTCGCGCGTCTGCAGGTGGAGCTCGGCCGGCAAGCCGGAGATGACGCGCTGGTCGGAGAGCTTTTCGATTTCGCCGGAGTTCAGTTCGACCCGCGCCCGGAAATACGGCGGGATCTGCTGCTTCGGGTCCTGCTCCAGATCGGCGGAAACGAAGGTTACACGCCCGGCCAGTTCCGGCGTCTTGCGCTGATCGAACGACGAAAACCGGATCAAGGCGTCCTGACCGATGCTGACCTGATCGATGAAGGCCGGATCGATCCGGCTTTCGACCAGCAGCTTTTCGTCTTCGGGAACGATCTGCATCACGGTCTCGCCCGGCGCAATCACGCCGCCGATCGTGAACAGGCTGAGCTGATGAATCGAGCCTGCAATCGGCGCGCGAATCTCGATTCGCCGCAACTTGGCCTCTGCGGCGAGCCGCCGCTCGTGCAGGTCCGCGATCTTCTCCGACGCCTCGCGTAAATCCTTCGTCACCTCGTTCAAGGCCTGCTTTGTGACCTGCGCGATCTGCACGTTGATTTCGCTGATGCGCCCGCGCGCCCGGGCGATCTGCGCTCTGACCTCGCCTGCCTGTCCCTCGAGCTGCGCCAGATTAAGTCGCTGCGGATTAATGCGCGAAAGCTGGGTCAGGCCTTGCTTGAGCAACGCCTCCAGACCGACCAGTTCGCTGCGAACGACGGCCGCCTGATCTTCAATTGCCTTGGCCTGCGCCGTCAGGCCTTCAATCTCCTGGCCCGTCTGCTCGACGCGCTCGCGAAGCTGCGAGATCTCGCCGTCGCGCGCGCGCCGACGCGCCACAAACAGTTCGTTTTCGATATTGAGGCAGGTGGTCAAGTCCGTGCACGAGAGGGACATTGCCCGCATCAAGGCTCCCGGGTCCTTCTCAAGGCCGGCTTCCATGGGCGGCGGCGGAAACTTGATCGCCGGCTGGTCTTCGCGTTCGGCCACGAGCCGCGCCGCGCGCACCTGCTGGCTGTAGAGCTGCACCATGACGACACCGAATTCAGCGCGCGCCTGCGTTTCGTTCATCCGTACCAGCAGATCTCCGGCCGAGACTTTTTGGCCGTTGCGCACAAGAATGGCGGCGATGCTGCCGCCGTCCTGGTGCTGGATCCTTCGGATATTGCCTTCCACGACCATGTTGCCCGGCGCGATCACCGCGCCGCGAATCTCGGCCACCGCCGAGTAGCCGAGGATGCCGACGAAAAAGATCGCGGCGACGACATAGCCGGCCAACAGTCTGCGCCGCAGCCCGGTGCGGATCTTCGCGTCCTGCTCATCGACCGCTTTCAGCCTTTGGATTTCCTGATCACTCATGATCTTGCCGTGATGCCTCCGGAGCGGCCTGCAATTTCGGGGTTGACGACGGCGCGTTTGAGAATCTCGTCGCGCGGGCCGAACATGGATTGCATGCCGTCGCGCACAAGCAGCACCTGATCGACTTCGGCAAGGGCGCTCGGCCGGTGCGCCATCACCACGACGATGCCGCCGCGCTGGCGAACGGCGCGGATGGCCTTGCCGAGCGCAGCCTCGCCGTCGGCGTCGAGGTTTGAATTGGGTTCGTCAAGCACGACCAGGAACGGATTGTTGAAGAGCGCCCGCGCCAGACCAATACGCTGGCGTTGACCCGCCGACAGCGCCACCGCCATCTCGCCAATCGGTGTATCGAAACCCTGCGGCAGCTTCAGGATCATCTGCGTGGCGCCAGCCATCTCCGCCGCGGCGACGACCGCTGTATCTTCGCGGTCCTCTGAAAACCGCGCGATGTTGTCCGACACCGTTCCGTCGAACAATTCGACCGACTGCGGAAGATAGCCGATCAGCTTGCCGAAATCGTCCGGGTGCCATTGGTCCTGCTGCGCTCCATCGAGCCGCAGTTCGCCGCGGACGATCGGCCAGATGCCCACCAGTCCGCGCGCCAGGGTGGATTTTCCGGCGCCGCTCGGCCCGATCACGGCCACGGCCTGCCCCGCTTGCAGCTTGAAGTTTATTCCCGCCAGCGTCACGTTGCGCGCGCCATGCGGGGCGATCGCAACGTTGGCGAGCGTGATGTCGCGTCCGGGAGTCGGCAGCGACGTGCGTTTGGCGTCGGTTTCAACTGTAAGGTTGGCCAGACGGGCTCGCGCGTCGCGATACTGCAGAAACGGCCGCCATTGACCGACCACCTGCTCTATCGGCTGCAGCGCACGGGCAGCGATCACCGAGGCCGCCAGCATTACACCGGGTGTCGCAAGCCGTTCGATCACCAGATAGGCGCCGGCGGCGAGCAATACCGATTGCAGCAGAATCCGGAAGCCCTTGGCGAACGCTGCGATTCGTCCCGCGGCGTCCGCGCCGCGCATTTGCGCCAGCAGCGTCGCAAGATGCGCTTCCGTCCAGCGTGCTCGGATTGCGCCGAGCATGCCCAGCGCGCGCAGCGACTCGGCGTTGCGCCGCCCACCTTCGATCCAGGCATTTCGCCGCGACGCATGCTCGACCGCCTCACGGGTCGGCTCCTTCGCGGCGTAGTAGCCCCAGATTGTGAGGCCGACGAGGATGGCAGCGCCGGCGATCGACAGCGCCCCGAGCAGCGGATGCAGCAAGAAGCAGATCGCAACATAAAGCGGCATCCATGGCAGGTCGAACAGCGCGATCGGGCCGGGACCGGCAAGAAAGGTTCGAACCACGTCGAGGTCGCGGACGGGTTGCTGTCCGTCGCCGGTCGTTCGCCGCATCAGCTGCTGTTCGATCACGCCGTTGAACACGTGCTCGCGCAGCGAACGGTCAAGCGCGAGGCCGATACGGATCAGAATGCTCGAACGCAGCTGATCGAGAATTGACATTAGAACGAGTAAAAGTGTCGCGATGCCGAGCAGTGCGATGAGCGTCTGGTGGCTGCGGCTGGTCAGAACCCGGTCGTAGACCTGCAACATGAAAATCGGGCTGGTCAGCAGCAGGATGTTGATGGCCGCGCTGAAGATCGCGACCCCCGCCAGCGCGCGGCTATTGGATCGCAAGGCAACCCGGACGGGGTCAGCCGGTGGGCGCAGGCGCGGCAGGACAGCCATGTTCAACCTTCATTTCAAACCACAGGCATAAGCCCGAAAGCGGACACCTGTTTTCGGATTACATCATGCCCAACAAATAGATAGACGACGAGTCGGATTCAGCGAAGCTGAAACCAACTCTGGTGTCAAACGGGCGTATAAAGCTGTTTCGTGGGTAACAGCGTCAACCATTTTAATCGCCGATTGTTACATCCGATCAAGTCAAATGGGAGCATCCGAACACCTGGTAGTTTTCAAACCTGCCGTGATATCCCGAACCATACCCGGAAGCGGCCCTGAAGGGTACCGTTGAGGCCTTTCTACTTGCCCCGGCCTGTGCAATTCTTGTCCCGGAACTGGATCAAAAACATGCAAGGCATTGATCGTCGCGCCCTGGTCGCGGGCCTCGGGCTTGCGGGCCTTTCGCCTCTCACGGCGCTGGCCCAGTCGGACAACGTCGCTGGCCAGGTCGACGAGGCGATCGGGCTGGTCACGGCGGAAGGCAAGGACCGGCAAAGGCCGCTCACCGCCCAGGCGACGGTTTTCGTCGGCGACACCGTCAGCACCGGCAACGCCTCGAAACTGGCCATGAAGCTCGGGCAGCAAACCTTGCTGCGGCTCGGCGAACTGGCGCGCATCAAGATCGATCGCTTCGTCGTCAGCGCCGGCGGAACGATCCAGCTGAACGCCGGACCGTTACTGCTCGACAAGCCGAAAACAACGCCTCCAATCAACATCCGCTCGCCGTTCGGCTTGATCAGCGTCCGGGGAACGCGCGTGTTTGCCGGACCGAGCAAGGGGGTGTTCGGCGTGTTCGTCGTCAACGGCGTCGTGACTGTCACCAGCGCCGGTAAGACCGTCAGCGTCGCGGAAGGCTTTGGCACGGACGTCGCTAAACGTGGTGGTGCACCGACCACGCCCGTACGCTGGGGCGAGGAACGCATCCGGCTCGCGCTCGCAAGCGTCTCCTGAGTATGCCGTGACGTCCCCTCTGGATCATCTGGCGTCGCTGCTTTCGCAAACCGAGCTTTTCGGGAAGCTTGCGCCGGACACCGTCGTGCAGCTCGCAAACCGGTTTCACACGGTGCAGTTCAAGCGCGGCCAGACCATCTATGCACGCGGCGATGCCGGCAACGCACTTTATCTGATCGGAAGCGGCCAGATCCGCTTTTCGGTCGTATCCGGCGATGGACGCGAACTGAGCGTCAGAGTGGCGAAGAGCGGAGAGATCATCGGCGAAATCGCTGTTCTTGACCGGCAGCCACGCACCGCGACCGCGGCAGCGATCACCGCCGTGACCGCGTATTCGCTGACGCGCACCGAACTCGATCGCCTGTTGCTGCAGGAGCCGCAGCTGGCGCGTAACGCCATCGATTTTCTCTGCCATCGGCTGCGCGACACCACCGACCAGCTCGAATCGATCGCGCTCTATCCGATCGAAGTCCGGCTCGCGCGATTCCTGCTGATCGCGCTCAAAGGTGAGAGTGGACAAAGCGGAAAGCGGGTGCCGCTGGAGCTTGGATTTTCCCAAGGCGAACTTGCGCAACTGCTCGGAGCAAGCCGACCGAAGGTCAACATCGCGCTCGGCTTCCTTGAAGAGATCGGTGCGATCGGCCGGACGTCGGACCGCATGTTCTGCGATCCGGCGATTCTCGCACGCATCGCCGAAAAGACCGATGGTTAGGCCACGCCTTGCAACGTTGACGCCGCTGATCGGCGGAATCCTGACAACCGCAGTCCTGATCGCCGCCTTCGCTCTCGCGCGTCAGGATGTGCTGGATCGCGCCATCGAGCCTGTCCGGGATGTTGTTCTTCGCGCCGCCGCGACCGTCTCGAGCCCGCCCCAATCGATGCCGCGCGTCGTCGTTGTCGATATCGACAGCAAAAGCATCGATCGCGTCGCCGCCTGGCCGTGGCCTCGCGAAATCATCGCAAGCCTTGTCGATCGAATTTCCGCTGCCGGGCCGTCCGTCATCGCCATCGATATCCTGTTCGAGAATGCCGATATCCATTCACCGGCAGCGCTGGCGCGGCAGCTCGGCACCCGTCTTGGACGAAGCGATCTCACGGCGCTCGCCGACACCCTGCCCGATGGCGACAAGCGTCTCGCCGCCGCCATTCAGGGCGAGCCGGTCGTTCTCGGATTTCTGCTCGATCCCACGACACGCGGCAGTATTCGCGCGCCGCCGATCATTGCACGTGGTGAGGTCGACCTCGCCGACATCTGGCGCGGCGCCGGTGTCGTTGGCCCGCCCCCAGCGTTGACGGAAGCAGCCCGCGGCCTCGGCGCGCTCGCCTTGCCGGGAGACGCGAACGGGATCGTTCGCCGCATTCCCTTGCTTGTGGCGGCCGACGGCCGGCCGTATCCGGGGCTGGCGCTGGAAAGCGTCCGGCTTCTTTCCGGGGCCTCGAACTACATCATCGATGCAGCGACTGACACCATCCAGGTCGCCGACGTCCGGATTCCTCTGGTGCGTAACGCCATGCTGAGGCTTTCGCCCGTCGCAGCGAAAGACAGAAGCGTATCCATCGTTTCGGCGGCAGACGTGTTGTCAGGCCGCTTTGATTTGCCCGCCTTGTCCAAATCGATCGTCATGATCGGCGGCTCGGCGCCCGAATTGGGCGGGCTTCGCGCAACATCGTTCGATCCGGTCACCCCATCGGTGCTCATTCACGCCGATGCAGTCATTCAATTGATGAGGGGCTATGTACCGCGAGCGCCCGCTTTCGCCGCGGCCATCCAGCTCGGTGGTCTGCTGATCTCCGCCCTCATCGCGCTTCTCGCCGTACTGTGGTTCCGGCCGCTCGCGGCGGCGCTGACGGTTGCGATCCTGACCGCGGTGATTTGGCTCGCCTGCATCGCACTCGCCGTCAGGCCGCAGCTTTTGATCGACCCGCTACTGCCGACAGTGATGGCCTTCACCGTGTTCGCGGTGGTCTCGACCCTCAACTTCGCCATCACCCAACAACGCGAGGCGCGGGTGCGGCAACGGTTCGAACAGCACCTCGCGCCGCAGGTCGTCAGCCTGATTGTCGCCGATCCGAACCTTCTGAAACTCACCGGTGAACGGCGCGAAATCACGGCGCTGTTTACCGACATCGAAGGTTTCACGACGATGACCGATCGTCTCGGCCCGCAGGAACTGGTGTCATTGCTGGACCGCTACTTCGAGGGCGTCGCAGCCATCGTCATGAAGCACGGCGGCATGATCGACAAGCTGGTCGGTGACGCCGTGCATGCGTTCTTCAACGCTCCGCTGGATCAGGCCGAGCATTGGCGGCACGCCATCGAATGCGGCATCGAGATCCGCAACTGGACCGAGGCGTTCCGGACGCGGCCGGAAAATCGTGCCTCCGCGATCGGCAAGACGCGGATCGGGATCGAGACCGGCGATGCGATCGTCGGCGACGTCGGCATCCGCGCAAAGCTCGACTACACCGCGCACGGCAACGCGATCAACATCGCGGCGCGGCTGGAGGCAGCGAACAAGGAGCTCGGTTCAACGATCTGCATCGGTTCAGGCGCCGCCGGGCGCTTCGGCGTCGAGCGGCTCAATCCTCTCGGCAAGGTTGCGCTTCGCGGCCTGAATGTGGACATGGCGGTGTACGAACCGAAGCCACAGGGAAAGCCTCGCTGACGGCGATCGACAAGCTCCGATTGCCGGCCGGCTATTCCGCCGCGATGCCGGCGTCCTTCACAATCTTCAGCCATTTGCCGAGATCGGATTCGATGAACTTGCCGAAAGCGTCCGACGTTCCGCCCACGATACCTACTCCCAGCTTCGCCAGCTTCTCGGCAACCTCCGGCGAGCGCAGGATCTCGTTTACGAGCGTATTGTAGCGCGCAATCACCGCAGGCGGCATTCCTGCCGGACCAAGCATGCCGTACCAGAGCGGAACTTCCATGCCCTTGATCCCCTGTTCCGACAAGGTCGGCAGATCAGGAACCAGGCCGAGGCGCGAACTGCTTGCGACGGCGAGCAGCCTTATCTGACCGGCTTGCGCCAACGGCAATGCAACGGAGATCGGCAGAAACATCGCGCTCACCTGGCCGCCGATCAAATCCTGAACCGCCGGAGCCGAGCCACGCGCAGGCACGTGCATCAGGCTCGTTCCGGTCGCGAGCTTGAACAGCTCCATTGTGAGATGATGCGGCGTGCCGTGGCCCGGTGAACTGTAGTTGAGCTGGCCGGGACGGGCCTTGAGATAGTCAATGAACGCCTGTGTCGAGGTCGACGGAATCGACGAATTTACGACGAGCGCGATTGCGACCTCGGACACCAGGACGATAGGCGCGAAGCTCTTGAGCGGATCGTAGGGCAGGTTCTTGAACAGGCCCACGTTCTGCGTCAGCGGGCTCCCCGACATGAGCAACGTCTGGCCGTCCGGCGCTGCATTGGCCACCGCCTGCGCGCCGATGTTGCCGCTGGCTCCGGGCTTGTTCTCGACAATCACCGGCTGACCAAGGCGCTGCTTCATCTCCTCGGCCAATACCCGCGCCAGGATATCGTTCGTGTTGTTGCCTGGCGTGAAGGGGACGATGATCGTGATCGTCCGGCCGGGCGCCTGCGCGATTGCAGAGCCGTGCACCAGGACAACAAAGGCGACCGCCAAAGCGCATTTCACGGCTCGTTCAAGGAAATCGAGCAGGCTTCATGGGCATCTCCCTTGATCAAAGAAGCAAGCGCGAGCCGGCTAACACTAGTCGCGGCGGGGTCAATTCGCCATCACAATTGCGATTGACGGCAAGCGCCGCCATGCGCAAATTGGAAAGGAGCCATATCTGCCGCAGTGCGCCAATGAAGACTGAAGGACTCTGCGGACACCAGACCCAATCGGGTTTGGCGATGCGGCGCCGGAGTTGAAGAACACATGACCGCGCCGGCTTATGACAGACAGGCTCCAGTCATCATCGTCGGAGGCGGCCCTGTGGGCATGGGGCTCGCGATCGAACTCGGCCAGCGCAACGTCAGGGCGATCGTTGTCGAGCGTTATCAGAAGCCGCAGCCTATTCCCAAGGGCCAGAACCTGACGCAGCGAACGATGGAACATTTCCATTTCTGGGGAGCCGAACGGCAACTCAGGGCCGCACGCACCATCCCGAAGGATTACGGCATCGGCGGATTGACCGCATACGGCACCCTGCTCGGCGGACACACGCACGACTGGATGCAGCGAGAGCTGGTTCGTCCGTACTACTTCACCGACAACGAGCGGCTCCCGCAATATGCGACCGAAGCCGTGCTGCGCGAGCGTGCAGGCGCGCTCCCCTCGATCGAACTGCTTGCCGGGTGGAGCGCGGATCGCGTCGTGCAGGACGACAACGGCGTAACGGTCGGGATTTCCGAGCGCGGAGGCGACAGGCCGGATGACGCTTCGCAGCGACTATGTGGTCGGGTGCGACGGAAGCCACTCGCTGGTGCGCGAGCAGACGGGCATCACGCAGACGTTGTCGGATCACGACCGGCTGATGGTGCTGCTCGTTTTCCAGTCCCGCCAATTGCACCAGCTGCTGGAGCGATTTCCCGGACAAGTCCTTCTACAACGTGCTGCATCCCGACCTGAAGGGCTACTGGCAGTTCTTCGGTCGGGTCGATCTCGGCAACACGTGGTTCTTTCATGCGCCCGTGCCGCTTGGGACCACGAGAGACAATGTCGATTTCAAGGTCTGATCTGCACCGCGCGGCTGGCGCGGAGTTCGAGGTCGACTTTGATCACATCGGCTTCTGGGATCTGCGCGTGGCGGTCGCCGACAGCTATCGCAAGGGCCGCATTTTCATCGCAGGCGACGCCGCACACAGCCACCCGCCCTATGGCGGATACGGCATCAACACCGGTTTCGAGGATGCGCGCAATCTCGGATGGAAACTCGCTGCGGCCTAACAGGGCTGGGGCGGCGAGCGGCTTCTCGATTCATATGACGAAGAGCGCCGGCCGGTCTTTGAATCGACGGCGCGCGACTTCATCGAGAAGTCGATCGAGAACGACCGGATATTCGTCGAATCGTACGATCCGCGACGCGACCTCGCGGCCTTCGACGCCGGCTGGAAAGAGCGCACCTCCGGCGCCCGCACCGAAGTCAATGCATTCGAGCCGAACTATCGCGGCTCCTCCCTTGTTTGCGGGGCGCCGGGCGCGCAAAGCGACGCCAGGGGCGCGCACACCTTCAAGGCTCAGGCGGGTCATCATCTCGCGCCGCAACTGCTATCGTCGGGGCGCGACGTCTTTGAAGAGCTCGGTGACGGGTTCACGCTGATCGCTCTCGACACGCCGGAGGCGGCGATTTCCGCCTTCGAGGCGCAAGCCCGCACGATGGGGCTTCCGCTCAAGATCGTTCGCGACACGCTTGCCGACAACCGCACAGCCTATGAGGCAAAAATGATTCTCGTCCGGCCGGATCAGTTTGTTGCCTGGACGTCCAATGAACCGCCGCCGGACGCGCGCGCAATCCTGCGGAAGGCCATCGGCGGATTGATTCGGGAAGGGTAATCGGAACCGGGCAGCGCGTCGTTCAAAATTCGTTCAAGACCATTTGCTGGCGACGACAAGACAGAGCAGCACGGCGCCTGCCACCGTGACGACAACGGCCATGTTGACCAGATTGCGTACGGCGATCGACACCATCGCCGTCGGACGCGATGTCGACTTTCGCGACTTCTTTTTCTTCATCGATGCGATCTGCTGGATGGTGTTTGCCGGATGTTGCAGCGCTGTTTGGGCGGGGTCAGGCCCGAAGGCCTGACCCAACGCTGTAACGCTTCCCTGTCCGGATCTTGATGTCCGATGCACGGACCATCGCACGTGACGCGGCCGGAAGGCTTAAAAACACTGGTAAATCAAAAGTACCCGTGATCGATGGTTTACAAATCCCGGCATTAAGCAGGGATGCATCTTGCGCGGCCCGCTTTGGGTCGATCTTTTTATCGTGGGCCGGCAGCCTTTTTGTTGAATACCTTGTGGTTGCCGGACTTCGATCCCTTTTGCTTCTGGTAACCATCGTGATGTTTGGCTTTGCCGGCGGGATTGTCCTGGTCCTTGTGACGCAGCCGTTCGTCGGGTGATTTTCCCCTGTATGCGTGCTTGCGCGGATGCTTCTTGGCGTAGTCCCTTCCTTCGGGCTTCTCCTGGCGCGGCTGCGCCTGGGGAGCGCCCGACAGGAGTTCAATGCGAATGTTGTCTTCCTTGTCCGGTCGCCGGATCATTGTGGCAAATGACTCGACAGCGTCCGCTGAAATCTCGAACTCGGTCGTCGTATCGAAAATCCGGATAGCGCCGATCTGATGCTTGTCGATGCCGCCGCGGCGGCAAATCATCGGCAACAGCCATCGCGCTTCCGCATTCTTGCGTCGACCGATGGCGGCACTGAACCAGACGGCGCCCTCGCCGAGTCCGCCATCCCGCGATTTCGGCTTTGCTCGAAACGGCTTCTCGTCGTTGAACGTGTTCCGACCACGCTGATCGCGGTCCGGACCATCGCGACGATGAGCGCTCCGCCGTCCACCGTCCTCGCCCGGATCGACAACCTCTTCCGGCGACGGAAGGCGCGAACTGTAAAGCCGCGCCAGAGCCGTGGCGATTTCTTCCGGCGACCGCTCCGCCAGCAACGCGCGCGCCAGTGTCAGATCGTCCTCTGTGGATTCGCCGCCAAACAAATCCTCCTGCAGCATGCGCTGCTGGTCCAGCTTGCGGATGTCCTCCGCGGTCGGCGCCGCTGCCCAGACAGCCTCGATACCGGACATGCTCAGCAACAATTCGGCGCGCCGCCTGCGCGCGGGCTGCACCAGCAAAACACTGACGCCCTTGCGGCCGGCGCGGCCGGTGCGGCCCGAACGGTGCTGCAGGACTTCCGGATCGGTTGGCAGGTCGGCGTGAATGACAAGCCCAAGGCTCGGCAGATCAATACCCGGGCCGCAACGTCGGTCGCAACGCAAACCCGGGCGCGGCCGTCCCTGAGGGATTGCATCGCCTGCGATCCGCTCGTTCTGGGTCAATTCGCCCGAAAGCGCCACGACGGAAAAGCCGCGTTCGAGAAGCATTGCCTGAAGATGGCGGACCGCGTTGCGCGTATTGCAAAAGACGAGGGCGCCGGGCAATTCATAGATAGCGCAGCACATTGACAACCGCGTGCTCGAGATCGTTCGAGTTGATCCGTATCGCACGGTATTCGATGTCGGCATGTCCGCCTTCGTCACCGCGCACCTCGATACGAAACGCGTTGCGCTGATACTGTTTTGCCAGGGCAACGATGCCGCGCGGCAACGTCGCCGAGAACAGCACGGTCCGGCGCGCCTCCGGCGTCGTCTTGAGGATGAATTCCATGTCCTCGCGGAAGCCCATGTCGAGCATTTCGTCCGCTTCATCGAGCACGACGGCTTGCAAGTGCGAGACGTCGAGCCGGCCGCGGCGCAAATGATCGCACAGACGTCCCGGCGTTCCGACGACGATGTGCGCGCCATTCGCCAGATCGCGCTGCTCCTGACGCGGATCCATGCCGCCGACGCAAGACACGACACGCGCGCCGGCATGGCGATACAGCCAGGTGAGTTCGCGATGAACCTGCAGTGCGAGTTCGCGCGTCGGCGCAACCACCAATGCCAGGGGCGCAGTCGCCTTCTCGAAATGATCGGCATCGCCCAGAATGTTCGTCGCAATGGCCATGCCATAAGCGACGGTTTTTCCCGATCCGGTTTGCGCCGAGACAAGCAGGTCGCGGCCCGCGGCGACGTCTGCAAGCACCGCCGTTTGCACCGGGGTCGGCTCTTCGTATTTGCGCTCGGCGAGAGCCCGCGCAAGTGGTCGGCTAATGGAAATGAATGTCACGAATGTCCTGAACGGCGATCAAGGTCGCATTGATATTGAAGGTTTGCGTCAACCAAACGCTTCGCGACGCGTCAGAAGTCTAGCGCTGCCGTCATGCGTCGACTGGTCGGGTGAGTCAGGTGCGGTCTAGAGCAAAATGTCGGTAAAGCCAACGTTTTGTTGGCAAAAAGGGCGCAGCACCGGCCAGATGGCTTCCCGGCTGCGTCCACGGGCACGGAAGTGGCTGCCCGGCGGTGGTTAATGCAGCGCCAGCCCGCGCCTCAGCGTCTCGATGAACTCTGCCTCAACCGCCTTCAGGTCGATGGCGTCCGCATCGCTCAGCCATTGCATCACGACGCCGCGCATCTGCGCCAAAATCAGGATCGCCTGCGCATCGGGGTCCACACCTTTACGGATTTCGCCGCGGGTGATGCCGATCGCGATGTGCTCGGCCAATGTCGCCCGCTTCGCGCGGGACATTCTTGCGATCGGTCCTCTCAGGGAGTCGTTGGTCAGGACGCCCGCGAGCACGATCGACAGCGCGCGGACGTTGGTGCGGTACTTCGGCGCGACCGCAAAGAAGAAGCGGATCATACTAATCACCGTCGCGAGACCCGGCTCGACTTGCTCCTTCAGACGCTCCTGCAGGATCGGATGCTCGGCGACATAGAGCGCCACCTGGATGGTTAGCTCGTTCTTGTCGCCGAAATAGTGCCGCGGCAGACCTCGGCTGTAGCCCGCGGTCTCGCCGACCTCGGCGAGCGTGAATTTCTCCAGTCCCTTGACGGCGATGATCTTCGCCGCTGCCGCAAGCAGCTTGCGTTCGGCCTCCTCGCGCCGCTCGACATGCGTCGAAGGTTCGCGTGTGCGTTGCGCCAGCGCCGACATGCCTATTCGGCGGCCTGCTGGTGAACCTGCTCGGCGCGCTGCAGGGGCGGAAGCACGATCGGCTTCGGACCCGAGAATTCCAGCGTGCCGTCATCGACTTTGCCGCGCAGCAGCGTCTTGCGGTCCCAGAAGTAATTCTGCTCGGTGAACCACGGAAAATCGGCACCCATCTTCGGCATGCGTCCCGCCGCGCGCTTGATATAGCCGGAGATGAAGCGGTTGGGCCGACCGGGCTTTGCGAACACTTCGTTGGAGGCGGCTGGCGTCACCTGCTTCGTACCGGTCTCATCCATGTGCTTCAGCAGGCGGCAGGCGTAGTCCGCGACCAGATCCACCTTCAGCGTCCACGACGCGTTGAAGTAGCCGGTGAAGTAGATCAGGTTAGGCATGTTCGAGTACATGAAGCCTTTGAACATGATGAGCTTGTTCGGCGCAATCGCCTGACCGTCGACATCATACTTCACCCCGCCGAGCGCCTGCAGCACGAGGCCGGTCGCGGTGATGATAATATCGGCATCGAGGCGCTTGCCGCTTTTGAGCTGGATACCGGTCGCGTCAAATCGCTCGATCGTATCGGTAACGATGCTCAGTTTGCCGTCGCGGATCGCCTTGAACATGTCGCCGTCCGGGACGCGACAGATGCGCTGCTGGCCCGGCCAGTAGTCCGGCGTGAAATGCTTCGGATCGCAGTCCGGGCCGGCCTGCGACGTCGCCAGATCGACCAGCATCTTCTTCACGCCCTGCGGATCTTTCACAAAGCGCTTGGCCCGCAAGCGTCCCGCGATGATGGTGCGCCAGCGCGTCGCCTGATAGGCAAGCTGCGCCGGCAGAATGCGCTTCAGGATCGTATTGAACATGTCCTCCGAGGGACGGCTCACCACATAGGTCGGCGAGCGCTGCAGCTGTGTGACATGCGCGGCCTTGTCCGCCATCGATGGACCCAGTGTTACGGCGGTGGCGCCCGAACCGACGATGACAACGCGCTTCCCGGCATAGTCGAGGATCCTCCGGCCAGAACTGCGGATGAACCAGCGTGCCTTTATAGTCGTGGTAACCCGGCCACTCCGGCAGGTAGGCTTCGGTGTGGTTGTAGTAGCCCGCGCAGGAGAAGACGAAGGCGCACTGAAGCTTGATGCGACGGCCGTCGGCCTGCTCGACGTCAAGCGTCCATAGCGTGTCCTTCGAAGACCACGACGCGGTGATGATCTTGTGCTGATAGCGGATGTGGCGATCGAGATCGTTCTCGGCGGCTGTCTCTTCGATATAGGAGACGATCGCGGGACCTTCGCTGATCGCCTTCGGATGCTTCCAGGGCTTGAATGCGTAGCCCATGGTGTGCATGTCGCTGTCCGAACGGATGCCGGGATAGCGGAACAGGTCCCAGGTGCCGCCCATGCGCGGCTTGGTCTCCAGGATCGCGAACGATTTGTGCGGCAGCCGTGTCTTCAGATAGCGCGCGGCGCCTATCCCCGAGAGCCCCGCGCCGATGATAATGACGTCAAACCGCTCGTTCGCCATGCTCGCCCGCCTGTTGTGCGTTCGCCAAAAATGCTTGCTCGCCAGCAAGCAAATTTATCGGCGAAAGTCAACGCCGAGGCGAACCGGCTCCACCCCCACGCACGGCTATCCGACCACGCCACCCTTTCTGAGCGCCTTGATGTCGGCAGCCGCGAAGCCTGCTTCACGCAGGATTTCATCGCTGTGTTCACCCAGTTCGGGCGCACGGGCCGCCCTGGGCTGCACGGCAAAACCGAAACGCAACGGGTTGGCGACCGTCCGCGGCACTTGCGGATTCTCGGTCGGCACGAACAGACCGGCGTGCGCGGCTTGTTCGTCCTCCAGTACATCGGCGACGCGGTTGATCGGACCGGCCGCGACACCGATGCTGACGAACAGATCGCGCCAATAGGCCCAATCCCGCGTCGCGAACACCGCATCAAGCTCTTGCGTCATCGCGGCTGCGTTCGCGCGTCGCGTCGCTTCCTGAAAACGCGGATCCTCAAGAAACTCAGGTTTGCCGATCGCCCGGCAGAAATCCGGCCAGCGCCGCTCGCGGTTGATGACGAGGCTGAACCAGCGCCCGTCCTTGCTCACATACTGGTTGGTCAACGCGTTGCGCGGCCGGTCGCGCGCCGGCCGCTGTTCGACCTGCGCGCCGACCAGCGCCGCGGCAGTGACTGTCGCCGCCGACCAGGTGCCGTTGGCATAAAGCGAGGTCCCGACCCAGCCGCCCTTGCCCGTGAGCTGACGCCGGTAAAGACCCAGCATGATTGTCGCAACGATCGTCATCGCGGTCGGACGATCGCCTTGTGCGGGCAGCACGACGCCCGGTGGCTGTCCCTCGCGGCGGCAGGCGTCCAGAATTCCGGAGCGGGAAAAGAACGCAGTCACGTCGAAGCCCGGCGTGGCGACCTCCGGTCCGGTTTCGCCGTAGCCCGTCAATGACGAATAGATCAGCCGCGGGTTGAGCGGCCGCACGTCCTCCCATCGCAAGCATAACCGCTCGCGCACCGGGTTCGGGAAGTTGGTGATCAGCACATCCGCGCGCGCGATCAGCCTTTCCAGCACGGGCCGTGCTTCCGGATTTTTCAAATCAAGCGCGATCGAACGCTTGTTGCGGCCGTCCAGTTGCCAGGTCGTGTTGATGTGGGTCTTCGGATAGGCAGCTCCGGTGTAGCTGACGCGGTGCGGATCGCCGGCGCCCGGCGGCTCGATCTTGATGACGTCCGCACCCCAGTCACCGAGCGCCGCCGCCGCGGCCGGCGCAGCGATGAAAGAAGAGATGTCGAGGACGCGGATTCCGGCCAGCGGCAGCGCATCATCGAGTCGGTCGCCGAAAGGGCCTGTATCCATGGCGGTATCCTGTGGGAGCCTGGCGAAAGCCTCAGTCCCCGAGCGGCTGTTCCAGCTACACTCAATCAGACCCCTCGTCGCGGTCAAGCTGCGTCCAGCGCAAGCAGCTGCGCGCTGCAGTCCGAGCAATGCAGTGCTGGTCCGCTCGAGGACTGACAATGCATCACAGCGCTGCAGACAGGCCCGCTTGGCTTGATTACCTGGCGTCGTGAAAGATGATACCCAGCGTATGCCGTTGGCCGGATCGGAGCCGGCTGACGCCGTGCCGCAGATTCACACGATAGATGCCTTTGGTGCCCTGCACCGGCCGATTGTGCACGGCAAACGCGACGGCATCTCCCTGTCGGAGCGGCACGACCTCGGCGCGGCTTTGCATGCGCGGTCGCTGTTCGGTGAGGACGAACTCGCCGCCGGTGAAATCCTCGACCGGTTCGGAGAGCAGGATCGCTATCTGCAGCGGGAAAGCGAGATCGCCGTAGAGATCCTGATGCAGGCAGTTGAAGTCGCCGGGCACATACTGCAGCAGCAGCGGCGTCGGCCGTGTCTGGCCCGCATCGTGGCACTCTTTGAGGAATGCTGCGTGACCTGCCGGGTAGCGCTGGTCGATACGCATGCGCGCGTTCCAGTCGTTGGCGACGGTGGCAAGCCGCGGATAGAGCGCCGTTCGCATCGCGCCGATCAGATCGGGCAGCGGGTACTTGAAGTAACGATACTCGCCCTTGCCGAAACCATGTCGCGCCATGTGAACATGGCTGCGGAAAGGCCTTCCTGCGGATAGAGGCCGGCGATCTGCCGGCACTCGTCCGCTGACAGAAGCTTCTCGATCACCGCGCAGCCGTGGCTACTCAGCTCCCCGGACAGTTTTGACCAATCGTAGCCCGCGACGCGCTCGTCGGTGGACCGAGCGCGCGCAGGCGTGGCTTTGAGCTTCGATTGGGCGTTCATGTCATCGCGTCCTTGTTGATCACGTCAGGCGGTGCGGGTGACGGACCGGTCGCCAGGTAAAAATACTGCACCGCCGACGAGCCGCAGCTCCACATCGCCGTTGCGCAAGGTGCGCCACTCCGCGTGACCGCGGCTTACAAATTCACTGATGGAGGACATCACCAACGCCTCGCAGGATCGGCGCAAAATCCTCCCGTCAGACGATCGCGCGGCGCGTCCGTTTCGAACAGCGTGTCGGTCGCGAGTCGATCATGACCTAGAGTGCGCGCCGGAAAGTCAGATTGATCCGCATGCGCCCGAGTTGCTCGTGTTCGCCATCCTTCAGCTCGGTGACGCCGTGATAGCAAAGGCGCGACGGACCGCCCCAGACCGCGACATCGCCATGGCTCAGCGCGAATTTGACGACGGGCGCGGTGCGCGTCAGGCCGCCGAACTGGAAGGTGGCCGGCAGGCCGAGCGACACCGAGACGATCGGGTTGGCAAAATCGCGCTCGTTCTTGTCCTGATGCAGCGACAGTCGGGCGCCGGGCTCGTATCGGTTGATCAGGCAAGCGTCCGGCACAAAATCCGGATAGCCGGCCTCGGTGGCAGCAGCGACGGCGAGATCGCAAAAGCAGTCCGGCAGCGCCGGCCACGGCCGGCCGCTATCCGGGTCGATGCGGTCGTAGCGATAGCCGGTGCGTCCGTGATCCAGCCCGCGGCTCCGCAATTCGTCATCGCAACCGACATGACGAATCCGCCGGGCGTGGTCATGTGCCGGAACGGCGCTTGCGCGGTGATCGCCTGCAATGCGGCAAGGACGTCGGTCTCGAACGCAAGCGCCTTGCCGCGCAGCAGCACAGCGCCATCGGCCATCACGTCGCGTGCCGGCATTTCGGGTTCAAACAGGTCTTTCATCACGGTGTCGATGCTCATGGTTCACGCTGTCCGCGGCCGCGCGCGGATTCCCGATCGAGCAGGACGCGCTTGCGCTCCACGCCCCAGGCGTAGCCCGACAGCGAACCGTCATTGCGCACCACCCGGTGACACGGGATCGCGACCGCAAGATTGTTGGCAGCGCAGGCGCCGGCGACGGCGCGGACGGCTTTCGGCGCGCCGATCCGCCGCGCGATGTCCGCGTAGGACGACCGTCTGGCCGGCGGGAATCTCCTGCAAGCGCCTGCCAGACCCGCTGCTGGAACGCGGTGCCACGCACATCGAGCGGCAGATCGAGGCCAAAGCCCGGCGCTTCGACGAAGCCGACGACGCGCGCCACGAGCTTCTCATAGTCCTTGTCGGCGCCGATCAGCTGCGCATTGGGGAAGCGATCCTGAAGGTCGCGAACCAGAGCGTCGGGATCGTCGCCAAGCAGGATCGATGCAACGCCCTTCCGGCTGGAAGCCACCAGGATCGCGCCCAGCGACGACTTGCCGACCGCAAAGCGGATTTCCTCGTTGCAGCCGCCGGCGCGGTATTGCGTTGGCGTCATCCCCAGCATGCCGGTGGACTTTTCGTAGAAGCGTCCGCTCGAATTGAAGCCGGCATCATAGATCGCCTCGGTCACCGTGTTGCCGCGCGCAAGCCTCTGGCGCGACTTTCGCTGCGCGATGCGCGGACGCATAGTCCTTCGGCGTCAGCCCGGTGACCGCCTTGAACAGGCGATGGAAATGGCTGGGGCTGCGTCCGGCGGCGCCGGCGAGATCGGCCAGCGACGGCTCGTCCTCGCTTTGCTCGATCAGCCGGCACGCGCGCGCGACGATGGCGGCGTTGTCGCTGTCGTGCGAAGGCCCGTCAGGATTGCAGCGCTTGCAGGGCCGAAACCCCGTCGCCTTCGCAGCCTCGAGCGTGTCGTGAAGCTGGACATTGCTCGGGGTTGGCGGCGCGCGAGGGACATGACGGCCGGCAATAAACCCCGGTCGTCGCCACCGAATACCAGAACTGGCCATCGGCACTTCGGTCGCGCGCGACAATGCGCGCCCAGCGCGGATCGTCGGCCACGGCGGCATGGTGAGCGATTTAGGCAATGTCCTGAGTGTCGCGGTCATATCGTCTCTCGTCGTCTATCTGCGCGGGTGCATTGATCGCAGCCCGCAGGCCGCACCGCCACCCGTTTCCTGCGAAGGCCGCCGCCGGGGGAACCCGGCGGCGGCGAGTGATCAGCCTACGCGGCGCGGATGAGGCCGAGCTGCTGCAGCGCGGTGACACCGTCGTCGAGGCCGATTTCCTCGACGATCTTGCCGTCCTTCAGCTTCAACACCGTCGTGCCGGTGAAGTGCATCTTGCGGCCGGTGGTGGCCGGCAGCGATCCGGCAAGGAAGTCGCTGAACGCCGGGCCGGTGTGGGTGCCGCCGCCTTCCCAGCGGCCGACGACATAGTCGCCTTCCGCGATGAGGTCCGCCGCGCCCCAGAAATTGAGGTCGGGGAACGCGTTGCGGAAGTCGGTCATGAACGCCTTGATGTCGTCGCGGCCGCGGCGCGGTTCGTGCAGCGAATACTGCAGCAGCATGTCGGGCGCTGCGAGTTCGTCGACGATTGCGAGGTTGCAGGTCTTGCCCCAGAAATCGGTGAACCAGCGGCCGACGATGGCCTTGTTGTCGTCTTCCTTCGACATATCGATCTCCTTGAGTTTGCCGCCCACAATCGGCGGACGCCCGGAGATAGGCCTGGAAGAAACGAGCGACACTCCGGTTGTTGCCGTCGCATCGAAAGTTGCCGGCGAATCCGCAAACGAGACGCCTGCAATGACACTTCGATGCCCAACGAAGCATCCGGACAACGGATGTTGGTAATCAGGCCCGGCATCGATGCGATGCAAGAAATCTCAAACACTGTCGGGAGACGCGCATGACCAACATGAACAGTTCGAACCCAAGTTGCGTCATAACTGCATTCTGGGAGACCAACCCGGGGGAGGAAAGCGTCATTGCGGAACTGCTTCGCAGCTTTCTGCCCCAGGCGCAGAAGGAACCGGGCGTGAAGACGTTCCAGATTTCATCAGAACACCGCAAAGCCGCGCGAATTCTTCTTCTACGAGGTGTTTGCGAATGAAGCGGCGTTCGCGGCTCACCAGCAGACCGACCACTTCAAGACGATCATCCAGGGACAAGCTCTCGCGAAGCTCGCAAAGCGCGAACGCTCGCAGTTTCGCTTCATCTGAAGCTGTTCCCGCCCTTCCGGTTCATCAAAACGGATTCACGTAGTTCAGGATCGCGACCTGCCGCAGCAGGATCATGCGGATAGGATGCGCCGCCATGACTCGGAAGCGATCCCGGCGCAATGCTCGCGCCGGGATCGCTCAGGCAAACAGGTGCCGGCGCACAACACGGCTGCTGACATGACGCTCAAGCCACCAGCGGCTCTCGATCACTGCAGCAAAACTGCTGCTGCATGTAACGTCAGCGGATGCGCTGCGAGGCAAAGGCGCTGGCGACCAACGTCGGATTCCTGACACGGGAGCCGCTGCCCTGGATGAGCGACAACTCGCATTGATTGAAGCTGACAGAGTTCGAATCTTACCCCGCCGCCCTTGCTATCGTGGATGTAGAAGTCGTTCTGAAAATAGAGCCTCGGCGGCGGCGCAATCCCCGCAGTCGCGTTGGCGCGAGACCCGAGCAGATGGAACTGAGCGGCGTCCTCGGCGGCGTTAGCAGGTTTAGCGAGAGCAGCGGTCAGCAGCGCGAGTGACAGCACCGCACCCGCAGCGAGGGCAAGGCCAAGAAGCAAATCAAGTGCACGGCAGAGCGCGAAGTCGAGACCAGGCGCCAGGCCGTAAGTGAGACCGCGATATCTTGAATTCCGAGTGACCTTCTTCGCAACCGGGATCGGCATGACGGCCCCCCATGCTGGTTGTCCGAGACTTGCGACATTAGCGAAGAATCATGCGCGCAATTTTTTCCCCACACAAGTATTCCGGGTCGTGCTGCTCGACTTCGCGTTTCCGAGATCGCGCAAAACGCCGCAAAAACAGTTCTTTGCACGCCAACGTTCACACAGGCCCGGAATCGTCGGCTCGACCCGGCTTAGGCGAGACGCCGATGGAACCCGACAACGAATCAGTTTCGCCCGCGAGAGCTTCACGCCACAGCGTGCGACGCTCGATGCTCGTGAGCTCAGGGCCTGACGCCCTTGCGCTGTGCGCACGACGTGCAAATTGACGTTCGCTGGCTCATTTCTTCGCCGCCGATCGCGGCGCCGGGAACTTGCGCCTGGGCTTCGAGGAAGCACTGACGCCGCGCCTCGATCGCTGCCGCATCATTCTGATTGACCAGCTTCCTGGCGTGCCGGGCGTCTCCAGCTGTCGAAGCCGGAACAATCGGAAACGCCAGCAGCGCAGTGGCAATGACCTTGATGGTTCTCATGCACACCGGTCGAACGGGCAAGGCTCGTCGAGGGATCACAAGAAAATGCCGCTCACCTGGCCGGTGAGCGGCAGTCAAAGGGAGGAAACGCCCGGGTGGGCATCGTGCGAGGGCGCGCGTGTCGCCGTCACGCTTGCACTCTGCCTTTGGCGCATGCGTCGACCATCGGGCGAAACCCGGAAATCGCTGCGTGACGACTATTGAACCGGTAACGGATTGAATGCCGCGGCTGACGAGTCCACCAAGAGCATCAGATTTTTCCAAAACCTTTCGCAAAACATCAGCACTATTGTCGTCTATCGTTGACAACGCCTGACCTGTGGCGGCTGTCGAATTGACCACCCTTCTCCTGCAGTCGCAGAGCAAGGTCAGGAGACGCCGGAGCACGCGGACGCGCCACGTACAGCCGATCTGCGTCGACAAGCGCATGATGTTCGGTGAGAGCGGCAATGAAGTCGTGACGGGTGTTCAGTCCAGACAGCGATCGTAGGCACCATCGACGAAGGGGATCGCCGGTCGGCGCAGGTGGTCGATGCAGACGAGTGATTGACGCGAGAATTCGATGTCGTCCCTCCATCGGGTGTTTTTCCGAGCGGCGATCGGCAGATGCCCGACGCGCGCCGCGGTCCGCGACGCGATCGACCGCGCCGCGCCGATGGCGCAAAGACTGTCAAAATGGCTTGATCCGGTCTGCCGATCGCGACCGGCTGCAGCAATGCCCGCCGGCCTCTCCGGCGCAACCAAAAGCGAGCGCCGGAGATCATCGATGCGTCAGCCGCGCTAAGTCTTAGCTTCCCGCCTTGTTCCAGCCACGGCCGCTGTCACCCAGCGCTTCGTAGCCATTGTCTGTCACCAGCACGGTATCCTCGAGCTTGATGAAGCCGCGTTTGGGGTGAGACATGGTCGTTTCGATCGAGATCACCATGCCGCTTTCGAGCGGCCGGTCCATGTCGTATCCGGTGTAGGACATGCGCGGGTTGTTCATCAGCCGCGGCGCCTCGTGCGTCACCAGTCCCATGCCGTGCGCCATGTAGTGCGTGGACTTGCGATGCGGCGACGCATCCAGGATCCGCTGGGCGACGTCGATGACGTCGCCGCCGCGTGCGCCGCGCTTGATCGGCCTGCGCGCCGCCTGCTGCACCTCTTCGATGAAACCCAGCAAATCGACGAGTTCCGCGTCGGGCGTCGCGCCCAGGATACCCATCCGACACAGGTCGCCGATGTAGCCCTTGTAGTTGCCGCCGGAGTCCAGCGACATGATATCGCCGGTAGCAAGCCGCTGCTCGGAGGGAGCCCGATTGAGGCTGGTTCCGGCAGTGAGCAGGCAGTAGTCGAACACGAGGCCGCGATTGACCTCCTCGCGGCGCAACGTCTCGTTGACCTCGTGCTTGGTCATGCCCGGCTTGCACTGCGCAAAGGTCGCCATCATCGACGCGACGACGCGTTCGGATGAACTCGCGCAGATAGCCGATCTCCTCCTGCGTCTTGCACGCCCGAAGCCGCTCCAGCGGAAACACCGCGTCGACGATGTCGCAGTTCGACAAGCCCTGGCGCAGCACGGCCTCACCGTCGGCCGGCAGGAAGGCCGAATTCCACACCGACCCGACGCACGCCGTCGAGCTTTTTGATGTGCGCCAGCGCGTGCTGCATGGTCTCCTTGCTGCCGGTCGGCGCCCAGATCGAGATTGGCGGGCCAGAACTTTCCGTTTTCCTGTTCGTAGCTCTCCATGCCACAGCCGACATAGGTCGCCTGCTCCGGCTTGCCCTTGCGATAGATCAGCGCCGGCAAATACCGGCTGACGCCGACCGCATCCATGCTGTCAAAGAAGAAAAACCGGTACCCACCGAGCAGATACTGGATGTTGTGCTTCGAGGTGGCGACGAGCACATCAATTCCGGCATCGTCGAGCAGCTTGTCCAGTTGCTCGGCATCGAACGGAAGGGGTTTGCGGATCTGCGGATCTGTGTCTCGGGTCTCTGCGAGAGTCATCTGCGGCTTCCCTCCCTGCGGGCTGACGCGACGTTGCGGCGCGGCCTGGGATCACCTTACCAGAGGAATTGCGCCTGCCTCAACCTTCCAGGCGGCGCCAGCCCCATGACGGGTTCAGGGCGGATCGCTTCGGCGCAAGGAACGACGCTCGGTAGTGACTTTCCGGACCGATTGGCCCCTTTATCACTGGCCGCAGCGATGAAAGAAGCGTGTTAATAGAGTTCCTGACATGGGGAGTGCCATGCCATTCGACATCAAAGTGATGACGCGAAATCTTTACGTCGGTGCCGATTTTCAGGCCGTCATCCACGCAGCGCTGGCCGATCGCGATGCAGTCCCCAAAGCCGCAGCCGTACTCTACGCCGAGTTGCGAGCAAGCGATTTTGCCGGGCGAGCGAACTGCATCGCCAGAGAAATAGCCACGCATCTGCCGCATGTCGTGGGGTTGCAGGAGGCGTTCGTCCTGCGCCACCGCACGCCGTCAAGCCTTGTGACGCATCCCTTCAAGGACGTGCTGGCTGAAGATATCGTGCTCGATTACGCACAAATTCTCGTTGATTGCCTGGAAGCTCGGGGGCTTTCCTATACACGCGCCGTCGCCGTCGCCGGAAATGACAACCAGGCGCCAGCCGGCACGCCGCCGGCGTTGGAAGATGTGCGATTGACGGATGGCGAAGTCATCCTGGTTCGCAACGACCTGGCAGAATGCGGTATCGAGGTCACGGGCGGTGCAGGCCACATGTTTGCGGCAAGGAGCTCCTACGGTCCGTTCCAGGACATTCGGGCCTGGGCGCATATCGACCTCGTTGCGCGTGATCAATCGTTGCGCATCATTACGACACATCTCCAGCCGCTTGTGACCGACGGAAGTGCCGCACTTCAGCAAGCGCAAGCCGAAGAACTCCTCACCAGCCATGCCTATCGCCGCGATCCGCTGATCGTAATGGGCGACCTCAACTCGCGTGGGGATGGGAGCACGACGACGACGTTTCGCCTGTTCACCGAGGCCGGCTTTGCGGACGCGTGGGCTGCAGCTGGCGAGGGGCCTGGCCATACCTGCAAGGCAGAAGAGCTGCGCGACCCGGAGCGGCAGTTCGACGAGCGCATCGACTACGTGTTCAGTCGCAATGGCATCGAGGCGATCGATGCTGTTGTCACGGGTGACGATCCGGCAAACCGCACGGCGACGGGTCTGTGGCCTTCAGATCACGGAGGCGTGGTCGCAACACTGAGGCTCGGCGACTAGCAACCGTCACGACGCGCTTGCATTCGCTGCCCTCCGGGCGATCTCATCCGCTCGCCAGCACCTGACCGAATGTCCGTCGGCACGTGTCTCCAGCGCCGGCCCCGGCTCGCGACGGCACACATCTTCGGCATATCGGCATCTCGGACTGAACGCACAGCCGTTCGGCGGATTGAGTGGATTGGGAAGCTCGCCCTTCGCTGTTGCGAACGGTGCGCGGTGCAGCGGGTCGGGAATGGCGGCGATCAGCGCCTGCGTATAGGGGTGCGCCGGGCGTTCGAAGATTTCACGCCAGTCGCCGGTCTCGACAATCCGGCCGAGATACATGACCGCGACCTTGTCGCTCATGTGCTCGACGACGCCGAGGTCGTGGCTGATCATGATGTAGGAGAGGCCGAGCGTCTCCTTCAGTTCCAGCAGCAGATTAATGATCTGTGCGCGGATCGAGACGTCCAGCGCCGACACAGGCTCGTCGCAGATGATGATTTTCGGGTTGAGGATCAGCGCCCGCGCGATGCCGATACGTTGCCGCTGGCCACCCGAGAATTCGTGCGGATAGCGGTCCGCATGTTCAGGACGCAACCCCACGCGCGCAAGCATCGACGCCACGCGGTCATCGACGTCGCTCGCCGCCGTCACGCCGTGCAGGCGCAACGGATCCTCGAGCGTGCGCCGCACGGTCTGGCGCGGATTGAGCGAGGCGTAAGGGTCCTGAAACACGATCTGCGCGATGCGAGCCAATGCCTTGCGGTCGATCGATTGGCGGCTCGTCACCACCTGCCCGTCCAGCGTGATGCTGCCGCGGGTCGGCGCCTGCAGGCCGACGATCGACAATGCGACGGTCGACTTTCCGCAGCCGGATTCGCCGACGAGGCCCAGGCATTCGCCGCGCTTCAATTCGAGATCAACGCCGTCGACCGCGCGCAACAGGCGCGATCTGCCGCCGAACAAGCCGCCGCCGAGTTCAAAATGAACCGCGAGATCACGAACGCGCAGAATGACATCATCGTCGGGGGCTGCCGCGGACTCAGGCATGGTGGTGACACCTGACGATGCCGCCAGCATCGAGCAATGCCGTCTCAGGTTCAGTGGTGCGGCAGATATCCGTCACCTTGCGCACAGCGCGGATTGAACCGGCAGCCGTCCGGGAAACTCGTAATGGCCGGAACCACACCCCTGATTTCCTGAAGCCTGGTCCGCCCGTGCGCGGCGCGACCGCCAAGGCGCGGCAGCGATTCGACCAGGCCACGCGTATACGGATGCGAGGGCGCGCGGAATATATCGTCGGAGTTTCGCTCTTCGACGATGCGGCCGGCGTACATGACGGCTACCCTGCGGCAGACATTGGCGACCAGGCCCAGATCGTGGCTGATCATCAGCACCGCTGTGCCCTTCTCGGCGCACAGCTCCCGCATCAATTCGATGATCTCCGCCTGCACCGTAACGTCGAGCGCGGTGGTCGGCTCGTCGGCGATCAGAAGATCGGGGCCGCACGCAAGTGCGATGGCGATCATCACGCGCTGGCGCATGCCGCCCGAGAGCTGGTGCGGGATAGTCCTTCACCCGCCGCTCCGGCGCAGGCACGCGAACCTGTGCCAGCGCCTCGACCGCCAGTCGGTTTGCCTCCCGCCAGCTCTTGCCCTTGTGCAAAACAAACATTTCCGCGATCTGCCGGCCGACCGGCGAGACCGGGTTCAGCGCCGTCATCGGCTCCTGGAAGATCATGGCAATGCGATTGCCGCGCAGCGCCCGCCGCCCGGCGGTCGGGAGCTTTTGGATCTCACGGCCTTCGAATCGGTATCTTGCCGGCGCCGATCGACAGCGGGTGGCGCAACAGACCGATCAGCGCGAGCGCCGTGATGCTCTTGCCGCAACCGGATTCGCCGACGAGGCCGAACGTCTCGCCGCGATCGATGCGAAACGTGACATCCTCGACCGCGGCAAAGCGCTTGCCATCGGCGTCGAGATCGATCCTCAGGTTCTCGACTTCGATCAGCGGAGAGCAGTCATGCGCGCTGGCTCCGCGACTGCGGGTCGAGGATATCGCGCAAACCGTCGCCGAGCAGATTCAGTCCCAGCACCGTCAGGAATATGGCGAGGCCGGGGAAAACCGAAAGCCACGGCGCCGTGGTAATCTGGTCGCGTGCCTCCGACAGCATGCTGCCCCAGCTCGGATAAGGCGGGCGGATTCCAAGACCAAGGAACGACAGCGCGGCTTCGGCCAGCACCGCGCCTCCCATGCCGAGCGTGCCGATGACGATGATTGGTCCGAGCATGTTCGGCAGCAGCTGCGTGATCATGATGCGCAGATCGCCATAGCCCAGTACTTTTGCAGCCTGCACATAGCCCTGGCTCTTGAGCGACAGCGCGGACGCCCGCGCGATCCGGCAGGTGAATGACCAGTTGGTGAGCCCAAGCGCAATCAGGAGGCTGGTCAGGCCGGGTCCGAGCACGGCCATGATCGCCAGTGCAAAGATCAGCGACGGGATCGCCAGCATGAGATTGGTGAGTCCGTTGACGAGGTCATCCCACCAGCCGCCGAAATAGCCCGCGGTCATTCCCAACGTCACGCCGATGATGCTGTTGACGAACTGCGAGACGATGCCGACGGTGAGCGAAATGCGCGCGCCGTGCACGACGCGGGAATAGATATCGCGGCCCTGCGCGTCCGTGCCGAACCACCATTTCCAACCCGGCGGTTCTTCCGCGTTCAACAGGTTGGCATCCATCACCGGATCGGTATGCGCGAGCCACGGCGCGAACAGGCCGACGAACACCGCTAGCGCGAACAAGCCGCCGCCGATGATGAGATTGACGCGGAACTTCATGCGTATTTGATCCGGGGATCGATCACGACATAGAGCAGATCAATCAGCGTGTTGATGGCCAGGAAAAACAGCACGGCAACGAGAATGGCGCCCTGGACGGCGGGAATATCGCGCTGCGTCACGCTGTCGACCAAAAGCGAGCCGATGCCCGGCCAGGAGAACAGCTTCTCGACCACAACTGCCTGCCCCATCAGCGCGCCGAACTGCAGTCCGATGGTCGTCAGGATGAGCACGAGCGCGTTGCGCATGACATGCCATTTCACGACGCGGGTCTCGCTCATGCCCTTCGAGCGCGCCGTCCGCACAAAGTCAGCGGTCATGATCTCGAGCACCGCGGCGCGTGTGGTCCGCGCCAGGAGCGCCATCGGCGAGACGCCGAGCGTCACCGCGGGCAGGATCAGGTATTTGAGACTGCCGTCGCCGTAGCCAAAGCTTGGCAGCCAGCCGAGCGTCAGCGCAAACAGATACATCAGCAAAAGCCCGAGCCAGAATTTCGGTATCGAAAGCCCCGAGACGGCGCCGACCATCGAGGCCATATCAATGATACTGCCGGGTCTCAGCGCTGCGATGAAGCCGAGTGGCACGCCGAAGACGATCGCGAACACCATGGCAGTGAAGATCAGTTGCAGCGTTGGCCACATGCGCTTGGCAAGCATGGTCGTCACCGGCTCGCGGGTGCGGAACGACGTGCCAAAATCTCCCCGCGCCAGATTGCCGATATAGGCGGTGAAGCGGACATGGAGCGGATCGTCGAGACCGAGTTCCTTCTTCATGCGCTCCATGACTTGCGCATCCATCGGACCCCGGCCGTCGTCGCTCATGCTCGACATGATGCTGCCGGGAATGACGCTGAAGAGCACAAAGATCAGCATCACGACCGCAAGCACGGTCGGGATGGTCTGCAGGATGCGGCGGCTGGCGAAGGCGAGCATTGCGGTGAAGTCCGCCCTCCCTTCACTGACTAATGCAATGAAGGGAGGGCGAAGGCTCGTGTCACTTCGCGGGCGACGAGGCGTCGACCCAGAGGTCCTCGACGTTTTGGTGAGTGAGCTCGGTCGCGTTCAGCTGAACGCCCTTGAGCCACGGCTGCACCGCCATCACCGCCTTGTTGTAGTTGAAGAACCAGACCGGAGCCTCATCATAGAGAAGCGCATTGGCCTTCTGCAGCAGCTGGGTCCGCTTGGCCGTGTCATCGGTCTGGCCTGCCTCGTCCAGCAGCTTGTCAAACTCGGCGTTCTTGAAGGTGGTGTAGTTGCAGGCCGATTGCGGCGTCGTCGAGTGATAGCATTTCAGCGCCGCCTGCGGATCCGGACCTGTGGACTGCGAATAGATGTAGGCTTGGAATTCGCCCTTGCGTACGACCTCCGCCAGCACCGCGGTTTCGACCTGCTTGACCTTCACCTTGATGCCGACCCGGTCCAGCATCGGGATCACGGCCTCGACAATCGGCAGGCCCCAGCTTTCATTCGGGCTGGTGGTCCATTCGAACTCGAAGCCGTTTGGATAGCCGGCCTCGGTGAGCAACTGCTTGGCCTTCGCGGCATCGAAGGGGTAGGACTTCATGCTCTTGTCGTAGACCGGTGAGGTGATTGGCAGCCAGCTGGTGGCGCGGTAGGCCTTGCCCTTGACGAGTTTGTCGATGATCAGCTGGGCATCGATCGCGTAGTTCATGGCCTGCCGCACGCGCTTGTCGGCGAACGGTTTGTAGGTGGGGTTCATGCCCATGTAACGCGTGAACACCTCCGGCACTTCGACGATCGTCCCCTTCAGATTGGCATCGGCCTGATAGGCGACGTACTGGGCCGGGCCCAGCACCGACGTATCTATCTCCCGGTTGCGGAAGGCGACGTCGCGTGCCGCCGCCTCGCTCATGATCGAAACCATCAACTTGTCGGCGTACGGCTTGCCGGATTTGTAGAACTTCTCCCATTTCTCCAGCACGATGCGCGAGCCCGGCACGTGCTCGACGAATTTGAACGGTCCGAGACCAATCGGCTTCTGGAGGAAGCTTTCCTTCGCGCCCTCGTCGGCCGGATAGATCGAGGTCGTCGCGGTGAAGAAGTAGAAGCCGGGATTGACCTTCTCGGTCAGCGTCACTGCCAGCGTGAAGTCGTCGATCTTCTTCAGGCCGGAGATCTCCCTGGCCTGGCCCTTCTCGACCTCGGAAGCGCCCTTGATCACGCGGACAAACCGCGCTCCGGGATAGGCTTTCGAGCCGTCCATGATGCGGTTGTAGGTCCAGATGATGTCGTCGGCCGTCATCTTGCGGCCGTGATGGAAGAAGGCGTCGTCCCGCAGCTTGAAGGTATGGGTCAAGCCCTCGTCGGAGATCGTCACCTCCTTGGCGAGCTCAAGCGCCGGCTGGCCGCTGGCGGAGTCCCATATATAGAGTGAGCGGTGCAGGCCCTTGGCAAAAATCTCGTCCTGGGCGCGCTGGGTCGTATGGATGTCCATGCTGGTAAAGCTTGCGCCATAGGGCGCCGTCATACGGATGGTTCCACCCTTGCGCGGCGTCTGGGCCGCGGCGGCAGCGGTAAGTGCCAGTCCCAAGCCGGCGGCAGTGACTAGTCTGCGGAGCATGATTTCCCTCCAATAGGCAAAGCATTCATGTGCATGAGTTGACCATTCGAAGCGCGCCCCGCGCAAGGCCTTCCATGGCAAGCTTATTCACAAATGGAATGGTGACGCGGTGCGAAAAACCCATGCCGTCGCCCGGCCGTGAAATGATATGCTTTTCCCAATTGCACCAGACGACCTGCGGGCAGCCGCAGTCATACCCGACGGCCTTGTCGCCGTGACATCGGCCCGTTGCAGAGCGGGAAAAGCAAAGCAAACGATAGCTGCCGCCGATGCAGCAGAAGCTCTGCGAACGCGCCGCAGGAGCAGGGCTGTCCCTGCTGCTGGCGGTTTTGCGTATGTTGTTTCGAGTGGGATGGTTATGCCGCGCCTAACCGACGCGCAGATTTTCAGCCAACTCCTTGCCTTTATTCGACGTGATCTCGTAGCTGACCTTGGCGCCCTCGTTGAGCGTGCTGAGACCGGCTTTCTCTACTGCCGAGATGTGCACGAACACGTCGCGACCGCCTCCGTCCGGTTGAATAAACCCATAACCCTTTGTCGGGTTGAACCACTTCACTGTTCCTGTAGCCACTGCTTATTCCCCTGAGTTCGATTAGTTAGGTTAGTTCGGTTTGCGAAGACTCCTCGCACCCGTCAACGCTTCAATGTCCGGCGCGCTTGCGCCTCGCATCTGCTCGATGAACTTGAGCGCGTAAATAGCAACGAACGAGAGAACGATGGCACCCGCGCTCAACACGAATGCTTGTCCCGCAGTTGAAGCCATGGCGCCCTCCGACTTGTCGGTCGTCGCGACGCCAGCTTAAGCCCGTCGAGCCGCGAAGTCTTCGGAAAACAGCCGACTTGGCTTACGCGGCGGAACAAAAGTGGCCCCCGTTCGCAAAGGGTGGTCGGACGGACACCGCGTCGAGCTATTGAACCTATTATGCGTCAATTTCGTCCAAGCTGGGTATCATCCGAGGACGGCACTGCAATGAAGCGAAAGCCGAAATCCCCCAATTGGCGGCGACTTGCGCGGTCCGCCCGCACCCGGGCCGACATTCTTCCGGGCGGCACCAAGAAAAACACACTTCTCGCGCACGCCCGCCGTTACGAGGCGGCCGCAAACCGGACGACAGACCCCGGATCGCCGGCCTTGAGGCCTATCAGAGTACGACGCGCAGACGCCTGGTCGCTCCGTCATCGAGAAGCGGAATGACAATCGGGCGCTCGACGATGGTTTTCCCGTCAAGCTCCACGGTTCTTGCACCACTTTCGCGTCCGTCGGGATTCTCAACCTGGATCTTGTAGGTTGCCGAGCCGTGCCGCAGCGTTGTTTCAAATCCCGACCACAGCTTTGGAATGCAGGGGGCAAGACAAAGCGAACCGCCCTGGATGCGCAATCCGAGAATACTTTCGATACCGGCGCGCTGCATCAACCCGGCCGAACCGGTGTACCACGTCCAGCCACCCCGTCCCACGTGAGGCGGCACCGCATAGATATCGGCGGCAACCACATACGGCTCGACCTTGTAGGTCAGGATATCGGCCCGCGTTCGCGCGTGATTGATCGGATTGAGCATTGAAAACAGGTTGCTCGCCGCGTCACCCTCGCCCAGCTTCGCCAGGGCCATCACCGACCAAACGGCCGCGTGTGTATACTGACCGCCATTCTCGCGAATGCCCGCCGGATAGCCCTTGATGTATCCCGGCTCAAGCAGCGTCTTGTCGAACGGAGGCTTGAACAGCAAGGCAACGCGAGACTGCGGCAGGACAAGCTCACGCTCGCACAGCCTTCATCGCTACGATTGCGCGGCTCGAATCCGCCGCGCCCGACAGAACCCCCCAGGACTGTGCGATGGAGTCGATCTGACATTCATCGCTCGCCGCAGACCCCAGAGGCGCGCCGTCGTCGAACCAGCCGCGACGATACCAGCCGCCATCCCAGGCCTCCCGCTCAAGCGATTCCTTCATTGCCGCGGCGTGCGCACGCCAGGCCGCGCTGCGGCTGATGTCCCCTCGCGCCTCGGCAACAGGCGCAAACGCATTCAGGGTTGCGAACAGGAACCAGCCCAGCCAGACGCTTTCGCCCTTTCCTCCCTCGCCGACGCGGTTCATTCCATCATTCCAGTCGCCGGTGCCGATCAACGGCAATCCGTGCGCGCCCAGTTCGAGACTGTGGTCGAGTGCGCGGGCGCAATGCTCGAACAATGTTCCGACATCGTCTGAAATCGACGGCTGGAAGAAGCTGTCGTGCTCGCCCGGCGCAAGTCGCGCCCCTTCCAGGAAGGGCAGCACCTCGTCGAGCACGGCATGGTCGCCGCTGCCCTGAAGATAATTCACGGTCGCGTAAGCCAGCCAGGCGCGATCGTCCGATATCCGCGTGCGCACGCCCTGCCCGGTATGCGCAAGCCACCAGTGCTGAACGTCGCCCTCGATGAATTGCCGGCTTGCCGCCCGCAGCAGATATTCACGCGTCATGTCGGGGCGTGACGCCAGCAGCGCCATTCCGTCCTGAAGCTGATCGCGGAAGCCAAAGGCGCCGCTTGATTGATAAAACGCGGCACGCGCCCACATGCGGCATGCAAGCGTCTGATACAGAAGCCACCCGTTCAGCATGATATCCATGGCGCGATCCGGGGTTCTGACCTGGACCGCGCCAAGAATGCCTTCCCAGTATTCGGCAATGCCGGCCTGCACGGCGTCGAGGTCGGCCGCCCTATAGCGCGTAATGATCTCTTGCGCTTGCTCTGCGGTCGCCGCCTGGCCGACAAAGAATACGATTTCGACACTCTCGCCCGGCTGAAGCTTGATAACGGCGCTCATGGCGCTGCAAGGATCGAGGCCTGCGCCGACCTTCCCGGAGAGAGGACGCGAACCCGTCAGGCTCTGAGGGCTCGCGAGCGTTCCATTGCGACCGATAAATTCGCGCCGATCGCCGGTCCAGCCATCCTGACGTCCTCGCATGTCCGCGAACGCTACGCGCGACCCGAAGGGTATATTCCAGCGATTCTGCGCAAACATTGCGCCAGTCACGGGATCGATCTCGGTGGTGATGAACGCCGCGGACGGTTGATGCGAAGCAGCCAGAATCCATTGCACATAGGCCGTGACGGACAAATTCCTGACGCGCTTCGAGCGATTATGCAGCTTCAGTCGGGAGATCTTGATTGGATCATCGATCGGCACGAACTGCCGGAGTTCGATCGCGATCTCATTCGCGGTGTGCGTAAATCGACTGTATCCACGGCCATGACGGGCAACATACGTCACCGCGTCATCGCGAATCGGCAAAGCGGTTGCGCTCCAAAGGTCGTCTAGAATCAAGGTCACGCAGATAAAGCGCTTCACCCGACCGGTCTGTCACCGGGTCGTTCGACCACGGCGTGAGCTGATTCTCCCGGCTATTGGCGGACCAAGTACTGCCGCCACCTTCGGTGCCGACCTGAAATCCAAAATTCGGATTGGCAATGACATTGATCCACGGGGCGGGCGTCGATTGGCCAGGCGCCAGAATCGTCACATACTCGCGACCGCCGTCGGAAAAGCCGCCAAGCCCGTTGAAGAACTCCAGGTCTGCGGGCAACGGGCCGTCGTGCAGTATTGGCTCCGCCTTGCTTGCAACACGCTTCGGCAACGGCACTGAGACGCCTCTCGTGTCGGGTACACGATCGAGTTGAGCGGACAGGTGCCCGCGCTGTCCGACCAGGACGGCGCGCGAGATCGAGATCAACAGCGCGCGCGTTTCTGCAGACATCAAATCGGCTCTGAGCACGAAGACTCGACCAGACGTTCGTCCGACGTCCTGCGTAAGCCGCGCCTGGCTCGTACGAACCTGGGTCTCGATGCCGATCTGGAGATCCTGCACATAGGACGATGCGCGTTCGTTGAGAATTACAAGATCCACAGCCAACAGCTTCATGCGCCAATACTCGTGGGCCTTGAGCAGTTGATGTACCAGATCGAGATTTTCGTAGTCGGCGATGCGCAAGAGCACGATCGGCAGGTCACCCGATATTCCGAGCGACCAAAGCGATGATTGAGATCCTGCCCCGCGGAGAATGGAGTCGGAAGAAGGTCTCAACGCCGGCGCTGCATGGACCAGGTGTCCAGCGAGGCGTTGAAACAGCCCAGCTTCGCCCGGCGTAATGCCGATATGACGAAGCTGCACCTGTGCCTGGGTCCATGCCAGCGTCGATGCCCGCTCGAAGGCGGTGACGTCACGGTGTTTGTCAACAAGATCGAGCAGCGTTTGGCGGGACGACGCAACGATTGTCCAGAAGGCGACCCGTACCGTCGCGCCGGGAGCGATCCGAACGCGGCGGCGCAAAGCGAAGACCGGATCAAGCACGGTGCCCGTCGTGCCCGAAAGTGATTGCCCGTCATGTGCCGCGACCGCCGTTCTGATGCTGCCCCCGCGTCCGAGAAATCGAGCCCGGTCGGTTTCAACCTCGACCTTTCCGACGCCTTCACCATCCAGCACCGAAAGATGGGCGGCCCAGACTTCTGGCTCGCTTGCCGTGCGGCGTCGGCGCGTTGCCAGAATCGCCCCTTCGTTGGCGAGGTATTCCGTTCTCTACGAACAGCTTTGAGAATGCCGGGTGAGCCATGTCGCTCAGTTGCGGTGCAAGCACGATCTCGGAATAGGAGGTGAGATCGACCTCTCGCGCCAGATTGCCGGTGTTTGTCAATGAGACCCGGCGAACCTCCGCATCGTCTTCGTCGGAGACGACGATTTCCTGGACGGTCGTGAGCGTATTGTCCCGGCGCGTCCACTGCGCGCGATCCTCATTGAAGACGACTTCGTAGTCATCTGGCTCAGCGCCGCTTGGCTGAAATCCTGCGGACCAGACGACGCCGCTATCGACATCACGCAGGAAGACGTACGAGCCCCAATCGTCGCAGGTCGCATCCTCTCGCCAGCGCGTCACCGCGACATCGCCCCAGCGGCTGTAACCGGAACCGGCGGCAGTGACCATCACGCTATACCGGCCGTTCGACAGCAGTTGTATTGCCGGGGCCGGGCCATGCGGCGTCTTGAGTCGGCGCCCGCCGGACGAGGTGATGCTTTGGGTGTGTGGGGGTGATCTGGGATCCAACGCCGCCCGGACTTCTACCGAGACATCCCTCGGTGTTCGCTCCTGAAGCAAAAGTTCAGTCGCCTTGACCAGGGCATCAGTGTGAAATCTCGTTCTCATGATGCCGTTCAGGAGTGCATTTGCGATCGAGACAATCGTCATCCCCTGGTGATGCGCCATGAAGGCCCGGACGACCGCAACACGTTTGCCTTCAGGCACGCGGCCGGCCGTGTAGTCCAGCGCCTCATAGAACCCATACCGGCCGTTGGCATCGATGGCCGTCAGCGCCGAAAAATTTGCGGCTGCGGCTTGCGGGTTCACCATCGCTGCAAGCGCAGTTGCATAAGGAGCAATGACCGTGTCGGCGCCAAGTCCACGCTTTAGTCCAAGGCCGGGAATTCCGAAGTTCGAGTATTGATACGTGAACTCGACATCGCGGGCGTTGTAGGCCGACTCCGACACTCCCCACGGAACATCGCGCGTTGCGCCGTAGTTTATTTGCCGGCGCACAATCAGTCTGCTTGTCCGCTCGATCAGACTTTCTGCAGGCGCGCGCATGACGAGCGACGGCATCAAGTACTCGAACATCGATCCCGACCAAGAAATCAGCGCGGCGCCATCCGCGACCGACGTTACGGCACGGCCAAGCCGAAACCAGTGCTTCGCGGGAATGTCGTTTTTTGCGATCGCCAGAAAGCTTGCGAGCCGCGCCTCGGAGGCGAGTAAATCGTAGCAGTTGAAATCGATCTGTCCTTCGGACGCCAGATAGCCGATCGATAGCAGCTTGCGGTCCTTGTCGAGCAGGAATCCAAATTCCATTTCGAGCGCGGTGGCACGAGCGCGTTTTGCAAGCGATAACAGGCGCTCCGCACAGTTCTCCAGATCACCGCAGGTGAAGTCGCGGTTATGACTTTCGATTGCCGTACATACCGCCTCCGCCCAGAAGACGAGATCCTGGCCAACCTCTGCGTTGCTCTCGATCGACAGCGCCCGGGAGATATCGGCTATTGTCTCGGCAAGGATGGCGAACTCCCCGATGCGGTGGACGAGGACGTTCTGGTCGTTCCTGAAAGGCTGCCTCAGTTTGACGGCCAGAGCTTCAATCGACTGATCGAGCTGACGCAAGGTAACTGTCTGCGTTCGGCGGCCGTCACCGATCCGACGCGCTGTCTCACGAACGATTTCAAGGGCATCCGCAATACCGGCCGGACAACGTGCGTGGTCGAGCGGATCGCGAACCCATTCCTCGCATGCGCTCGCAAGGGCGATCAGATGTCCCGCGAGATTGCCGCTGTCGACCGTCGATACGTATGGCGGATCGAGCGCGCGCAGATCCTGAGTGTCGTACCAATTGTAGAAATGTCCGCGAAACCTCGCGAGCCTGCTCATGGTCGCCAAGGTCGCCTCGAGCCGCTCAATGGCTTCAATGGTTCCGATCCAGCCAAAATCGCGAGCACTGGCCGTGGAGAGGAGATAGAGGCCTATATTGGTCGGTGACGTTCGATGGGCAAGCGCCGGAGGATCTTCCTGAAAATTATCCGGCGGCAGCATATTCTCGGCTGGAGTGATGAAGGTTTCGAAGAACCGCCACGTTCGGCGCGCCGTCAGCCGGAGCGCAGCGGCATCCTCGGCTGACATCGCTACCTGACCGGCAGCTGACGGCGATTGACTGACCCAGCGGGCGAACGCAGGTGCCGAGGCCCAGAGCACGGCGAATGGCAGCGCGAGCGGCCATGTCCCCTCTCCCGCGCACAGCGCAACGAGCAAGACAACACCCGCGACAATGGGCGCCGCGACCATTCGGCGATAGAAGCCGGCAAGGTCGAGCCGTTGACCGACTGCCGCCTGAGCCGCGGTCGTCCATTCAAGCAGATGACGCCGGGTGACAAACAGCCGCACGAGGGTGCGCCCGATCGCATCGCTCATCGACCATGCCTGATGCGCCAGCAAAATGATCAACAAGCAGGATTGAGCAAACGCAAGCCGCAGGTCTGCACCAAGGGCAAGGATGTGGCTGCGCACCGCGACACCGGACCGCGCGGGAATAATTGCCGACACCACTGGAATGAAATTCGGCAACGTGATGGTCGCAAGAATGAACAGCGTCCAAACGACCGCCGCTTCCGGCGGCAGCATCCATCCGACCATGAGCGACACGATCGCCGACGGTGCAGACAGGGTTCGCCGCAGGTTGTCGAGCATCTTCCAGCGGCCCATTGCCGGAATTGCGCTGCGATTGCGGTCTGCGTTGGCAAAAGGACCGCGGCCGAGGATCCACGGCAACAGCTGCCAGTCGCCGCGCGCCCAGCGATGGTTGCGCGACGCAGCGACATCGTAGCGGGCGGGAAACTCTTCAACAACCTCGACATCGGAAGCGAGACCTGCGCGGGCGAAGACCCCCTCAAACAGATCGTGACTCAGCAGGGTCGAGTTCGGAACCCGGTCCGCAAGTGCTGCCTCAAACGCATCAACGTCGTAGATGCCTTTGCCGGCATAGGATCCTTGAGCGAACAAATCCTGGTACACGTCGGATATCGCCGACCCATACGGATCGATGCCGTTCATGCTTGAGAATACGCGCTGAAACCGTGAGCCCTCCCGCGCGACCGGCAGCGACGGAGTCACCCTCGGCTGCAAAACGGCGTAGCCTTCGACAACATAACCTGCCGCTGTATCGAACCGCGGCTTGTTAAGCGGATGCGCCATCTTGCCGATCAATCGGCGCACGGTGTCACGGGGAAGCCTCGTATCGGCGTCAAGAGTGATGACGTAGCGTACGTCATCGGGAATAGCGGCCTCCAACCGGTGCGTACTCAGGAACGTCGTGTCCGTGGCGCCACGAAGCAGCCTGTTGAGTTCGTGAAGCTTGCCACGCTTGCGTTCCCAACCGATCCAGCGTCCTTCACTTTCGTTCCAGACCCGGCGTCGATGCAGGAGAAGAAAGCGGTCTCCTCCAGACGCTGCACCGTATCGACGGTTTAGTTTGGCGATGCCGTCCAGCGCAGCCTCAAGCAGCGCCTCATCTCCAATCTCGCTCTCGTTGTCGGCATCGACCCAATCAGACAGGAGCGCGAAATGGAGTTCGCCCTCCGGGCTGGCGAGATGATGAATCTCAAGCCGTTCGACTTGCTCCTCGACTGAAGCACGCGATGTCAGCAACGTCGGAACTGCAACCAACGTCCGCAACTGTGCCGGCACGCCGGCGGCGAGTTCCAGGGCCGGCAAAGGTGACGCACCAAACATGTGCGCGACGAACCGGTTCACGAAAGCCACCGACAGGTCGATCGCCGGGATTGCTCCGACAAGACCGAGCAAGCTCAGCCACCATCCTTCGATACCGATTGCCGAAAGAGCCAGCAGAGGCAGGGCGAGAACGACGCTAGCGACCAAAAGACCCGCACCGGCATAGCCGCGAATGCCCAATGCCCTGCCCGACCGCACGATCCATGCATTCGGCGAAGGTCGGAAACCGATCGATTTTTCGAATGCCTGGCGTCCGCCTGCGATCAGGTGATACCCCGGATCGCCTCGTCGCTCGCCCACCGACGCGCTGCAGTCATGCGGAGCGCGCGCGGCGGTTTGCATGACGAGGCGGGTAACTTCCAGCTCGGAGCGGCCCGATCCACGCGCCAGGTGTTCAATCGCGCTGCGATAGAGATTGCGGGACGGAAAATCCATCGTAAGGAAATTTCCCGCGGCGCCAAGCACCTCATCGACCAGGCTCATCCGCTCGAACAGGTCGGACCAGTCGACATCCGAAATCGAGCGCAGGCTTGTAATGATGTTGCGGACGGTGACCGTGCCGGAACCCTGTCTTTGAAGCTCCTCGCGGACGACGAAATCGGCCGTCGTGGCTTGAGCGGCCAGGCGATCGTCGAGCCACGTCAGGACCGGCGTCACCTTTGGATCCTGATCCCGCAGCCGATGGATGAGTTCGACCGCGAACGCATCGCGCAGCGGCATCTTCTCAAGATCGGCAAGAACGGCCAGTGCTGGTTCCGGCGCGCGCGCCCCTGCGCCCAGCAATCGATCAGCGAGTTGATCGGCCTCCTGGCGCGCGGAGTAACTGTCATCGATCCGGCCGGCCAGCCGCCAAAATTCTCGATGAGCACGATCCTGAGCGTAATCGAGATCGCCCACAGCTCTCCGATCGTGAGCGGCTGGACGTCCTGATAGGCGTGCACGTAGCGGCACAGCATCTCGACGTCGAACCGGCTGTCGGCATGCGCGACGAAAGCCCAGGCGATGCCGAATACGCGCGGGTATCCGGCAAACGGGCCGTCCGCGAGTTTCGGCAATTGGCGATAGTAACCGGGCGGCAGATCTGCCCGAATTTCACGAACCTGCTTCTCGACAAGATGATAGTTGTCGATCAGCCATTCCGCGGCTGGCGTAATTGCGCGTCCGGCGTCGATTGCCTTGACGATCCTGCGATAGGCATCGTGCAGCGCATCCGCATTGTCGGCAAGCCGCCCTGCCAGTTTGTGGCCTCCCGCCGAGCGCGGCGCCACCGGCTGGGCAATCGCCAGACTTCGTGCGTGCTCTTCGAGACGCTCAACACTGAAAAGCTCTTCGCGAACCGGCTCGCGATTGTCCCATGGAAATTCTGGCTGAGCGCGTCCGAGGACACGGTGGATGAACGCCTTCAAGCAAACCTTTCTCTCGCCGGGAAACCAGGAACAAAAAATTGAGGAAGAGACGCGCCAAATTCAAACGAGCGGCGTTAGAAGTCTGCCGTGACCAGTTCGTAAGAACCTTTGCGGCCGCGGGCATAGACTGTTGCCGCGGTCTTGCAGATCAGGTCGCGATTGGCATCGAAGGCATCGAGAAAGCCAGCTTCATCTGACTGAAGATTCGGCTGAACTTTTCGCAGGGCTCCCGTCGTCACAAAGAACGAACACTCCATCGAGCTCTGGTAACCCCAGAATCTGACCGCGCCACGTGTTGGATCATAGCTTCGGCTCTGATTGGGAAATATCAAGGACATCGCTCGATCCCTTCAGCCTGCTTGAAACTCCGTCAGTTTTCGATTCGCGGAAGCTGCATATCCTCGGGCGCATGTTTCGTCCCGGCCAGCGTGAGTTCGCTCTCGGCGACAATTCGCTCGTGATTCTCCGCAACGCTCTTGATGCGATACCGGGGGCTGGCCGAACTGACATCGGGCACCGGCATGGTTTGCCTGATTTCGTATTCGCCAACGGCGGCCGCACGCAGGGAGCTTGGCGTAAGCTCAACGATTTGTCCGACTGTATATTTGTGTTCCAAGTTGACAGGCCTTTCGGTTTTCGAGCCATCATGCCGACGAACAACTTGCGCATCGGAAAGCGAATGCACTGATCATTTATTCGAATGCAGCGGGCAGCCGGCCAATCCTGAGAATGACTGTCGGCTCGTCGTCATAGTCACCCATTTCCGCATCTCCCGACGAAGAAAAGGCGACAACGCCGATTTTGCTCGACGCAAGTCTTTCCGCCGTCCGCCGTGCGCCCTCCGCAGATTTGCAGGGGATCGGCGTGTCACCCTTCAGGCTTTCGCCCCTGCCCGCGGTAAACGCTTGCACGAGGTAAACCGTTTCTCGTGTCATGGGGTCTTTCGGGTTGCCGGAACGGCTACGACGCTCAATTCGATCTGGCGCTTGCCGATCACAGACTGCGTCGTCGCGGTCAGTGTGCTCGCAATCCCGGGTAATAGCTATCTATTTCGCCAATACATGCGGTCGCCGTAAAGCCCAAGCGTCCGCGCTGTCATTCAGGCAGTTCCACAGGAATGCGTTCGGCCGTGATGGAGTCGCGCACGGCGACCTGCAGCAAGGGAAACTTGATCTTCAGGCTCATCGCAGCCTTCTGTGCGTCATCCAGGGTGGCGTGGTGCGATTTGAACTTGCCATCCACGACCATCGAGAATCCGTCTTTCGGATAAGCGTTCGCGCGCAGCGGTATATTGGATGACACGGGCGTGTCTTTCACTGGTTCTGTCATTTCCCTCAGGCCTGGACCATTATTGGATGCAAACGACGCGACGGTTCGCGTGTTCTGATGGTCAAAGGCGCGACCTTCCTGTTTATCGTCGGCGCACGGGGAACCGAAGGCAACAGGTTCCTAGCGCGCGCCCGTCGCAAAACGGGCGGCTGCTCGCAGCTTTTTCGCCTCTGGTTGATCTTCACAGATAACCACGGCAGGCCAGGTTACAAGGCCGAGGGATGAACTCTTCCGGGAAATCGCCTCAGGTTGCGCGATCATCCACATCAGCATGACGGTTGAGTAGACCTGAGACTGTCAGGCGGTCTTGTCGACGACCTTGCCGACGCCGGGAGGATTGGCGCTCGGCGGAGGGTTTACGTCCCTCGGAACATCGACCGGGGCGGCAGCCGCCGGCCTCTCCTGCGGCGCGGCCAGCTGTTGCGGCGCAAGGTTGGCTCCACCAATTGAAAAGCTCACTGAAAGACCTCCACATGATTTGAAGGCCATCATTACCGGCGGGACGATGGATATTCGTTATGTCGGTCATGCGTCTTTTAGCAATTCGATACATATCGGCGCGCGGCAGCTCATCATGCTTAACCGATATGGGCGGCAACGAATACGATTTGAGCTTTCAGATTCAGCAACAGCCGGGCGTCACGCCGTCTTGGCGCGCTTCAGTCCAAGCTTTTGCTCGACCTCATCCCGCATGATGAATTTCTGAACCTTGCCGGTCACCGTCATGGGAAACTCGCCGACGAATTCGATATAGCGCGGAATCTTGTTGTGAGCGATCTGCCCCTGGCAGAAGCCGCGAACCTCCTCCGCGGTCAGCGTCTCGCCGGGCTTTGGCCGAATCCACGCACAAAGCTCCTCGCCATAGCGATCGTCCGCGACGCCGAAAACCTGCGCGTCCTGAATCTTCGGGTGACGATACAGGAACTCCTCGATCTCGCGCGGGTAGAGATTTTCGCCGCCGCGGATCACCATGTCCTTGATGCGTCCGACGATGTTGCCATAACCTTCGGCATCGATCGTTGCGAGATCGCCGGTGTGCATCCAGCCGCCCTTGTCCAGCACATCATCAGTCTTGTACGGCTCATCCCAGTAGCCCAGCATGACGCTATAACCGCGCGTGCACAGCTCGCCGGTCTCGCCACACGGCACAACCTTGCCTTCCAGATCGATCACCTTCACTTCGGTATGCGGATGCACGCGACCGACCGTCGACACGCGCCGCTCGACGGAATCGCTGACTCCGGTCTGGAAACTGACCGGACTTGTCTCGGTCATGCCGTAGGCGATGGTAACATCGCGCATGTTCATCTTGTCGATCACCCGGCGCATCACCTCGATCGGGCACGGCGCGCCGGCCATGATTCCGGTGCGCAGCGAAGTAAGGTCAAAGCGCGCGAATTCGGGATGCTCGAGCTCGGCAATAAACATCGTCGGCACGCCATAGAGCGCAGTGCACTTCTCCTGCTCAACGGTCGCCAGCGTCGCAAGCGGGTCGAAATCCTTCACCGGGATAGACCATGGCCGCGCCATGGGTCACTGCCGTGAGGTTGCCCATCACCATGCCGAAGCAATGATAGAGCGGCACGGGAATGCATATCCGGTCGTTCTCGGTCAGCGTCATGGCGCGCCCGACGAAATAGCCGTTGTTGAGAATGTTGTGATGCGTCAGCGTGACACCCTTGGGCGATCCGGTCGTGCCGCTGGTGAACTGGATGTTGATGGGATCGTCAAACTGCAGGCTGTTCGACAGTGATGCGAGCGCCTCGCGATGCCGGTCGCGCCCCATCCTGGCGACGTCCTCGAACGCGATCGTGCCAGGGCTCCGCGGCCCGCCGATCTGGATCACGACACGGAGTTTCGGCAGCTTCAACGCCTTGAGTTCGCCTGGAACCGTAACGGCAAGTTCAGGGACAAGCGTGTTGACCATCTCCATATAGTTGCTGGTCTTGAAAGCGGTCGCGGTGACGAGCGCGATGCAGCCCACCTTGGCGAGCGCGAATTCCAGTTCGCTCAGGCGATAGGCAGGATTGATCGTGACGAGGATCAACCCGGCTTTTGCGGCGGCAAACTGCGTCAGCGTCCATTCCGGCCGATTGAGCGACCAGACGCCGATCCGGTCGCCGCGTTCGAGGCCGAGCGCCAGAAAGCCTGCCGCCAGCGCATCGACCTGCTCCGCCAGTTCGCGCCAGCTCAGGCGCACGCCGTGGCTGGGCGACACCAGTGCCTCGTGCTCGCCCCACGTCACCCGCGCGCGGTCGATCGCCTCGCCGATCGTGATGCCAAGGAGCGGGGCGTCGGATACGCCGCTGACATAGCTGCGCGCTTTTTCCATGGGATCGGCTCCTGCTTCATCGAACGGAGGCCATCCTAGCGCCGAAGCCGGTCTCCCGCCAGACGGGCGGCGAACTGGATGTTATTTGGCGCGGCGCTTTTTGATCGGAGTTGGCAGTTCGGCGGCTGATATGGCGATCAATTTCGTGAGCCAGTCAGCATCGTCCCACTGGTCGCCCGGAACGAGGAAGCATGGCTTGGCTCCCTTGTAGGGCGGCGCTTCCGAAACGTTGCCGATGTATGCTCGTCCGCCCGTCGTCGGTTTGAGGAAAAGCTGGTCGTCGCAGACCAGGGCGACCATCTTGCCGTCGCAATATATTCCGTACTCACCGAACATCTTGCGGGCAGAAACCTTTCCTGCCTTCGCGATCTGCTCGACAATGAAATCCACGGTGCGCTGCTGCGATGCCATGCGCGAAAGTCTATCACCTGCCAGAATAGAGTCTTGAAGAAATCGGACAGTGAGACTGGCGGTTCCGCTATTGCGCGAACTGGCTGAAATCGATCGGCTTGGTACGATCGATCGTGCGCGTCACAGGCGACAATGGATATTTCAGCCCCGTCGCACAATTGAACAGCATTACACGATCGGTCTTTTTCACGCGCCCGTCCTTGAGGCACTGCTGGTAGGCCGCATAAGTGGCGCCGCCTTCGGGACACAGCAAAAGCCCGTCGGCGCGCGCCACCTCGTCGACTGCCGCCGTGATCGCTTCATCGCTGACCGCGATCGCGAACCCGCCGCTCTCGCGCACGGCCCGCAGGATCAGAAAATCGCCAACCGCCTGCGGGACGCGAATGCCGGACGCGATCGTGTGCGCATTCTCAAAGCGCGGTGCATGCTCTACGCCTGCCTCAAAAGCCCGGACGATCGGTGCGCATCCCTCCGCCTGCACTGCGATCATGCGCGGGCGCTTTTTGCCGATGAAGCCGATGGCCTCGAGTTCGGCAAACGCCTTCCACATGCCGATCAGGCCGGTGCCGCCGCCGGTCGGATAGAAAATCGCATCAGGGACATCCCAGCCGAGTTGCTCGGCGAGCTCCAGGCCCATCGTCTTCTTGCCTTCGATGCGATACGGCTCCTTGAGCGTGGACGCATCGAACCAGCCGACTTTTGTCTTGCCCTCCCCGACAATCTTGCCGCAATCGTCGATCAGCCCATTGACGCGGTAAACGGTTGCGCCCTGCAGTTCGATCTCGCTCACATTCACTTCCGGCGTATCCTCGGGACAGAACACCGTTGTCTTGATGCCTGCGCGGCTGGCGTAGGCGGCGAGTGCTGCTCCGGCATTGCCGTTGGTCGGCATCGCCATGTGCTTGATGCCGAGCGCCTTCGCCATCGACACGGCGATCACCAGGCCTCGTGCCTTGAACGAGCCGGTCGGCAAGCGCCCCTCATCTTTCACGATGATCTCGCCACCGCCAAGTTTTCGCGCCAAATTCGGCAAGCGGACCAGCGGCGTGACGGCTTCGCCGAGACTGACGATATCTTCGACGCGGCGGACAGGAAGCAGTTCGCGGTAGCGCCAGAGGTCGGCCGGCCTGCGCGCGAGAGCTTCCTTGTTCAGTGCCTTTTGCACGCCGGCGAGATCATAGCGGACCAGCAACGGCTTTCCGGCCGATGACAGGCCGTGGACGCGATCCGCCTCAAACCTCTCACCAGTGTAGGAGCATTCCAGGTGCGTCACGAATGTCGGCCGCTCGCGCCGCAGATTGTCGTCGTCGCTCATTCCACCCCCTCGCCGACCTGGAATCGGCTGCTGATGCACCACGCATCGAGGGCTTCATACTATCGTTCAGCGCTTCCTACAATTTCGGGCTACCGGCAAGAAAGCGCTGCACCATCAAGTCCGTCGAGCGGCAAACCAAGGTGGCGCAGCGCGGTCGGCGCGAGATCAACAATCGAGCTTGTCGGCCGTGACGACGCCGGCCGAAAACCCGTTGCCGACCACAATCAACGTCGGCTGCATTTCCCGCTGCGAATGCCGAAAGCTCAACCACGCAGCGGTGGTGAAGTGCGCCTCGTTCAAGCCTGCCGAGGAATGCACAATCAGCAGCCAACAGGATAAGTGAGCCCTCTGAATTCCCGCGACGGCTCTTCGGCCATGCGAGACTATTCCGCGATCACGGCCTCGATGGCCTTGATGGCCTGCTGGACGTCAGCGATCTCTCCGATCCGTTCGCGCGTCAGGGCGTGCGATTGATCCTGAAGCGCAAGGACAAGTTCCCGTCGGCGTTCGCGCAGACGAACAAGCGGCAGTCGGTCGTCGGAAAGGAAAGATCCGAATTCCGGATCATGGGTAAGGAAGATACCTGGCTGCATGATTCAGTGTCCTGAGCTCTGCGGAGCGCCTGGCACAAGCTTCGTGGCGCATCCTCGTTCCGCCCACACGCAACATAGCGCGGTAGCGGTTAACGAGACCTGCTGCCGCCCGCTCCGTACAACCACGGAGCGCGGTATCGGATGACCGTAGGGATGCCCCTGTCCCCTGCCGGGAGCTGAATCTACTTGTCGACGGTGAGCTGGGTCAGCTCCTGGAACCAGCTCTGAACCGGAACGAAGCCCTTGACCTTGCTCGTCATCGCCCTCGGATTGAGGTCATGCACGATGTAGAGCCAGGCCGCGTCGTTGACGAGTTCGGTATGAGCCTCACCAATTAATTTATCCCGCTCCGCAGGATCGAAGGTCGCAAATGCCTGGTCGAGGGCCTTGTCGGCCTTTGGATTGCTGTAGTTGCCCCAGTTCGATCCATTCGGCGGCATCGCGCCTGCATGGAAGAAGCGGTAGACAAGCGTCGGATCGCCGAACGGAAGACTGACGTTAACGCCGTGATCGCCGCGCGACATCGGTGACGTCGGCGGATTGCGGAAAGCAACCAGCATGGTTCCCCAATCGACGACGTCGAATTCAATATCGAAGCCGGCGTCTTTTAAATTCTGCTGCAGAAATTCGTTCATCGGGATCGGCATCATCTGGCCCGAACCCGACGTGGAGATCATGATTTTAGCCTTCACCGGCTTGTCCGGGCCGAAGCCTGCTTCCTTGAGCAGAGCTTTGGCTTTCGCTGGATCGTAGCTGAAACGTACATCAGGCTTGCCGAAGGATGGATGCTCCGGACTGTAGAAGCCGATCGCAGGCTTCGCGGTGCCGTTCAACAGCTGCACCAGGCCATCGCGATCAATCGCATAGTTGATCGCAAGCCGCACCCGTTTGTCCTTGAATGGCGAATCGCCAACCGAACTCAGCACCCACGGCCAGACATGCGGATAGGGTTTGAGGCTGATCTGGAAGCCGGCGGATTTCAGCGATGGAATCGCATCCGGCGGCGGGACCTCGATCCAGTCGACCTGCCCCGACCGCAAGGCGGCAAGCCTTGTCGTCGCTTCAGGCATTGGAATCAGGATCAGCTTCTCGAGCTTCGGTACGCGATTTTTGTCCCAGTACATCTCATTGCGCGCGAGCTCGATCGAGATACGCTGCGTCACCTTCGTCACCTTGAACGGACCGGTGCCGGCCGGTTCCCTGCCAAAGGCCGCCCAGTTGCTGCCAGCCTTGGCGAACTGCGCCGGTGAGACGAACAGCACACGGGTGACCAGATACGGAAACGGACTGAACGGCTTCTTCGTCGTAATGACAATCCGGTCGTCGTCGAGCTTCTCGTACTTGTCGAGCATCGGCAGCGACACCTTGACGATGGCCGCCTGCGCGCTGTCATAGTGCGACGCCTTGTCGTTGAAGATGCGATCGAAATTCCAGATCACCGCATCCGCGGTGAAATCCGTTCCGTCATGGAATTTCACGCCCTTGCGCAAGGTGAAGACCCAGCGGCGCGGATCGTCCTTGTTCGCCTCCCACGATGTCGCCAGTCCCGGCGTGAGGTCCGCCAGTTCCTGCGGCTTGGTGAAATCCCAGTTCACCAGCGCGTCGTAGATCGGATAGCCCGCAAACCGATAGCCCTCGCTGCCGTTGTCGGGGATCCCTCCGACGGTTGGCACATCCGAGGCGGTCATGGCGATCCGCAGCGTTTGCGATTGCGCAGCCGATCCAAGCAGACCGACGAGCAACGCTGCACTTGCGACTGCGCAGACAGACCTGACTGTGAACATATTCAATCCCTCTTGGTGTTGACCGCTCTCGGCAAGCGGCTGAAGTCCAGTTCGTTAGTTGACGAGACCTGCATCCGCCTCAGCGCGAATGCAGCGCACGATTCGTCCCGCGGCGAGTTCGACATCCGGTGCATCTTCCTTGTGGCAACGGTCGACCGCGTAGTTGCAGCGGGGCGCGAACGCGCAACCCACCGGCAGGGTCGCGAGATTCGGCGGCTGACCGCGGATCATCTCGAGCGGCTTGCCGCGCATTCCCCCATGCACGGTCGATGACAGAAGACCCGCGGTGTAAGGATGGCTCCGCGTGCCGAGCACTTCCGTGACCGATCCGGTTTCGACCAGTCGTCCCGCATACATCACGCCGACCTTGTCGGAAATTTCCGCGGCAACGCCGACATCGTGCGTGACGAAAACCACCGCCATTCCGAGGTCGGCCTGCAACTGTCGCAGCAACAGCAGGATCTGGATCTGCACGGTGACGTCGAGTGCCGTGGTCGGTTCATCCGCCAGCAGGACGGACGGTCGGCAAGCCAGCGCCATGGCGATCATCGCTCGCTGACGCATCCCGCCCGACATCTCGTGCGGATAGCTCTTGAGCCGCCGCGCGGCCGACGGAATTGACACCATCTCCAGAAGTTCGAGCGCGCGTTTCATCGCGCTGCGCCGGTCGACGCCGTCGTGGTTGACGAGAATCTCGGCGATCTGGTCGCCGATCGTGAAGACCGGGTCGAGTGCCGTCATCGGCTCCTGGAAAATCATCGAGATGACCGGCCCGCGAATGGCGGCGCGCTCCGCTCTGGTCAAGGCGGCCACATCGCGCCCCATGACGGAGACCTTGCCGGTGAGCCGTGCATAGTCCGGCATCAATCCCATCAGCGCGCGCAACGTCACGCTCTTGCCGGAACCGGATTCGCCGAGGATCGTCAGAATCTCCCCACGTGCGAGCGTCAGGCTGACACCGTTGACAGCTTTGACCTGCCGATCGCGACGAACGAATTCGACCGTCAGATTCTCAAGCTGAACCGCGGGCATCTCGGAGCCGACCGCCGGCTTAAGATGGCGCTTCAACCTGCAGCATTGCTCGCTCCCGAGATCGCCTGGCTATGCCCGGAATCGGACTTGAAGATATGACACGCCACCTGATGGCGCGGCGGGGAGTCCGGCGTCGCAAGCAGCGGCGGCTCAGTCGATGCGCAGATCTCTTCGGCGAACCGGCATCGCGTTCGGAAGCGGCAGCCGGACGGCGGATTGATCGGGCTCGGCGGATCGCCCGTGAGCGGCATCTCGCGCGTCCGCTGCGCGGGATCGAAGCTGGGCTTGGATTTCAACAAGGCGCGCGTGTAGGGATGACGCGCGTTGCGGTAGATCTCTCCGACCGGGCCGGTTTCCACGACCTTGCCCAGATACATCACCATTACATGATCGCTGATGAACTCCACGACGTTCAGATCATGGCTGATGAACATATAGGTGAGGTCGAACTTCTCCTTCAGTTCGACGAGCAGATTTAGGACCTGCGCCTCTACGGACTTGTCGAGCGCGGAGACCGATTCATCGAGGATCAACAGTTTTGGCTGCAACGCCAGGGCGCGAGCGATGTTGACGCGCTGACGCTGGCCGCCGGACAGTTCGTGCGGATAGCGGCGCATGTACTGGGTCGGGTTGAGGCCGACTTCGCGCAACAGGCGTTGTGTTCGCACATCCGCGTCGGCACTGGACAGCCCATGCATCTTCGGCGCGTAGGAAATCGAATCGCCGACGGTGAGCCGGGGGTTGAGCGACGCAAAACTCTCCTGGAAAACCATCTGCACCTGTTTGCGCAGATCCGCGACGCTGATCCCACGCAGTTGCCCGACAGGATCGCCGTCATAGACCAGCGTGCCCTCATCCAGCGCGATCAATTGCATGACGAGGCGCGCGGTCGTCGACTTGCCGCAGCCGGATTCACCGACGATGCCGAGCACCTCACCCTTCCGGATCTCGAACGTGACGTCGTCGACCGCTTTCACTTCGGCCGTCACGCGGTTCAGGATGCCGCCCCGGACCGGAAAGTACTTCTTGAGGTTCTGCGCGATCAGCAGCGGTTGCGCAGCGCCACCGCGGACCTCCTCCGGAGGCGGCGGGAAATAAGCTTGAAACGACGACATCCACGTCCCTCTACTGCTCGAGCCGAATATCCATGGCGCTGCGGAAACCGTCGCTCATGAGGTTGAAGCACATGGAGGTGATGAAGATCATCACGCCGGGAATCGCGGCCACCATCGGCTGCACATAGATCGCCTGCCGCAGGGCGTTGAGCATCAATCCCCACTCCGCTTGCGGCGGCCTTGCGCCCAACCCCAGAAACGAGAGACCGGCAGACAGCACGATCGAAACGCTGATCAGGCTGGTTGCGTAAACCAGGATGGTGCCGAGTACGTTTGCCAGGATGTGGTGGCGGATGATCTGGGCAGTGGTCGTTCCGCTCGCCTTGGCCGCGTCGACGAAGTCGAGCGAACGGACCTGGGCCGTCACGCTCTCCGATATCCGCACCAATGGCGGAATGAAGACGATCGACAGTGCGAGGATGGCGTTGGTGAAGCCACTGCCGAGAATACCGCAGATGGCGATCGCCAGCAGGATCGACGGAAACGCGTAGAACACGTCCATCGTTCGCATGATCAGCGTGTTGACCCGCCCGCCGGCGTATCCTGCGATGACGCCCAGCAATCCGCCGATCATCAGTGCAATGGCGACGGGAAGCACACCTGACAGCAGCGACAGCCGGCCGCCGTAAGCGATGCGGGACCAGAGGTCGCGGCCGGTCTCGTCGGTTCCAAGCCAGTGGTTCGGCGTACCGACAGGTTTGAGCCGTCGCACAATGCTGCCGGCGTACGGATCGTAACTCGTCACCCACGGCGCAAAGACAGCGATCATGATGATGATGAACAGGATCGCCGTCACCGTCATGGTCACTTTGTCGCGCTTCAGGCGGGCCCATACGTTCGGCCAATAGCCGGCGTCGGAAGCAAGCGGCGGCGCCACAACATTTGCTTCAGCGGTAGACTGGATCGCCGGCACATCCGTCACATTGGCCTCCTTCATCGACGAATACGCGGATCAATCATCGCCTGCGCGATATCGACCACGAGATTGAGAAGCACGAAGAAGAACGCCAGCACCAGAATCGTGCCTTGCAGGATCGGGATATCGCGGCGAAAAATCGCAAGGTTGAGCAGGTTGCCTGATCCGGGCCAGTTGAAGACGGTTTCGATCAGGATCGATCCGCCCAGCAGGTAACCGAACTGCAGGCCCATCAGCGCGAGCACCGGCGGCGCCGCATTCTTCACAATGTGAATCAGGATACGATGCGGCTTCAGTCCCTTGGCCTCGAGCGCGCCGACGAACTCCTGGCTGCGAATGTCCAGCACCGTCGCCCGCACCAGACGCGCGACGATTCCCATCGGGATAAGAGAAAGCGTGATCACCGGAAGCACGAGATGGCTGATCAGATCGAGCCCGCCATCGCCCATCCCCTGGGCAGGGAGCACGTTCAGCGTCACCGAGAAGATCACCACCATGATGATGGCGAACCAGTAGTGCGGCAGACTGACGCCGGTGATCGCCAGCGCCGAGAACAGCTTGTCGAGCCAGGTCGCATTGTTGAATGCGGCCAGCATGCCGAGCAGAATTCCAAGCGTGAAGCCGAGCGTGGCGGCGGGGATCGCCAGAAGCAGCGTGTTCGACAGCCCACGGATGATTTCGCTGGCGACAGGCTGGCCGGAGAAAATCTGTACGACGATAGCGGGCCGGGGAACAGGTTTTAGCTCAAAGGGGGGAAGGATTCCCGGCTTTGGAAAGCATACCGGTCAGTCACAAAATCGCCCTCCGTGATATTTCCGCTGATGAGGAAATCATCAAATATGGAGAAACCGTGGCGGTGAGTGGCCGTCTTATCAAAAAGGGAGCATGGGTCCACACCCATAATCTGGAAAGCAAAAGGTGGAAAAGATGAGAACTGACGGGATACGGAAGAAAAGACGGCAAATTCGGCATCCGTAACCAGGTCCTGGTGTTGCCCACCGTTTCCTGTGTCAACGGGGTGGTCAACCGCATTGCTTGCCAAGTGCCGGAAGCGGTTTGCGCAACCCATGCCCATGGGTGCGGCCGGGGAGGGCCGAGGGATCTGGAGATCTTGTTCCGGGTCTTTTCCGGCCTGGTCCTTCATCCCAATGTGGGCGGGGTCGTTCTGATCGGGTTGGGTTGCGAGGTTTCCAATACCAAACTGTTGCTCCCCTGATCCAAGGGGCCGGCAAGCCCATTGAGGTTTTTAATGTCCAGGAAGACGGTGGCTCGCTGACTACCGCCAGGAAAGGGGCCGATGCCGCCCGCCGGATACTATCGGAAATTAATAGTCAACCGAGAGTTCCGCTTCCCTGGGATCAACTGTTGGTGGCCATGGAATGCGGCGGTTCCGACGCCATGTCCGGCGTGACCGCGAATGTGGCCCTGGGGGCTGGCCGCGGACTGGTTGGTGGAGAAAGGGGCCACGGTAATTTCGGCGAGAACACGGAGATGATCGGCACCGCCCACATCCTGGCGCGGCGGGCCAAGGACGAGCAGGTAGCCAAAAAGATCGAAGAAATGGTCGACCGGGCTGAACGAATAACCCACGAAATCATGGGGACCATGGCCGGCCTGGTCATTTCTCCAGGCAATATGGACGGGGGCATGAGCACCATTGCCGAAAAGTCCATGGGATGTATTGTCAAAGGGGGCACCACGGCGATCAACCAGGTGGTCGACTACGGCGAGGTCCCGACCGAAAAGGGGCTGATCCTGCAGGATGGACCGGGATATGACGGAGATTCCATGACCGGCCTGGCGGTCAGCGGGGCTCAAATGATGTTCTTTTCCACCGGTCGCGGGAACCCCGGTCGGGTTTCCCGCCCTGCCGGTGATCAAGGTGGCGAGTAATACCCGCATCTTCCAGGCCATGCGAGACGATATGGATGTCAACGCCGGGAGCCTGGTGGAAGGCCGGTACCTGAGCTGAAGTAACCGTTGCACAAGTAGCAGTTAAAGTAGCCCAAAAGGCAGCTACAGTTGCTGTTGCAAAGCCATTATTAATAGCGGCCGGTGTTATTATGGCTGCTGTTTTAGGTTTAGGTGTAGTGATATTTTTACTAACGTCCACGATGAGTGAAGATGAAGTCAGTCCTGGAGGAATTGGTGGTCCTTTTGCACCAGGTACTGCAAGTGTTAGTCCTGAAGTAATGAGATGGGAGCCATTGGTAAGGAAATATGCGGCGCAACATGGCATAGAAGCAATGACTCCATTAATATTAGCTCTTATTCAACAAGAAAGTTCTGGAACCCAATTGGACGTTATGCAAAGCTCGGAATCACAAGGGTATCCTCCAGGGTATTTTACTGATCCAGAGGAAAGTATAAAATATGGTTTAATGCATTTTGCTGATTGTCATAAAAAATCCAATGGTGATCAAAATATTACATTACAATGTTATAACTGTGCGACACGTTCTTAACTGAAAAGGTTGAGCACTGATTTGAAATCAGGAGAACTACTATTTCGAGAAGTCAAATGAAAGGGTAACGCCTGGAAGGGCTTCCTCTGATACTCCGACATGCATGATACAGTGGATAAGAACTGTAAGTGTGTGAAGCTCGGTAAAGTCGGCCGAGAGCTATCGTAAAGTACGTAAGTACTACGAAAGTTGTCCAGAGATGGATGATGTAGCCTATAGGTCGGGAGTCTATAAAACACTCATGGGTAGAATGGATTCACAAAAACCATTGGTAGGCAGAATCTGACGAATCTCCGAATGTACGGGTCTAGAAAGCATAACACATAGAAATGTGTGTGCCACGAGCGTGGCGTTGATGTGGATAAGTAAGAATAGTTGTTATGAAAGTCCATATGTCGTTATAGGCGACATCCAGTCAACAGGCTTAAAGGAGAGCCCTAAAAGTGTCATGAACAGATAGAAATAGTGGAACGTGGAAAGCCACCAACATGGAGAACTTATCTTTGACGAAGTGTTTAAAGGGAAAATGCCCGTGAGATTAACGTGCATATAACCTTTATTTATGGTGGTGAGAGTGATGGCATAGTACCTATGAGACGATGGAAACAACGTGGAGGGATAGCCATTAGTCTGATAGAAGATTGACCGACCATTTTATAGAGAAAATCAGTCGAATTATAAGGTTCTTGTGAGACTAAAAAAGGTTAACTCTGAAAGGAGCACCGACTTATAAAGAAAACTGCGAAGCTCAGACACGCTGAATACTATGATATGCAGTCCATTCAGGATGGTTTGTATCAGCAAAGTCAAAATGGAGACAATTTTTATAAACTAATAGAGCTTATGATGATGGATGAAAATATCAAATTGGCATATCGAAACATTAAAAAAAATATGGGTAGTGTGACAGCTGGAGTCGATGGCATGACCATCAACGATATAAAATTGCTTTTAACAGATGAAATGATAGAAAAGGTTAGGTCAATGTTTTTCTGGTATCAACCACAAGCGGTTAGGCGAGTTTTCATACCAAAACCTAATGGTAAAAAGAGACCTCTTGGGATACCGACAATATGGGATAGGCTATTTCAACAGTGTATCCTACAAATTCTCGAACCTATATGTGAAGCAAAGTTTCATGCCCATAGTTATGGGTTTCGTCCTAACCGAAGTACACATCATGCGTTAGCAAGGATGAAATCTTTGGTGAACAGTCAAGGAAGAGGTTTTCACTATTGTGTAGATATAGATATCAAAGGATTCTTTGACAATGTCAATCATGGAAAGCTCATGAAACAGTTATGGAGTATGGGGATACGAGATAAGAAATTGCTCTCTATCATTTCAAGTTTGTTAAAAGCGGAAATCATTAATGAAGGTTTCCCAAATAAGGGGACTCCACAAGGAGGCATTTTGAGCCCTCTTCTTTCTAACGTCGTTTTAAACGAGTTAGATTGGTGGATTAGTGACCAATGGGAGACCATTGAGACTAAACATCCATACAGAGCGAGAAATGACAAATATAGAGCATTAAAGAAAAGCAATTTGAAGGAATGCTTTATAATCCGATACGCAGATGATTTCAAAATACTATGTCGTGACTATCCAACGGCTCTTAAGATGTTTGAGGCGACAAAAGATTTTCTCAAAACACGGCTACATCTTGAAATTAGCACTGAGAAATCCCAAATTGTTAACCTACAAAAGAAATCCAGTGATTTCTTGGGATTTACCATCAAAGCACGGAAAAAGAGGAAACGTCATGTCGCTCATAGTAGAATTTGCCGGAAAGCTAGAGAGAATGCTTACGGTAAATTAAAGGAAGCTATCAAAAAAATAAGTAAGAAGCAAACGCCAGAGGCAGTATGGCATTACAACACAATTGTAATGGGCATACAAAATTATTATGCCGCTGCAACCCATATTAATTATGACTTAGACCAAATGAGTTGCCATCTCATAAGAACACTCTATAATCGATTGAGGCGAGATTGGAAAAAAGCCACTAAGCACGATATGTCACCTGTCTTAAGAAAAAGGTATCGGAACTATAATCCGAAGCTCTATAAAATTCAGGATATTGTATTAATACCGATACATGCACAGAAGCATAAATCGGCAAGAAATTTCACCCAGTCTATTTCAAATTATACAGAAGAAGGCAGGATGAAAATTCACGATACCTTGAAAGTTATAGATAAGGAGATACTTAGACATGTGCAACGATTTTATATGAATCATCGAACTGTTGAGTACAATGATAATCGTATTTCAAAATACATAGCACAATATGGAAGATGTGCATGTCACCAAATAAGAATTGGGTTAATCGTGTGCATTGCCATCATGAAAGTTCCAAGGGAAATTGATGGGTCAGACAAATACTGCAAACTTAGTAATTGTGTGGATATTTTCGTACACAGTTGCAATTACATCACCAGTGATTCATAAAATGGCAAAGTCCATCTTAGCTAAATATGAAATAGGAAAAGAAAAGGAAAAATTGTTCGACAAACTAAGAATACTTGCGAACCGTACTCCTATCTTTTCTTTAGTATAAAAATTAGGTCAATTGAATCAGATGGAACGCCGTATGAGGGGAAACTCTCACGTACGGTGTGAAGTGGGGGAAAAGGTGGAGATAATATCAAATCCTTACCTATCACTATACGGAACTGGTTACGCTAATATGCACTTCGAAAAGGGTGGATATACCCACGAAAATGCAAGGCTTTTTCTGCAAACAAACTGCTAAAAATAGGTATAAATGTGGTTCATGGCGAAGTGCAGAGGCTGTAGCAAATAATTGGTGCTATGGTGATCCAGACTATGTCCCGCATGTTATGAAATATTATCAACCTGGTCA
>CAVZHJ010000007.1:0-62150 GCA_963774995.1 uncultured Alphaproteobacteria bacterium
CAGTCGCTCAAGGGCCGCCGGATTTACCGCATCGTACTTGGCCATCATGTCCGCGTTGGCTTCGCTCGCTGCGGAGCGAAACGCATGCTGATAGAGTTGCGGCAGCTTGTCCCACGCGCCGGCGTTAACGTAGAATGACAGCATCGTGTTGGATTCCCACCAGCCCGGGAAGTAATAGTATTTGGCGGCCTCATAGAGCTTGAGCTTCTCGTCGTCGTAGGGCCCGACCCATTCTGCGGCATCGACCTTGCCGGACATCATCGCCGGCAGGATTTCCCCGCCACCCAGCGCGAACGGTTCGACGCCGAGCGTCGCCATGATCCGGCCGCCGATACCCGGGATTCTGTACTTCAATCCCTTCAGATCGAGCGGAGACCGCAGCGGCTGCCGAACCAGCCTCCCATCTGCGTACCGGTATTTCCGCCGATGAAACTGACGATGTTGTAGTTCCGCAGAAAATCGGCGACCAGCCGCCCTCCGTCGCCGTGCATCATCCATGCGTTCTGCTGCCGCTGAATTCAGCCCGAACGGCAAAGTGCACTCGAAGCCAAAAGCCGTATTCTTGCCGACGAAATAATAGCTGGCGGTGTGGGAAATCTCGATCGTCGCCTTTTCGACCGCGTCGATCACGGCAAACGGCGCCATCAGCTCGCCGGCTGCATGAACCTTGATGATGAACCGGTTCGAAGTCAGTTCGGCCAGTCGGCGCGCCATGACATCCGCACCGCCAATAGCGTGTCAAGCGTGCGGGGAAAACTGGACGCCAGCCGCCACTCGATCAACGGTGCATCGCTTTGGGCGATGGCCGGGGTTGCAAGCACGGCGGATGCAGCCGTTGCGCCGGCCATGAAATTTCTACGGGAACGGGATGGACTGTTCATCTGCCGAATCCCACGCCACCGTAGGACATCGAGTTGAGCACGCCCTCGATCAACTCCATCATTCCGATCGTACGCGACGCGCCGATCACTCCGTCCTCGAAAGCAAGATAGAGAAAGGCAACAACAACACTGACAGTGAAGAAGAATTGCGCAGTCGCGCTGGCCGTTGGCTTGCCGATATGCACGAGCGAGATTGAGACCTGCGTAATTATCGCCAGTGTAGCCAATCCAAACCAGTGCAGGATGGAGCCGGTCTCCGCAAACCGCGTCAGGCGTTCGGACCGGGCCCCCCGCAATTCATCGACGCGGGTCACGATCAGTGATTTCAGTGAGGGCGCCGCGTTCGACGTGGTCGCGAAAGTTGTCGCTTCCTGGATCAGGGCGTCTGCTGCACCCTGCGCCGGCTGGACGATGCCTTCTCCCGTCTCCATCCAGCTGCGCTCGATGGTCGTTGCCGCGTCCAGATAGTCATAGAGCGCACGACGGAGAAGATTAGCCTCGTTACCGACGTTCTCGGTAAACTTCACGATCGAGCGCGCCGTTGTGACTTCACGTTCGGTAGTTATGCGAAGGGCGCGCGACCGTCCCCAAATATCGGATGCATTCGCTGCCGCGAACAGGCCGAAGATCACTGCGACGACTGCGATGAACGGCGGCACCACTGCGTTCGTCCCGGACAGGACAGCCCGCACGGGGCGCAAATAGCACACCAACTCGGATACGATGCCCATCACAACGATAAGAGCAATCACATAGCCGAACGTTTCGACTTCATCACCGGCTCCGGCTGCAAGAAAGAGACAATAGCGACCGGTCTTGCGGCGGCATCACCGCAAGACTGACCAAGATCAATTGTTCAGGACAAAGCGCACACGCTGCGACGCGTGCACCAATGCACTCAAGTACCGATGTATCGAGCGATGCTCTCCTGCCCATTTTGGCCGGCAATCGGCCCGCGCGTGGTGCGAGGGGCCGATCAGGCCCAGCTGCCAGCCCGACAGCTGTCGTCCTTCCTATTCGCTTCCAGCTTGCCGACGGCACCAAGGCTGCCATTCTGAGGCGGCGCGGACATCGGCAGTCAGCACCTTTGGGCAGCGATCGAACGCTTTGAAGAAAGCCGTCCGTCAACAAAAGCTACGCATCTCCATCGTATGCCTACAAGCAACTCGCACGCGAGTTGCTGAGTTTTCTTGTGAGGAGTTGCGATGTTTGAGTTCAGTGGTTGGCTCAGACATCCGATACGTGAAAAGCCCTACCGTTGCCGGCGGGGCAAGTGTTCAGGAAAAAATGCGGCCAACCGGGAAGGCTAACCGCGTAGTTATTCTGCGTATTGGATCGTTGAGACACAAACGCATTTCATCACCGGATGAGGCTTTGCCGATTTCCGTCGTTCGTACTTGTGCTTTTATCGCTGCAGGTTTCGTTCGTGCAGTCCCGGTCGATCGAACCGTGTTGCGCGCGGTCGGAAAATCATCTCTGCCGGGTTCGTCGGCTTTCATGATGCGCGGCTGCGTCGGTTTTCGGAAAAGCGAGGCAACCTGCGGGGAAAATATCATTCACGGTCGCCGTCGTCGCCGCCAAGCAGCCGACCGCGGGGATTGACAAGATGGACGCGAGTGCAGGACACGCACTGCACGAGCTCAAATTGTTCAAAGTCGAGATCGTCGGGATCAGCCAGGAGATGCTGAACCATATTGCCGTTGACCGGGCAGCGGAAGAGAATGGGTTTCATGAATCGTGCCATCATACTCCGGTTTGGAAAGTATTGACTTGGCTCAAGAGCTTTCCTCCAGCCGCCGCCGTACGTTTGGTTGATGGGCTTGGGGCGTATGAAATGGCAATCAAGTCGTGCCCCTCCGGGCCCGGGTTCAAATGTCTTTGAACATGCAGGCGGCCGCCCACGGCGTCAGCGAGATCAAGGCGAAAGACCGGGGAAACGCCGCCGCCCCTACGCGACGGTTGCGCCGGCGCGATCTGCGACGACGTCCTGGATCACGAAGCTGGCGGTGGCATGGTCCGCCAGAACGCTCGCGTCGACGCTCCACAACATGACGGCGTCGGAGACATGCTCGCCGTCCTTGGCCCACACCAGCGTGCCGCCATCGACCGCCTGCATGCCAATCTGACCATCGTGGAAGCCATTGAAGACGAGGCGGTCGCTGCCGACCTCGAAGTCCTTGATTTCGTCGGTGCTGCGGCTCAAGGCAAGCGCCACGACGAATACGCTAATTCGTGGCGTCCCGCTTCCACCGTACAAATTCCCGAAACAGCTCGTCGTGCTGGGCCGCCGGCAACTTGCTGCGGGCCACCTTGCGTTTCTGACGCACTGGCGCGGCGTCACCCGTCGTCGCTGGAATCGAGCTTGGGTCGACTCTGACGCAAGCACCGCCGGTCAGGAATGCGGCTATGCCGCACGTCAAGGGATCGTAGTGCGCGCAGTCCGGCGGCAGGTCACCACGCGCGATGCACCATGAATGCGAAGGGACGGCATTTCCGTCGTTCGCGTGGGCTGCGCGGGCGGCGAAACAAACGACGACAACAGTGCCCAACAACAGCGTGAAGCAGGAGCGTGCTGCGGGCTTGGCGGGAGGCACGACGCGAGACATGGCGAGATTCCCTGATTGAGCTTCGCATTGAGGATGCTGTTTCAGGAAAAAGATGGGCGAGGACATGGCAAACCTGCCCCGTACGTCGCAGAAGGCGCCCGAATTCTGCCGGGGTGGCAGTTTGCAGAGCGGGTTATCAGGGGCGTGGGCGACGGGAAAGCCGGTGCGGGCAGGGCCCTGCCCGGGATGGGTGCGCGTTCGAGAATCGATGACGAGATCGTCGCTGCGATTTTGCGACAGTCGCCTCGCAGCTGGCTATAGTGTCAGCAAGATCGGCAGCCGCGGAACGGAGCGAACGAGAATATGATTATCGATCACGCGAGGCTGCTTGCGCTGACAAACCGGATCATCACCGTTGGCGGCAGCTCGCCTGCGGAGGCCGCCATGGTTGCCGAGCATCTGGTTGAGGCAAACCTGCGCGGCCATGACAGCCATGGCGTTGGCATGCTGGTCGCCTATGTGCGCGATCTGGAGGCCGGCAATTTGAAGGTCAACCAGGCGCCTGAAATCGTCTCGGACACAGGCACAATCTCCGTATGGGATGCGCGCGCCGGCTACGGCCAGGTGATTGCCCGCAAGGCGGTCGAATGGGCGATCGGGGCGGCGCAGCAGCATGGCGTTGCGGTGAACGGGTTGCGCAACGCGCACCATATCGGTCGTGTCGGCACTTATGGAGAAATTGCCGCGCGGGCGGGAATGGTGGCTCTGCACTTCGTCAACGTCGCTTCAGGCCCGCCACCGGTCGCACCGTTCCGCGGTCGTGAAGGAAGGTTCCTGACCAATCCGGTCTGCATCGCCATCCCGGGCACGGCCAACAACGAACCGATCCTGCTCGATTTCGCCACCAGCCGTGTGGCCATGGGAAAGGTGAGGGTTGCGCACAATGCCGGGAAGACGATGCTCGACGGCGCATTGCTCGACCACGCGGGCAAGTCCACGACCGACCCCTCGGTCATGTACAGCCAGCCACGCGGCGTGGTGTTGCCCTTTGGGGAACACAAGGGGTCAGGTCTGGCGCTCGTGTGTGAACTTTTGGCCGGGGCCATTGTCGGCTCGGCAAGTGTCACCTCGCAGACGCCGCCCGAGCGTGGCACCATCAACGGTATGCTGAGCATCGTGATCGATCCGGCCCGGCTCTCGATGCGCGACAGCATGATGACCGAGATCGATGCCATGATCGCCTGGGTGAAATCGGCCAAGCCTGCCGATGACGATCTCCCGGTGCTGGTCGCCGGCGAGCCCGAGCGAATGGCCCGCGCCGAGCGTCTCGCCAACGGCATCGAGATTGATGACACAACCTGGGGCCAGCTGTCAGCGATCGCCGAGCGCTACCAGATTCGTCTCGGGAGCTGAGAAGACCGAAAAGATCGCGCGATATGGGGAAGCAGAATGACCGACGATCTCACGCAACAAACCGCTGCGAAACTCTCAGGCCTGTATCGCCGAGGCAAGGCCTCGCCGGTCGAGACCATGAACGCGGTGCTCGCGCGCACCGCCAGGCTTAATCCGCGGATCAACGCGTTTCGTCACATCGATGACGAGGCCGCGTTAAAAGCTGCGCGCGCGTCCGAACGGCGGTGGAAGAAGGGCGCGGCGCTGTCGCCGCTCGATGGCGTGCCGGTTTCGATCAAGGAACTGGTCCGCGTGAAAGGCTGGCCGGCCAGCATGGGCAGCAAGCTGACCGACAAGACGCCGGTCGGCGAAGATGCGCCGGCCGTGGCGCGGCTGCGCGAGGCGGGCGCCATCGTGTTCGCGCAGAGCACCAGCTCCGAGTATGGTCACAAGGGCGTCACCGACTCGCCGTTGAATGGCATCACCCGCAACCCGTGGAATCTCGATCGTACACCCGGCGGCTCGTCGGGCGGCGCCGGTGCGGCGGTCGCAGCAGGTCTCGGGCCGATCGCGATCGGAACCGACGGTGGCGGTTCAGTGCGCATCCCCGCGAGCTTCAGCGGGCTGGTCGCTCTCAAGGCCACGTTCGGCCGCGTGGCAGCCTGGCCGCCGTCGATGACCGGCGATCTGTCCAACACCGGACCGATGTGCCGTACCGCGCTCGACTGCGCGCTCATGATGAACGTGATCGCGAGGCCCGATCCGCGCGATGCCTATAGCCTGCCCGAGGACGCGACGAACTATGCAAAGGCAATCGGTGGCGACCTGAAGAAGCTCAAGGTCGGTTTCGTCCTGCGCTTCGGCGATCACCCGCTCGATGATGAGGTTGCCATTCTCGTCACCAGGGCCGCGAAGGAATTTGCCCAACTCGGCTGCAAGGTCGAAGAGGCGGAGGCGCCTTTTCCTGCTGCCGAGGCCGGTCAGGCCTTCGTCGTGCACTGGCTCTCCGCCATGCAGCGGCTGATGAAGCTGTTTCCGGAGAGCCGCCACGGCGAGTTCGATCCGAGCCTGCTGGCGCAGGCCAGGACCGGATCGGGCTATTCGCTGCAGGACATCGTGAACGCGCAAGTGACGCGGCGCGAACTCGCCAACGCCTGGAACCTGTTCTTTGCGAAGTACGACCTGCTGCTGTCGCCCGCTGTCGCGGTGCCAGCCTTCGAGGCCGGCAAGAACATGCCGCAGGGTCCGGACGGAAAGCCCAACCTGCGGTGGTCACCCTACACGGCGCAGTTCAACATGAGCCGTCATCCGGCGGCCTCGGTGCCGTGCGGCCTCAGCCGCGATGGACTGCCGATCGGTCTGCAGATCGCCGCCGGTCATTACCGTGATGCGCTCGTGCTGCGCGCCGCCGCGCGCTACGCCGAAGTGAACCCGATCCGCTTCCCCACGCTCTCGTGAGCGCTACCCCAGCATGACCATGTGCGCGAGACGGTCGGCATCGAGTCCGGCCGTGGGCACGTCGGCGGTCTTGCGGCCGCCGCGCAGGATCGCGACCCGCGATGCGACCGCCATGACATCCGACATGTTGTGGCTGATCAGGATGATCGTGTGTCCGGCATCCCGCAGCCGGCGGATCAGGTCGAGCACGCGCTGCGTCTCGCGGACGCCGAGCGCCGCGGTCGGCTCGTCGAGAATGATCAGCTCCGCATTCCATCGCAGCGCGCGGCAGATCGCCACCGCCTGGCGCTGACCGCCGGACAACTGTTCGACGGGAAACGCATGTCGGCAATCTCGACGCCGAGGCGGCCGAGATACGCAGCCGCTTCCTTGCGCATTCGCGTCTTGTCGAGCATCGACAGGAAGGGAAGCTTCAGCACGGCCTCTGCAGTTCGGCGCCGAGGAACACATTTTCCGCTATCGACAGCCGCGGCGCGAGCGCGAGGTCCTGGTAGATCGTCGCGATGCCTTTCGCGAGCGCGTCATGCGGCGACGCAAATTCGACCGGCTCACCTTTGAGCAGGATAGCCCCCGCGCTTGGCGGCTGTGCACCTGAAACGATCTTGATGAGCGTCGATTTGCCGGCGCCATTGTCGCCGCACAAGGCGAGCACATCGCCGTCATTGACGACGAGGTCGACGCCTTTGAGCGCATCGACCGCACCGTATGACTTGGTGATGTCCGACGAGAGCGTCGAGAACGGCCATTTGCCGGTAGTGATCAGTTCGCGAGCATTGCCTTGACGTTGTTGGCGTCGACCAGCACCGCATCGAGGAAAAGATACGGTCCGCTCGTGACGGAGCTGACGGGCTGCTTGCGCACAACAATGGTGTCGATCGCGTCGACCGCTTTCTTGCCCATTTCCTCGAATGGAATGGCGACCGTCGCCATCAGCGTCGATTCCGGATCGGCGATGCGGCGATAGGTTTCCGCGCCGCCGTCGATCGACACCAGCGCGACTTCGCCGCGCTTGACGCCCTGTGCACGCAGCAGGTCGTCAATGACGTAGGCCTGGCCGTCGAACGATGCCCAGATGCCCTTGAGGCCGGCTTTGTGCTGCAACAGCAGCGCCTGCATGCCGGCGCGGACATCGTCGCGCCAGCTCTGGGTGCGCGCCATCGCGTGGGTCGCAACCACCTTGACGCCGGTATTCTCGGCGAGCACCGCGTCGAGCACCCTGCCGCGAATGCGGGTGCCAACGTTGCCTTCAAAACGCTCGGTGAGGATGTTGCCCTGATAGCCGAGCTGACCCAGGAGATAGAGCGCCGCCTCGGCGCCGACCTTGTACTCGTTGACCTGGATGTCGAACAGCGTGTGCGGACTGGTGCCGGCCATGACGGTGAGCAGCGGGATGCCTTTGTCCTTGGCGGCCTTGAGCTGAGCCTCCGCCTCGACCGGCTTGCCCATCGCGACGATGATTGCGTCGGGTTTGCGCTGGATCAGCGCGTCGAGCTGCTCGGCGTGTTTCGGCAGCGAGCCTTCCGAGTTGAGGATGTTGACGGTCCAGCCTTTGGCTTTGGCTGCAGCGGACGCGGCATTGGCCACACGGGCGTGCGTTTCCGACGACATCTGGAACGCGACAATGGCAACATCAAAGGCCGATGCGGTTGTCGTCATCGCGACTGTTGTCATCAATGTCGCTGCGGCCAAACCGGCGGCAACCGAGAACGCGGTGAGCTTGCTGGTCATGATCTCTGTTTCAACCTCTGAGCGTAACAACGGCGGATTCTTCAACCGCGAAAGTGCTGGAACCGAATTGTATCAGGCGGCAGGAACGTGTCACGTTTTAAAGTTCAGGCTCCTGACGAAGGACGCGCGCGTCAGCGTCGAAGCCGAGACGGCGACCGAGCCGATGATGATCAGGCCGAGCACGATGTCCTGCACGTAATAGGCGGCCCCGACCAGGACGAGCCCATTGCCGAGCGCCTTCAGGGTCAGGGTTGCGCACAGCGTCCCGGGGACGTTGGGGCGGCCAGGCTCGAACATCGTCATCCCCAGCAACACCGCGGCGATCGCATAGAGGAAATGGTCGCCGGCCATGTTCGGGGCTGCCGACGAAAGGCTCGAGGTCAGCAACACGGCGGTCACGCCCGCGAAGCCGCCACACAGTGTCAGGCCGACCATTTTCATGCGCGCCGTGTTGACGCCCGCGAGGCGTGACGCCTCGCTCGCCTCACCGGTTGCAACCATGTGTGCGCCGGCGCGGGTCCAGTTCAGCAGGAAGTAGCTGCCGCCCGCAGCAAGCGTCAGCATCCAGACGAGGTTCGGAACACCCAGCAGCGTGCCGCGCGCGACATCGGTGAAGCCGGTTGGCCACCGGCCGACAAACGCAACACCCTGGGTGACCATGTATCCGAATCCGCGCGCGACCGCGGCGGTGCCGAGCGTCGCAATCAGAGACGGCACATGCAGCACTGTTACAGCGAAACCATTCCAAAGACCGAAGACGAGACCGGTGAGCAAGCCGGCCGCAATTGCCATTCCGGGAGCGTAGCCCGCGTGCACCAGCATGCCGCAGATGACAGCTGACAGGCTCGCGACCTCGGCAATCGAAAGATCGAGTTCGCCCGTGGTCAACGCAATCGCAAAGCCGAGCGCCAGGATCGCAAGGAAGCTCGTCTCTTTCAAGATCAGCGCGATATTTCCGGGCGTCGCGAACACCGGAGAGGCCACGGCAAAGAACAGCATGACGATCAATCCGGCGATTGCGGTGCCGTAGGTATAAAGGAACGTGCGCATGGGTCCTCGATCAGCGGCCGGTGTCCGCCGGCCGCGGGACGGCTGCGAGCGCGGATGACAGGTCAATATCGACTGATACCGCCCGCCGGTATACATCGAACAGCGCATCGTAACGCGGCCGGTGATGTGCCCTGGGAATAAACGTCCTGCCGGGCCGAGCCATGTGCTGCTGCGCCGAAGCCAGCGAGGCGTAGCGGCCAAGTCCGGCAAACGCGACCGCAGCACAACCGAGCAGCCCTGGCTCGTCGCAACCGGCCGTTACAATCGGGCGCCGGCAGACGTCGGCCTTGATCTGGCACCAGCTGGCGTTGCGCGAGCCGCCACCGCCGAACCGGATTTCATTGGCTGCGAAACCAAACGCAGTTTCGGCGCGAGCCAGCACCTCGCGATTGGCAAAGGCGACACCTTCGAGAACGGCGCGCACAAGATCCCGTGGCCGATGACTGCGGTCGAGACCGACAAATGCTGCACGCAAATCGGAATTCCAGTAAGGCACACGCTCGCCTTGCAGGAACGGCAGGAACAGCAGGGGACTGCGATGCGGCGGAGCGTCGTCTGCATTTGCGATCAAGTCCGCTGTCTGCGGTCCAAGCATCGTCTGCAGCCAGCCGAGAACATCGGCGCCGGTCTGGCTCGGGCCGCCCAGTTGAAAAAGACCGTTGTCCCAGTCGATCGCAATCAAACCGTCGGCCGAAGCAGTGCGGGACCCGATCATGCCGAGCACCTCGCTGGTGCCGGAAATATTGTAGGCGAAGCCCGACTGCATCGCGCCGAGGCCGACGACGGCTGTCCATGTGTCGTTGGAGGTCATGAACACCGGCGTCCCGGCAAGCCGGTCGAACGGTTCAGGCAGGTTCGCCTGCACCGCACCGAGCCTTGCTCCGGGCGGCAACAGCACCGGCAGCAGCTTCAGGCAACGGGCGACGATCGGCGCAGCACCTGCGTCAAGCCCGGCGAGACGTGCCAGCGAAATGGGATCGCTCGCCGCAAAGCCTGACAGTTGGAGTGCGAGATAGTCCTTCGGATCGAGCACATGAACTGCTCGCGAAAAGTGATCCGGCTCATGCCGCGCGACGTAGCCGAGCCGTGCCAGCGGATGATAGGCGTCGATGTCGGCGAGCCCGGTCTCGCGCGCAATCCCGGCGGCCACGTCGCGGGAGCGGATGTCGAGAAAGGTGATCGCCGGACGCACCGGGGCCTTCTTCTTGTCGACCAGGACCTGCGTGCGCGTCATGCCGCAAACCGCAACGCCGGCGATCGCGGCGAATGCGGCGGGAGCCGACCGCGCAACCGTTTGCGCCGCCGATAGAAAGCCATCCCACCACTGCGACGGATCGACCTCGGAACGGCCATCAGCGTCAGCCTCTATGGTCATTGGGACAGACGCCGTGGCGCCGATCGTGCCGTCGTCATCGACAAGGCCAAGGCGCAAGCTCGACCCGCCGAGGTCGCAGCAAAGAATGACGGGGCGATCCTCATCGCTCATCGAAAGTGCTCATGGATTCATACCGGCGGCGGTTCATGCAGCCAACTCTGTGTTGTCTTGATCGCACGGACAAGCGTTTTTCCTCTCCGACGCCCTGGTCTCTCATACGGCGGATCACAGTCGCGAATTTTACGCTGGACGTCATCCAGCGCGTGCTTCAAGAGGCAGGCGTAAACTTCGCGCCAAAGAGTGGCGAAGGACCGATTGAGGATAAGGACATCCATGAGCGACGACATCGTGCGGGACAGCAACGGCAATCAGCTCAGCGACGGCGATTCCGTGACCGTGATCAAGGACCTGAAGGTCAAGGGCACATCCGAAACCATCAAGCGGGGAACGCTGGTCAAGGGCATCCGCCTGACTGGAAATCCCGGCGAGGTCGAGTGCAACACCAAGCAGGTCAAGGGGCTGGTGCTGAAGACGGAGTTCCTCAAGAAAGCCTGATCTTCCATGCGTCTGGCGGCTTGATGCAGGTCAACAACGGTCTGGGGAGCGCCTTCTACAAGGATCATCGAGATCTCGGTTCCTGCTTTCCTGAGGAGAAAAATTCGATGATGCTATCGCATGGCGATCTGGTGGCCGTCGCAGATGGAGCGAGCCTCAAGCTTTTCAGAAACAAGGCGGTTGAGCCGGACATCGATCTCGTTGAGATCGCGCATCCGGCAATCATTCCATCCAATGCCGGATCGGGCTCACGTCATCGCAATGACTCGTTCAATCCGGACGCCGACCGGAAGGCTGAGGACAGGTTCACCGCCGCGAGCGCCGCCCAGCTGAATCGGATGGCGCTCGACGGGGCGCTTGCCCGGGTTTTTATCATTGCTGACCCCAGAACGCTGGGCGAGTTGCGCAAGCACTTTCATGTTGCGCTACAGGACAAGATTGTCGGCGAGCTTGCGAAGGATCTGAGCAGCCATTCAGTTCATGACATCGCAATGGCCGTGCGAAATGCCTGATCGACGCCGTGTTGCCCCGATGGTTCGGCGAAGTCAGTTCTGGATCGAGTTCAGATAGCTGCGAACCGCGTGGGCGTCTTCGCGAGTGAATCGGAACGTCGGCATATTCCTGTGTGCTGACGAGAGGCCTTCCTGCAACCGATCGAACAACTCGTCCATACTAAGCCGGTTTCCAATGGTGCGAAAGGACGGCGCAGCACGCACGGGACTCTGCTCGCGCGTGCCGACTGCATGACACCCGGAGCAATGTTCCGTCAACAACAACCGGCCCCGCTCCACCCGATCTGCGGCACTGCCGCTGCCGGGAACAGCCAGCATCGCTGCGACCGCAATCAGGACGCCAAAACGACGTCCGCGCTTCATCGACAGAAGGTTACAAGACGACATTGCGGCCCGGCGGCGCAAACACGGAGAGGATGGCACTAGCGTTGACTCGAAATGAACGCGGCCAGGTCAGCCGCGGAGTCGCGGCTGAGGCCGATGTCGGGCATCTTCGGATGCGGATGCAGCAGGAAGAAAGCAAGCGCATCCGTGCTGAAGTTCGGCTTCTTTGCAATGGCCGAAAACGGCGGCGCGTCGGTCACTGCCGACTTTTGATTGGTGCTGACGATATGGCAGGACGCGCACCATCGTTCCGACAGACGCCTGCCGTTATCCGCGTCCGCCGCATTCGCGACCGTGACATGAAACGCAGCGGACAGAACAACGGCCAACCCAAAAGACATCGAGACGTTCATGTTCAGTTTTCCGGAGATGTCGGCGGTACGACACGGTCCTCATTCAGGGGCGTCGTTGCTCAGGCGAGCGTTGTCTGTCATTCGGGTTTCATGTCTGCCGCCTTGGCAATCGGCGTCCAGCGGTCGATCTGCTCGCGGATGTACGCCGCGTACTCGGCCGGCGTCGAGCCGTGCACTTCGTAGCCGAGATTGATCATCCGGTCGCGCACTTCGGGCTCGCGCGTCATGTCACGCACGGCGGCATGGATCTTGTTGATGATCGGCTGCGGCGTGCCCGCCGGCGCCATCAGTCCGAAGAAGCCGCCGCCCAGCAGCTTCGGAAAGCCCTGCTCGGCCGTCGTCGGAACGTTCGGCATCAGCTTTGATCGCACTGGCGCAGCATAGGCGATCGGCCGCAGCTTGCCGCTTTCGATCTGGCTGCCGGATGGGATGTAACCGTCGATCAGGACGTTCACGTCACCGGCGACCGCCGCCTGCATGGCCGGCGAGGAACCCTTGAAGCCAACATGGGTAAGGTTGGCGCCAGACTCGACCTTCCAGAATTCGCCGATCAGGTGAGGCATCGAGCCAACCCCGGCGGTCGCATAAAACAGCCCCTCCGGACTGGCCTTGGCCGCCTGAACGATGTCCTGCATGGTTCGATAAGGCGTCGATGGATTGACAAGGATCAGCACCCCGCCGCTGGCGACCAGCGATATCGGTGTCAGATCCTTTTGCACGTCGTACGGCGTCTTGAGGCCAAGCACCTGATTGAGCGCGATCGGTGCTGCCGCGAACAACAAGGTGTAGCCGTCCGGCGCCGACTTCGCGACCGTGTCGTTGCCGATGATGTTTGCTGCGCCCGGCTTGTTTTCGACGACGAACGGCTGGCCCAGTCGTTCGCCGAGCTTTTGCGCCACAAGGCGCGCAACGGTATCGAGCGCGCCGCCTGGAGCAAAAGGCACGATTACGCGTACGGCTTTCCTTGGATATGTGTCCGCGGATTCCGCGGATGCGCTTTGTGCCTGCACATTCGCCGGCGCCAGCATCAGGCATGCGAGAAACCAGAAAATTGTCGCTGCAACGCTCTTCATAGGCGTGTCCTCCCGCGCCGACCTTACCCGATGCAGATGGAACCGACTACTCGCTTGACAGGTCCGCGCCCCGGGCATGTCGAAACAGGGCCGGGGTGCGATGGCCGGGACGCGGTCAAGGACGCCGGCGACACGCCCGCATTCCTGTTCTCGCAACAGTTCCCGATGTATTTTCTCCTCTGCGCATCATCGCATTCGATGAATTCGACGCAGTTTCCCTCCGCCGCTGTGGAACCGTGAAAGCAAGCCCCAATTAAACCGCCGTCAGTCGGAAATTGCGTCGCACTGCCGCCCAACTATCGCAGAAAAAGCCGACCAAGGAAGCACGTCGCTTCACGCTTCACGCTTCGCGATTCCATCGGGTGGATACAGATGACAAACCGAATCGTTCTACTTGTGTCAGTGGTGCTTGCCGGTGTTGCTTTCGCAGCGACGTCGCCCGGTGCTGCGCCGGCCGCCGACGAATGTCTCGCCGCGCCGAAGAGCCCGCCGCCTGCAGGCAAGCATTGGTACTATCGCACGAACCGCGTCGCTCAGCGCAAATGCTGGTATCTGGGCGATGCAGGCGCGAACACCGTCGCGGTCCCGTCGCAGAAACAGTCGGTCTCGGCAAGTGCTGTTGATCCGGCCCAAAAAACCGGCAGGCCGGGCGTGAATGCGCGTGCCGAATTGATCGACGAGCCACGCGTTGAACAACTGGTGGCTCCGGCCACACGGCCGCAGCCCGAACCATTGCAGGTCGCGCCTGATGGCGCGACTGCGCGCCATTGGGTGGTTGCATCGCGTTGGCCCGAACTCGTCCATCGCGATCTCCGCTGATCCCGTAACGAAGGCCGGAGATCCTGCGCTCGGTTCTCAAATTGTAAATCTGTCACCCGTCTTCGCCGAGGCCGAGTTTGCCGAACAGCCATCCGTGGCTGTCGACAGCACCGATGGCGCAGGCTTTGCCCAATTCGCAGCTGCGCTTGTCCTTGTCGTCCTCGTTGTCACTGCCGGCGGAGCGATCTTCATGTCCTTTGCTTCAAGGCGGAATAACCGGCGCAATTCCTCCAGTCATCACCGCGTGACGCGAGATGTCGTGCACCGCGATGAGATGCCTGAGATGCCCTGGACACGTTCGAGAGGGGCAACCGCGACAGAACCCGCGCCCGTGGTTCGGACGCCCGAGCAGGGCGGTCTCAGCGATGAGATCGAAAGAATGGAACGGCTGCTGGCGATCGCGAGGGACGCGCGCGCGAGCTAACCCTTCACGGGCTACGGCTCCTGGTCGCCTCAGCGAGGCTCTCGAGCTTTTTGCTGAGCATCCAGGAGGCGCCGAGGAACAGGACCAGCATCGCCAGACCCAGACCGGACGAGGCATCGCTCATGAGTTTCTCCGAGACTTGCCCGAACGCATATCCCGCGGAGACGATCGTGCAGGACCACACGCCTGCGGCAACAAAATTCAGAACCAGGAAGCGCGACCAGGATAGCTGCGACATCCCGTACGCAAAGGCGGCGACGCCGCGAATTCCGTGCGGGTAGCGGTGAAACAGAATCATCCAGACGTAATAGCGGTCTGTCAGACGGGCGGCCGTCCGCAGGGCGCGTTCGAGCCTGGGAAACGATCCGAGCCAGCTTGTGCCGAAGCGCCGGCCGATCCAGAAGCGGATGACGTCGCCGGAAAAGCTGCCGAACCAGCAAACCAGGATAAGCGTGGAGAGACTCAGCGCACCGGCAGACGCGGCATAGCCGGCGAACAGCGCGATCAGAAGGCTATGCGCAGCGGCATAACCAAACATGAGGCTGTAAACCGCATCGCCGTTCTGGCGTATGAGATCGAGGAATGAGGCGAGGTCCGTCGGAAACAGGATCAGGGGCACACCTTTTGCCGTCGCAATGAACCGGCTTGCTGCATGATGGACCCTCGACGAATGCGAGGGGTCACGCGAAAATGCCGATGATCGTGTGGAGAGAGTTGCGTCGCGGCGTCACCGATGGCGCACACCGGGCTACGGGTGCGTTGCGCCTGATTAGCGGATCGAACGCGCGCGGGCAACGGGGTAAGCGGGCGCGCCTGCCGCCTGATCGGCCGTCATACGCTGCCAGCCTCGCGTGCGGCGGCGCCTTCGGAACGGGCCCATCCGCGTTGAGTTTCCCGCAACCGGGAGCTAGGCTTCGGGGTACCGATTTTGCGAGGTCCCCGCCATGAATGCGCTGCCGAAATCCGTAACGATCACAGACGACACCATGCGTGAGGGGCTGCAGATCGAAAGCGCGGCCATTCCCGTGGAGGCTAAGCTCAGGCTGCTTGATGCGCTTGGCGAAACCGGCGCGAAAGTCATCTCCATCGGCTCGTTCGCCCATCCGAAGTGGACGCCGCAGATGGCCTGTATCGACGAGATCGCCGAGCGCTTCGTGCCGAAGCCCGGCGTCATTTACACCGCGGCCGTCTTCAACAAGCACGGGTTTGATCGTGCCGATGGCTACTATCCGAAGATCGACGTGCGACGGAACCGCGGCCGCTACGCCACCCATGTGGAACTTTGCAACTCGTTCGCGCGCCGCAACTACAATCGCAGCCAGGCGCAGCAGATCGCGGCGATCGATGACAGTGTGGCCGCGGCGCGCGCGGCGGGAGCTGAAAAGGCCTCGGTGTCGATCGGCAATCCGTTCGGCTCGAATTTCGAGGGACCGTACACGCATCAGCAGCGCATGGCGCTGCTGGAATTGATGATCCGCAAGTGGGAGGCCGCCGGCATTCCGGTGACGCGCGTGTCCCTGCTGGAGGCGATGGGCTGGAATCTGCCGCATCTGGTGCGCGAGACAATCCTCGCCATCAAGGAGCGCTGGCCGACCGTCACCGACTTCCATCTGCACCTGCACAATCAGCGGGGCGCCACGATCGCCAGTTACTATGAAGGCCTCATGCTCGGCGTGCGCGAGTTCGACACCAGTCTCGGCGGCATGGGCGGCTGTCCCTATTGCGGCAACGGCCGGGCGGCCGGGCATGTGCCGACCGAGGATTTCGTCGATCTCTGTCACGAGATGGGGATCGAGACGGGCTACAAGCTGGACAAGCTGATCGAGGCCGCGGCGATTGCCGAAGAAGTCGTGGGCCACCCGCTCTGGGGCCACGTGTCGAAGTCGGGCCCGCGCCCGCGCGGCGAAGCCCTCTATCCGCGCGACATGCCTTTTGTGGAGACACTTCAGGAGGCATCGCACTTCCGCAAGGGGCCGCAGGTGTACGCCGGGCAGATTTCGCCCTGGAAGAAGGATGACGCGCTGCTGCGGGCTTAACCCTCCCGCCACTTGCTTCGCTCGCGGAGGGAAGGGGGAGGGAAACGCTCGGGTCAGCCCGCGCATGACTTGCGGGGGTGGCTCAAACCCTGCGATGACTGGACGTCTGCAAGAACAAAAAGTCTGCCGGGGGAAGCGCGATGGCCGTCATCGAATCGAGACTGGATCACCGGTCCGAGACATTTGCGCGCAATCGCGCCGATATGCTCGAATCCCTGGGCGTGCTTGACGGTCTCTTTGCCGAGGCCGCGCGCGGCGGCGGCGAGCAGGAGATGGCCCGCCTGCGCAAGCGCGGCAAGATGCCGTTGCGCGAGCGCATTTCCATGGCGCTCGATCGCGATTCTCCGTTTCTCGAGATCAGCCCGCTCGCGGCATGGCGTTCGAACTTCAACGTCGGCTCCGGCTTCGTCGTCGGCATCGGCGTCATCTCGGGCGTCGAATGCGTCATTCTCGGTCACGATCCTTCAGTGCGCGCGGGCGCGTTCAATGCCTTCAACTCCAAGAAGCTGATGCGCGGACTCGAGATCGCGCGCACCAACCGGATGCCCTACGTGCAGTTCGTCGAGTCCGCCGGCGCCGACCTGCGCGGCGAGGCGGGTGCCGGCGATCCGGAGGCGGCGATCCGCCGTGAGGTCGGGCACTTCGCGGAATCCGGACGTCTGTTTTACGAAATCACCGAGCTGTCGAAGCTGCGCATTCCGACCGTCTCGATCGTGTTCGGCGCGTCGACCGCGGGCGGCGCCTATCAGCCGGGCATGAGCGACTACAACATCTTCATCCGCGGCCAGTCGAAGGTCTTTCTCGGCGGCCCGCCGCTCGTCAAGATGGCGACCGGCGAAGACGCGAACGAAGAAAGCCTCGGCGGCGCCGAGATGCACTGCACGGTGTCGGGGCTCGGCGACTATCTCGCCGAGGACGAGATGGACGGCATCCGCATCGCCCGCGAGGTGATTGCCCATCTCAACTGGCGCAAGCTCGGCCCCGGTCCTTCGTTGCCCGCCGACCCGCCGCTCGCCGACCCGGAAGGCCTGCTCGGAATCGTTGGAAAGGATCTGCGGCAGCCGTTCGACATGCGCGAAGTCATCGCCCGCATCGTCGATGGCTCGCGCTTCGAGGAGTTCAAACCGCTCTACGGCCCGACGCTGGTCACCGGATGGGCGTCGATTCACGGCTTCCCGGTCGGCATCCTCGGCAACAACGGCGCGCTCTTGTCCGAGTCCTCGGAGAAGGCCGCGCAGTTCATCCAGCTCTGCAACCAGATCGATGTCCCGCTGCTGTTCCTGCACAACATCACAGGCTTTATCGTCGGCACCGACTTCGAGCAGCGCGGCATCACCAAGGACGGCTCGAAGATGATCAACGCGGTCGCGAACTCGACCGTGCCGCATCTGACCGTCATCGTCGGCGCATCCTACGGCGCCGGGAACTACGGCATGAGCGGCCGCGCCTTCGGCACCCGCTTCACCTTCACCTGGCCGACAGCGAAGATCGCGGTGATGGGGCCAAAGCAGATGGCAGGCGTGATGACGATTGTGCAGCGATCCGCAGCCGAGCGGCGCGGCGAAACATTCGACGAGGCCGCCAACGCCAGGCGCGTGGAGTCGGTCGAGTTCTGGGCGGAGGAACGTTCGAAGGGATTGTTCGCCACCTCGCGCGTCTCTGACGATGGCATGATCGACCCGCGCGATACCCGCACCGTGCTTGGCATTGCTCTCTCGGCCTGCCACAGCAATGCGGTCACCGGCACCAAGGAATTCGGCACATGGCGAATGTAGAATCCAGTTCGCCGTCTGTTGATCGCCAACCGCGGCGAGATCGCGCGACGCATCATGCGCACGGCGCATCGCATGGGCATCGGCACGGTCGCCGTTTATGCGGAAGGCGATGCGGACGCGCCGTTCGTGCGCGAAGCGGACGTTGCGATTGCGCTCGGCGGGCGGACAGCGGCGGAGAGCTATCTCGACATCGCCAAGTTGATCGACGCCTGCAAGCGCGCCGGTGCGGATGCGGTCCATCCCGGGTACGGCTTTCTCTCGGAGAACGCGGCGTTCGCCGAGGCTGTCATCGCGAGCGGCATGACGTGGGTCGGTCCGTCGCCCGAGGCGATCCGGGCGATCGGCGACAAGCTCGCGGCGAAGCGACTCCTGAAACCGGTCGGCGTGCCGCTGCTCGAAGCGTTCGAACTGCCGGAGAATGCCGATGCGAGCAGCGCCGCCGAAAAGATCGGCTATCCGGTGCTGATCAAGGCGGCGGCGGGTGGCGGCGGCCGTGGCATGCGCATCGTGGAAAGAGCATCCGATCTGCAGTCAGGCGATCGCCAGCGCGCGCCGCGAAGCTGCGGCGTCGTTCGGCGACGGCACGGTGTTTCTCGAGCGCTGGCTGACAGGTTCGCGCCACATCGAGATCCAGATCCTCGGCGACCAGCACGGCAATCTCGTGCACCTGTTCGAGCGCGAATGCTCGATCCAGCGACGGCACCAGAAGATCATCGAGGAGGCGCCGTCGTCTGCGGTCGATGAAAACTTGAGAGAGCGGATGGGGCAGGCGGCCGTCGCCGCCGCGCGGACGATCGGCTACTATTCGACCGGCACGGTCGAGTTCCTGGTCAGCGGGCAGGACTTCTTCTTCCTCGAAGTGAATACCCGCCTGCAGGTCGAGCATCCCGTCACCGAGGCGATCACCGGTCTCGACCTCGTGCGCGAGCAGTTGCGCATTGCCGAGGGTGAGGCGCTCGGGTTTGCGCAGGACGATCTGCGGATCGACGGCCACGCGATCGAAGCTCGGCTTTGCGCCGAGGATCCGAAGCAGAACTTCCTGCCGACACCCGGCACGGTGCACGTATGGGAGCCTCCGCAAGGCGACGGCATCCGCGTCGATTCCGGCATCGAGGCAGGAAGCGAGGTCGGCATCGAGTTCGATCCGATGGTCGCAAAGATCATTGCCAAGGCGCCGACACGGCGGGAGGCGGCGGCAAAGCTGGCGCGGGCGCTGGAAGCGACACGTATCCAGGGCATCATCCACAACCGCGACTTCCTGGTCGCCACCTTGCGAACGCCGGAGTTCCTGCGCGGGGAGACGGCCACCGATTTCATTGCGAAGGTGCAGCCGCAACCCGCACGAACTGTCGCCGAGACGGAGCTGCATGCGGCTGCGATTTCCGCTGCGTTGCACGATCGCGCGCGACGCCTGTCCGAGAGGCGTGTGCTGAGAACCATTCCGGGCGGATTTCGTAACTCGGTGATGCCGCCCGAAGTGGTCGCCTACGGTTTTGCCGATCACAGGCTGAACGTCAGTTACCGGCTCCGTCGCGACGGAAGCTTTGCGGTGCAAGTCAACGAGCATGCCTACCGCGTTGTCGAGCGGGGCGTGAGTGAGCGGGCTATCGATCTTGAGATCGACGGTCGCCGCTGCAGCCTTGCTGTAACGGCCGCGGCGGCAAGCCGCTTCATCCATGGTCCGGAAGGCGACATCGAACTGAAAGAGTTGCCGCGGTTTCCTGTCGCCGATCGCGCCGAGCAGCGCGGCGGCCTCAAGGCGCCGATGCCGGGAAAGGTCATGTCGGTCATGGTTGCCGCAGGCGACGTGGTCGAGCGCGGCCAGCTCTTGCTTGTGCTCGAGGCCATGAAGATGGAACATCGTATCGACGCGCCCTGGGCGGGCACCGTCACGACGCTGAACGTGGCCGAAGGCGATCAGGTCGCCAACGGGGCGATGCTGGTGGTGATGGAACAGGCGGAGAGCTGACGCATGCCGACGACCGAAGCAACCCTTTATGATGTACAAGGCGGCGCGGCGTGGATCACGCTCAACCGGCCGGAAAACCGCAACGCGCTCGCGCAGATTCTCGTGACCGAGCTCGACGAACATCTGGCCGCCGCCAACGACGATCCCAATGTCCGCTGCATCGTCATCACCGGGACAGGTCCGGCCTTCTGCGCCGGCGCCGATCTGAAGAACCAGGGCAAGCCAGGCGAACGCTCAGGTCCGGCTTTTCCGGAAGTGCTGAAGCACATCATCGACAGCCCAAAGCCGGTGATCGCCGCGGTCAATGGTGCGGCCTTCGCCGGCGGGCTTGGCCTGGTCGGCGCCTGCGACATCGTGATCGCGGCGGAGGACGCGCAGTTCAGCTTCTCGGAGGTGCGCATCGGCGTGATCCCGGCCATCATTGCCGTGGTCTGCGTGCCGAAGCTCGGCATCCATCATGCGATGAAGCTGTTCGTCTCCGGCGAGCGGTTTACCGGCGCGCAAGCGGTCGGGTTCGGCCTTGCGCATCGGGCGGTGGCGAAGGATCGGCTGCGCGCTGCCGTGCAGGAAGAGATCGACATGGTCTGTCTCGGCGCGCCGAATGCGGTGGTCGAATGCAAGAAGCTCGTCCGCCGTGCGGCCGAGGCGCGGCCGATCGACGAGGCGTTTCGCGACATGGAGGCGTGGAGCAAGCGCATGTTTGCCGCGCCCGACGGCCAGGAGGGAATGGCCGCATTCCGCGAAAAGCGAAAGCCCGCCTGGGTCAAGAGCTGAGAGGCCAGCACATGAGCGAACTTGATGAATTTCGTCGCGAGGTCGAGGCCTGGTTCAGGCAGAACCGGCCGCCCGAACCGGATTTCCTGCTGCCGGAATCCTTCATGGAAGTGGGCTCCGATGCGCAGTTCGAATTCCTGCGCAACTGGCAGCGCAAGGTTTACGAGGCCGGCTATCTCGGCATGGCGTGGCCGAAGGAATACGGCGGCGGCGGCAAGTCGCAAGTCTATCAGGACATCGTCAACGCGGAGATGGCGCGGCAGAAGGTGCCGTTCGTGCCCAACACCATCGGTCTCAACTGGGCCGGTCCACTGATCCTCGCAATCGGTACCGAAGAGGCGAAAAAGCGCTATATCAAGGGCATCCTGAACGCGGACGACATCTGGTGTCAGGGATTTTCCGAGCCGGACCAGGGATCGGATCTCGCGAACAGCCAGCTGTCGGCCAGGCGTGACGGCAACGACTATGTCCTGAACGGTTCGAAGATCTGGACGAGCCTTGGCAGCTACGCCAAGTACATGATCCTGCTGGCGCGCACCAATCCGCAGAAGCCGCGCTACGACGGCCTGTCGTTCTTCCTGGTGCCGATGAAGACATCCGGCATCGAACCGCGGCCGATCAAGAAGCTGACCGGCGAGTACGGTTTCAACCAGACCTTCTTCACCGACGCGCGCATTCCGGCCGAGTGCATGATGGGCAAGGAAGGCGAGGGCTGGAAGATCGCGATGCTGACGCTCACCTTCGAACGCGGTGTCACCGGCGGACAGGCGGGCGGGGTCAGCCGCGTTGCGCTCGGTCTCGGTGACGTGGTCGAGCTTGCGCGCCGCTCGCGGCGCGATGGCCGGCCCGCGCTGGAGGATCCCGCGATCCGCGAGCAGATCGTCCGCTTCATGGTCGAGGATCAGGGAGATCGCCTCACGGCCAGGCGCGGCGAGATCGCAGCACTGTGCAGCGAGCGGCCGAACGCAATCGGACTGTCCGCCAAACTGCGCGTCAGCGAACATCGGCGACGGCTGCTGCAGTTCGCGCTGTCGCTGCAGGGTGCCAACGCCGTGCGCTTCGTCGGCGACGAGCAGGCGATCGACGGCGGCAAGTGGCAGCGCGCCTACTTCAACGCGTTCTCTTCGACGATCGGCGGCGGCACCAGCCAGATCCAGGCCAACATCGTCGGCGAGCGCGTGCTCGGCCTGCCCAAGGACTGATGCGATGGCGCAATTGAGCAACAAGATCACCTTCAGCGACGAGCAGGCCATGCTGCTCGAGATCGCGACGAGCTTTTGCCGCGAGAAGATGTCCATCGGCGAGGTGCGACGGCAGATCGCCTCCGACTCCGGGTTCGATCGCGAACTCTGGAACGAGATTGCCGAACTCGGCTGGCTGAGCGTGGCCGTGCCGGAGCAGTTCGGCGGCAGCGGCCTCTCGCTCGCGGACGTCACGGCAATCGTCGAGCCGATGGGCCGCAACCTTGTCGGGATGCCGTTCGTCTCCACGCAGCTGTTTACTCAGGCGCTGCTGGCCGGCGGGTCCGAGGAACTCAAGCGCGAGGTGCTGCCGCAGATTTGCCGCGGCGCGATCGGCACCGTGGCGCTGTTCGAAAGTGACGGTGACTGGACTCTCGAGCATGCCGGGACGATGGCCGCTACCGCAGGCGGCGCGGTGCGATTGAATGGAACCAAGACGCTTGTCTGCGATGCCGCCGTCGCGGATTTCGTACTGGTCTCGGTTTCGCTGGACGGCGCGCCAGCGCTCGCGCTGGTGCGTGCGGCCGATCTTTCGCGCGAACGCCGGAAGCGGGAGACCGTCATCGACGAAACCCGCCGCGCCTACACGCTCGATCTCGCCGGCGTCAGCGTTCCGGCTACTGCGCTGATCACCGGAGACAAGGCGCGCGCCGCGCTCAAGGCCATTCGCGACAGCGCGCTCCTGTTCGCCTCGGCCGAGGCAGCCGGCGGCATTGCCGGCGTGCTCGAGGTCATTCTTGAGTATCTGAACACACGCTCGGCGTTCGGGCGAAAGATCGGCAGCTATCAGTCGCTCAAGCACACTTGTTCCGACATCCTGGTTGGCCTCGAAAGGTCGCGTTCGCACGTCTATCATGCGGCCTCGCTGCTCGCCGCAGGAGAGGACGCCGAGGTCGCCCTGCGCATGGCGAAGGCCGAAGCCGGCGACAGCTTCGTGTTCGCCGGCGACCGCGCGATCCAGTTTCATGGCGGCTTCGGCTTTACCTATGACTGCGACGGGCAGCTTTATCTGCGCCGTGCGCTCTGGCTGCAGTATGCCTTCGGCGATGCGGCCCATCATCGGCGACGGCTCGCCGACCTTCTCCTGCCGGTCGGCGAGGCGGCCAGGGTATGACGGTTGCAGCAGTGATCTGGGATTTCGGCGGGGTGATCACCAGTTCGCCGTTCGAGGCCTTCGCGCGGTTCGAGGCCGAACGCGGATTGCCTGCCGATATTATCCGGCGCACCAACGCCGCCAACCATTTCGAGAATGCCTGGGCAAAGTTTGAGCGCGCCGAAGTGGATCTGGAAACGTTCGATCGGATGTTTGCCGCGGAGTCGCTGGCGCTCGGCGCCGAGGTGCGCGGCAAGGACGTGCTGCCGTTGCTGTCCGGCGATCTCCGGCCGGAGATGGTTGAGGCGTTGCGACTTGTGAAGAGCAGGTTCAAGACCGGATGCATTACCAACAACCTCCCGGCCAACAGCACCGGCAGCAAGAGCGGCCGCTCACTCTATGTCGCGGAGGTGATGGTGTTGTTCGATCATGTCATCGAGTCCGCCAGAAATCGGCCTTCGCAAGCCCGACCCGCGCATCTATCGGATGATGACCGAAACGCTGGGCGTTGAACCACGCGACTGCGTCTATCTCGACGATCTCGGCGTCAATCTGAAGCCGGCGCGCGAGATGGGCATGACCACGATCAAGGTCCTCAATGCGCCGCAGGCGATTGCCGATCTCGAAGCGGCGACGGGATTGTCGCTGCGCAGGGGTTAGAGGACGGTGCGGGACGCCGGGCAACGCGGGTGCGGGCAGGGCCGATCGCGCCCTGGAATCAGCTTGACGGGCGGGACGCGCGCAAGCCCCACTTGTTATTGAAATCCTCTGTGGGCATGCTCAGGCTTGGCGTTGACGAGGAGATTGGTCCGAAATTGATTGCCTATTAACCTGAACCTTTCGCGAGCGTAGCGCGGCAACACGATTTTGGAGTTGCCTGCCCGCGCCAAAGACCACCCGGAATTGTCTGTCGGACGTCTACGGGATCGGCCAATTCCCGACGGCGCCCGACAGAGGTTTGAGTTAGGAGGCGTCGATGATGTGGCTGCTCATATTCGCCTGGACTGCGCTCTTGCTTGCGGCGGCGATCGCCGCGCAGCAGATACTCGGCTTCAATCTGGACGAGGCGCCGAAGCTGCTCGCAGCGTTGCCGTTGCCGCAGCAAGTCATGATCGGCGTTGCCGCGGCTCTGGCGTTGTTCGTGGCCGTGACTTCGGTCCTGCAATCTGCAAGATCGGCGCGCCGCAACAAGGACGTGAAAGACCTGCAGACGAGTCTCAATGATGTCCGCAGTGCGCTCACGGGAGCCGGCGAAGAGCAGGCCGGCTTCGACGCAGCCGGCGAGCACCTCGGCAAGAACGAGCCCGAGCAGGCGATCTCATTGCTTCTGATGCGGTTGACCGACGCCGAGCAGCGGACCGCACTCCAGCAAAGCCGTAACGAAAGTGTCGACCTGCGGGAACGAATGGACGATATCCGGCGCCGGCAACACGTCCTTCGAAGGCAGATCGGTGAGGTGTCCGAGAAGCGGCGGCAGATTGAACCTGTTTTTGGTGAGCTCAAGCAGCGCCAGTTCCAGCTCGAGGAGTCGCTTGCGGAAGTCGAGACCGACGACAACAAGAACAGCCTTTCCGGCCGTCTCAAGGACGTGAGCGGCAACGTCATGCAAATCCAGTCGCGGCTGAAGGCGCTGGAGGATTCGTGGGAAACGCTGAACCGCTTCAAGGAGGAACTCGGCAAATCGAGGACGCAACTGGTTCGTCTGCAGGCGCCCGAGGAAGGTCTTGCGGCATTGCTTGCCGAGCTGCACGGACGGCGCGATCAGTTGACCGGCATCCTTGATCAACTCGAATTGCATGATGGCCAGAAACTTGGCGCGCGCGTGGAGGCGCTGTCCACAAGCAAAATCGAGACGGAACAGCGGATTGGTCGCCTTGACGACTGCCACACGATTTTGAATGCGATCCGAAGTGAATTTTCCCAACTCGAAGAGCGTCGTGCGCATCTCGAGCGTTCGCTTGCGGAGGTTGAAACAGATGCCGCCGGCAAGAGCCTTGCCGATCGGCAGAACGCGCTGGATGAGTTCGCAGCGCAGACGCGGGTTCGCGTCAGGGTTCTGCAGGATTCGTCGACGGCACTGAACGGCTTCGGGGAGGCTATGGACAAATCCCAGGCAGCGCTTGTGCCTCTGAAGTCTCCGGTCGATGGCATTGAGGCCTTGATCGGCGACCTGCACGGGCGGCGTGATCGGTTGATCAAGGCGCTCGAAGAGATCGAACTGCACGGCGACGAAAAGCTGGGCGTGCGACTGGACCAGCTCTACAGAAGCAAGCTCGAAACCGAGCAGCGCATTGTTCAGGTCGTCGAGCAGTTCGGCAAACTGGATTCCATCCGTAAGGAGATCAACGGCCTGTTCGCAAAGCTGGGCGGGACCGTCGACGGACTGCGCTGAGCGTCATCACATCATTGGATGCGATGGAGTTGCAGGGCCCGGACACATGACTGGCAGGCGTTCGGAGACGTGGCTGACACGTTGCGTGTGATCTGGCGGATCGCACCGCGCACCTGCTGTTCTGCTGGAGGCATCCAGCACCTTTGAGGCCTCAAGAAAGATATCGCCGGCTCGTGAACGTCTGGAGCGGTTCCGGAGTCCAATGACCGGGCGCGGGCACCTCGCGAGCCCGATCGAGACACCTCGACCAGCGGAAACCCACCTCATGGGCTCGATACGGTCGCTTCCTCCATCGAATCCTCTCGATTCCGCTCATCTTTGCGGCTGCTCCCGCAGCCTGCGGACTTTGCCTGCGGGCTCTTGTCGCATCTCGATAGTCCGATTCCGCTTGAAAGCACAAAGGATGTACTTTATAGTTTGATCTATGGCTCCACGCTACCAGTCCACCATGAGTTATGTCCTGGCACCCTCGCCAGAGGATATGACCGCCATCCGGGCGACGCTCGCGGACTACGGCGTCATGATGGGCATCCTCGACGAAATCGGGCGCGATCGCGGAGCCGCCAGCGCGAATCTCGTCGCCCTGCACGAGCAGGCCTATGCGACGATCCGGGACCGGACGCGGTTGCCGGCGCGGCTTGTGACTCTCGGCCTGCGCGATCATGCGAGCCGGCAGGGCGGAGCAACGCCGATCGCCGATCTGCCGCTGGACGGCCGCCTCTACGCCATCAAGAGCCCGACGCATCTCAGTCTCGCGACCGTCGAAGGCCGCAGGCTCATTCCCTATTCCGTGGCCGGTTACGCTGCCGGCTGGTCCGATCACGCAGAAGCCCGGTTGATGCTGAAGGATGACGAGACCTTCGTCCTCGTCGGCATCGCCTCCGCCGTCAAACCGAAGGAGACCATCATGGCCACTGAAGGCATTCTCTCCCGTATCGGCCGCGTCATCGCAGGCGTCGCCCATGGCACCGTCGACGCACTCGAGGGCGCCAACGCCATCGCGACAGTCGAGCAGTCGATCCGCGAGATCGACGCGGTCGCGGACGATGCGCGGGCAGGGGCCGGCAAGGCCCGCGCCGAGGAGCATCGGCTGAAGGCGAAAATCGCCGAGATCAATGACGAGATCGAGGATATTGCCGGCAAGATCGAGACCGGTCTCGCCGCCGGCCGCGAGGATTCGGTCAAGCCCGCGATCGGCTTGCAGATCGATCTCGAGGCGCAGCGCTCCGCGCTGGAGACGGCGCTGGCCGAGGCTGTCGAGAAAATCGCAGAATCCGGCACAGCACTTCAGGCCGTCAATTCGGCGCGGGCGGATGCCGTTGCCCGTCTCGCCGCATTGAAGAAAAGCAAGGGAGCAGAGGATGGCGCCCAAGGTGCGAGCGCCTCCGTCCGCAACGACAATCGGCTGGCGCGTTCGCTCGGCACCATCGAGCGTGTGACGGGTGTTTCCGGTCGACCGACGACGGGCACGTCGGAGGTCGAGGAACTGGCCCGTCTGCAGCGCGAGAAGGAGATCCAGGAGCGGCTCGCGCAATACAAGGGGCATCGCAGTTCATGAGCGCACTCACGGCGCCGGGCTTCTATCCTTTCACCATCGCCGCGCTGATCCTTGTCGGCCTGGTCGTCTTTGAAATCGTCTCCACGGTGGTGGGGCTGTCGTTCACGTCGGTGCTCGGCCAAGGCCATCCCGACGGTCATGGCGACCACGGACCGCTGGACGCGTGGATGTCCTGGCTCAACTCAGGCGGCGTGCCGCTGCTGATTCTGATCATGATCGCGCTGGCGTCATTCGCCATTGCCGGCTTCGCCATTCAGGGCGTGGCGCAAGCCGTCGTCGCGCCACTGCCGACGCTTGTCGCCGGCCTGTGTGCGCTCGCATGCGCGCTTCCGGCCACGCGTACGCTCTCGCGCTGGACAGCGCGAATTCTTCCCCGCGAAGAAACCACGGCGATCAGCCAGGCCGATCTCATCGGGCTCACCGGAACAGTGGCGCTGGGTCCGCTCGATCAGGGCAAGCCGGGCCAGGTTCGCGTCAAGGACCAGCACGGCAACATCCATGTCGTGCGGGCCAACGCCGCGCCGGGCCACACCATCCCGCAGGGCGCAACCGTTCTGCTGGTTGATGGCTCAAAGGGTCTTTTTCAAACAATTCCCGCGCCGAAAGAACTCGGCGTGACCACAGACAACGACTGAGGAGGTACGTTCATGGACTACTCTTCCATTTTCACGATCGCCGGCACGGCGATCGCTCTCATCGTCGGCATCGGCGTGGTCATGGCCACGCTCTATACGCGTTCGGCCCGGGACAGGGCCTATGTCCGCACCGGCCTCGGCGGCAAGAAAGTGGTTCTCGATGGCGGTTCGGTCATCCTGCCGATTTTCCATTCCTACTCCTGGGTTCAGCTCTCAACGCTGCGTCTCGAAGTCCAGCGCAGCGAAGGCGAGTCGCTCATTACCGCGGATCGCATGCGCGCGGATATCACGGCGGAATTCTATGTCCGCGTGAAGCCGGATGAAGAGAACATCGCCCTTGCTGCCCAGACGCTTGGCGACCGGACCACCAACGCCGATCTGCTGAAGGCGCTTGTTGAAGCCAAATTCGTCGACGGCCTGCGCTCGGTCGCAGCGACGATGAGCCTGAAGGATCTGCAGGAGAAGCGGTCCGAGTTCGTGAAGGCCGTGCAGGATGCGGTCGCCGCCGACCTGCAGTCGAACGGCCTGGAGCTCGAGTCGGTTTCGCTGACGCGACTGGACCAGACCGACATCAAGCACTTCAATCCCAACAATACGTTCGATGCCGAAGGCCTGACCGCGCTGACCCGCGTCACCGAGGAACGGCGCCGCGAACGCAACGAGATCGTGCGCGAGAACGAAGTCGCGATCGCGACCAAGGACCGCGAGGCGAGCCTTCGCCGCCTGACGATCCAGCGCGAGCAGCGTGATGCCGAACTCAATCAGCAGCGCGACATCGCCAACAAGACCGCGGAAACGCGTGCCGAGCAGGCGCGCGCCGAGCAGACAGCCCGTCTCGCCGAGGAGACCGCGCGGCTTGAAACCGAACGCGGCGTCGCCAAGAACGCGGCGGAAGCGCATCAGGCCAAGGAGACGGCCCGCATCACGTCCGAGCGCGGCATCGCCGAGAGCGAGGCCGAGGCCAAGCGCATCAGCGAGACGGCGCGGATCGATGCCGCGATTGCGGTTGCCCAGAAGAGCGAAGCCGAATTGCAGGCCAAGAAGAAGGCGGAAGAAGCGAAGGCTACGGCCGTGACGGCGGAAGAGCAGGTCGTGACCGCGCGCGCCGTCGAAATCGCCGAGCGTGCCAAGAAAATCGCGGTGATCGACGCCCGCAAGGAAGCCGAGCAGGCGGCGACCAGTATCACCGTCAAGGCGGAAGCCGAACGCGAGGCTGCGCAGAACCTGGCAGCCGCGATGTTTACCCAGGCCGAGGCGGAAGCGAATTCGAACAAGGTTCGCGCCGGCGGCATCATCGAACTCGGCGAGGCGGAGGCGAAGCGCGAGCGCGCGCTCAACGAGGCACGCAATGCGCTCTCGCCGCAAATCGTCGATTTCGAATTGACGAAGCAGCGCATCGCCATCATCCCCGAGGCGCTCGAGCAGGCGATGAAGCCGATCGAGAAGATCTCCGACATCAGGATCTTCAGCGCCGGCGGCCTGCTCGGTGCGATGGGGAACGGATCGGCGTCAGAAGGCGCCAACGGCGGCGGCGGTCCGATTGGGGATCTGACCAGCCAGCTCCTCAGCTACGGTGCACAAAAGCCGATCCTCGACGCCATCCTGTCCCAGGCGGGCTTTTCGGGAGGCAATCCGGTGGACGCGCTGCTCAACGGGACGCAGCGCCCGACACCGCCGGCACAGGCACCAGCCGTTGCGGGCAAACCCTGATCTGTCGGATGCTGCTCAATGCAAATGAGCAGCAACCTCAGGCCCGGGCTTGAGCATGACGGCGGTCGGAGACTCGATCACCGGCCGTCTGCCGCAGTCGCGCCGGCGGGCCTCAATTGCTCTTTTTTCCGCCGTTGCCGAATTGCTTCAGGAATGCGGTCAGATCCTTGATCTCCTGATCGTTCTTGATGCCGGCGAATGCCATCTTGGTGCCAGGAATCCTCGCCTTCGGATCGCGGATGTAGTCTGCAAAGACCGCATCATCCCAGGTGATCCCGGAGTTCTTGTTGGCTTCGGTGTAGTTGAAGCCCTCGTACGATCCGGATTTGCGGCCGAACAATCCGTTCAGAGGCGGGCCGACGGCATTCTTTGCGGTCTCGCCGACCTGGTGGCACACGCGGCACTTGTTGAATGACTTTTCGCCGGCGGAAACATCCTGCGCGTGCGCAAGCGTCGGCACGAGTGCGATTGCGGACGCAGCAAGGAACAAACGGACGATCATTGTCTTCCGGGCCTCTTGTCTCAATGGCGGTCGCGTGCCGGTCAGAAGCGTCGCGTGCTTCATCACGCAAAAATATCTGCGGTGATTCCGGCGTACCAGGCCATGTTTTCCGTCTGGGTCTGCTTTCGCAGATCGGCGGCTTCCCCGGTCTGCGAGACGAAGGTGGAAGACGCGGTGATCTTGCCGTCCTTGGGTTCATAGGCGCCGCCGACCTTCACGCAGTCGTCGGTCTCGATCAAGGACCAGCATGTGTTCGTATAGCGCGCGGGGAACGTGCGTGCCGCGACCAATTCGCCACGGATCATCATCGCCGCTACTTTTGCCTGGCTGTTTGCCGAGAACGCGGATTTCGGCATGTCGCCTGCGATGCACGCATCGCCAAGGACATAGACGTTGGGATCGACCGCCGATTTCATAGCTCGCCGGATCGATCGCGCAGAAGCCGCTGGCATTCGCGAGCCCCGCGTCGCGCGCGATCTCGCCGGCCATCTGGGCCGGGATCACATTGACCAGCGCCGCATTCTTGTAGGTCTCGAAACCCGTCACGACGGTATTGGTTTTCGGATCGACCGATTTCAGCCCGTCATGCACCTTCGGGCCCAGCCACTCGACCATTCCCTTGTAGTGCTTCTCCCATCCTTCCTGGAAAAGCGCCTGCTTGGAAAAGCTTTCTTTCGGATCGATGACGAAAATCTTGCAGCGATCCTTGCGGGCGGTTTTCAGAGCGTGTGCCATCATCGACACGCGCTCATAGGGGCCGGGCGGGCAACGATAGGGGTTCGGCGGGGCAATCATGACAATGACACCGCCGTTCGGCACGGCATCGAGCCGCTTCTTCAAGAGCAGCGTCTGCGCGCCGGGCTTCCAGGCATGCGGCATCGTTTGTTCCGCGGCCTGCGACCAGCCGGGAACGGAATCGTATTTCAGATCGATGCCCGGAGAGACGACCAGACGATCGTATGCGACCTTGCGGCCACCTGCGAGAACGACTTCTTTCTTGTCGCGGTCGATCATTGCGGCGCGCTCACCGATGACGTTGATCCCGTATGTTCTTCCTCAATGCGGCGTAGTCGTGGGTGATCGACGCATAGTCGCGGAAGCCGCCGAGGTAAAGATTGCTGTGGAAGCAGGTCTGGTATTTGGCAGTTCGGCTCGATCAGGGTCACGGCAATCGCGCCCGCGCTGTCCTTGGCAATATATTTCGCGGCCGTGGCGCCGCCCGCGCCACCGCCGATCACGACCACGCGCGGCTTGGCTTGCGCCGAGAAGGGCCGGCGCACCGAACATCATGGCGCTCGGCAAACGATGCGGATCCAGCGATCAGCTTCCGGCGACTGAATGTTCATGTGTTTCCTCCAGTTTTTCGTGACTGACAAAGTGAAATGAGTGCCGCACGTTCATCAGACCGCTGGTGCCGCGGTTCGCTCTCGTGTCGTCGAACCGGTTCGGTCCGTCATGACGATCCTTCCGCGCGAAACCTGGCGCTTATTTCTTCTCACCAAAGTATGCCGCCAGAGCCGCGATGTCTTCCGCACCAAGCCGGCCTGCAACCGTTTGCATCACCGGGTTGTCCCGCTGCTTTGCCTTGTAGGCATTCATCACCGCGATGAACTGGTCTTCCGGCCATCCGCCGATCTGCGGAATACCCGGCATGGCTTGCCCGAGGTGCGATGACAGGTCACGCACTCCGTCGACAGATACTGCCCGAGTTCGCGGTCGCCTGCGACCGCGTGATCGAAAGCCGGCGCCCGCCGTCAGGACAGACAAGCACCGCCGTGCCGTAGCGACGGCCGTCGTCATCAATCGACCTTCGGCCCGGTTTTGCTGTCGGGCGTCACGTCCAGCGACGGTCGCCCGTGCCGATCACTTTGGGCACGGTGCGGCAATCCTTCATGCAGGCTCCTTCCTCCAGAACTGCTTTTCCGCCTTTTCGCGGTCGTCATCGTAGAAGGCGTCGGCATTCGGCAGCTTGATCGAGGTGAAATTCCTGTCGTTCAGCTCGAAGTTCTCATCCTTGACGACGTCGTTCAGGGAGAGAATATAGGCGACGAGCGCGTAGGTCTCGTCGTCGGTCAGCGACTGCGCATTGCCGTAAGGCATCGCGCGCTTGATGTAGTCGAACACGGTCGACAGGTCCGGCCAGAACGAGCCGACGGTCTTGTCGGGGCGGTCGCTCTTCAGGCTGCCCGCGCCGCCGGCAAGCGCCGGCCAGCGGGCCGACGCCTTCGCCGAACTCGCCGTGACAGGCCGCGCATTGCGCCTGAAAGACCGCGTCTCCCTCCTTTACCGTGCCCTTGCCGGCGGGAAGGCCCTTGCCGTCCGGCCGCACGTCGGTGTCCCACGCCTTGATTTCTTCCGGCAACGCGGGCGCCCAAGCCCGAGTTTTGATGACGTCTTCGCCGTCGCATGCGGGGTAACTTGCTGCGCCTCGATCTGCGAGGTCGCCAGCGTGAGCGCAGCGCTGCACCCGAGAGCGAGCGCGAAAAGCCTAGCCGATCTCGACATTCTCGGTCTCTCCGCCTGCACGCACCAGCCAGGTCTGAATGCCGTTGTTGTGATAGATCGAATTGACGCCGCGCACCTTGCGCAGTTCGTCCTTGGTCGGCTGAACATAGCCGGTCGAATCCATCGCGCGGGACTGGATCATCAGTTCCTGCCCGTTCCAGTCGAAGTCGACGTAGAAGCGCGCCAGCGATTTGTCGAGCACCGGGCCGTCGATGCGCGCGGTCTGCCAGTTGCGCCCGCCATCGATCGTGACATCGACGCGCTTGATCGTGCCGCGGCCGGACCATGCAAGGCCGGTCAGCACGTTGCGGCCCTTGTGCTTGAGCGGCGCCTGCGGCGAGGGGTTGGTCACCACCGACTTCGCATCCATGACGAAGGTGATGCTTGCGCGAGCGTCCGTCGGCGAGCAGGTCGGTGTATTTCGAGGTTTCCTCGCGCGTCTGCCACGGCTGGTCGCCGGCCTCGATGCGGCGCAGCCATTTGACCCAGAGATTGCCTTCCCAGCCCGGAATCACCGCGCGCAGCGGATAGCCCTGCTCCGGCCGCAACGCTTCGCCATTCATCGCAAACGCGATGAAGACAATCGTTCAACGCCTTCTCGATCGGCAGCGAGCGGTTCATGCCGGCGGCGTCCGCGCCTTCCAGCATCAGCCATTTCGCGTTCGGCTTAAGGCCCGCTTCATCGAGCAGCGTCCTTGAGCGTCACGCCGGTGTACATGACGTTGTGCACCATGCCGTGGGTGAACTGGCAGCCGTTGAGCTGCGCGCCGCGCCACTCCATGCCGGTGTTCGCCGCGCATTCGAGAAAATAGACCTTGTTCACGCGCGGCATGCGCTTGATGTCGTCCATCGTGAACACCAGCGGCTTGTCGACCAGGCCGTTGATCATCAGCCGGTGGTCGGCAGGATTGATCTCGGCAATGCCGCTGTGGTGCCGCTCGAAGCAAAGCCCGGACGGCGTGATGATGCCGTCCAGCTCGTGCAGCGGCGTAAAATTGACCGAGGATTCCGGTGACGCCGTCAGCCACGCCACGTGGCGGCGGATCACGTTCTTCTCGAATTTCGACGGCACGCCGTAGGGCCGCCTGATCGACGCCGTCGCCGAGATAGCGCTGCCAGTCCTGAACCTCGGTGATCAGCGGATCCGGCTTTGCCGCCTCGATGGCGACCGCGGGCGCGGTGGCAAGTGCCGCGCCTGCGCCCGCAAGGCCGGCCGCGCCGAGAAATCTTCGGCGATCGAGGTTGTCCGCGGATGACTTGTCACTCATGCGGCATCCATTCTGTTTGTCCAGGTCCGTGAAGTTGCTGGCAACAACGCTTCATCATCATGGCGCCCGTCAGATCCCCGAGACTTTGACCGCGGTGTTCGGTTCGATCTTGACGGTGCCGCGCTTCGACACATGCGCTGCCACCACGTCCCAGATCGGCGGGCCTTGCGTGTTTTCGTTGACGCTCGCCCAGCCGGCGACAGCGTAGGTCTTCGCAGCCTCGATCGGCTTGCCGGACTTCAGATGCGTCAGATCGGAAATGCGCGAACCCATCGGCTTGGAGACATCGATCGCGTAACCCATGCCGCCGATCCGGACCATGTCGCCGCCGCCCTGGAAATAGGGATCGGGATGGAAGATGTTGTCGGCGACGTCCTCGAGGATTTCCTTGAGCTGCGCGCCGGTCATCTGGTTGCGATAGCAGTTCGGGTAGGTGATCGCGGTGGCGTTGGTCAGATGCTTCCCATGTGATCGGATCGCCCGGGATCAGCGTGCCGCCCCAGCGGAAGCCCGGCGACAGCGCGATCTCGGCATCGCGCTCCGACAGCATGGCAGCGCAGATCAGATCGTCGAACGTGCCGTTGAAATTGCCGCGCCGGTAGAGCAGCGAATCGGTCTTGCCGATCGGGACGCGCCAGATCCTTCGCGAACGGCGCTCGCAGCTGTTCGACCAGCGCGGTCATCGCCGCATCGGGCGTGATCGCGTCGGAGAACACCGGCATCAGCTTGAAGCGGACGCCCGCGACCTTCCTGTCCTTCACTTCGATATCAAGGCGCGAGACGAACTTGCCGTGCGAGCCGGTCGCGACCAGCACCGTGTCGCCGACGCGAAGCAGTCCGGGCATCGCGTCATGGGTATGCGCGGTGAGAATCACGTCGATGCCCTTCACGCGTCCGGCAAGCTTGCGATCGACGTCGAAGCCGTTGTGCGACAGCAGGACGACGATCGATGCGCCCTCGGCGCGCGCCTCGTCGACCTGCTTTTGCATGTCTTCTTCGCGAATGCCGAATTCCCATTTCGGGAACATCCAGCGCGGATTGGCCACCGCTGTGCGCGGCAGCGCCTGTCCGATCACGGCGATCTTTGCGCCGCCGCGCTCGAACATCTTGCGCGCCTCGAACACCGGCTCCTGCCATTCATTGTCGCGGATATTCTGTGCAAGGAACGCGAACGGGGCTGTATCGGCGATTTCCTTGACGCGGTCGGCGCCAAGGGTGAATTCCCAATGGCCGACCATGGCATCGAGCTTCAGCGCAGACATGACATCGACCATGTCCTGCGCCTTGGTCTGCAGCGATGTCCAGCTTCCCTGCCAGGTGTCGCCGCCGTCGAGCAGCAGCACGTTGTCGTCGCCGCGTTCGGCGCGCACGGCGCCGATCAGCGTGGCGATGCGATCCATCCCGCCCATGCGGCCGTAGTTGCGTGCGAGCGCTACGAAGTCGTCGGCGGTGAGCGCGTACGCTTCGGCCGAGCCGGTTGCGATATTGAAATGCTTTCTGAATTCGGCGTCGGTCAGATGCGGCGGAAGGCCCTTGGCTTCGCCGACGCCGAGATTGACCGACGGCTCGCGGAAATGCAGCGGCATCAGCTGCGCATGCATGTCCGTCACATGCAGGATCGTGACGGTGCCGAGCGGATCGAAGCGCAGGATGTCGGCTTGCGACAGCCGTTGCTGCGCGGCCGCGCGTCCGAGCGGGCCAAGCCCGCATGCTGCGGTGAGCATGGACGCAGCCGCCGTCGCTTGCAGGAAATCCCGCCTTGATATCATCGCTTCACCCCGCGAACCCTTTTTGGCAAGAAGGCGTCTTGCAAAAAGGCGTCCAGAGTCTTGAGACGTTTGAATGGTCGTGACGGACGCGACGCTTTGGCCCGCGCCGTCAGCGGTACTTAAGCCACCGTCAGCTTGTTCTTCGAGACGTACTCCGAACCGTCATCATCCTTCCAGGTGAAGGTGAACTCGCCGGTCTCAGCCGCCTTGTAGAAAAACGACTGATAGGGATTGGCCGAGATGGCCGGATTCCAGTCGGCCTCGAATACGGTCTTGCCGTTAAACTGCGCCGTGAACTTGTTGATGATCTTGCGCGGCACGGTTTTGCCGGCGGCATCCTTGCGCTGGCCGGATTCCATCTCGTGCGAGATCAGCGTCTTGATCTCGATCAGTTCGCCCGGCTTCGCCTGGGCCGGGACGCGAACGCGCGGGGTGGGTTGGGTGGCCATGGAAGATCCGTCCTTGTCAGATTCTGATGCAGCACGCTCGTCAGCCGCCGCAGCCGCCGATCGTCACCTTCACATTGGCCTTGGCCATGTGAAGGCTTGCCGTTCGACATCTCGGCGATGCAGACGATGTTCTGGGTCTGGGCGAGGCGCATGCGCGTCGATGCCGACGCCTTGCCGCATGCGGGCGTGAAGCGGTAGGTGACGATGCCGGGCAGCGGATTGCCGTCGGCGAACACATGCACCGCCTTGACATAGTCGGCATCGGTCATCGGGCTCTCGACCTCGACGTTGATCGGAACCACAAGGCCGTTCTCGGCGATCTCGGGCACGTCGAGCTTGATCTTGCCGCTCTCGAATTTCTTGTCGCCGTAGAGCTTCTTGATTTCGGCGGCGACCGCCGGCTCGTCCGCCATCGCCATCCGCGGCGCGAGCAACGCTGCAAGTCCCGCCATGCCGGCGAGGACGAGCGCTTCGCGGCGAGTTTTTTCAGCCGAGCTCGAAATCCATATCGGAATCCTCCCTCGGGAGTTTTTGTATCTCCCTTGACGATAGTATCTCTTGACGATTATGCCTGCGATCAATCATGATCTTCAAATATCATTATATTGTTTTTTTTGAATGTAAAGCTATGTTGGCGGATAAGCGACGCGAACGGTGAGGCCGCGACAAGACGGTCTTCGATGGGAGGACGAGCAGTGAGATGCGCCGCGATCGGTTCGGCGATAGCCGTTATTGCGCTTTGTCTTTCAAGTCTTGCTGCACCTGCACAGGATGCGAGCGAGAAGGAGATCGAGCGCTATCGCGCGATGATCTCCGATCCGCTTTCCAATCCAGGTTACCTCGCGGTCGACCGCGGCGAACTGCTTTGGCAGGAAAAGCGCGGCACCAAGAACGTCTCGCTCGAGGCATGCGATCTCGGCCTCGGCGCAGGCAAGCTCGAGGGCGCGTTTGCGAAACTGCCGCGCTTCTTTGCTGATGCCGGCAAGGTGATGGACCTCGAGCAGCGCCTGTTGTGGTGCATGCAGAACATCCAGGGTCTCGACACCAAGGACGTGGTCGCGCGCCGTTTCTCCGGCCCCGGCCGAGCCTCCGACATGGAAGATCTCGTCAGCCTTCATCGCCAACAAGTCGAACGGCATGAAGATCGACGTGCAGCTCCAGCATCCGAAGGAACAGGAAATGGCCGCGGTCGGCGAAGCGCTGTTCTTCCGGCGCGGCGGCGTGATGGATTTTTCCTGCGCGACCTGTCACGGCGAAGAAGGCAAGCGCATCCGCCTGCAGGGGCTGCCGAACCTCTCGAAGCCGGGCAAGGCGACGCAGGAAACCATGGCATCGTGGCCGACCTATCGCGTGTCGCAGGGCGCGCTGCGCACCATGCAGCATCGTCTGTGGGATTGCTATCGCCAGCAACGCTGGCCGGTGCCGGAATATGCCTCCGACAGCCTCACGGCGCTTACGGTCTTCCTCAACAAACAGGCGATGGGCGGTGAAATCAATGTCCCGTCGATCAAACGCTGAGGGTCGCGCATCATGAAGACCGCATCAAAACTCGCAGCATTCCTCTTTGCCGTCGGCATCTGCGGCGCGCCGCAGATCGTCTCCGCGCAAACCGCAGCGAAGCCCGCCGATCCGGCGGTGGTCGAGGCCTATCTGAAGTCGACCTTCGGCAAGGCTCCGCCGGAATGGCAGGCGCGCATCGAACCGGACGAAACGCTGAAGGTCTGCAACCAGCATCGCAACGAGGTGCCGTCGGCCGAGGCCGACAAGATCATCGCGCGTGAACTGGCCAAGGTGGTCTATCCCGGCGGACGGCAAGCTGCTCGGCGACTGGAAGGAAGGCAGGAAGATCGCCAACAACGGCCGCGGCGGACAGTTTTCGGACGATGCGAAGACCGTCAGCGGCGGCAATTGTTATGCCTGTCACCAGCTGGAGAAGGCCGAGGTGAGTTTCGGCACGCTTGGGCCGAGCCTGACGGGGTATGGCAAGGATCGCAAGTTCGATCCGGCTGAGGCGAAGAACGCATTCACGAAGATCTACAATTCGCAGGCGCTGTTCGCCTGCTCGAACATGCCGCGGTTCGGCGCAAACAAGGTCCTGACCGAAAAGCAGATCATGGATCTCGTCGCGTTGCTGTTCGATCCGGAATCGCCGGTCAATAAATAGGGCCCGGGCATGTTGAAGGAACGCGACCGGGGAACGTGACAATGTCGAAGCGGCGGTTTTTTGCCGGAGTTCTGGTCGCTTCGCTTTGTGCGAGCGCAGCCGCAGCTCAGGATGCCACAATCACGACCAGGTCGCTCAGCCCCGAACTCGCGCTGGAACTGGCCCATGCGGCGCTGGCCGATTGTCGGACGCGCGGGTTTCAGGTCGCGGTTGCCGTCGTTGACCGGAGTGGACTTCCGCAGGTGATGTTGCGCGACCGTTTCGCGGGACCGCACACGCCGCCGACGGCATCCGGCAAGGCGTGGACCGCGGTGACATTCCGCACCAGCACCACCGATCTGAGCGCGATCAGCCAGCCCGGCATGCCGCAGGCCGGGCTGCGCAACCTGCCGAACGTCGTCATGATCGGTGGCGGGATCATCGTCGAGTCCGGCGGCTCGCTTGTCGGTGCGATCGGCGTCTCCGGCGGGCCTGGCGGCGACGCCGACGAAGCGTGCGCCAAAGCCGGTGTAGCTGCCATCAGCGGGAAGCTGGACTTCTAGAGGCGAGGGATCGCTATACCTGCTTCTTCAGCCAGTCGGGAAACGGCGCGGCCTCGTAGCCCTTCTCACGCACGTAGCGAAACATCGCGAGAAATTCTGCCGGCTCAGGCAACCCCGGCATGCGCGCGACCTCGCGGGCCTGCCCGCGCAGCGCGGCGAGACCGGACGCATCTTCGGGAAAAAACTGGATCGTCGGCGTGTAGCGAACTCCGTAAGCCTCCGCCAAACTCTTCTCCCCGCGCTTCGAGCCATCGAAGTCGGTGACGATACGCGAGCCAATGTGATTGAGGTGCAGGATCTCGAAATTATCGCGCAGGTAGGCCTCGATCCCCGGATCCTTCAGATGCACCTCATGCATGCGCTTGCAGGCCGGACATCCCTTCAACCCCCACATGATCGCAAACCGCTTTCCCCTGGCGGTTGAAGCAGCCAGATCTTCGGGCAAGTCGAGAAAGCTCTCGAGATACCAATCCAGTTGATACAGCCCATCCTCGCCAAGCTTCGGCGCGGCTCGGACTGCGCCGCTCTGCAAGCCGAACGTCGCAGCACCCAGAAGGCCTATCGCGCGCCGTCGTGTCAGCAAGTGAATCTCCTCTCGCCTTTCAACCGATCGCTTGTCGGAAGCAATCTCTGGCAGAAATATGCGAATTCGTGTATATGTAGCATATGTCGATCCGGATGCTTGGAAAAGCCTCATCCACCGCGGTGCTGGTCGCAACCCTGCTGTGGCCTGCCGGTGCGTTTGCCGCTGAACTGGTCATGTTCGAGGCCGCAGGCTGCCCCTGGTGCCAGCGCTGGGATCGCGAGGTTGGCGCGAGTTATTCGAAAACCGAGGAAGCGAAAATGCTTCCCCTGCGCCGCGTCGACGTCAGCGCGGCAGCCACGAGCGGCATCGTGCTTGCCACTCCGGTTCGGTACACGCCGACATTTGTCGTGGTCGATGATGGACGCGAGGTCGGACGGATCACCGGATATCTGAGCAACGACACGTTCTGGGGACTGCTGAACACGCTTGCTGCGAAGCTGCGGCCAGCCCGCAGAGTCCGGGCAGATTTGAAGAACGCGAAGCAACGGGAAGCGACGGCGCACATGGCATCGATCCTGTCATCCGATATCGAGACCGAGCTGCGCGACGGCGCGGAGTACTCGCCCGAACTCGATCAATTGATGCGCAAGGCGCGCAAGGCCAGCAATTTTCTGAAAGCCTTGTCACACGAGAACCGCCTGCTGCTCTTGTGCCTCCTGGCGGAGCGCGAGCGCTCGGTGAGCGAGCTGGAAAATATCCTCTCGCTCAGGCAATCCGCGGTGTCGCAACAGCTTGCCCGCCTGCGATATGACGGCATGGTCGATACACGGCGTGACGGCAAGACCATCTACTACAGTCTTGCGAACGAAGATGTCCGCCGCGTGATTTCGGTCGTGTACGATATTTTCTGCGCGACGCCGGAGGCGACCACAAAAAAATAGCCTGCCGCGCCGGTTTCGGGAGATCCGCCTTTGCAGAGTCTGTCCGTGTGGCTTCCTGCTCTCTGCGGTTTCGCGATCGGCGCCGCCGTCGGCTTTGCCGTCCGTCACGCAAAACTGTGCTCGTTCGGCGCGATCGAGGATGCGCTGGTCGGCGGCGACGGCCGCAGGCTGCGCGTGTTCGGACTGGCGCTTGGCGTCGCGATCCTCGGCACGCAGTCGCTCGTGCTGACGGGGATTCTCAATCCCGAGGCGACCAGCTATGTCCTGCCGGCGATGCCGTTCGTCGCCATTGTCGTTGGAAGTCTCCTGTTCGGCATGGGCATGGCGCTGGTCGGAACGTGCGGGTTCGGTTCTCTGGTGCGGCTCGGCGCGGGCGATCTGCGCAGTCTTGTCGTCGTGATCGTTCTCGGCGCTGCGGCCTATGCGACATTGCGCGGCGCGCTCGCGGGCTTCAGGATCGGCGTCATCGAGACCCTGTCGCTGGCGATGCCTGAGGGCACCGGATCGGATACTCGCCGCGCTGTCGTCGCGGGCTGTCGGTGTCGATATCCGCAGCATACTTGCCGCCGTCACCGGCGCCGGGCTTTGCTGGCTGGCGCTCTCGGACCGGCGGCTGCTCCGCGCGCCGCGCCTGATCTCGGCGGGTCTCGTGCTCGGCGTGGCGACCATCGCCGGCTGGGCGGCGACGACGCTTCTGGCCGACGAATTCGACGGCGCGCTGCGCCCGCAGAGCCTGACGTTCGTCTCGACCATCGGCAGGGCGCTTTATGCCGGATTGTTGAACGCATCGAGCTTCGCGGATTTCGGCGTCGCCAGCGTGTTCGGCGTCGTCGCCGGATCGGGCCTCGCCGCGTGGCGCGCCACTGAGCTGCGATGGGAAGCCTTCGATGACGATCACGAAATGAGGCGTCATCTGCTCGGCGCGGCGATGATGGGCGTCGGCGGCATTCTCGCCGGCGGATGCACGATCGGGCAGGGGATCACCGCCGGTTCGATTTTTGCGCTGTCATGGCCGCTGGCGGTCGGCGGCATGATCATCGGCGCGCGGTTCGGCATCGCCGTTCTGATCGACGGATCACCACGCGATCTGTTGCAGCGCGGCTGGGTCGGCTTGTTCAGCCGAAAGGGATCGGCCGACTAAAGCGTTATGGCTTGTGGTTTGACTGGCTTGGTCGACTTCAAACCATCGCGCTCCAGGAACGTGCACCGCTGGAGAGCTCTTTGGCGCGCGAAGCCTGCGGGCTTGCAAGTATTTCTGTTTTCCAGAAGAAATAGTTCTTGATTTGTTCTTCGGCCGGGAATATTTATTGGCTGTCCCGCTCCGACAAAGAGGCGTGCCGGCAGCATCACCGGCGCAGGAGCGGGATGCGACGGACCCGTCGCGTCTGTGGGCCTTTCGTGCGATGGCGCGCCGTTGAAGCGCGCCTTCTGCAAAGTAGTGAAAGGACGATGACCCGCAGACGGGGTGGGCGGCCCGAGGACCCAGCAATGCGGCGATGCCCAGCATTCAGTCAAGGCACCAGGCGTCGTGGCGCCGCTGGGAGTTGCAAGCCGATAAAACCGTCGCGTGCGGAACGCAGGCGTATGCACTGCGTCTGAGGCTGCTGTTTGCCGTGTGCTGTTCCAACAGGACACGGTGTCATGTGCCTGGAAAGCACATGATGCCACGTGGTCACCCACGTGGCGCCGCGGGCGCGGTGAAACGCCCTGTGTTCCGCGCGCCCCTTCGGGGGAGATGAGGAAGGCAAGACCAGAGAAGACCGGCTTGCCCCGCGCCGGCTCGTTGCAGGGGCCGATTTCGCACGTCTGTAGCCGGCGCAGATTTTTTGTTTGGCGCGAACCGGGCAAGCCCGGTGCGCGCTGCCGGACGAAACACGGGGCGATAACGCGCGTCTGGAGTTCGGCGTGCGGGCTGTTTGACAATCTGGAAATGTAGAGCAGCAGCACGCTCGCTTATCCCTGCCCACAAGGGGGAGGGCTTTCGCAGGGGCATGCGCGCTTCGTTGGGGGCGAAACAGCGGACGCGCGATTTTTTAGGGCCTGCCGCAGGCCTAGCGCGTCGCGAGCGCCGGAATCGTCACAACGCGGCGAAGGCCGAGCGCTGCTCCGGCAACAATGCCAGCGGCGGCAATCAGCGATGGCATGCCCAGGGTCGAGAGGCCCGTCAGTCCCTGACCGACCGAACAACCGTAGGCCATCGCGCCGCCAACGCCCATCAGTGCAGCACCGGAGATCGAGCGCACCATGTGGTTCGCCGAACTGTAGCCTTCGAGACTGAAGCGCCCGGTCAGCAGTGATGTCAGAAGGCTGCCCGCGATCACGCCCGACACCAGCGCAATTCCGAAGTTGGCTGTCAGGCCGGTCGACAGCATGGCGTATTGCAGCGTGTCGGCAACCGGTGCGATGAATGTCAGCGATGTAACAGGAACCGGATTGAAGTCGTCGGCGGCGAGCCAGCCGGTCGAGAACCAGCCTGCAGTCACGAGCAGGCCGACGGCTACGCCCGCAGCGACGTGCCCGTAGGATCGGCGGAAGTTTCGATCCGACAATGCAAAGATGACGAGCGCGCCGCTCGCGATCAGCGTGGCGGCGATACGCGCAAGATCGCCATCGAAGCCGAGCGCCGACAACATCGCCGGCGCGGAGACGGCAGCGGGCGTGGTCTGGGTCCACTGCAGAATGGCTATACGCGCGGGCGCGATCAGACCTTTGAGCGCCATCTGCGCGGCGACAGCGATCACGATCAGGACCACGAGCGAGCGCAGATTGCCCTTGCCGAGCAGGACCAGCGCCCGCGACGCGCAGCCATTCGACAACACCATGCCGAGACCGAACAACAGCCCGCCCGCGAACAGGAGCGGCGCTGAGAATGACGGCTGCAGGTAAAGCGACTTGCCGATATCGACAAGGCCGGCACCCGCGAGGAACTGAACGCCTGCGATCGCAACCGCAAGTGCGATTGCGTAGCTGCGGATCTTCCGTCCATCGCCCGCCGTCCACCACTCGCGAAGGCTGCTCAACAGGCAGAAGCCGCTCAACAACCCGACCACGCCGAAGGCGAGGCCGATGGCAAATCCGGCAGAAATCGAAAGGTCAGGCATGAGACAAGTCCCGCGGGAAGTATCTGTCCGCACATGGATATTCATTATGTGTAGGTGGGGGCAGGGGAGCGGACAACGTCCCGGAAAAACTAAGATAAAACTTTCAGTGCGCGCAGCTGGAGTAGATTTTTCTTCTGTTCTGAAACCAGTTTGGCGAATTGCATCCTGGCTTAAATTCGGATGGTGCTGACAAGCAGCGTCCCGCAACCACGGTTGCGGCGCTATATCCTTATATAGAGACTCCGTGCTCTTCCCGGACGTGACCCTGGGCCACGAGCAACGGGCGGACCATCGGCGGTTCGATCCGCCTGCTGCGACCGGAGTCCGGCGTCGCGTACGCCATCCGGTTTGCTGCATTGGATGGGGCCGCAGCGGCGTGATTGCAGTCACATACTGACGTGCTGGGCGAAGGCAGGTTGGTCCTTCAGCCCTGCATCAGCAGTGAGACCCGCCAACCGAGGCGGCCTTGCGCGATGCGCGGTCGCTGAAAGCCTGCCGAGGTTCAATCAAGAAGCGAAGCTCGCGCTTTTGTTACAGCAAAGTGTCGTTTGACGACGGCGCTGCCATCGGATTTCCTGCAGCCCTCTGTAACCCGGGGAACAGTCAAGCTGTCCGGGCAGGGATATCAGGGCCCTGTTGCGTAGTGACGCGTGCTTCCGAAGATCAGAGGTTTGAAGAGCCCATGACCAAGCGCCAGTTTCAAAGACTTCAATGCCGGCTGCGCCGCAGTGTGAACAGCCTCTACTACAGCTACCTGACCAGCATGCTGCGAGGCCTGCAAGCCTACGATCAGGCCGGCGATGTCGATCGCATGCTTGCGACCTTGCCCGCTCGACATTGTCGCGGTTACGAATCGATGCACGAACAGCCGAGCCGCCCGGCCGGCGTTCAACGCGAGCTGAAATTGCGCGGCGATTTCGGCTGTGCGCGGGTTCGCGAGCGGCTGTGGCAATTGCAGCATCTGCAGATCGATCTGTCACCGGCCGGCGACCGCCGCGCGCTTGCGGGCGGATAGACATCGCGCCGGGAACAGCCCGGCTGGCAGCGCGCCGCGGGCAAGCAAGATCGTCGTCAGTCGTTGGCGCCATGAATGGAGTCGAGAACGGCCGCCGTGACGTCTGCAGTCCTGGCCTTGCCGCCGAGATCCGGTGTGTGAAAGCGTTCGTCCGCCGTGACACGCTCGATGGCCTGCATCAATCGCCTGGCCGCGGCCGGTTCGCCGAGATGCTCCAGCATCATGACCGCGGACCAGAACGTGCCGATCGGATTGGCGATGCCTTTGCCGATGATGTCGAAGGCCGAGCCATGGATCGGCTCGAACATTGACGGGTAGGTCCGCTCCGGATTGAGGTTCGCCGTCGGCGCGATGCCGAGCGAGCCGGCGAGCGCGGCAGCGAGATCCGACAGGATGTCGGCGTGCAGGTTGGTTGCGACGACGGTATCGAGGGTCTCCGGCTTCATGACCATCCGCATGGTCATCGCGTCGACCAGCATCTTGTCCCAGGTCACATCCCTGAACTCGGTTGCGATCTCAACCGCAATTTCATCCCACATCACCATCGCGTGGCGTTGCGCGTTGGATTTGGTAACGACCGTCAGCAGCTTGCGCGGCCGGGACTGAGCGAGCCTGAACGCGAAGCGCATGATGCGCTCGACGCCCGCGCGCGTCAGGATCGATACGTCCGTCGCAACTTCAAGCGGCAACCCCTTGTGGACGCGACCACCCACGCCGGCATACTCGCCCTCGGAGTTTTCACGGACGATGACCCAGTCGAGTTCCTTGCCGTGAACGTTGCGCAGGGGACTCGTGATGCCTGGCAGGATGCGCGTCGGCCGGACGTTGGCGTATTGATCGAACGGCTGGCAGATGGCGAGGCGCAAGCCCCATAGTGTGATGTGATCAGGCACGTCCGGTGCGCCGGCCGAGCCGAACAGTATGGCGTCGTGCCTTTTGATCTGGTCGAGACCATTCGCCGGCATCATGATGCCGTGCTTCCTGTAGTAGGCGGACCCCCAGTCGAAATGGTCGACCTGAAAGGTGAGGTTGCCGTCGCGGCTGGCCAGGCCGTGCAGAACTTCCACGCCTGCGGCAACGACTTCGGTGCCGATGCCATCACCCGGGATGGCGGCGATGGTGTACGTCTTCATCGGCGGACTCCAGATTGCTAATGGTCGCGTATCAGGTCGGGTGACGTGCCGCGAACGATGCATCCCGAGGGAAGAATGGCGCAGGAGCCTGATCGTCGCCGCTTCCAGAAGGCGCCTTTCGGGAATGCAGGCAATCACGCGCGCGGAGCTGAAGCGCCGACCTTCAGGCGTGCGGACGAAGCTGTCCCGATACTTTACTCGCGCTTTACGCCGGTGACCTCGATGATGCGCTTGTAGCGCGCGGATTCGCCGGCAACGAATTCGGCCGTGGCCGTCGCGTCTCCCGGCATGGTCCGCAAACCCACATTGGCGAGCTTCTCGATGATCTCGGGCTTGGCGGAAATCTCGTTGATCGCCTTGTTCAGCAGATCGGCGATGGTCGCGGGCGTGCCTTTCGGGACCACCAGCACATTCCAGGTGTAACCGGTGAACTCCTTGATGCCCGTCTGCTCGATGACCGTTCCAATATCAGGCAGCGCCTTCAGGCGTGTCGGCGAACCGACACCGAGGCCTTTCAACTTGCCTGAGGTCACGAAGCTGACCGAGGACGCGACGCCGACAAAGCCGATATCCACATCGCCGGACAGCACCGCGGCAATGGCCGGCGTATCGCCCGGGAACGGGATGTGCAGCATCTTGATGCCGGCGGTCAGGGCCAGATTCTCGGCCTGCAATTGCGCCGGGCCTGCAACGCCCGCGGTGCTGTAGGTGACCTTGCCCGGATTGGCGCGCGCGTAGTCCAGCAGCTCCTTCATGTTGTTCGCGGGAAGATTGTTCCGCGCAATAAAGATCAGATCGACCGCGCTCAAGCCTGCGATCACATCGAGATCGCGCGCCGGGCTGTAGGACAGTTTTGGATCGAGGATGGGAAAAATGGCGGTCGGCCCGACGCCGCTGACGCCAAGCGTGTAGCCGTCCGGCTTTGACTTCGCGACCTGATCGATGCCGATCGTGCCGGCCGCGCCCGCGCGGTTCTCGACGATGAAGGTCTGCTTGAAGCGCGTCGACAGTTCATCGGCGAGAATGCGGGCGGTGACGTCAGTGGCGCCGCCGGGCGGGAACGGCACAATCAGCCGCACCGATTTATCGGGATAGGTTTGCGCCGCAGCCGGCGTGGCCGGGGCCTGCGTCAGCAGCAAGGCGGCGAACAGTCCTGACAGCAAAATCTTCATCGTTGAATCCTTTTCTTATGGGTTGACGGGACCTTGTACGATCTGACGGAAATTGAGAAGCGGGTTCTAGACGCCGACATAGACCCCGCCATTGGCATGAATGACCTGCCCCTGAACAAATTCGGCATCCGGTTGCAGCAAAAACTCGACCACCGAGGCATAATCGCTGTCGCGGCTGGCGCGTCCCGATGGATTGGCCTGGGCTGCCTGCTCAACCCGCTTGCTGGCTACCGCCTCGCTCCCGGTCATCTTCGCCACCGACGTCGTATGAACGAGGCCCGGTGCGACAGCATTGATCCGGATACCGCGCGGTGCAAGTTCCGGCACCAGATAGCGGATGATGCTTTCCGCCAGCGCCTTGCCATTGCCGAGCGCGGCGTAATTCGCCCGGGCGGTGCGCGCGCCCGCAGACGAGATGAAGACGATGCTGCTGCCGCGGCCGATCATCGGCAACGCCTTCTGGACCAGATAAAGCAGCGAAAGGCCGTTGGTTTGCATCGCTTTGGTGAATTTCTCCAGATCGGCGTCCAGCATGTTGGTGGGATAGACCATGGCAGCGCTGTGGACGATGTGCCGCAGGCCCGTTCCGAGTGAGTCGATCGTCGCCATCAAGCGGGTGCAATCCGCGATGCTGCCGACATCGGCACGAACGACCGTCACGCGCGCGCCTTTGGCTTCGCAACGCACTTTCGCTTGCTGTGCTGCAGCATCGTCATTCAGATAGGCGAGCACAAGATGCTCATTCGGCCGCGACAGCCGCTCGGCGATGGCAAGCCCGATCCCTTTCGTGCCGCCCGTGACAAGAACAGTCATGTGGTTTGTCTCCCCTAGAGCCTTGCGGGCTTGCCGCCCACCTTTGTTGCATAGTCGAAAAGGGCGGCATCGACGAGTTACCAAGCCAGGCGTTATTTCCAATCGGAAATCTTGGCGTGCCGGCAGCCTTTTCCGGCGCAACCTTCTAGAGTCTGAACCACAGAAGAAACGACATCACGGGGTGATTTGCGATGCGGTATCCAATAGCGTTGGTCGCCATTCTGATGTCGCTTGCGCTGCCCGGCAGCGCGATTGCTCAAACCTATCCGAACCGGCCGATCACCTGGATCATACCGTTCGCAGCCGGCGGCTCGACCGATGTCAATGCACGCATGATCGCGCGGGCGCTCAAGGACAAACTCGGCCAGCCCATCATCATTGAGAACAAGCCCGGCGCAGGCACGATCGTAGGCGCGGAGGCGGTGGTCAACGCAAAGCCTGACGGCTACACCTTCTTCTACGGCTCCAATACAAATCTCGTGAACTACGAGTATCTGTTCAAGAAGCGGTCGTATGATCCGAAGAAGGACCTGCTTCCGTTCCATGGCCTGTTGATCCTGCCGCCGACGCTGGTCGCGCGGGGCGATGCGCCGTTCAAGACTCTTCCCGAACTGGTCGACTATGCGAAGAAAAACCCGGGCAAGGTGAACATCGCATCGCCCGGCCAGAACTCCGCGCCACACCTCGTCGCGGAACTGTTCATGAGCGAAGCCGGCATCAAGATGACGCACATCCCCTACAAGGGAGCGGCGCCGGCGATGGCCGATCTGCTGGCCGGCGTTGTCGATATCATCTTCGACTTTCCCGTGGCGGTTCAATCGCAGATCGAGGCCGGCAAACTGCGGTTGCTGGCCGTTCCGGGATCGACGCGATTGCCGAACGTGCCGGAAGTTCCGACGTTTGCCGAGCTTGGCCTTCCCGGCGTCAACTTCGCGACATGGGCGGTCATGACGTTGCCGGCCGGCACGCCGCAGCCCGTCGTCGACAGGCTGGCTGAGGCGTTCGGACAGTCGCTGCAGGACCCCGACGTCGCCAGGTACTTCAAAGAGCAGGGTGCGACCCTGATCCCTCATACCAAGGACAAACTGGCCGAGTTCCTTGCCTCGGAGAGGGTCAAGATGAAGGAAATCGTCGAACGGGCCGGCATCCAGCCGGAGTGACGGGTCTAAACCGCTGCTGCGATCGTCCGTGACATGCGCTCAAGCAGCCAGTCCCGCTTTTCCTCGATGCGCGTCTTGTTGCCGCCAACGGAAATGGCGAACCGCTTGCCCGACTTCGTCGGTGGCAACAGCATGGACAGGTTCATGCCGTCAGGATGCGGCGAGCCGGCCATCATGCCGAACCCCTGGCGCTTGAAGTTCCGCGTCAACTTCAGAACAGCATCCGGCGCGAACCGGGAGTCGCGCAAATTGTACCGGATGTTGATGCGTCGGCAGATCCGGTCGATCGAGGTTTCCGACATGGTTCCGAGCAATGTCAGGCCCGATGTCGTCCTGACCACAAGTTCCATTCCGCCCTCGCGGGCGCCGTAGCGGGCATTTTCCTCGCCGTGAAAGATCCGCAGATATTGCACGTGCAGGTCGTTCTGCACCGTAAGGAACACATGATCCGATGTTTCCTCGTGGAGCTGCCGCGCAATTTCCAGGGCGGGGCTGTCCTCGAAGAATTCGTCCCGGATCCATTGCGCGAGGCCTGCGAGCTGCAGCGATGGAAAATAGGATTTACGCTTGATGTCGAAGATCAAATATCCCATTCCAACCAGCGTCTTGAGCAGCGCAAGTGCGCTCGGCGCCGGCCATCCGAGCTTGCGTGCGACCTCGTGCAGCGTTTGCGGGCGGCGCTCGGATTGAAAGAGCTCGAGCAGCTTCATCGTGCGCTCGGCCGACTTCACCGGATAGATCGGCATTTCCCTGCCCCTTTGCATTTTTTGTTCGCGAGGGAGCCACCGCTTCCCAAGCGTTGCGTCAGGTTATGGCCTCACGCATTTGCTCGTGATCTGACAATAGGACGCATTTGCCATGCGCGGGACGCAAAGGAGCGGGGCGTCAGGCCTCCTGGCGTCCTCTTCGGTCAGCCGGAGCGGTGCCCCGCAACCTTCCGTTGCATCACGTTCGCAAGGGCGGCCTCGCCGGCGCGTCCGCGATTTCTATACGTAAATGGACGTCGCACGAATTGCGTGAATGACCACGAACGCTAGAGTTTAGGTGCATAGCGAACGCGTGCTGCTCGTCCCGGCACAACACCGCAGGCTCCGGATCGATGTCTTGCGGACATGAGTATGCCGCTCGAGATCAATCGCGAGGCAGGACCCGACATGATTATCGAAAAGCTCGACGTGTCGCCGGACCTGTTGGGAGAGAGTCCTGTCTGGGATCCGGCATCCAGACGTTTGTTCTGGATCGACGCGTGGCGCGGTCTGGTGCGCGCGCTGCATCCGTCCTCGGGCCGGGAGGAAAGCTGGAACGCGCCGGGGCGGATCGGGTCGATCGCGCTGATGCAGGACAACCGTATCCTGGCCGCGCTGCGTGGCGGCGGATTACAGCAGCTTGATGTCGACACCTCGCAGTGGACACCGTTCGCAGCGATCGCTTCGCCGGATCCGGACATCTACCTGAACGATGGCAAGATGGACCGGCGCGGCCGATTCGTCTGCGGCAGCGTCGCCGGCAATGGTAAACCGATTGGCGAACTCTATCGGTTGACGGCGCCCGACCGGATCGAAACGCTTGCGACCGGAATCCGCCTGTCCAATGGCATATGCTTCAGCCCATCCGGCGATCGAATGTATTTCACCGACACGTTGTCAAGGAAGATCCAGGTCTTCCCGTATGACCCGGACAGTGGCGCGGTCGGCGAGCCCAGCTGCCTGTTTGACGTCAACTCAATCGACAGCATGGCGGATGGCGCGACCGTCGACAGCGGCGGACATCTTTGGGCATCGATGCCACGGACAGGCGAGATCGCAAGAATTTCTCCCGAGGGCGAACTCGTTCAGCTGATCAAGATGCCGGTCGAGTTTCCGTCCTGCACTGCCTTTGGCGGTGACGATCTCGATATTCTCTACGTCACAACAATCAAGGACTTCGGCTCAGGCCGTGCGGTGTCGAAGCATCCGGATGGCGGCGCGGTGTATGCGATCAAGGGTCTTGGCGTGCGCGGCCTCGCGGAGACGCGGTTCGCGGCATCTTCGTGAGTTGTACTGAGGAGACTGGCGCCCGGGACTGAATTTGCTGTGTGCCGGTCCGTCAAGACAGTGAAGAACAGGGAGGTTCGCGATGATACGAACTCGGCTTTCTCAGCTTATGGTCGCGGCGCTGGCGCTGACGAGTTCTGATCGCGCCGCAGGCGATCGCGCAGGAGTATCCGGACAAGGCGGTCAAGATCGTCGTGCCGTTCGCGGCCGGCGGTCCGACCGACGTCGCAGCGCGCATGGTCGCGGAGGGACTGAGTGCGGAGTTGAAGCAGCCTTTCGTCGTCGAGAATCGCGCCGGCGCCGGTGGTGCGATCGGCACCGACGTGGTCGCAAAGGCGAAACCTGACGGATACACCCTGGGCGTGACGGGAACAGGATCGATCACCATCATCCCGTTTCTTGATACAAAGCTGCCTTACAATCCGTCCCGCGACCTGACGGCCATTGCGATGCTGACCACGCTCGATCTGCTGATCGTTGCACGCTCGGATTTCAAGTACAATTCCATCAAGGATCTGATCGAGTTCGCGCGCGCGAAGCCTGGCGAGTTGACTTACTCCACGGCGGGCGTCGGCACGCCTGCGCATCTCGACATGGAAAATTTGTGGAATCTGTCGAACGTCAAAGCGTTGCACGTGGCCTTTTCGGGGGACGTCCCGGCGATCAACAGCATCCTGAGCGGCGACGTCAATGTCGGATTGATCAGTGCATCGGCGTCGTCGGCCCTGGTGCAGGGCGACAAGCTGAAGGCGCTTGCGTTCGGAGGCCCGGGTCGTTCGACGGCCTGGCCGAAGGTTCCTTCGGTCGAGGAGCAAACCGGCCTCAAGGGTTACGTCGCCAACTCCTGGAACGCGCTGATAGCGCCGGCGGGCACGCCGCAGCCGGTCATCGACAAGCTGAATGCCGCGGTGAACAAGACGCTTGCCAAACCTGACGTAAAAGCGAAGCTGGAGGCGCTCGGTCTCACGCCGTTCTCCGGCGATGCCAGGACCGCGGTCGACTATATTGCGCGCGATACGGAGAAGCGAAAGCGTGTGATTGAATTGACCGGTCTCAAGCGAGAATAGGCGCCGTTCTGCCTCGATCCGCCCAAACGTCCAAATCATTGTCCCATGGAACCACGCACGATGAGCATTCTCCCGGAAGTTTCAGAAATCCTCGGCAAGATCGACTTCGATCCCGATGCATTGCACGCGAAATATCTTGCCGAGCGCGACATGCGCGTGCGGCCGGACGGTGTCGAACAGTATCTGGAAATCAAGGCTGAGTTTTCCCGTTATATCGACGATCCCTATGTCGAGCCGGGCTTCACGCGTGCGCCGGTTTTCGACGAGGTCGAGTTCGCGATCATCGGCGGCGGGTTCGGTGGCCTCTTGATGGGCGCGCGATTGCGCGAGGCCGGCTTCGAAAGTCTGCGCGTCGTCGAGTTCGGCGGGCGACTTCGGCGGCACATGGTACTGGAATCGCTATCCAGGCGCGATGTGCGACGTGGAATCGTACTGCTATTTGCCGCTGCTCGAAGAGCTCGGTTACATGCCGAAGCATAAATATTCCTTCGCGCCGGAAATTCTCGAGCACAGCCGGCGGATCGCACGGCACTATCGCCTCTACGACAACGCGCTGATGCAGACGACCATCAAGGATATGCGCTGGAATGAAGACGACCGGCGCTGGGTCATCACCACCAATCGCGGCGACCGGTTCAAGGCCCAGTATGTTGCGATGGCGAACGGCCCGTTGAGCCGCCCGAAGCTGCCCGGCATCCCCGGCATCAACGAGTTCAAGGGCTACACGTTTCACACCAGCCGCTGGGACTATCGCTATACCGGCGGCGACAGCTACGGCAACCTTGCCAATCTGAAGGACAAACGCGTCGGCATCATCGGTACCGGCGCGACAGCGGTTCAATGCATTCCGCATCTCGGTGAAGCAGCAAAGCACCTTTACGTGTTCCAGCGTACGCCGTCATCGATCGACGTCCGCAACAACCGTGAGACTGATCCGGAATGGGCTGCGTCGCTCGAGCCCGGTTGGCAGAAGCAGCGGATGGAGAACTTCAACATTCTGGTCAGCGGCGGCGACCAGGACGAGGATCTCGTTCACGACGGCTGGACCGACATCTTCCGCAACCTGACGGAGAAGGCGGTGTCGAACGCATCGAAGAAACTCGGCCGTCGTCTGTCGAGCGAGGAGCGCGCGCAGCTTCTGGAACTCGCCGACTACAGGAAGATGAACCAGGTCCGCGCCCGCGTCGATGCCATCGTCAAGGATCCGGCGACGGCCGCGGCGCTGAAGCCCTGGTATCGGCAGTTTTGCAAGCGCCCCTGCTTCCATGACGAGTATCTGCCGACCTTCAACCGGCCGAACGTCACGCTGGTCGACACCAACGGTCATGGCGTCGAGCGGCTGACCGAGCATGAGGTCATCGTCAACGGCAAAAGCTACGAGGTCGATTGCCTGATCTTTGCGACCGGCTTTGAAGTCGGCACATCGTTCACCCGGCGCGCCGGCTATGATGTCGTCGGCCGCGACGGCATCACGCTCTCGCAGCGCTGGTCCGATGGGCTGCGCACGCTGCACGGTCTCACCGCGCACGGCTTCCCGAACTGCTTTTTCGTCGGGCGCAACCAGTCGGCGACCACGGTTAACCTGCCGCTGGCGCTGGAGAACCAGACGCGGCATGTGATGCACATGATCACGCAGGCGCGCGCGCTTGGTTACAGCACGCTGGAGCCGACCGCCGAGGCTGAGGCCGCCTACGTGCAGGAGGTGCGGAATCTCTCCGGAATCGGCGCGCGCTTCTACATGGAATGCACGCCGGGCTACTACAACAGTGAAGGTGCGGCCGGCAACAAGAACGGATTCTTCTCCGAGACATATGGCGCCGGCAACCTGGTCTTCTTCGACAAGCTGAAGCAATGGAGGTCGGATGGCAGCTTGCCTGGGCTCGCGTTGCGCTGAGTTTCCAGCCGGCCTTCGCGCAGCCAGATGCAGGGACAAAAGGACATTGCATGACGAGACCTTTCGAAGGCCTGCGCGTTCTGGATTTTACGCAGGTACTCGCCGGCCCGTACGCCACGTTCCAGTTTGCCTTGATGGGTGCCGACGTCATCAAGGTGGAGCGGCGGGAGGGCGAGGACCTGCGCTATCTGGACATGCGCCGGACACCGCTCAGCAGCAAGCTGCGGGAGGAGGGGCGCGTGCCGCGCTGGCAGGCGGTCAATGCGGGAAAGCGCAGCCTGACGCTCGACCTGCAGAAGCCGCAGGCCGTCGAGATCATCAAGCGCCTCGCCGCCGAGGCCGACGTGGTGACGGAAAATTTCCGTCCGGGCGTGATGGACAAGCTCGGGATCGGCTATGCGGCGCTCTCGGCGATCAACCCGCGCCTGATTTACTGCGCGATCAGCGCCTTCGGTCAAACCGGCCCGGAGCGTCTCGGCGCCGGCTACGACGGCAAGATCCAGGCGATGTCGGGCCTGATGTCGATGACCGGCCACGAGGCGACAGGACCGACGCGCGTGGGCTTCGCAGCATGCGATGTGATCGCCGGTCAGACCGCGGCGCTCGGCATCGCCAGCGCACTCTATCAGCGGACCAGCACCGGAAAGGGCCAGTTGATCGACGTGTCGATGCTGGAGGCAGCGCTTGCCTTCATGTCCAGCGAAGTCGCGGACTTCACCATCACCGGCGTGCAGCCGCGGCTGCTGGGCAACCGCGCCGTGAGCCTCGTGCCGACCGCGGACCTGTTCAGGACCGGTGACGGCTACATTCTCCTCGCCGTCAACTTCGAGCGGCAGGTCGTTGCGCTGATGAAGGCGCTGGGTCGTGCGGATGCGCTGGTCGACCCGCGATTTGCCGATGAGATGGCGCGCTTCCAGAACGGCGAGGCGCTCCGCCAGATCATCGAGGAAGCGCTTGCGGCGAAGCCGGCACGCGAGTGGGAGAAGATCCTCAACGAGGCCGGCGCCCCATGCTCGAGCATCTGGCAGCTCGGGGAGGTGATCGATCATCCGCAACTCGCGGCCCGCAAGGCGATCCATCAGCTGGAGACGCCGGATGGCCCGGCGCGCTTCGCCGGTCTCGGATTCCAGCTCGCTCATGGCGGCGGCAAGATCGATCGCGCGGCGCCGCGGCTGAGCGAGCACACCAATGATGTTCTCGCAGAGGCGGGATATACGCCGGATGAAGTCACCGCGTTGCGCAAGGGCAGCGTCGTGTAAGCCACCCCGAACGGCGCGTCGGGACATTCCTCTTGTGCGGGTGCGGGACTTAATATGGAAATCGATGCCGCGACACTGGATCGCGCCACCACGTACAAGCTGATGACGGGCGCGATCGTCCCGCGACCGGTCGCCTGGATTACCACCAGGTCCGCGCAGGGCGTTGTCAATGCGGCGCCTTACAGCGCGTACACGCTCATTTCTCCGGATCCGCCAATGGTCGGCTTTCTCAGTTCGAAAAGGAACGGCGACAAGGATTCGGCGCGTAATATCCGCGCCACCCGGGAATTCGTCGTCAATGTCGCCAACGAAGACCTGGTCGTGCACATGCACAACAGCTCGGCGACCCTGCCGCCCGAGATGAGTGAGACCGAGGAATTCGGCATCGATCTGGCGGACAGTGTCATGGTTGGCCCGCCCCGGGTCAAAGCCTCGCCGATCTGCTTCGAATGCAAGCTCGTTCAGATGCTCGACGTCGGCAACGAGCCGCACACGCTGATTATCGGGCAGATCGTCCACTTCTATGTGGCCGACGCTCTCTACGACAACGGACGCATCGATCAGGCGAAATTGCGGCCGATTGCCCGCATCGGCGGCCCGACCTACGCCCGCCTTGGCGAGTTCATTCATTTGGCGACGCCGAGCGGATACAAGACCGACTGGTGAATCGGCGCCGCGGAGTCGCCAGCGTTCCTCTGGAAGCGCGATCCGGCCATGGCAGCGGTGGACAGATACCTTGGCCGCTCCGGCGCGCCCGTGGGCCTGTACGCGAGAGCCGCCGACGGCGCTCGCGACGACACAACGCCACGCAAAAAGCCAATTGCGGAACGATTCTCGCGATTGGCAGTTGCGTCATTCCGCATTGAGTTCAGAGCTTCTGCCAGAGCTCTTACAGAATCGCGAAGCACCGATGAGTTTCGTCATCGCCGGACTTCTCACCGCATTCTCCGCCGTGCTGTATTTGGCAGGCGAGCGTCATGCCTTCACGTCGATTTGCAGGTACACATTCGACCTTTGCCAACATCCCAGCTGGCCATTGTTTGCGGCGGTCGCGTTCGCGGCATTCGGGCTGCTTTTCAGGGCGGACCGCCTGTGAGCGCAGAGAACGCGGCCGAAGACGACAGGCTACGCTTCATCGAACAGGTCGAGCACCGTCAGCATATGATCAAGATCGCGAGGCGCGGCAACCTGATCAAGCTGCTGATCTATCCGCCCGACGCACACCTGGCCACGCGCATGGTTATCGACGCACTTCCAAACTATGAGAATGCGTTGCAGCACGCGAAGACGACAATCAATCAAATGATCCGCGATCGGGCCGGCGATTGAGACGGCTCGGCGGTCGGTCAGCCGGCTGGCTTGCGCCGGTCAACGGGCCCGCGCGAAGCGCGGCCCGATGACAGGCTCCGGCGGGTTGCGCTCGCTTCCCGCAGCTTGCCGACAATACCGGTCGGGAAAAAATAGACACTGAGCACGAACAGCACGCCGAGGATCAGCAGCCAGCGGTCCGGATGCAACAGGCTGGACAATAGCGGGACCGCCTCCGTCGCCTTCGAGGCTGTGCCCATAAGCTTCTGCAGATAGTTTTGCGCGAGGATGAAAATAGTTGCGCCGCAGACAGCGCCGTACATCGTGCCCATGCCACCGATCACGACCATCAACAGGATGTCGAGCATGATTGAAAAAGACAGTGTGACGTCAGGCCCGACATAGCGCAGCCAGAGCGCATAGAGCGCGCCGGCGAGGACGGCCATGGCCGCGGCAAGACAGTTTGCCACGGTCCGGTAGTAGACGACGTTATAGCCGAGCGCCTCGGCGCGAAAGTCGTTCTCGCGGATGGCCTGCAGCACCCGGCCGAACGGCGAATTCACGATCGCGGAGCGCGGCAAGAAACAGCCCGAGTGCTGCGACGAAGACGAGATAGTAGACGACGACGCGTCCGGTGATCTCGGTGCCGAAGATGGGCGCTTCGAGAATGCGCGTCGTCGGCCGCAGCAGCTCCGGCGTGCGAAACGAGCGGCCATCCTCGCCGCCGGTGAATGACGACAGCTGGCCGGCCAGGATCGCAAAGGCTGACGCGACCGCCAGCGTGATCATGGCATAGAAGATCGCACGAACGCGCAGCGATACCGAAGCCGATCACAAGCGCCAGCATGACGCCGACGACGAGGGCAATGATCAGTCCGCCGCCGATTGCGGGCCAGTTCGGTCCCCAGCCGTAGAGTGCGAGGCCGACGCCGTAGGCGCCGATTCCGAAGAACATCGTGTGGGCGAACGACACGATGCCGGTGTAGCCGAGCAGCAGGTCGTAGCTCGCGACCAGAACGATGAACACGCAGATCTTCGCGGCGGTGTTGATCGCCTGCGCGCCACCGAACAGAAACGGCGTCAGCGCCAGGGTCACGAGAATCACCAGCAGCGCCACGGTCAGAATCGGACTGCGCGGCGTGTCGTCGGAGAGGATGGCTTTGAACATGGCGTTACCGCTTCGCGACCGGATAGAGTCCCTGCGGCCGCCACAGCAGGATCGCAACCATCAGCAGGATGTTGGAGGCCAGCGCGATCTTCGGCACGACGTAGCCGGTGTAGTTCGCCATCATTGCGACCAGGATCGCGCCGAGGAAACAACCGCCGACCGATCCAAGCCCGCCGATAATGATAACGATGAAGACCAGCACCATCACGTCGCTGCCGATGCTTGCCGTCAGCGTCTCGCGATAGAGCGCCCACATTACCCCGCCAAGGCCTGCGAGCGCGGAGCCTGCCACGAACACGCCGACGAACAATCGGCGAATCCGGTAGCCCAGCGCTTCGACCATTTCCTGGTTCTCGACTCCGGCGCGGATTAGCAGGCCGATCTTGGTGCGATTCAGCACCAGCGCCATCACCGCGTAGACGACCAGGCCGACGATTACGGCCAGCAGCCGGAATTTCTCCAGCGCGACGTCGCCGAGCAGGATTGCGCCGCGCAGCGCGGGCGGCAGGGCCATTGCCTTCTGGTCGCCGCCCCACACCACATGGATCATCTGTTCGGCAATGATCAGCCCGCCCATGGTGATGAGGATCTGCTTCAGGTGCTGGCCATAAACCGGGCGAACGATGATCCGTTCGAAGGCCCAGCCAAGCGCACCGGTGCCGATCATCCCCGCGGCGATGGCGAGCGCCAGCGCGGCGAGGTTGAGGCCGAGCGAATCGGCGCCAGTCCAGCCGGTGAGCAACGCCAGCACCGACAGTGCGATGTAGGCGCCGACGGCAATGAAGGCGCCATGGCCGAAATTGAGAACGTCCATCAGTCCGAACACGAGCGTCAGACCGCTCGCCATCACGAAGATCATCATGCCCATGGCGAGCGCTGCGATCGTCAGCGTGATCCAGGTCGTGACGTTGCCGACCAGTGGCAGCGCGAGGATCGCCATGGCCGGCACAAGCAGCAGCGGCAGATAATCGTAGCGCAGCTGCGGCAGGGCTTCGGTAGATGTCGAACTGGCGGCGGTGCTCATCGGTCCCTACTGGTGCTCGCCGAGCGAAAGGCCGAGCAGGCGCGTCTGCATGGCCGTGTCCGCGGCAAGTTCCGCCATGGTGCCGTTGTGAACGATCTGTCCGTCATCCATCACGGCCACGGTGTCGCCGAGCGCGGCCGCGAAGCGGAAATTCTGTTCGACCAGCAGAATGGTGGTGTCCGAGCGCTTCAATTCACGGAACGCGTGGATCATGTTTTCGATGATCGCGGGCGCAATGCCCTTGGTCGGCTCGTCCACGAGGATCAGCGTGCGCGGTTCGATCACGGCGCGCGCGACCGAGAGCATTTGCTTCTGCCCGCCCGACAGCACGCCTGCCGGAAACTGCCAGAACTTTCGCAGCGCCGGGAAGAAGCCGAAGATCCAGTCGAGCCGCGCCGCATCTGGCGGGCCGTTGCGTGCCGCAAGGCGGAGATTTTCCGCAACCGTCAGGTCGGAGAACACGCTCATCGTTTCCGGCACGTAGGCGACGCCGCCAAGTGCGATGTCGGGCGTGGAGAGACCGCCGATTTCACGGCCGTCAAAGGCAACGCGGCCCTGGCTGGGCTTCCACAGCCCCATGATCGTTCGCAGCGTAGTGGTTTTGCCGGCACCGTTGCGTCCGAGCAGCACGGTGAGTGCGCCGCGCGGCACGACGAGATCGACGCCCTGCAGGATGTGATACTGGCCGATATGCGTGTGTACGCCTTCGAGCTGCAGCAGGGGGGCGCTCATGCGTGTGACCCCCGGGCGGAGGCGCCGGGTGCTGCGCCGAGATAGGCTTCCTGCACGATCGGCGAGGCGATCACCGTTGCGGGATCGCCGTCGGCCACCAGCTTGCCGTTGTGCAGAACGATGATGCGGTCGGCGAGGCTGCGAACCACGTCCATCTTGTGCTCGACCAGCAGGATGGTCCGGTCGCCGGCGGCCTTCAGCTTCTTGATGAGGTCGAGGATGCACCGGCACCTCATCGATCGACATGCCTGCGGTCGGCTCGTCGAACATGAAGACATGCGGCTCGAGCGCCATCATCAGCGCGACTTCGAGCTTGCGCTTGTCGCCATGCGGCAGGGCGGCGGCGCTGAGATGCCGCTTGTCCGCAAGCGCGACTTCCTCGAGAAAATGCTCGGCGCGGTCGATCCAGTCGGCGTGCCGGCTCCACCGGCTCCAGAGATTGGCGGCGCCGTCGCTCTTCGCCTGCACGGCAAGGCGGACATTCTCGCCGACCGTGAGGTTCGGGAAAAGATTGGTGATCTGAAACGCGCGGCCGATGCCGCGCCGCGCGCGCACGGCCGTGCCGAGGCGCGTGATGTCCTCGCCGTCGAGATGCACCGAGCCGGACGATGCCGGCAAGCTGGCCGGACATCAGATTGAAGTAGGTCGTCTTGCCGGCGCCGTTAGGCCCGACGATGGCGGTCAGCGTCCCGGCCTGAAATGCGCAACTCACGCTGTCGACGGCCACATGGCCGCCGAAGCGAATGGTCAGGTCGCGCGTTTCCAGAACGGGCGCCGACATCACCGTTGCTCCGCGCGGCTGCGCATGGACTCCTCGACAGTAGCCGGCCCGGTGGCGCGCTTACTTCGGCGCGGTGATCGGCAGCGGCATGTCCTTTGCCGGGATGGTCGCGACAAGTTCGAGCATGTCGTTGTCCTTGCCGTCCTTCTTGATCCGCCAGTGATACATGTCCTGCAGCGCCTGATGGTCTTCCTTGCGGAAGGTCATCGATCCCTTCGGCGTATCGAACGACAGTGCCTTCCATCGCCGCGATCAGCTTTTCGGTGTCGGTGGCGCCGGCCTTGGTAGTGCGGCGACGACTGCCGAGGCTGCGGCGAAGCCACCGGCGACGAAGAAGTCCGGCGGCGCGTTGTGGCGCTTCTGGTATTCGGCCTTCAGCCAGTCGTTCATCGGGTTCTTCGGGAAGTCATAATAGTAGTAGATGCCGCCCTCGGCGCCCGCGAACGCCTTCCAGGCATTCATCACGGGCAGGATGTTGCCGCCCGGCGCCAGCGTGATGTTGAAGCGGTCGGGCTTCATGTCGACGAACTTCGCCATCGGATGCGCGCCGGCCCAGATGAAGCCGATGATGCGCTTGCCGGGCTTGTCCTTCAGCGCATTGAACAGCCGTTCGGCGAATGGCGTGAAGTCGGCGGTGTTGCCCGCGGCATATTCCTCCGCGACGACCTTCGCCTTCGGGCGCAGCGCAGCGAGCGCGTCCTTGTAAGGCCTTGACGCCATCGCGGCCGAACGCGGTGTCGAGACCGAGCATGCCGATCGCGACTTCTTCGTTGGCGGGAATGGCGGCTGCGGCTGCCAGCGCATCCTGATAGGACGAGCGGCCGGTGCGGAAGACGTAGCGGTTCCACTTGTCGCCGGTGATGAAGTCGGCGACGGCCGGCTCGACGATCAGCACCTTCTTTCGTTCCTCGGCGACCGGCAGCATCGCCAGCGCGACCGGCGAGCCGGTCGTGCCGACGGCGATGTCGGCCTTGTCGTCGCCGTAGCACTCTTCGAGCAGCGACTTGCCGCGATCAGGCTTCAGCTGGTCGTCCTTGACGATCACTTCGATCTTGTCGTCACCGACCTTCATCGTGCCCTTGGTGAGGAACTCGAGCCCCATCATGAAACCGACTTCGGTCTGCTTGGCGTAGGCTTCGAGCGGCCCGGTCTTGCCGGCGATCAGGCAGACCTTGATGTCCTTGGCGAGGGCCGGGGTTGCAAGCGCGGAGACGGTGAGCAGAGCAAATGCAACCCGCGTTGGCGACGACATGATTGCGCGCATAAAATACCTCCGTGGCGATCTTCGGCGAGATGACCGTTCAGATCAGTCTTGTTCAAACAGTCTTGTCCAAACAGTCTTGGGATTTAGCTGGTCAGAAACGTGCGACCGCGTCAAGGCGATCTCAATACGGCGCGATGTCGTTCGCCTTGGCGGTATCAGATAGCGGGTTGTCGCGAATACGATCGGCTGCAGCTGGCGCATGTCTTTGCGTGCAAGTTTTTTGTGCGACGGAACAAGCGGGCAGGCGTCGCGGCTATTTCCCTTCCAGCGTGTTGACAGGCTCCCAGTCCTCGCCGGGCGGATGACGCGCAAGTTCCCGTGCACGGGCGAGAAAGAGCGCCGCCGGCGGATCGTCATTGGCTATCTGCTCGAAGCATGTGGCGGCGCCGTAAAAGTCGCGCGCGCGCCAGCGCGCCAGCCCATCTTCGTAGATTGATGCAATTTGCGTCCGGCTCGGCGTCGCCTGGCCTCGTTCAGCCAGCGGCTCGTAGATCTTGACCGGATGGACGCGTCCCTGGACGCGGATCGCCTCAAGTTCGCGCCACGCGAACAACTCGCCGGTCAGTGCAACCGTCATTTCCGAAGCCATGATCGAGGTGGCGAAGTACTTATTCGCGCCTTCCAGCCGCGAGGCAAGATTCACCGCATCGCTCATGACCGTATAGTTGAAGCGCCGTCGCGAGCCGATGTTTCCGACCAGCGCTTCGCCGGAATTCAGCCCGATACGGTGGCTCAGCCGATGGCCCTGGAAGGCAGTCGCCGCGCGGTTGAGTTCGTCGAGCCGATCGCGGCATCGCAGTGCGGCCCGAACGGCATTCTGCGCGTGA
>CAVZHJ010000008.1:0-273197 GCA_963774995.1 uncultured Alphaproteobacteria bacterium
CGCCGAACCATCTGGATTCAGTTTTCCGTACACTGCCGATATGCCGATCCATCCGGCAAGTCCTTCCGGAATCGCAGGCAATGTCTGTGACGCTTCAACGGTCTGCATCACTCGTAAAATACATTTTGTAGAGTGCCCGCGCATTGCCGAATGTCATGCGTGGGTTAGGGGTAGTCTCCCACACGATATTGCCTGGATTCTCTGGCGATTTCGGGTTGTACCACGACCAGAACACACGCAACAAACGCCGGCCCGTGGCGTCCTCTTTGAAAAACGTATTCGTCCAAATCGGCGTGTCCGGCATCCCCTGCATCACCAGCGGATAGAGCGAGTTGTCCTTGCCGCGGGCCTCGAAGCCGCGCCCGGGTAGCACACATCGGGCGTATGGAATGAGACATCGCGAGTGACCGACGATCAGCCACAAATCCACCCGCTCGCCCGTCCGCGCATTGCGATAATCGCGCGATACGCGCCGACGCGCCCGCTGTTTTCTCGACGTTGGGGTCCACCGGCTTGTCTTCGCCGTGCCAGTCGCCAAAATCCTTCGGCACCAGTTTGAACAACTCCGCCCGCTGCTCGGCGCTAACATTCGTGCCGGAAAGCCGGTCGGTCATCCGGATCTGCGGAATCGTCAAGCCGACGATCAGCACTACGCCCAAAACGATCGGTAAATAGCGGGCCATCGAGACAAAACCTCCGGCTGATGCCCGGGTCCACGGCTGCGCATCGAGCGGCCCGGCGGGCAAAGAATCAAACGCGCCTGGGGAGGGCTTCAATACGCCGCCAAGTGCCTCGCGGTTCGTCCGCACCTGATTCGTCCCCGCCGCCCTCGACTCAATTCACGGTAGGCTCATGCCCAAGGTGTCAAGCAAACGGGCGCGCACCCGCCGCCCCGCCCGCATAAGCCTACAGCGTGAACCTAACCGCGACCGCCGTAGTCAGCATCGCTCCAGAATCGCGAAAAGCCCGCTGCAAAGCCGCCCGATTGAGCCTATCCGCCGACCGTAGCATGGCCCCCGGCCCGTGAGAAGCATACCGATGCTCGGCCGGGGGCCCATGCTACGGGTTAACGACGGGCTCTGGGACAGGCTCTTAGGTCATTGTCCGATGACGGATGCACGCGTTAATTCGACAGGGTCGCCAGCGTGCCGGGCAAAGCCGGCGGCGGATCGTCGCTCGACGGATTGATGTTCCTCGATTTAACATTCGTCGCCCGCATGGGCTGTACCGTCCGATTCGCCGGCACGCGATCGGCCTCGCGAACCGGCGCGATTTCCTGGATCGGAGCCGGTCCGAACGGCATCGCGGGTGGCGGATCAAGTTCGCCCGATTGGGCTGCCGGGATTCAGACGACCCGCGTGGGAACCGGTCGCTCGTAGGGCGGCAGCGGGCGAAGCGGGCCCGCCCGGTTCGGTTTGATCCGCCCGGTTGTCGTAGCGGGCCAGTTGGTGGCGTAATTCCCTCAGGCCCTGGCGGCGAATCCGTCGCGCCGCCTGGTCGAGGATGCGCGGTTTCATCAGAGTTCGTCCTTCGCGAGACGGTCGGCGGCGGCGCCTTCGATCTTCTTCTTCGGCCGGCGGCATCGAACGGCGGTACCTGGTTCTGCAATTGCTGTGGATCGAATTTCTCGCCGCATTCGGATCGATAGCTCTCAACCGGCCACCGCCGCCAGCGCGTTTCGTACACAGCCGAACGTCAATGGATTCGGATAACAGCGCCCGTCCGCGCAATACGGCGGCGGCGTCGGGCGATCCAACGGCGGCACGCGCCAGTGACGCGTTGCCGAACCCGACCAATAACAATCCCGCCGTCGTTGCTTTCTTGAACTTCATGATTGCATCCTCCCCGAATGCGATTCGCCATGACCGCCGTCTCGCTGCCATCGTCGCCGCGACAACGCAAGTTGCGACGAACCCGCACCTACCGACCTCTGACCTCCTGACCCACTCAACTACAGCGAACCTAAACCGAACCGTTTGATCTGGTTGAGCATCGCCGTGCCCACCGAGACGAAGCCGAACATCCGTTCGAACGGCTGCGTGTACTTGAACACCAGCGCATTGAACTTGATGTACGGATCCTCGGCGATATACAGCCGGTCGCGAGGCATCAATTGATAGTTCGTCGCGGTCGAGCCGCCGCGGCTGATTTCGGCCCAATTCACGGGCAAGATCTGTTCGCAGCCAACGCCGTTCGGCGCCGGCCGGGCAATGAAAATCCGCGTCGACGACAACTGCGACAAGCCGCCCAATTGGGCGATCGCATCCAGCACCGTTTCGTTGCCGGTGATCGGGAACTCGGCCACGTCGTCGCCGTTGCCGGCGCCTTGCGTGATCACGTAATACGTTTTGCTGTTGTAGGCGAACACATCCACCGCCACTTGCGGATCCTCAAGGTAATTCGACAAGTGCTTCTCAATCACGTCGCGGGCCTGATCGAGCGTCAGACCCGCCACGTAGACTGAGCCGTAGGTGGCCAGGTTGATGCGGCCATCGGGCCCCACCAGGTGCTCGCCGGAAATCTGCTGCGCGCCGACGATGCCGCCAGCGAGACCGACACCTGCGGATTTTCAATGAATTGCGACAGATGCCGGCGAATCTCGGCCTGAGCTTCATCCGTCGTCAGTCCCACGACCTTCACGCGACCGTACGCCGGCCCCAAATCGACCGTCCCTTCCGGATCGATGAAGAACGCTTCCGCGATCGGCTGATCGGAAAACGCGTTCGCCACGCGGATCAAGAGCGCATCGAACGGCTCCAGCTTGTGCGGCGGCTTGGGAACGATCTTCACCGCTTGAATGAACAGAATATCGGGCGGCTCGATCACGTACGCCGGCAGCGACACCATATCCAATTCCCGCGGCACAGGGCTGTTGGGCAGACGGCTCGGGCGGCGTGATCGGGTAGGGCTCACGCGGCTCCAGAAACGCCGTGCAACCGCCGCTGGCGACCAGCATCACCACGGCAGGCACGATCGCCCGGATGGCCGTCAATTCGTTTGCGGGGCAACATGGCGTTTCTCGGACTCGCGTTAAGTTTTGGAACGCTTGGCGGCCACCAAGCTAGCTGCGCGGAACCAGCTCCTGCGCAACCGGAATTCCCGGCACAGTCCCTCTAATCGGAAAAGTCCGCCCACAACTTTTAGTCCGAGCCGGAAAACATCCGCCAATTCTCCCAAACTGCGAATGATAGCAATAAAATGCGATATTTGCGAAGTCTGGCGAGATTTATTTCGCTGCGCGGTGGCTGGGCAGGCATCCGGCCTGCCAGGCCGCAAGGACCGAGGCGGGCTGTCTGCGGGATCGCTCGGCAGATGCCGGTCCTGCAGATCCCTCGCCGCTTCCCGGGTGCGAACCACTGGCGCCCCGTGACTGCGTAGTACCATCCGCCGCAGATGCGGTCTGCTAAATCGATGCAAAGCGCATGTTCGGCGCACACGTTTTGGTCGGTACATTGGCGCCAATTGGCTGGAGGTTATTCCGCCTAGGCGAATTGGTCGCAATGCGTCGATTCTCGCGACCGAAGCACAAGCCACTACACGAGTTGCGTTTCGGCACGAACATTTGACAGATTTTTGCCAGGCGCGTATTCTCGATTCTTAGAGACCCCGCTGTGCGCGACCCGCGTGCGGGAACAAAACCACATAATCCCAACACCGATGCAAAATAGAAATCGCAGCGGGCCTTTTACCGAAGCGGCCGCAAGATGCCCGCCAGGCGGCGGCCGCCCCACTTGTCACCGGTATCCGCTTCGGCAGGCTGCCGATCGGAAGACCCCTAGGAACAGAGAGTCCATTGGCGACAACGGCGGCCCTGCCGCCGTTGATACGTTTTCCGCAACGCGGATCTGGGCTGCCGCAATAATTTGATTGCCAAAGTGCGACGCCGCGGTCGGCCCCCGTTCGTCGTCACTTCGTTAAAATCTGCAATTCGCTTCCGAGGTTTACGTTCGATGAGCCAGATTCAACCGCCCGCCAAAGACCCTCTACGATCAACAACAGCCCCGCGTGTGGCCGCGTCGCCAACTGGGGCCGTGCGTTCCACCGTTACGCATTTCACCCCGATCGAGCCGGTTCGCTGCGAGCGGCGCCTTCAGTCCGCCCAGCACCCGCGCCCACTCGGCGGCAGGAATATAGCGCGTCACCTGCCGCATTCCGGAAACATAGTCGCCGAGCAGCACGATCAGGTCGGCGCCGAGCGAGTTGGTATGCGCGACGATCCCGGCGATCCGCTCGAGATCCATCCATGGCTCACAGGCGTGCAGGTCGGAAATCGCGGCGATCTTCAACGGAAAATCAGCTGGCCATTGCGGCGGCCGCAGATGGTAGCGCGTGACGCGCAAGCCCCGCGCCTCGATGCCCGCGCCATAGGCGGCGGACGCGATGCCGAACAGGCCGGAGCCGGCGAGCAGCTGGAGGAAGCGGCGGCGTGAAATCATTTGGCTGCGATGCTGGCCATCCCGCCATGAACGGCAGGTTAATCAAGCGGAATTGTGATGCGTCCGTTCCACAAAAGCCGGTAGCGGTTTTGTGATCAGACGACGCGCAAACTATTTGTCTTCCATGTCCTGGCCGAACAGCCCGAACTGCGCCGGATCGCGCGAGGGCTCGGCGAGGCCGAGATGACGAAACGCATGGGACGTCAACAGCCGCCCGCGCGGCGTGCGCTGCAGGAAGCCGCACTGGATCAGATACGGCTCGATAATGTCCTCGATCGCGTCGCGCGGCTCCGACAGCGCCGCTGCCATCGTCTCGACGCCGACCGGTCCGCCGCCGTAATTCATCGCGATCGTCACCAGGTAACGCCGATCCATCGCGTCGAGCCCTGCAGCGTCGACTTCGAGCGCGCCCAGCGCCCTGTCGGCAATGGGGCGGTCGATCGCAGATGCATCCGCCACCGAGGCGAAATCGCGCACGCGCCGCAACAGCCGCCCGGCGATGCGCGGCGTGCCGCGCGCGCGACGCGCGATCTCGTTCGCGCCGTCCGCCGTGATGCCGATGCCGAGCACGCGCGCGCCGCGCGTGACGATCAGCTCCAGCTCGGCCTCGGTGTAGAAATTCAGCCGCACCGGAATGCCGAAGCGATCGCGCAACGGATTGGTCAGAAGCCCAGCGCGCGTGGTCGCGCCGACCAGCGTGAATTTGGCGAGGTCGATCTTCACCGAGCGCGCCGCCGGCCCCTCGCCGATGATCAGATCGAGCTGGAAATCCTCCATCGCCGGATAGAGGATCTCCTCCACCGCCGGATTGAGCCGGTGGATCTCGTCGATGAACAGCACGTCGCGCTCTTCGAGGTTGGTGAGCAGCGCCGCGAGATCGCCGGCCTTGGCGATCACCGGGCCGGAGGTGGCGCGGAAGCCGACGCCGAGCTCGCGCGCGACGATCTGCGCCAGCGTCGTCTTGCCGAGCCCCGGGCGGGCCGACGAACAGCACATGGTCGAGCGCCTCGCCGCGCTTCTTCGCCGCAGCGATGAAGACCGAGAGATTTTCGCGCGCCTGCTGCTGGCCGACGAACTCGCCGAGCGTCTGCGGGCGCAGCGAGGTGTCCGCGTCGTCCTCGCGGCGTTCGGGCGTGACGAGGCGGGGCGATGTCATCGTCGCGAACCTGTCACTTCGCAAGCTCCTTCAGGCCGAGCCGGATCAGTTGCGCCGTCTCGGCCTCTTCACCCGCGCTGCGCGAGGCTGCGGCAATGGCGGCGGCCGCCTGCGGCTGGCCATAGCCGAGATTGACCAGCGCGGAGACCGCATCCGACACCGGGTGCGGCGCACGCTTGTCGTCGATCGCGCCGGACAGCTGCACCAACGCCGGATCGACCGTCGAGAACGCCGGCGCCTTGTCCTTCAATTCGGTGACGATGCGCTCGGCGACTTTCGGGCCGACGCCGGGCGTGCGCGCGACCGCCGCCTTGTCGCGCAACGCGATCGCATTGGCGAGATCGGCGGTGCCGAGCGTGCCGAGAATAGCGAGCGCGACCTTGGCGCCGACGCCCTGCACGGTTTGCAGCAGGCGGAACCACTCGCGCTCGGCATCGGTGCGGAAGCCGAACAGTTTGATCTGGTCCTCGCGCACATAGGTCTCGATCGACAGCACCGCCGCCTCGCCCGGTCGACGGCAGCGCCTGCAGCGTGCGCGCCGAGCAGTGCACCTGATAGCCGACGCCCTGCACGTCGAGGATGACGTAATCCTCGCCGTAGGAGTCGATCATGCCTTTGAGCTTGCCGATCATCGCGCCACCGCCATCCTCAATGCAACGCTCTGGCGATGATGCGCGTGGGTGATCGCGATCGCCAGCGCGTCGGCGGCGTCCGCGGTCTTCGGATCGGCCTTCGGCAGCAGCACGCCAAGCATCACCCGGATCTGGTTCTTGTCGGCATGGCCGGCGCCGACCACGGTCTTCTTCACCTGATTGGGCGCGTATTCGGCCACCGAGAGTGCCGCACATGCGCCGGCGCCAGCATCGCGACGCCGCGCGCCTGCCCGAGCTTCAGCGTCGCGACGCCATCCTTGTTGACGAAGGTTTGCTCGACCGCGGCCTCGGCCGGCGATGAATTCGCCGAGCACACGCGACAGCCCGTCATGGATCGCAACCAGCCGCGCGGCCAGCGGCGAGCGTCTCGCGCGTCTCGACCGAGCCGCAGGCGACGAAGATCAGCCGGTTGCCTTCGACGTCGATCACGCCCCAGCCGGTGCGGCGGAGGCCGGGGTCGATGCCGAGAATGCGGACGCGGCTGCGAATTGGCACGGTTGGCATGGGGTAGTGATAGCGTTACGCGGCCCTCAATCCTACTGGCCGGCCGGGCGCCACGCGATGGAAACGGGCCTGTCAGCGGAGCGGGGCCAAGCATTTCCACCAGATTCTCCGGGAAAATCACATCCCGGCGTTTGCGCGAGTTCCGCGCGCGACCACCAGCGATGGTCGGTCATGACCTCCCGCTCGAGCGCCGTCCAGCGCTCACTGGAAACGATATTCGCTGCCCGCCTTGACGACAAAATAGCGCTCATCGGCCATCACGTGCTCGCCGCTCACAAGTTGCAGGACGAACATCCTCTGACCGATTTGCGCGCCGACACCGTCGATGCGCAGGCCGGTTTCTTCCCACAGTTCGCGGACGGCCGCCTGCTCAAATGTCTCGCCGGCCTCGACCTCGCCACCGGGCGTCGCCCAGTAATCGTGGCCTGCGAGAGCGCCGTCGGTATGGACGAAACGAAACAGCAGAACCCTGTCGCGCGAATCGAGCACCAGCAGCCGTGAGGAGGCTCGCGTGCGCAGCGGGCTTTCGCACGGCACGCGCGCTACGCCCCCATCTTCGCCATCAGCGCGTCGGAGACCTCGAAGTTGGCATAGACGTTCTGCACGTCGTCGTGCTCGTTCAGCAGTGTCGATCAGCTTCAGCAGCTTCTCGCCGGTTTCGTCATCGACCGCGACGGTGTTCTGCGGCTTCCAGGTGAGCGCCGACTTGCGCGGCTCGCCGAACTTCGCTTCGAGCGCCTTGGCGACGTCGCGGAAGGTTTCCTGCGCCGCGTAAATCTCGTGGCCGCTCTCGCTCGACGACACGTCGTCGGCGCCGGCCTCGATCGCCGCCTCCATCATCGCGTCTTCGGACGCGACCGCGGCGTCGTATTCGATCACGCCGAGCCGGTCGAACATGAACGACACCGCGCCGGTCTCGGCCAGGTTGCCGCCGCTACTTGGTGAAGTAGGAGCGCACGTCGGACGCGGTGCGGTTGCGGTTGTCGGTCAGAGCCTCGACGATCACCGCGACGCCGCCGGGACCATAGCCCTCGTAACGAATTTCGTCGTAGTTCTCGCCATCGTTGCCGAGCGCCTTCTTGATCGCGCGCTCGATATTGTCCTTCGGCATGTTCTCCTGCCGCGCCGCGATCATGGCGGCGCGCAGGCGCGGGTTCATGTTCGGGTCCGGCAGGCCCATTTTCGCGGAGACGGTGATTTCACGCGCCAGCTTGCTGAACAGCTTGGACTTCTGCGCGTCCTGCCGCCCCTTGCGGTGCATGATGTTCTTGAATTGGGAATGGCCGGCCATCTGTCCCTCGTCGCCTCAAAGTTCCCCGCCACACTCGGCGCGGCCTTATAGAGCCGGCGCGCGCGAAATTGAAGTGGCACTCGAGTGCCTGATCTGGCGCTAACTCCAAAACCCCGGCTTTGCCTCTTCCAGCCCGCCACCGAGCCGCACCGGCGCGATCTTCGTCGCAAGCCCGGTCGCGTCGTCGGTTTCGACCGCGACGCCGCTCAGCGTGGCCGTGCCGCCCGCCGGCTCGTAGCGGCCGGTCGTCAGGCCGGTGAGAAAGCGCTGCAGCGGCTCGTCCTTCTCCATGCCGATCACCGAGTTATAGTCGCCGGTCATGCCGGCGTCGGTCATGTAGGCGGTGCCGCCGCTCAGGATGCGATAGTCGCCGGTCGGAATATGCGTGTGCGTGCCGACCACGAGCGAGGCGCGGCCGTCGCAGAAATGGCCCATCGCCTGCTTCTCGCTGGTCGCCTCCGCGTGAAAATCGACGATGATGGCGTCCGCGCCATCGTGCAACCTGCAGGCCTCGAGTTCGCGGTCGATCGCGGCGAACGGATCGTTCAGCGGCTCCATGAAAACGCGGCCCTGCGCATTGATGACCAGTACGCGCGCGCCGTTGCCCGCCTCGATCATCGCCGCGCCACGGCCCGGATTGCTCTTCGGAAAATTCAGCGGCCGGATCAGCGCAGGCACGCGCTCGATGAACACCAGCGCTTCCTTCTGCCGCCAGGCATGATTGCCGAGCGTCACGGCATCGGCGCCGGCGTCGACGAATTCATGATAGATCGCCTCGGTGATGCCGAAGCCGCCGGCTGCGTTCTCGCCGTTGACGACGACGAGATCGAGCTTCCAGTCGCGCCTGGCGCCGGGCAAATGCTCGGCGATGGCATTGCGGCCGCTGCGCCCCACCACGTCGCCGACAAAAAGAATACGCAACTAACCGCTCCTGAAATCGATCGTCTCACGTTCCGTTAGCACAAGATCGAGGCGTTCGTCGTGGCCGTCGGCGGGAATCGCGTCGACTTCCTGGGCCGCAAAGGCGATGCCGACGGCGATCACCATCCGCTCTTTCCGCAGGACCGCGAGCGTGCGGTCATAGTAACCGGCGCCATAGCCGATGCGGCGGCAGCGACGGTCGAAGGCCGTGAGCGGAACAAGGATGATATCCGGCTCGAGCGGGATGGCCTCGAGGCGCGGCTGCAGAATGCCATAGGGGCCAGCGGTCAACTGCTCGCCCTGCCGCCATTCGGAAAACGTCAGCGGCCTGTCCCGGGCGTGGACAACCGGCAGCGCCAACTGCGCACCCTTCGCGGCAAGGCTTCGCATCAGCGGCACCGGATCGCATTCGCTGCGGATCGGCGAGTAGCCCGCGACGATGGTGCCCTCGCCAAGCGGAACGGGAAACCGCCGCATTGCAATCATCTGCGCGGCGCGCCTGCGCTCGGCCACCGGCAGCGCGTCACGCGCTGCGAGCGCAGCGATGCGAATATCCTTCTTGGACGCCTGCTCCGGCACCACGACCACCCCGTACTCTGTCGTCATCATCCGCGAAGGCGGATGATCCAGTAAACGCGGGCGCGCGTGATTTTCGCTGGCGGCACGGCGTACTGGATGCCCGTTTTCGCGGGCATGACGTCAGCATTAGACCGGCGAGGCCAATCATGGAAAGTGCGAAGCCGCAGTGGCCGTTGGAGGCTCGATCCCAGGTTCCCTACGAAAGTAGGTGGGCACCGTGTGTCCGGACCCACGGGTCCGGTCAGGGACAGCTCCCTTAAGGATCGATAAGGCCCCGGGAATATTGCTCCTGACGCACCCCGCAGCTTCGCAAGTCCAATGTAGCTACGATCGGGCCGCCGCGCCACCGGTCAGTGCACGCCGCGCCATGCTTTATCCGATCGGCTCAGACCGTCTGCGGCGGCGCGGCGCGCAGCTTGCGCGTGACGATCGTCCGCATCACCACATACTGCACGAGCACGCCCAGCAGCTTGCCGCCGACAAGGCCGAAGCCGAAGAACCAGGCCCAGACCTGAAAGTCGAAGTTCATCGCAACGACAAGATTTGCGGCGGCGAGAACGATCATCCACGCGGCCCAGCAATAGCCGGCGCCAACGATGAAGCCGCGCGACAGATTGTCGGTGGCGATCGGCGGCAGGTAACGGCCCATCCAGCCGGGCCGCAGCATGACGATGGCGATGGCCGCGTGCGTGATGCTGGGCTTGACCATGATGAAGCGGCCGTCGTTGGCGAGCAGCGTCGCTCCGCCAAGTACGAGCACGAGGAAGAGCACCAGCCACTGCATGGCATCGACCCGCTCGCCGCGCACCCTGGCAATGATGATCTGCGCAATGCTGACGCCGACGGCCACGGCGGTCGCGAGGTACAGGTTCTCGGTCAACGCATACAGAAGCAGGAAAACGATCGCTGACAGAAAATCCAGAAACAACTGGCGTAACGCGGTCTGCATCAGCTTCCCCTGTCAGAACGGGAATTCTATGCATGATCCGCACGCCCGCCAAGCCGCGGTGCAGCCTGTCGCTCGAGAATTTCAAAGGCTTTCAGTGTGGTGGTTCAGAAGTTCACTTCACCCTTGCCGCGAGTCCATCAAGCGAACTTCGGATTCGGGACACTAGCCCACCGCCATGCCGCCGCCCGACGGCCGGCTGAGCGCGAGCGTCATCCGCTCGATCCTGTCGGCCGCGGCATCAAGTGCGGTGACGACGGCGGCTTCGGTCCGGTTGGTGCGATCGCTGGAGCCCGCGCGCGCGACATGCAGTGCGTTGAGGTCGGCCTCGAGTTTCGCGATCCTCGTATTGGCGTCGAGCAGCTCGTCGCCGATCATCATCGCCGCCATCACGGTCAGCCGCGCATCGCCGACCTCGCCGAAGCGTGCGCGCATGCTGGCGATCCGCTGGTCGAAATCTTCCGCCAGCGCCGTCACGCGCTGCTCCTGACCCGGCTCGCAGGCTACGCGGAACTGCTTGCCGTTGATCGTGATGTTGACGCTGCTCATGGCTGCAGTTTCATGGCTGCTGTTCCGACTTCAGCACGGTGCGGATGGTCTCGATCGCGCCATCGATGCGCTCGGCGATGTTGCGGTTGGCATCCTCCAGCGTGCGCGAGCGCGACATCGAATGATCGAGTTCATCGGCAAGGCGCGAACGGTCCGCGCCAAGCGCCTGAATCCGTGCGGCAAGATTGTCCTGACCGCGATCATGCTCCTGGCGACGATCGACAACCGCTTCCAGTTCGTTGAGCGCAGCCATCAGCCGGCGAACCGCAGCCTCGATCGACGGCTGCTCGATCGCGGACTCCTCAAGGGGAAGATCTGTCACGCTGACCTCCCTTGCTGGCGCTGATACTGGCAAAAGGTGCGTCCCCGCAGACATTTAAGCATCGTATCTCGCACGCGAATCAACGCCACGCCAAGACCGAGCATGGCACTCGCGGCAATCTATGCACCGATATGCACTGGTGAGTTGGGCGGCAGCACGGCGCGATCTTGGAGTTTTTGCCGTCAGGTGATAAGCCCCGGCCATGATACAGCCCCAAAAAAGCGCGGTTCCGGCGCGCCATGAACCTCCCGAAAATTCACAGGAACAGGTGTCCATGAACACGCGCGTCGATCACTCCGCGATGGCCAACGCGATCCGCGCGCTGGCGATGGATGCCGTCGAGCAGGCGAAATCCGGGCACCCCGGACTGCCGATGGGTGCGGCGGATGTCGCAACCGTCCTGTTCACCCAGTTTCTGAAATTCGATGCCGCCGACCCGAAATGGCCGGACCGCGACCGCTTCGTGCTGTCCGCCGGCCACGGCTCGATGCTGCTGTATGCGCTGCTGTATCTCACCGGCAACGAGGCGATGACGATCGACGAGATCAAGCGCTTCCGCCAGCTTGGGTCGATCACGCCCGGCCATCCGGAGAATTTCGTCACCCCCGGCATCGAGACGACGACCGGCCCGCTGGGCCAGGGTGTCGCCACGGCCGTCGGCATGGCGATGGCCGAGCGGCACCTTGCCGCGACCTTCGGCGGCGATCTGGTCGACCATTTCACCTACGTGCTGGCTTCCGACGGCGACCTGATGGAAGGCATCAGCCAGGAAGCGATCGCGCTTGCCGGACACCTGAAGCTGAACAAGCTGATCATGCTGTTCGACGACAATGGCATCTCCATCGACGGCCCGCTGTCGCTCGCCGACTCGGTCGATCAGTTGAAGCGGTTTGAAGCGGCCGGCTGGGCGGCGGAACGGATTGACGGACACGACCCAAAGGCGATCGCCGACGCCATCGCGCGTGCCCAAAAGGCCGACCGTCCGACACTGATCGCCTGCAAGACCATCATTGCGTTTGGCGCGCCGACCAAGGCCGGCTCGGAGAAATCGCACGGCTCGCCGCTCGGTGCTGAGGAAATCGCCGGCGCGCGGAAAAAGCTCGGCTGGACGGCTGCGCCCTTCGAGGTGCCTGCCGATATTCTGGGCACATGGCGGACGGCCGGCGCGCGCGGCAAGGCAGCCCGCGAGGCCTGGACGTCGCGGCTTTCGAAAACGGATGTCGCGACACTCGCGGAATTCAGCCGCCGCATGGAAGGCCAGTTGCCCGCCGAGCAGCTTTCCGCCGCCGTGCGCTCCATGAAGGAAAAGCTCGCCGCGGCGCCGAAGGAAATCGCGACCCGCGCAGCCTCCGAGGAGGCGTTGCACACGTTGACCACGGCGGTGCCGGAAATGGTCGGCGGCTCGGCCGACCTGACCGGCTCCAACAACACCCGCGCCAAAGGCATGGCCGCGGTGTCGCGCCAACAACTACGGCGCCCGCTTCGTGCATTACGGCATTCGCGAGCACGGCATGGCGGCGGCGATGAACGGCATGGCGCTGCACGGCGGCATCATTCCCTATTCGGGCACATTCCTGGTCTTTTCCGATTACCTGCGCCCGTCGCTGCGGCTCGCCGCGCTGATGGAAGAGCGGGTGATCCATGTGCTGACGCATGACTCCATCGGCCTCGGCGAGGACGGCCCGACCCATCAGCCGGTCGAACATCTGGCCGCACTTCGCGCGATCCCGAACCTGAACGTGTTCCGGCCCTGCGATACGGTGGAAACCGTCGAATGCTGGCAGCTCGCGCTCGAAGACAAAACCCGTCCGAGCGTGCTGGCGCTGACGCGACAGAACCTGCCGCAGCTTCGCCTGACCGACGACAAGGTGAACCGTTGCGGCAAGGGCGGCTATGAACTGGTCGCCGCTAATGGCGAAGCCAGGGTCTCGATTTTCGCTTCAGGTTCGGAAGTGCAGATCGCGGTCGAGGCGCAAAAGCAGCTCGCCGCCAAAGGCGTCGCCACCCGCGTGGTGTCCGTGCCCTGCATGGACCTTCTGCTTGAACTGCCGCGCGCGGAATTCGAGGCGGTTGTCGGCAAGGCACCCGTCAAAATCGCGGTTGAAGCCGCTATCCGCATGGGCTGGGACGCGATTATCGGCCACGACGGCGCGTTTGTCGGCATGTCCGGCTTCGGCGCCAGTGCGCCTGCGAAGGAACTGTACAAGCACTTCGGGATTACCGCTGAGGCCGTCGTCAGCGCGGCACAGAAGCGTTTGGGTTAAGAGCATCCCGCTCGCTGCAACGCTGACCGGACGCCAAATCGGCTGCCTGACGGTTGAGCGGAACCGCGAAAAAGGCTAGCAGTTCCCCCATATCGTCCGACGTCGTCCGGCAGAACCGGGCGGATCTGCAGCACAGCCTCCTCGGAGTGACCAACGGTCGCCGCGGGCGGGGCTTAAGCTATTGAAGGAGAAGAAGATATGGCAATTCGGGTCGGCATCAACGGCTTCGGCCGCATTGGCCGCAATATCATGCGCGCCATCTACGAAGCCAAGCGCAACGACATCGAAATCGTCGGCATCAACGATCTCGGCCCGGTCGAGACCAATGCCCATCTTTTGCGCTTCGACAGCGTGCACGGCCGTTTTCCCGGCGAAGTGACCGTCAAGGGCGACACGATCAGTCTCGGTAACGGCGCCATCAAGGTGACCGCCGAGCGCGATCCGTCCAAGCTGCCCTGGAAAGACATGGGCGTCGATATCGCGTTCGAATGCACCGGCATCTTCACCGCCAAGGCCAAGGCTTCGGCCCACCTGACCGCTGGCGCCAAGCGCGTGCTGGTATCGGCGCCCGCCGATGGCGCCGACCTCACGGTGGTCTACGGCGTCAACCACGACAAGCTGACGAAGGACCATCTCGTCGTTTCGAACGGCTCCTGCACGACCAACTGCCTCGCACCGATCGCCAAGGTGCTGAACGACACGGTCGGCATCGAGACCGGATTCATGACGACGATCCATGCCTATACCGGCGACCAGCCGACCCTCGACACCATGCACAGCGACCTCTATCGCGGCCGCGCAGCCGCGCTGTCGATGATCCCGACCTCGACCGGGGCAGCGAAGGCGATCGGCCTCGTGCTGCCGGAGCTGCAGGGCAAGCTCGACGGCACCGCGATCCGCGTGCCGACGCCGAACGTCTCGGTGGTCGACCTGAAGATCGTCGCCAAGCGCAAGACCGACGTGAAGGAAATCAACGACGCGATGAAGCGGGCCGCCGAGCAGGAGCTCAAGGGCATCCTCGGCTACACCCTGCACCCGAACGTCTCGATCGACTTCAACCACGACGCCCACTCCTCCACCCTGGCGATGGACCAGACCAAGGTGCAGGGCGGCAATCTCGTGCGCGTGCTGTCGTGGTACGATAATGAGTGGGGCTTCTCCAACCGCATGGCGGACACTGCCGTCGCGATGGGCAAGCTGATCTAGCTTAAATCCCTCCACGTCATGGCCGGGCTCGTCCCGGCCATCCACGTCTTCACAGACGCGAAAGACGTGGATGACGGGCGAGCAAAGCGGCGCCGTTCTTGGAACGGCCATAGGCGAGCGAAGCGACGCCGTTCTTCGAACGGATATGGCGCGTGCGTGACGACAGAGTGCTCCGATGACAAAACCTTTCCGCACCCTCGACGACATCGACGTGAAGGGCAAACGCGTGCTGTTGCGCGTTGATCTCAATGTTCCGATGGAAGGCGGCAGGATCACCGACCTGACACGCATCGAGCGCGTCGCGCCGACCATCACCGAGATCGCGGCCAAGGGCGGCAAGGTGATCCTGCTCGCGCATTTCGGACGGCCGAAGGGCCGCGATCCGAAAGAGTTGCTGAAGCCGGTTGCCGCCGCCGTGTCGCAGGTCATCAATCACCCGGTCGCCTTCGCCGATGACTGCATCGGCGAGGTCGCCGAAAAGGCCATCGCCGCCATGAAGGACGGCGACGTGCTTTGCCTGGAGAACACGCGCTTCCACAAGGAAGAGGAAAAGAACGACCCCGCCTTTGTTGCCGCGCTCGCAAAACTCGGCGACATCTGGGTCAACGACGCCTTCTCCGCAGCGCACCGCGCGCACGCCTCGACCGAAGGGCTCGGCCACAAACTTCCGGCGATCGCCGGCCGCACCATGCAGGCCGAGCTTGAAGCGCTCGACAAGGCGCTGGGAGCGCCGAAGAAGCCCGTCATCGCCATCGTCGGCGGTGCGAAGGTGTCGTCAAAGCTCGACCTGCTGGAAAATCTCGTCGCCAAGGTCGATGCGCTGGTGATCGGCGGCGGCATGGCCAACACCTTCCTGCATGCGCAAGGCATCGGCATCGGCAAATCGCTGGCCGAGAAGGACCTTGCCGCGACTGCGCTGCGCATTCTCGACAAGGCCGAGAAAGCGAACTGCGCGATCATCCTGCCGGTCGATGCCGTGGTCGCCTTCCACTTCGAGGCGAACGCGCCGTCGCATGCCTACGGCCTCGACGCTATCCCGCCCGACGGCATGATTCTCGATGTCGGTCCGCTGTCGATCGAGCGGATCAACTCGGCGATCGACGATGCGGCGACGCTGGTATGGAACGGCCCGGTCGGCGCGTTCGAACTGAACCCGTTCGACAAGGGAACCATGTCGGCTGCGAAGCACGCGGCCGCGCGCACCAGGGCGAAGAAGCTGGTTTCAGTGGCCGGCGGCGGCGATACCGTCGCCGCGTTGAATGCCGCCAAGGTCGCCCACGATTTCACGTATGTCTCGACCGCAGGCGGGGCTTTCCTTGAATGGATGGAAGGAAAACCGCTGCCGGGCGTTGAGGTCTTGCGGCGTCAAGCACCGTGAGTCCCCTCCCGCTCAAGGGACGGGTGAAGAAGGAAGAGATCAACCGATGGCCCGCATAACGCTCCGCCAGTTGCTCGATCATGCCGCCGAACACGACTACGGCGTGCCCGCCTTCAACATCAACAACATGGAACAGGCGCTGGCGATCATGGAGGCCGCGAACGCGGTCGATGCGCCGGTGATCATCCAGGCCTCGCGCGGGGCGCGCTCCTACGCCAATGACATCATGCTCAAACACATGATGGACGCGGTGACGGAAATCTATCCGCACATCCCGGTCTGCGTGCATCTCGACCACGGCAACGAGCCCGCGACCTGCATGACCGCAATTCAGGCCGGCTTCACCTCGGTGATGATGGATGGTTCGCTGAAGGCCGACGGCAAGACGCCGGGCGACTGGGACTACAATGTCGGCGTCACCAGAAAAGTCACGGACATGGCGCATCTCGGCGGCATTTCGGTCGAAGGCGAACTCGGCGTGCTCGGCTCGCTTGAAACCGGCATGGGCGACAAGGAGGACGGCCACGGCGCCGAAGGCAAGCTCAGCCACGACCAGTTGCTGACCAATCCGGACGAGGCCGTGAAGTTCGTCAAGGAGACGCAGGTCGATGCGCTGGCGATTGCGATGGGCACCTCGCACGGCGCCTACAAGTTCACGCGCAAGCCCGACGGCGCGATCCTTGCCATGAACGTCATTGAGGAGATTCATCGCAAGCTGCCGAACACGCATCTGGTGATGCACGGTTCCTCGTCGGTGCCGCAGGACCTGCAGGACGTGATCAACCAGCATGGCGGCAAGATGCCGCAGACCTGGGGCGTGCCGGTCCCGGAAATCCAGCGCGGCATCAAGCACGGCGTACGCAAGATCAACATCGACACCGACAATCGCATGGCGATGACCGGGCAAATCCGCAAAGTCCTGAGCGAAAGCCCCGGCGAGTTCGATCCGCGCAAGTATCTGAAGCCCGCGATGGAGGCGATGGCGAAGCTCTGCAAGCAGCGGCTTCAGGAATTCAATACCGCCGGGCAGGCGAGCAAGATCAAGAAGGTGCTGCCGCCGTCGGACATGGCCAGGCGCTACGCCAGGGGCGAGCTGGCGCCGAAGGTGAGCTGATCTCCAGGCGAGCCTGAGTTGACCAAGAGCAAATCGGCAGCCGGAAAAATTGCTTAAGGATGACGGCGAGACCGTCTTTTCTGCCCTGTTTCGCCATTGTAAAAGTCGACCGAATTTCCCGCCTGCCGCAGCAGCAAAATCGTCCGTTCCAGGAGACGTCCATGAACCTCGCCGATCTCAACAAAGTCGCCAACGCCATGGTCGCGCCGGGCCGCGGAATTCTTGCCGCGGATGAATCCTCGGGCACGATCAAGAAGCGTTTCGATGCGATCGGCGTCGAACTCGACCGAGGACAGCCGCCGCGATTATCGCGAGCTGCTGTTCCGCGCCAGGGACGCGATGTCGAAGAACATCTCCGGCGTGATCCTGTATGACGAGACGATCTGGCAGAAGGCGAAGGACGGCACGCCGCTGGTCAAGCTGATCGAGCAGGCCGGCGCCATTCCCGGCATCAAGGTCGATGAAGGCACGCAGCCGCTGCCGGGCTGCCCGAACGAACTGATCACGGTCGGCCTCGACAAGCTCGCCGAGCGCCTGAAGAAATACTACGACCAGGGTGCGCGCTTTGCGAAGTGGCGCGCGGTGATCGACATCGGGCCCGGGATTCCGAGCTATGCTGCGATCCACACCAACGCGCATGCGCTGGCACGCTACGCCGCGCTCTGCCAGGCGGCGCAGATCGTGCCGATCGTCGAGCCGGAAGTGCTGATGGACGGCGGCCATGACATCGACCGCTGCTACGAGGTCACCGAGTTCGTGCTGAAGGAGACCTTCCAGGAACTCTATTACCAGAAGGTCGCGCTGGAAGGCATGGTGCTGAAGCCGAACATGGCGATTGCCGGCAAGAAGAGCGCGAAGAAATCAAGCGTCGCCGAGGTCGCCGAGAAAACCGTGAAGCTCCTGAAGGGTTGCGTGCCGGGCGCGGTGCCCGGCGTCGCGTTCCTGTCCGGCGGACAATCGGATGAAGACGCAACCGCGCATCTCGATGCGATGAACAAGATCGGCGGACTGCCGTGGAAACTCACCTTCTCCTACGGCCGCGCGCTGCAGGCCGCGCCGCAGAAGGCATGGTCCGGCAAGACAGAGAACGTCGCCGCCGCCCAACGCGCCTTCACCCATCGGGCGGCGATGAACGGACTCGCCAGCAAGGGCGAATGGAAGCAGGACCTGGAGCAGAAGGCGGCGTAGAGCGCTCTCCACGTCGGCGTCATTCCGGACGCCGCGCAGCGGCGATCCGGAATCCAACCACAATTGAGCGCATGAGATGGTCGCTGGATCCCGGGTTCGCGAGCTCGCTCGCGCCCCGGAATGACGGCTACCACGCCTTCCTGAGCTGCGCCGAGGCGAGTTTCTTCTCATAGCCGAGCCGCTCGTAGAAGCGGTGCGCGCGGTCGCGATCGACGCGGCTGTAGAGCGCAACCGACGTGCAACCCTTCTCGCGCGCGAAGGCTTCCGCCACCTGCATCAAGGCCTCGCCGACACCTTTCGAGCGCTGCGATGCCTCGATCACCAGCGCTTGAACCATCACCTCCGGCGGCTTGTCGAGCGCCGGGCGAAAGAAGGCATGCAGCAGGCCGACGGCCTTGCCGCCGTCGTCATAGACCCAGACGCGATGCTCGGTATTGCCCAGCACGGCCCTGAGCCGCCGCACCAATTCGGCCTGGGGCATCTCGTAACCCAACTGGCCGATCAGCATGGTGGCCGCGGGAATGTCGGATTCGGCAATTGTCCGGACGGCCATGTTGCAATAACTCTCGCGCGGCGGTTGGTCTCAACCGCAAATAGCACGGACGCACCCGCCAGACATGTCGAAGAAGCCGCCCACCAACCCTCCCGCCCCCCGGCTGTACCTTGCAACCCCGCAGGTCGCGGACGCATCCGCGCTCGTGCCGGTGCTCACCGGCCTGCTCGCGGCAGCCGATATTGCCGCCGTCCTCGTGCGGCTCGCGGAGGCCGACGAGCGCGGCAAGATCAACCGCATCAAGGCGCTGGCGGCAGCGATCCAGAACTCCGGGCGCAGCCCTGCTGCTCGACGGCCATCTTGAGCTCGTCGCGCGCGCGGGCGCAGACGGAGCGCATGTCAGCGGCATCGAGCCGATGAACGATGCTCTGGAACAGTTGAAACCCGACCGCATTGTCGGCGTCGGCGGGCTGCATTCGCGCCACGATTCGATGGTTGCTGGCGAGGCAGGCGCTGACTACCTCCTGTTCGGCGAGGTCGACGCGGAGGGCCACAGACCTTCCACCGAGGCGATCGCGGAACGGCTCGAATGGTGGGCGGAACTGTTTGAATCGCCATGCGTCGGCTATGCGCAAACGCTCGACGAGGTGGAGCTGTTCGCGGCCACAGGCGCGGACTTCGTCATGGTGGGCGACGCGATCTGGTCGGACCCGCGAGGCCCGCAGGCAGCGCTGGCGGATGTGGTACAACGTCTCGGGCAGGGTCATGCGGCAAACCTGGCGAGAGCCGCAGCGAAGCATGGATGATGCGGGAGAGATGAAGCCAGCTCGGCTCCTCGGTGTTGCCTTGACGGCGGCCTTCCTTGCGATGTTCGCAACGCCTGCCGCGGCGCAACTGCAGCTCACGCCGCAGCCCGCGCCCGCGAAAAAATCCGACAGCGGCGTCAAGCAACGACAGGACGCGAAGAAAACCGCGCCGAACAAAGACGCGCAAAAATCCACGCCCGCCCAGAAATCACCAAAGGCCCCGGCCAGAGCGGAACCGACGCCGCCGGACGATCCGAATGTCGACCTCGCCTATGGCGCGTATCAGCGCTCAGCGTATGGCGAGGCGTTCCGCATCGCCTCCAGACGCGCGCAGGACAACGCCGACCCGAAGGCGATGACTTTGCTCGGCGAGCTCTACGCGAATGGCCAGGGGGTCAACCGCGACGACAGGAAGGCGCTGGACTGGTACAAACAGGCCGCCGACCGCGGCGATCGCGAGGCAACGTTCGCGCTGGCAATGCTGCGCATGGCCGGGCGCGGCGGGCCCGCCAACCGCGAGGAAGCCGCAAAGCTTCTCGCGTTCGCGGCGAGATTGGGCAGCGCGCCGGCCGCCTACAATCTTGCCCTGCTCAACATCGAAGGACAGATTTTTCCGCAGGATCTCGGCCGCGCCGCCGAGTTGTTCCGTCAGGCGGCGGATGCCGGAAACCCCGAAGCGCAGTACGCGCTGGCGACCTTCTACAAGGAAGGCCGTGGCGTCGCAAAAAACCCGGCAGAGGCCGCGCGCCTGCTGAAAGCGGCCGCCATCGCCAACAATCTCGACGCGCAGGTCGAGTACGCCATTGCGTTGTTCAACGGCTCGGGCACGCCGAAAGACGAAGCGGCTGCGGTCGCGCTGTTGTGGACGGCTGCCCGGCGCGGCAGCGCGATCGCTCAAAACCGTCTCGCGCGCGTGCTTGCGAGCGGCCTGGGCGCGCCGAAGGACCTGACCGAGGCGATGAAGTGGCACCTGATCGCCAAGGCGGGCGGCAATGGCGACCCCATGCTCGACGAGATGCTCGCCCCGCTCAGCGCCGAGAACAAGACAAAGGCCGAGGACGCTGCGCGGCGCTGGTTCAGCGGCAAAAGCAGGTAAATCAAGGCATCCGCGCGGCGCGAGCGCTGTGCCGCCCTTGACGCAACCCCGGTCAACGGGCAGACCGCAATCCGTATTTTCCCCTTATCCTTGGCGAATCCCGTCGATGCTGCATTCCGCCCTTCTCAACGTCATGGTGAAAGCCGCGCGTCGCGCCGGCCGCGCCTTGAAGCGCGACCTCGGCGAGGTCGAGAATTTGCAGGTCTCGCTGAAGGGGCCGGCGAACTTCGTCACCGCCGCCGACAAGCGCGCCGAGGAAACGCTCTATGACGAACTGATCAAGGCGCGGCCCGGCTACGGCTTCATCGGCGAGGAAGGCGGCACGCGCGAAGGCACCGACAAGGCCAATGTGTGGATCGTCGACCCGCTCGACGGCACCACCAACTTCCTGCACGGCATCCCGCATTTCGCCGTGTCGATCGGGCTTCAGCGCGAAGGCGCGCTGATCGCGGGCCTCGTCTACAATCCGGCCAATGACGACCTGTTCCTCGCCGAAAAGGGCAAGGGCGCGTACCTCAACGACCAGCGCATCCGCGTCGCCGCACGCAAGAAGCTCAACGAGTCGGTGATCGCCTGCGGATTGCCGCACATCGGCCGCGGCGATTTCGGGGTCGCAGGCGCGGAGTTGGCCGCAATCCAGCCGCAGGTCGCGGGCCTTCGGCGCTTCGGCGCAGCCGCGCTCGATCTTGCCTGGGTCGCCGCCGGGCGTTTCGACGGCTACTGGGAGCGCAACCTGTCCTCGTGGGACATGGCGGCGGGCATCGTGCTGGTGCGCGAGGCCGGTGGTTTCGTCAGCGATATCTCCGGCGGCGACAGGATTTTCGAGACGCGCGACATCGTTGCAGGCAACGACACGATTCACCGCGAACTGGTGAAGATTCTGAAGCCGATCGGGACGTAGTCGTCATTGCGAGCGGAGCGAAGCAATCCTGCGCCGCAGAGAAAGGCTGGATTGCTTCGTCGCCATGGGCGAGCAAAGCGATGCCGTTCTTACGAACGGCCATGCCTCGCAATGACGGAATTGGCGCTACTGCCCTACGTCACCCAGTTTTTCTTTCGGATGCTCAACAGCGGGATCGTTCCCGACACGAACAGCGCCAGCGCAAGGACGATGAACATGGCGTGCAGCGAGCCCAGATAAAGCGCTGCAAACGCACCGCCGGCAATCGCGATGGCGCTTCGAAGCACCGCGCCCATGATCGGCCAGAACAGCAGATTGGCGCCGAGCAGCGCGAAATACATTCCGATCCCAAGTCCGAAGAAGCCGAACGCAGGGCCAACGATACGGAGATAGTCGCTGCCGACGGCGACCGCGGTCGCGTCGCTCGTAAACAGGCCAAGCCAGCCTTCCGGGAAGATCGCGGCACAAATGCCGATCGTCTCGGTCACCGCGAACGCAACAACTCCGCCGACCAGGACAATCCTGAGCGCGCGCTCGCGATTGCCCGCGCCGATGCTGGTGCCGACCATCGCAACCAGCGGTCCACCAAGTCCGAAGGCCAGCGGAATCATCAGGAACTCGAGGCGAGCCGCCGTTCCATAGCCGGCCACCGCAGCTGCCCCGCCGAGCAAAGACACCAGCGCGTTGTTCACTGACGCCGTCAGATTGATCAGCAGGGACACCACGGTGCCCGCCGCGCCGATGGCGAGGATGGCGACGAAGGTCGGCCAGCGCAGCGTCGTCCGCTTGAACTTGACCACACTGCGTCCGGCCAGAATGTACCAGGCGAGAACGATCGAACCGACGACGTAGTAGGTGAGCAGCGAAATCGCGCTGCCGGCGATGCCGAGCGCCGGGAACGGTCCAAGGCCGAAGATCAGGCACGGCGAAAGCGGCACCATGATCAGCACGCCGCCGCAGCTGACAAGCGCCGGCACGAACATGTTGCCGGTGCCCCGGATGACGCTCATCAGCGCATTCATGATCCAGAACAGCGTGCTCCCGGCGAAGACGATGTTGGAATACATCAGCGCTGCTTCCAGTTCTCCGCCGCGTCCGCCGGTCGCCTGATAGATCGATCGGCCGAACACAAGCATCACAACGGAATACGCGCCGCCGATCACCACATTGATGATCAGTCCGTGCATCAGAACGGCGTCGGCCTGATCCTGCTGCCGTGCGCCAAGCGCGCGTGCAACGGTAGCGGAAATGCCGGCGCCGATCGATCCGCCTGATACCGTTCCGACCAGCAGGATGAACGGAAACACCAGCACCATCCCGGCCAGTGCATCGTTGCCGAGCTTCGCAAGCCAGAAGGTGTCGACGAGCGCGGCGCCCGCCTGCACCAACATGATCATCATGTTCGGCCAGGCCAGTTTCAGGATCAGTGGGACAATCGGCGCCTGAAGCAGCCGCAGGGTCAGCGGATTGATCGCCGGCGGCTCCGCAACCGGCGTCTTGGGCGTGAGAGCGTCCATTCAAGGTTCCGGCAGGTGCGCCGCGGCAGCGCATTTTCAATGATAGTCATCATATAAACTCGGCGACCCGCATCAAGCTGCGCAAACGCCTTGCCGGCCATGCATATTTGCCGAATGGCAGGAAACGCCTCAGGTTTTGGGCGGAAGCGGAAAAAAGCGGCTGGTCCGCAACTGATACGCACGCCACGCGTCGCCACGCGAACGCGCCATCTGCTCTTCAAGCGGTGGCACGCCGGTGACGTAATTCAGGATCCAGAACATGAAAAGCGGCGCGAGCAGTGCCGCAAAACCCCAAGGATAGGCCGATACGGAGCCAGGCGCGATTGCGATCACCGGATAGGCGAGCCAGCCAAACCACTGAAAAAAGTAGTTCGGGTGCCGCGACCACCGCCACAGGCCGGTATCGCAGACCTTGCCTTTGTTGGCCGGAACTTCGCGGAAGCGCTTGAGCTGGGTGTCGGCCAATCCCTCTCCGGCGATGCCGGCGAACAGGATCAGCGCGCCGAGATAGTCCTGCAGCCGGAATTCCGCCACAGGCAGCTGCGCGGCAACAAAGATCGCAAACACCAGCGGCATCGATGCAAGCGCCTGCTGCTGCAGGAAGACGAACATTTTCCGCGGCGCGTCGGCACCCCAGCGTCGGGCATAGTCAGCATAGCGCGGGTCGTCGTGAGCGCCGGCCGAGCGCACGGCGATGTGCAGCCCGAGCCGCACCGCCCAGGCAACGACCAGCGCTGCCACCATCCACTGCCGCGCCGGCAGCGCATCAGTCGTGAACGGCCAGAGCGCCGCGATCATGCCGACGAGTCCGACGGCGAAGGTCCAGATCGTATCGACCCAGCCCGAATTGCCGCTACGCTGCTGGACGATCCAGGCAACCGCCATCAGCGCGCAGAGCGCAGCGGCCATAGCAATCAACGCAATCACGAATGACATCGGCCTTCGCCTGCAATGGAAACGGTCAGGTCACAATTACGTCTCAAAGGAAAGCCCGGTTTCAAACTCCAGTTCCCCGGTGTCCGGCAGGAAGCTGTCGATTTCCCCCAATCCACCTGTTTTCCGCAGGCTCCTATGCCATATTGGAGCCGGAAATCATCCAGACGCGCTTGGCGGACCGACAATGGCACGCGACCCGTTACACAGCTACACAGCCTCTGTCGAACCGGCGAAGCTTTCCTCGCCGCGCATCTTCCTGTTCCGGATGCTGGTGTTCCTGACACTCGGCGCCCTGCTGCTGGTGGTGCTCTACAAGCAGATCTGGGTCGCGTTCCTCGCCAATCCCGGACTGAACGGCGTCATCGTCGGCGTGCTGCTGATCGGCATCATTCTGTCGTTCCGGCAGGTGATCCGCCTCTATCCCGAAATTCGCTGGGTCAACAGCTTCCGCATTTCCGATCCCGGTTTGGCGCGTCGACCGCCGCCCGTCGCTGCTCGCGCCGATGGCCGTGATGCTCGGCGACCGCACGGGCCGGACCGCGATCACGCAGCAAACGATGCGGCACATGCTGGACTCGATCGCCACCCGCCTCGACGAGGCGCGCGATCTGTCGCGCTACATGACCGGCCTGCTGGTCTTCCTCGGTCTGCTCGGCACGTTCTGGGGCCTGATCGAAACGGTCGGCTCCATCGGCAAGGTGATCGAGGGGATGAAGGTTGGCGGCGACGCAAGTTCGGTCTTCGATACGCTGAAGGAGGGCCTCGCCGCGCCGCTCGGCGGCATGGGCATTTCATTCTCGTCATCGCTGTTCGGGCTTGCCGGTTCGCTGGTGCTCGGCTTTCTCGATCTGCAATCGAGCCAGGCGCAGAACCGCTTCTATACCGACCTCGAGGACTGGCTCGTGACGATCGTCCGCGAATACGTGTCCGATCCGCCGAGCGGCGGCGTGACCACGCCGACCGATCTCTCCGCCGTCGTCGACCGGCTGCGTGCGGCAATCGAGGACATGGGCTCCGGCCGCGCCGCGACCACGGCGATGGCGAGCCTCGCGGATGCCATTCAGGGTCTCGTGCAGCACATGCGCAGCGAACAGCAACTGATCCGCGAATGGGCCGACGGTCAGGGCGAGCAAAGCCGCGAGATCAAGCGGCTGCTCGAGCAGATCGCCCGCGAGCGCGAGTCGGAGAAGAGTTGACTGGCATGATCCCCGAAAAGTGGAAACCGGTTTTCGGATAGGGATCATGCCAAAATAGAGAGAATGGAATGGCGCTTGCACGCAACCGCAGGGGCGACAGCGGCTTCAATTACTGGCCGGGCTTTGTCGATGCGCTCTCGACCCTGATCCTTGCGATCATCTTCCTGTCTGTCGGTGTTCGTCGTCGTGCAGTTTTTCCTGTCGCAGGAGGTCAGCGGCAAGGACAAGGCGCTCGAACGGCTGAACGCGCAGATCGCGCAGCTCAACGATCTGTTGTCGCTCGAGAAGCTCGGCAAGCTCAATCTCGACGAACAGTTGTCGCAGATGCGCGCCGGCCTTTCCGCCGCTGAAAGCGAACGCGACCGCGTCAAGGGTCTTTATGACGGCCTCGCGGCCCAGGGCAACGATGCTACCGGCCGCGCCGGCGAACTGTCGAAGGCGCTCGATTCGGAAAAGCAGCTGTCCTCGCGCGCGCAGGCGATGGTCGAGGTGCTCAACCAGCAGATCAGCGCGTTGCGCCGCCAGCTTGCGGCGCTGGAAGCCGCGCTCGAGGTCTCGGAGAAGCGCGACAAGGATACGCAGACCCGCATTGCCGAACTCGGGCAACGCCTGAACGTCGCGCTCGCGCAGCGGGTGCAGGAACTCGCGCGCTATCGCTCGGAATTCTTCGGCCGCCTGCGCGCGATCCTCGGCAACCGGTCCGACATTCGCATCGTCGGCGACCGCTTCGTGTTCCAGTCCGAGGTGTTCTTCGACGCAGGCCAGGCCGCGCTGCTGCCGGAAGGCCGCGCCGAACTCGACCGGCTTGCTTCGGCGCTGGTCGAACTCGAGCGGCAGATTCCGGCAGAAATTCCGTGGGTTCTGCGTGTCGACGGCCACACCGATGTGCGGCCGATCGCCAGTGCACAGTTTCCGTCGAACTGGGAGCTGTCGTCCTCACGCGCGATCTCGGTGGTGCAGTATCTGATCGCGCGCGGCATCTCGCCCGCAACGGCTGGTCGCCGCCGGCTTCGGCGAATTCCAGCCGCTCGATCCGGAAAAGAACGACGAAGCCTTTCGCCGCAATCGCCGCATCGAGCTGAAGCTGACGGAACGGTGAGATGTCATCCCGGGCGCGCGAAGCGCGAGCCCGGAATGACGAAAGCCTACACGCCCCGAAATTGCAGCTTCGCCAGCCGCGCATAAAGGCCGTTCGCGGCCGCAAGCTCGGCGTGCGTGCCCTGCTCGACGATGCGGCCCTGCTCCATCACCACGATGCGATCGCATGACAGCACCGTCGCGAGCCGGTGCGCAATCACCAGCGTCGTGCGGTTGCGCATCAGGTCTTCGAGCGCCGTCTGCACCAGCGTCTCGCTCTCCGCATCGAGCGACGAGGTGGCTTCGTCCAGCAGCAGCAACGGCGCGTCGCGCAGGATTGCGCGCGCAATCGCGATCCGCTGGCGCTGGCCGCCGGACAGCATCACGCCGCGTTCGCCGAGCGGCGTGTCGAAACCCTTCGGCAGCAGGCGAATGAACTCGGTCGCGTGCGCAAGCTGCGCCGCCCGCTCGATCTCGGCGTCGCTGGCCTCGGGCCGGCCGAAGCGGATGTTCTCCCGCGCGCTCGCGGCGAAGACGACGGAATCCTGCGGCACCAGCGCGATGCGCTTGCGCACCTCGTGCGGATCGGCGTCGCGGACAGGGACGCCGTCGAACGCGATCGCGCCCTGCTGCGGGTCGTAGAACCGCAGCAGCAGGTGAAACAGCGTGCTCTTGCCCGCGCCGGAGGGTCCGACGATTGCGACCTTTTCGCCTTGCCGTACGTGCAGCGAAACGCCGTCGAGCACGAACGTGTCCGGCCGGCCGGGATACGCAAACCGCACATCGCTGAACGCCACGTCGCCGCGCGGAGGGACCGGCAGCGCGCGCGGATGGGCAGGCGCCGCGATCGCAGGCTTCACGCGCAGGATTTCGAACAGGCGTTCCGACGCACCGGAGGCTGCCGACACTTCGCCCCAGACCTGGCTCAGTTCGCCGAGGCCGCCCGCGGCAAAAACCGCATAGAGGATGAACTGGCCGAGCGTGCCGGCGGTGATCTGTCCGCTCAGCACGTCGTGCGATCCGACCCAGAGAATGCCGACGACGCTGGAAAAGATGATGAAGATGATGATCGCGGTGAGCACGGCCCGCGCCTTGGTCGAGTCCGCGCGCCGCCGCATAGGCGCGCTCGACCTCGCCGCCGAAGCGCGCGGTCGCAAGCCGTTCGTTGGTGAAGGCCTGCACCGTGCGGTTGGCGCCGATCAGTTCGGATGCGTAGGCGGAGGCTTCTGCGAGCGTATCCTGCGCGTCGCGCGACAGCCGCCGCACCCAGCGCCCGAAAGCGACCAGCGGCAGCACGACCAGCGGAATCATCAAGAGCACGAAGCCCGACAGCCGCGGGCTCGTCACCACCATCATCGCCGCCGCGCCGATGAACAGCACCAGGTTGCGCAAGGCGATCGAGACCGATGCGCCGACCGCGGACTTGATCTGGGTGGTATCGGCGGTCAGCCGCGAGATCAGTTCGCCGCTGCGCGCGGAATCGAAGAACGACGGCGACAGCGCCGTCAGATGCGCGAACACCTCGCTCCGGATATCGGCGACGATACGCTCGCCGATGGTCATCACGAGGTAGTAGCGCGCGGCGCTGGCGAGCGCGAGCACGGCCACGACCGCGATCATCACGCTGAAGTAGTTGTTGATCATCGCCATGCCGTCGGCGGTGAAGCCGAAGTCGATCATCCGCCGCACGGCGACCGGCACGACCAGCGTCGTCAGCGCGGCGACGATCAGCGCGACCAGCGCGAACAGCGCCCGGCCGCGATAGCGCGCGACGTAGGGCAAAAGCGCCAGCAAGGGGCGCAGCTTCGCGCCGCGCGCGGACGCCTCCGCCACATCGGCCAGGACGGACGCGTCGCCGTCAGGCGCAGCCTGCAGGGAAGCGGACGCGCGCGCGGGCCTTCCGCCGCGGCCCCCGCCGTCGATCTGCTCCAACGCGCTCATGCAACCTCGGCCGCCATTGTGAATGTTCCGGATAGGCCAAGCGGGTAGCGATGGCAATTGTCGGCTGGGCGGGCCATTCGCGAATGTGACTGGCAGGACTATGTCGCGCGCGGATGGCCCTTCAATTCGCAATACGCTTGCGCAGCGGCGCTGATTTCCTCGGCCTGCGGGGTCCTACTGGGGCTCTGATCGCGCCTTGTCTGATCGCGGCTCCTGCGATATAGAGCCGCCAACTCCGCACACCCGAACCGACCGCCGGGCGCCAAGCGCCGAAGGATGCCGTTATGAAAAGCGAAATTCACCCGAATTATCATACGATTAAGGTCGTCATGACCGACGGCACCGAATATATGACGCGCTCGACCTATGGCAAGGAAGGCGACACGCTGAACCTTGATATCGACTCGAAGTCGCATCCGGCCTGGACCGGCGGCCAGCAGCAGCTGCTCGACCGCGGCGGCCGCGTATCGCGGTTCCAGAAGAAGTTCTCGGGCTTCTTGAAGAAATAACAGGCCCGTCGGCCTGCAAGCTAAGCTGGGCCCCCGCCATAGGCGAGCGAAGCGACGCCGTTCTTCGAACGGCTATGCAGGGCGTTTTCGTTTTGATGCATTGGCGACCTTCGGCCGCCGTTTTTGAGTACGCCGATGCATTGCATCGGCCGTGGCGATATCCGGGGTTCGGCCCCGCATAGCGCCTTGCTTATGCGGGCTGCTTCCCTGCGGAAGGTCTTCGTTCCGCGGACGGGATCAGCCGCTACGGCCGCTCGAAGGCAGCCTTCAACATGTTGAGTTGCGGTACAAGCGGATTGCCGATCACGGCGGTCTCGGGTGCAGGGGCATGGATCGAGACATCGAGCCGCTTCACCTGCGCCTGCAGCGCCATCGAACGCTCGATCAAATTTTGAAGTCTTTCCGGCAACATTGCGACGGCGTCGGCGGCGCCGGGTTCTGCGGCGGTCAGCTTCACCTTGACCTTTTCGCGATTGGCCTGCGCGAGCGACATCTCGCCTTCCTTCACCGCGCGATGCAACAGCAGCCATGAGGCGAGCTGCATCAGTCGCGTGGTGAGGCGCATGCTCTCGGTGGCGTAGGTGAGGCTCGCAGTGCGATCGAGCGCCTTGGCGTCCTTGCGGCCCGAGCCGTCGAGATAGGACGCAGTCTCCTCGACCAGGTTCATTCCCTCGCGGAACAGCGTGGAGAACACCTGCGAGCCGGCCAGCCTCTCGCTGAACGAGACCAGATCCGCTTCGCGTGCTGAATTGTCGGACATGGTTAACGCCTCACGCAACTCTACAAACGCCCCGCGCATTATGCTGAACAAATTCTTGCGCCGGGAAATCATCGCGCTTCATTGCGGCGGAGTCCAGCGCTAAGGCCGGATATGGTTTCCACGCTCGATACCGGACCCGAGACGGGCGACGGCAAAATGCAGGCAAAAAAAAGCCGCCGTTTCCGGCGGCTGAATAGTTGATAACAGGGAGGCGTCAAACAGAGTGGACAGGAGCCACTCGGTGTCCAAAGCTGGACGACCCCAGTAATGGACGAGAAAGCTTAATCTTTCGTAAATGAACGATTTCTTTCAGGCTTTCTTTGCGATTGAGGCAGACGCGGAACGCGCTTGATCCCCGGCTCCCGCACCGCCCGCACGCCTGGAAGGCCCGGCCTTTACGATTTGAAGAACTTGTCCGCGACGTTGCGGCTGGCCTGCTTGGCTGCGGACGCCGCCTGCAGCCGCTCGATTTCGCCTTGCAGCAGCACGATGCGCTCGGCCAGTTCAGCGACCGACAGCAACGACAGATCCTGGCCGATGTCGTGGGTGATCTTCTTGCGTGGGCGGTCTTCATCGTCGGCTGCCATACGATCCTCATAGCCACTTTGCGCGGGCTTGGCCCAAACCGGCGTATTGCCAGTCCGGGCGTCCCTGACTAAGCACGAGCATTGCGTTGCGCTGTTAAATCATCTTCGGCCATCACCGGAAAGTCCGGGATCGAATTGGGACCTCAAGATCATGGACAAACTCCCCGCGACTATGACCGCCATCGGCATTCCAAAGCCCGGCGGACCGGAAGCGCTGGTGCCGGAGCAGCGCCCTGTACCAGTGCCCCGCGCGAGCGAGATCCTGATCAAGGTCGCAGCCGCCGGCGTCAATCGGCCCGACGTCGCGCAGCGGACGGGAAATTATCCGCCGCCGCCGGGCGCGAGCGACATTCCGGGACTGGAGATCGCCGGCGAAGTCGTTGGCCTTGGCGCAGGCGCAACGAAGTTCAAGATCGGCGACAAGGTGATGGCGCTGGTCGCGGGCGGCGGTTACGCGCAGTATTGCACGGCACATGAGCAGCACGCGCTCGCCGTTCCATCGTCATTGTCGATGAACGAAGCGGCTGCGATCCCTGAAACTTTCTTCACCGTCTGGCACAATGTGTTCGAGCGCGGCGCTTTGAAGGCGGGCGAAACGCTGCTCATCCATGGCGGTTCGTCCGGCATCGGCACGACAGCCATTCAGCTTGCCAGGGCGTTCGGCGCAAAGGTGATCGTCACGGCCGGCTCGAAGGACAAATGCGACGCCTGCCTGAAGCTCGGCGCCGATCGCGCGATCGACTACAAGAGCGAGGACTTCGTTGCCGAGACCAAAGCCGCGACCGGCGGCGCCGGTGCAAACGTCATTCTGGACATGGTCGGCGGCGACTACATCGAACGGAACTATGAGGCGGCGGCGATCGAAGGCCGCATCGTGCAGATCGCGTTTCTCGCCAATCCCAAAGCCACCGTCGACTTCCGGCGCATCATGCTGAAACGGCTGACGCACACCGGATCGACATTGCGCGCCCGCGCGATCGAGGATAAAGCGGCCATCGCCCGCGCCCTCGAGGCAAAGGTGCTGCCGCTGTTGCAGAACGGCAAGGTCAAGCCCTTGATTGACAGCGTTTATCCGCTGACCAAGGCCTCCGAGGCGCACGCCCGGATGGAATCCAGCCATCATATTGGCAAGATTGTGTTGACCACCTGAGGTGGGGCTGGCGGGGCGGAAACCCTTGGTTTTCCAGACGTTTCGTGGCATCAAGCACGAACCTCGCAAGGGGTTTTGAGGCGGAGCAGACATTGGGTTTCTCAACCTGCATTGCGCGTCTTGTGGCGCGCGGCATTGTGTTTGCGTTCGCGCTGCTCGCGGGCGCGGCCTCGGCGTATGCGATCGACGCCGTCAGCGTCCGCAGCGACTCGCCTGCGATCGACCTCACCGGCATTCTCGAGTTCCAGAAGAGCGACACCGACCGCATCCAGGTCTCGACGGCGCCTGGAACCGACGGCATCGTCCGTCGCATCGAGGTTCGCGCCCGCGAGGGTGGAACCAACTGGGTGGTGTTCGCGCTCGCCAACAACACCGACGATCAACTCGACCGTTTGATCGTCGCGCCGCACTACCGCATCGTCTCGTCAGGACTGCTGTGGCCCGACCTTGGCCTGTCGCGCATCGCGACGATCACGCCCTCGACCGGCGACCGCCCCGAGCGGCAGGACAATTCGATCACCGATATCTTCCGCGTTACGCTCGATCCCGGGCTCGGTCGTGACCTTCGTCGTCGAACTGCGCACCGACAAGCTGCCGCAGCTCTATCTGTGGGAGCCCGAGGCTTACAAGGACAAGGTCAACTCGTTCACCCTGTATCAGGGCATCGTCATCGGCATTGCCGGACTGCTGGCGCTGGTGCTGACGATCCTGTTCGTGGTCAAGGGCAGCGTGATGTTTCCCGCCGCCGCCGGCCTCGCCTGGGCGGTGCTGGTCTATATCGGCATCGATTTCGGCTTCTGGGGCAAGGTGCTCGACATGTCGTCGGGCGCCGAGCGCGTCTGGCGCGCGTCCGGCGAAGCGATCCTGGCCGCGACGCTGCTGGTGTTCCTGTTCGCCTATCTCAATCTCAGCCGCTGGCATGTGCGCTATTCGCACATCACCGTCGGCTGGCTGGCGTTTCTCGGCTCGCTGGTCGCGCTCGCCCTGTTCGATCCGCCGGTCGCCTCCGGCATCGCGCGCATCTCGCTCGCGCTGATCGCGGTGTTCGGCTTCGTCGCTGATCGTCTACCTCTCGACGCACGGCTTCGACCGCGCGGTGCTGCTGATCCCGAGCTGGTTCCTGCTGCTGGTCTGGGTGATCGCCGCGGGCATGACGATCCAGGGCAGCGTCACCAACGACATCGTCGGCCCGGCGCTGCTCGGCGGCCTCGTGCTGATCGTCATGCTGATCGGCTTTACGGTGATGCAGCATGCCTTCGCCGGCGGCGGTTCACGGCCAGGGCATCGTCACCGACGTCGAACGCCGCGCGCTGGCGCTGACCGGCGCCGGCGACTTGATCTGGGACTGGGATGTCTCCGCCGACAAGGTGTTTACCAGCGCCGGAAACCGAAACCATGCTCGGGCTGCGCCGCGGCACGCTGGAAGGCCCCGCCGCGAAGTGGCTCGAAGTGCTGCATCCGCTCGATCAGGACCGTTTCCGCGCGGCGCTGGACAGCGTGCTGGATCAGCGCCGCGGCCGCCTGGTGCAGGATTTCCGCCTGCGCACGCCGGACGGCCATTTCATGTGGTTCTCGCTGAAGGCGCGCCCGGTGGTCGGCTCCGACGGCGAAGTCGCGCGCGTGATCGGCACGCTGTCCGACGTGACCGAATTCAAGAACGCCGAAGAACGCCTGCTGCACGACTCGGTGCATGACAACCTCACCGGCCTGCCGAACCGCAAGTTGTTCATCGATCGCATCAACGCGCTGTCATTGCTGTCCAAGACCATGCCGACGCTGCGACCGACCGTGATGGTGATCGACCTCGACCGCTTCAAGCAGGTCAACGATTCCGTCGGCATCGCGGTCGGCGATTCGATCCTGCTGACGCTGGCGCGGCGGCTGACGCGCATCCTGAAGCCGCAGGACACGCTGGCGCGGCTCGCCGGCGATCAGTTCGGCCTGATCCTGATGTCGGAATCCGACGCTGCGAAGATCACGGCGCTTCGCGGAGACGATCCGCAAGACCATCCGCGCGCCGATCGCCTTCAATGACCGCGAGATCTTCCTCACCGCCTCGATCGGCCTTGCGCTCGCCGATCCGCAGGCGGCTGTGTCGGAAGAGATCATCAAGGACGCCGAACTCGCGATGTATCATTCGAAGCGGATCGGCGGCGACCGCATCGACGTGTACAAGCCGGCGATGCGCGCCCGCAAGCAGGATCGGCTGACGATCGAATCCGAATTGCGCCGCGCGCTGGAGCGCGAGGAAATCACCATCCTGTACCAGCCGATCGTGCGGCTGGAAGACCGCTCGGTGGCCGGCTTCGAGGCGCTCGCGCGCTGGGATCATCCGAAGCTCGGCCGCATGTCGCCCGGCGGAATTCATCGGCATCGCCGAAGAAACCGGCCTGATCGTCGATCTCGGCCTGTTCGTGATGGATCGCACCGCGCGCCAGCTCGCGCTGTGGCAGCAGTCGCGTTCGCCAGCGCTCTTCGATCTTCGCCAGCGTCAACGTGTCGTCGCGGCAGTTGCTGCGCCACGACCTGATCCACGATCTGCGCACCGTGCTGTCGCGGTCCGCGGTCGCACGCGGCACGCTCAAGCTCGAGCTGACGGAATCGCTGGTGATGGAGAATCCCGAGCACGCAGCGCAGATGCTGCACCGGATTCGCGAACTCGGCGCAGGCCTGTCGCTCGACGACTTCGGCACCGGGCATTCGTCGCTCGCCTATCTGCAGCGTTTCCCGTTCGACACGATCAAGATCGACCAGTCGTTCGTGCGCACCACCAATCGCGGCACGCGACCGGTGCTGCTCAAGTCGATCGTGGGGATGGCGCACGACCTCGGCATGGATGTAGTCGCCGAGGGCGCGAGAGTCGGATTCCGATGCGGTCGAGCTCTATCAGATGGGTTGCGAGTACGCGCAGGGCTTCGCCTTCGGCGAACCGATGAGCGCGGACGCCGCGCGGCGGCTGCTGAGCGAAGAGCGGCTCGAGGCCGCGCAGTAATTCATCGTCATTCCGGGGCGCGTCGGAGACGCGAATCCGGAATGACCGGGTCTAGGCGTGCCCGGCCTCGTTCGACAGCATCGCCAAGATCGATGCCGATCTTCTTCAGTGCGCGCTCGTATTTGCTGTCGACGTCCTTGCCGAACATCGAGATCGGGGTCGGCCGGACAGTGCAGCCAGCCATTGTGCTGGATTTCGTTCTCCAGCTGGCCCGGCGCCCAGCCGGCATATCCAAGCGCCAGAATCGCGCGTGCCGGTCCGGCGCCGATCGCAATCGCTTTCAGGATATCGAGCGTCGCGGTCAGCGAAATGTCCTCGTCGATCGGCAGCGTCGAGTTCTCGATGAAGAAGTCGCTCGAATGCAGCACGAAGCCGCGCCCGGTCTCGACCGGCCCGCCATTCAGCACCTTCATGGCCTCGGCATTCTCGCGGCAGCGCGATGCGCTCGTCCTTCTTGATGATGTCGAGCTGCATCAGCAGCCCGGGAAAATCGATGCTGCCCGCGGGCTGGTTGACGATGATGCCCATCGCGCCCTCGGACGAGTGCGCGCAGACATAGATCACCGAGCGCTGAAACCGCTCGTCGTCCATCACCGGCATGGCGATCAGCATCTGCCCGTCAAGGTAATCGGCTTCCGCGTTCTGATTGACGGAACCGCCGGTCTTGTCCCGCGCGCCGGCTGCCGACCGTCCTGAACGGCCAATTTCCAAGCCCTTTACCGAGCCTTTGCGCGACGCTTTCATCGAGAAGCCACCTTCGCTTTTGCCACCTATCCTGATATTGGGTTGGCGGGGTGTCAATCAAGCCCGGGGCCGCTTATCACAACCTATTCAGTGGCTTCCTCACACTTCGGCCGGTAAACGCATCCCATGGCTGCAATGTTTCCGTTCCGTGCGCCCATTGCATTCATCGCGCTGGCGGCTGTCTGCGCCAGTGCGAGCACCGCCTGCGCGCAGGATGCTTCGTCGTGGGTGAAGGATGCGCATTCCTCGTTGCGCCTGCTCGCCGGTTCGCGCACGGGGTCTGTGCTGATGGGCGGCATCGAAATCCAGCTGCAGCAGGGATGGAAGACGTACTGGCGCACGCCGGGTGACTCGGGCGTTCCGCCACGCTTCGATTTTTCGAAATCGGTCAATGTCGAAAGCGTGACGCCGCTCTATCCGGCTCCGCGAACCTTCGATGACGGCGCGGGCGGCGTGTCATATGGATATCTGAAGCACGTGATCTTCCCGCTTCGCATCGTGCCCAAAAATCCGAACGAGCCGGTGCAGCTGCGTGCCTCCGTCAGCTACGCGGTCTGTGAAAAGCTCTGCCTGCCGGTCGAAGCCGAAGCGGACCTTTCTTTCACCAGCACCGCCAGTGCGCTCGACAGCCTGGTCGCAACGGCGCTCAACAAGGTGCCAAAGCCGGTCGGCACATCCGAGCCAACCCCGATCGCCATTCGATCCTTCCAGCGCATCGGCGATCGCGTCATTGTCGACGTCGCCACGCAAAACCCCGCCGCGCTTGCCCTGTTTGCTGAAGGCCCGGCCCCGGACTGGGCCCTGCCATTCCCGAAACGGATCGGCGAGCCGGCAAACGGCATGGTCCGCTTCGAATTCAAGCTCGACGGGCTGCCGGCGAACGCGCGGAGCGAAGGCGCGCTGCTGAAACTGACCGTTGTTGGCGCGGACGGCGCTTTCGAATACAATGTCAGACTGAATTGAATGCGGCCGGTGAAATATCGGACCGATCATCTGTCACGGTAGCCTGGGAGCAAGAGATGACGATCAAGGTTGGCGACAAGATTCCGGAAGCAAAATTCCGCGTGATGACAGCGGAAGGTCCCGGCTGGAAGAGCACCGACGAGGTGTTCAAGGGCAAGAAGGTCGCGCTGTTCGCGGTTCCCGGTGCATTCACCGGCACCTGTCACAAGATGCACATGCCGAGCATCACGCTGAACGCCAATGCCATCAAGGCCAAGGGCGTCAACACCATCGCGGTGACGTCGGTCAACGACATCTTCGTCATGCAGGCCTGGAAGCGCGACACCGATCAAAAGGACCAGGTCGAGTTTCTCGCCGACGGCAGCGCGGATTTTGCCAAGGCGATCGGCCTCGATGCCGACTTCTCGGCCGGCGGCATGGGCGTCCGCTCAAAGCGCTATTCGATGCTGATCGAGGACGGCGTGGTCAAGAAGCTGAACATCGAGGAGAAGCCGGGCACGGTCGAAGTCTCCGGCGGCGACGCGCTGCTCGGACAGCTCTAGTCTTCCTCATTGCGAGCGAAGCGAAGCAATCCAGCGCCGAACACTGAGCGGCTCTCGTCTGGATTGCTTCGTCGCTTCGCTCCTCGCAATGACGGCTACTTGACGCCTACGCCCGCCTCCTCTCAATCTCCCTGTCGATACGCGCCGCGAGCACGTCGCTCACTTGCGTCATAGGCAGCCGCACTTCCGGGCTGTCGATCAGGCCGGTGCGCCACAGCCAATGCTTGATCGGCGCCGGGCTGGGTTCAGCAAACAACAGCCGCGGCAGATCGACCAGCGCGCGCCAGCCTGCAAGCGCGCCGGCGTGGTCGCCGCTCAGCATCTGATTGCGGATCGCGGCAAAAGCGGGCGTCTCCACGTGCGCCGAAGCAAGGACGCCGCCGTCGGCCCCTTGTGTGAGCGCGTTGTGAAACAGCGCATCCTCGCCGGTCAACACGGCAAATCCTTCCGGCCTGTTGCGCAGCAGGTCGAACGACTGCGACGGATCCGCCGAACAGTCCTTGACACCGACGATGTTCGGCAATCCGGCAAGACGCAGCATCTCCTCATTGCCGAGATTGACGCCCGTCCGATACGGGATGTTGTAGAGCATGATCGGCTGCGCGCTGTTGTCGGCCAGCGCCGCAAAATGCCGGTACAGGCCCAGTTGCGACGGGCGTGTGTAGTAGGGACAGACGATCAGGTAGCCGTCGACCGGCCATGACGCCGTGTGCGCCAGCGCCTTGATGCCCTTTTGCGTGTCGCTGCCCGACAGTCCGAGATAGAGCTGCACGCGCCCGCCTGCCGCGTCGATCTCGCGCCGGCAAATGTGCGCGTAGCGCTCGGCCTCTTCTTCGTCCAGTGTCAGCCCCTCGCCCGTCGTCGCGGCGAGGATAAAGCCATCGATCGGCGCGCCGACGTAATGCCTGACGAGCCGCCGCGCCGATGCTTCGTCGAACGCGCCGTCCTTGAACGGCGTGATCAGCGGCAGCCAGATGCCTTGCGGAATTGAATTTTGGGTCTGCATCGACGTGTCTCCTTCTGAAAGCCGGAGACGGAGCAACAAAAAACCCCGTCGAAACCGGCGGGGTCCTGAACGATCCTGCTGCGTTGGCGCTACGCCATGCAAAGATCCGCGGCCCCGTGACAGGGCGATTTTTTCGAAACGGCACGGGCGCAGCAGGTGATCATGCAAGAACCATGCGCCGACGCGAACGAAACTGTCAAGAATCCGATCAGCGACCCGACCTGTTTTCCTTGAGCCCGTCCCGCGCAAGCTGATCGGCGCGTTCGTTTTCGGCGTGGCCGGCATGGCCCTTGATCCAGTGCCAGCGCACGTCGTGTTGCTTCAGCGCCGCATCGAGGCGCTGCCAGAGGTCGGTGTTCTTCACCGGCTTCTTGTCGGCGGTTTTCCAGCCGTTGCGTTTCCAGTTGTGGATCCAGCTTGTGATGCCTTGCCGCACATACTGACTGTCGGTGGTCAGATCGACCGAGGCCGGCCGCTTCAGTGCTTCCAGCGCCGAGATCGCCGCCAGCAACTCCATGCGGTTGTTGGTCGTGTCCGCCTCGCCGCCCTTCAGTTCCTTTTCGACATTGCCGGATTTCAGGATCGCGCCCCAGCCGCCCGGCCCCGGATTGCCCGAGCAGGCGCCGTCGGTAAAGATGACCACGCGCGGCAGGTCGGACTTTTCAGTGCTCACGCCAAGGTACCCGATTGCGCGAGGCCATAGTCGCGCACGCTCGCGACCGTCTGATGGAACCGCAGCTTGCGGACATATTCGAGCGGGTCCTTCGGCCGCACCATCGCGCCTGGCGGGACGTTGAGCCAGTCGACCAGCCGCGTCAGCAGAAAGCGCATCGATGCACCGCGCGCCAGCAGCGGCAGCGCGTTCTCCTCCTCGACCGACAGCGGGCGCTCGCGCGTATAGGCGTTCAACAGCGCACGCGCCTTGGTGACGTTGAACGAATGGTCCGGCTCAAAACACCAGGCGTTGAGGCAGATCGCCACGTCAAAGGCGAGGGTATCGTTGCACGAGAACGGAAAGTCGATCAGCCCGGACAGCTTGTCGCCGAGAAAGAAGACGTTGTCGGGAAACAGGTCGGCATGGATCACGCCCTGCGGCAGATCCTGCGGCCAGCTTCGCTCGAGATGGTCGAGTTCGTTGCTCAGCAACTCATACAGCCCGTGCTGCACCTTGTTGGCGCGCTCGGCCGCCTGCTTGAACAGCGGCCGCCATCCCGCAACGGACAGCGGGTTCTTCCGCGAATAAGGAAAATCCGCCCCCGCCAGATGCATCTTCGCCAGCGCAGTCCCGACGCCAGCGCAATGGGTGGCGTTCGGCCTGCGCGGCCACATGCCTTCGAGAAAATTGATGATCGCGGCGGGCCGCCCGGCAAGCGTGCTGTAAACCTCGCCCTTGCGGTTCTTTGCGGGCTGCGGACAGTTCACGCCGCGCGCAGCCAGGTGCGCCATCAGCGACAGAAAGAACGGCAGGTCGTCCGCGGCCACGCGTTTTTCATAGAGCGTGAGGATGAACGCGCCCTTGCTGGTGTGCAGCAGGAAGTTGGAATTCTCGACGCCTTCGGCGATGCCCTTGTAGGAGAGCAGTTCGCCGATGTCGTAGTCTTTGAGAAAGTCAGCCAGTTCGTCGGCGGAAACGTCGGTATAAACCGCCATCGGGCGGTCCTACTCGGCGGCAGCCGAGGACCGCAGCGGCCGCGGCAGCGGGAAGAAGATTCCGTCTTCCGACGCGGCCGACACCGAATCCACGCGCAAGGTGTATTTCTCCGCGAACGCATCGAGGATTTCCTCGACCAGCACTTCCGGCGCCGATGCGCCGGCGGTGATGCCGAGCCGGGTGATACCCTCGAACATCGACCAGTCGAGATCTGCCGCGCCATTGACGAGCACGGCGCGCGGGCAGCCTTCATGCTCGGCGACCTCGCGCAGGCGTTGCGAGTTCGACGAATTCGGCGAGCCGACCACGATCATCGCATCGACGACGGGCGCCACCTTCTTCACCGCAAGCTGGCGGTTGGTGGTCGCATAGCAGATGTCTTCCTTGTGCGGGCCGATGATGTCGGGGAAGCGCGACTTCAGGGTTGCAACGATTGCCGCCGTGTCGTCGATCGACAACGTGGTCTGCGTCACGAAGGCCAGTTTGGAGGCATCCTTCGGCTGAAACTTCTTCGCCTGCTCGACGGTCTCGATCAGCATCACCGCGCCCTGCGGCAGTTGCCCAAGGGTGCCGACGACTTCAGGGTGACCGGCATGGCCGATCATCGCGATTTCGCGACCGCGCTTGAAGTGAATCTCCGCCTCGCGATGGACTTTCGTCACCAGCGGGCAGGTTGCGTCCAGCGCGAAGAAATTGCGGCGCTCGGCTTCGGCCGGAATCGACTTCGGCACGCCGTGCGCGGAGAACACCACCGGCGCGTCGGTTTGGGGAATTTCGTCCAGTTCCTCGACGAAGATCGCGCCCTTGGTGCGCAGGCTCTCCACCACATGGCGGTTATGGACGATTTCGTGCCGGACATAGACCGGCGGGCCGTAAAGCTTCAGCGCGCGTTCCACCGTATCGATGGCGCGGACCACGCCTGCGCAAAACCCGCGCGGCGAACAAAGGACAATGTGGAGCTCTGGCTTGCTGGTAGCCGTCATGGCTGATCTCTGAGCACTCGGCGGTCCGAAAACGGACGGTTTGGGCCCATTCCACCGGGTATTTTTGAGCTGAATCGGCGGTCAGCGGCACGTGGACAAGGAATTGGCCCTCATGGGTCTGGAAGTCAAGCGCGCTGGTTCAAGGGGTCCTCAAATGGGCCGTAAACCATTGCGTGAACACCTCGAAAACGCCTATATAGGGCGCAATTCCCGTCATCGCAGATGACCCGGCTTCGCCTCCAAAACAGGCGGGCGAAGCGCAAAGGAGATTTGCCCGTGAGCAACGCCCCCCTCATGCCCAAGGCGACCGCCGTCTGGCTGGTCGACAACACCGCTTTGTCGTTCGATCAGGTGGCCGATTTCTGCAAAATGCACCCGCTCGAGGTGCGCGCGATCGCCGACGGCGACGCCGCCCAGGGCATCAAGGGCTCGGACCCGATCAGCAACGGGCAGTTGACCCGCGAGGAAATCGGCCGCGGCGAGGCCGACAAGGAATATCGTTTGAAGCTCAGCGACGCGAAGGTCCGCCTGCCCGAGCCGAAGCGCAAGAAGGGTCCGCGCTATACGCCGGTGTCGCGCCGCCACGAGCGCCCGAGCGCGATCCTTTGGCTGGTGCGCAACCATGCCGAACTGAAGGATGCGCAGATCATGCGCCTCGTCGGCACCACCAAAACGACGATTGCCTCGATCCGCGAACGCACCCACTGGAACACCGCGCAACTCACGCCGATGGACCCGGTGACCCTCGGCCTGTGTTCGCAGATCGACCTCGACTTCGAAGTCCAGCGCGCGGCCAAGGAAAAGCCCGCGGCGACCGCTTACGGCGGCGCGACACTGCTGCCGGCGTCGGAGACGACCAAGAAGATCGAAGACGAAGCACCGACCCAGCCCTCGAAATCCTCCGACGCGATGGATGATGCAGCGGTGTTCGCAAAACTCAAGCAGCTCGGCGGCGGCAAGCGCGACGAGGAGTGAGCGACCGTCATTCCGGGGCGCGCGAAGTGCGAGCCCCGAATGAACGCAAGAAAAACGCGCCGCAATCTGCGGCGCGTTTTCGCTTAAGCATGCAAGTCGGTCAGTAGCCGATCGCGTTTGTGTCGACGGCGACCCATTTGCCCTTCTTCACCTGGGCGAGGAACGACTCGTTCGACCCCTGATGTTTCTCCTTGCTGAAGCTCATCGCCGGCGAGCCGAAGATGTCCTTGTAACCTTTGATGCCTTCGAGGCCATTGACGAAGCTGTCGACGGTGAGGTTCTTGCCGGCGTTGGTGAGACCGACCATCGTCATCTGCGCGGCCGTATAACCGATCTGCGCGGCGAAGTTCGGCGCGTGACCGAACTTCTTCTTGAAGTTGTCCGCGAACGCCTTCACTTCCGGGCGCGCATCGTCGGTCGCGACGAACAGCACGGGCGTCATCGTGTAGACGCCTTCGGTCACGCCACCGGCGACCTCGGCGACCGCCGAGTTGTAGATCGCGGCCTGACCAAGCATATCGACATCCCAGCCGATCTTGCGTGCAGCAGAGACGAACTGCAGCGTATCGCGAACGATCGTGCCCAGCACGATCACATCGCACTTGGCATCACGCAGCTTGGCAACCGCTGCGCTGAAGTCCGTGTCGGTTGGCTTGTGCAGCGTTTCCGCCACGAGGCTCGCCTTGCCCGGCATCGCTTTCAACTGATCGCGAACGCCGTCCATGATGTCACGGCCGAAATCAGTGTCCTGCGACGCGGCGCAGACATTCTTCTTTCCCTTGGTGTCGACGAAGTATTTGATGCCCGAACGAATCTGGTCGTAGTAGGAGGACACAAAACCGAACTTCAGCTTGTGCAACGGCTCGTACATCGACCGTGCCGACGTCAGCGGAAATACGTTCGGAACGTTCTTTTCGATCTGGGTCGGGATCGTCGCGTTATTCATCGGCGTGCCGCCGTTCGCGAGCAACAGGAACACGTTGTCGCGGTTGAGCAGCTTGTTGATCGCCTGGACGTGCCGCGGCACCTGATACTGGCTGTCTTCGACGATATACTTGATCATGCGGCCGTTGATGCCGCCTTTGGCGTTCTGCTCGTCGAAAGCCATGCGGATGGCGTTGGTGTTGTTGACACCCCACTCCACCGTGACGCCCGACAAATCCGTGCTGGTGCCGATGACGATTTCCTTGTCGGTCACACCGGCGCCAAACGCAGGCATGGCAAGAACGACCGTTGCGGCCGTGGTCAGAAGCAACTTGCGCATAGGTACGTCTCCCTTCGCCGATATGTTCTGGCACTGAGCCGTTTTCTGCTGAAGACCCGGCGGCGATCGGATCTCTCAGGACATTCCATCGATCAGTTCACGATATTTCTCGCTGACGAATCCACGCCTGAGCTTCATCATCGGCGTCAGTTCCGGATCTTCCGGCTCGAGCTTCCGCTCGATCAACCGGAAGGACCGAATGGGTTCGGGGAACACGGCGTTCACCCGCGTAATTTCGGCTTCGATCAGTTCGCGCACAGCATCATGGCGCACGAGACCGGTAAAGCCGGTAAAGGCGATCTTCTTTTTCTGCGCCCATCGCTCGACGTTCTCATGATCGATGACGATCAGCGCGCCGAGCACACCGCCCGCACCGCCGACGACGAGAGCGTCGGCGACATAGGGGCTGAATTTGAGTTCGGCTTCCAGTTCCGTCGGCGAGATGTTAGCCCCGGAGCCCGCGGTGATCAAATCCTCGGTACGCCCGATGACGCGCATCACGCCGTTTTCAACGCGCGCGGTGTCCCCGGTCGCGAACCAGCCCTCGTCGATCGACCGCTCCGGGCTGCCGCCCGCACGCCAATAGCCTGAGAAGATGTTCTCGTGGCGCACCAGCAGTTCACCGGCCGGCGATATCTTCAATTCGCCGCCGGAGACGATCTGCTTGATCTTGCCGCGTTGCACAGGGTCGCTCAGCGTCGCCATTGTCAGGCCGGCCGCCTCGCTCAAGCCGTAGAATTCGACGAGATCGATACCGAGCGCGCGATACCAGAGGATCAGGGCCGGCGAAACCGGAGCGCCGCCGATGCAACCGACGCGAACCCGGTCCAGTCCGAACCGGCGCCTCACACCGCGAAGGATCAGCGAGGCTCCGAAACCGCCGCCGATCGCCCAGTTGAACAGGGCGCGTTGCAGAAAGGTCGCTTCCGCGGCGGCGACGGTGATGGAGGAGTAGTATTGCTCCCATACGCGGGGCGGCGCGCAAAATATGGTGGGCATCACCTCCCGGAGATTCTCCCCACACTCTCGGCGCTTTCGACGTAGTTGCTGACGGTTCGCGTATGGAGCGCCTGATAGAGTCCGAGCACGCGCTCCATGAAATGCGGCATCGGCAGGAAGGCGAGCCGCTCGTCGTTGGCCTGCTGGCCAAGCAGCGATGCGCCGCTGGCGATCTGCGTCAACACGGTCCGGTGATTGAGCACCACGCCCTTTGCGGGCCCTGACGTCCCTGCCGTGAAGATCAGGGCAGCGCCATCCTCACCGTCCAGCCCGGCGAGACTTGCCGCCCATTCGCCCGGATGCGATGCGTCGTAGACCTCGCCGCGCGCAAGAAAGGCCTGGAAGCTTTCACACATCGGGTCGCTGAAGTCGCGCAGGCCCCTGAAATCGTAGATCACGATTTTCTCGAGCGCAGGGCACGCCGCCCTGATCTGAAGAACCGTGTCGAGCTGTTCCTCGTTGCCGACGAAGACGATCCGGCAGCGGCATGCGGCGAGCGTCGATTGCACCTGCTCGGCCGTGTCCGTGGTGTAAAGGCCCGCAGAGATGCCACCGGCGCTCAGGATCCCGAGGTCGGTCGTGACCCAGGCAGGGCTTGTTCCCGCAAGCACGCACGCGACCTCGCCGGGCCTGAAGTCGAACTCCCGCAGCGCCATCGCGACCTGCCGGATCGTCGTGCCGAGATCGTTCCAGCTCATCGTTTTCCAGATGCCGCGATCCTTGTTGCGGATGATCGTCTCGTCGCCATGGGCTTCGATCTGGGCAAATACCATTGCGGGAATGGTCGCAGCCATATCCAGCACAGGTTGTTGGGTTCCGCCTAGCGCCACAGCTTCTTCCTCTTCCAACGCCGCGCGCCGCGAATGCCGGCATCCTTCTGGCCGAGATAGAATTCCTTGATGTCCTCCCGCTCCAGCAACAGCCTTGCACTCGTCCTGCAGGACGATGCGGCCGACCTCGAGGATGTAGCCGTAGTCGGCGGTCTTCAGCGCGATATGCGCGTTCTGCTCGACCAGCAGGATCGAAACGCCCTGTTCCTGGTTGATGCGCCGGATGATGCTGAAGATCTGGGTCACCAGAATCGGCGACAGGCCGAGCGATGGCTCGTCGAGCAGCAGCAGTTTCGGCCGGCCCATCAGCGCACGGCTGATCGCCAGCATCTGCTGCTCGCCGCCCGAAAGCAGACCCGCGCGCTGGTTGCGCGCGTTCGCGCAAGACCGGGAAATAGCCGAAGCACACGTCCATGTCCCGGGCGATGCCATCGCTGTCGCTGGCGCGTGTAAGCGCCCATCGTCAGATTTTCCTGCACCGTCAGGAACGGAAAAATCTCGCGGCCTTCCGGCACATGACACATGCCGCGACGCATCACGAGATCGGGCGGCACACGGCGGATGTCCTTGCCGTCGAACGCACACGTTGCCGCGCTCGGGGTCCATCAAGCCCGAGACGGTGCGCAGGATCGTTGTCTTGCCGGCGCCGTTCGCGCCAAGCACGGTGACGATATGGCCGCGCGGAACTTCGAGACTGACGCTGCGGATCGCCTGGATCGGACCGTAGTAGGTCTCGATATTGCTGACGCGCAGTATCGGTTCGGCGGCCTCGCTCATGCCTCGCCTCCGATATAGGCGCGCACGACTTCCGGATGCGTCTGCACCTCGCCCGGGGTGCCAAGTGCAATCACCCGGCCGTAGTTCAACGCCATGACGCGGTCTGAGACGGCGCTCACCAGCTTCATGTCGTGTTCGACCATGATCACCGTGATGCCGAGGTCTCTCTTGATGTCTTCGATCCAGAACGCCATGCCTTCCGTCTCTTCGACGTTGAGGCCGGAGGACGGCTCGTCGAGCAGCAAAAGCTTCGGCTCGACGCAAAGCGCGCGGCCAAGCTCGACCACCTTGCGGACGCCGTAGGGCAGGTTGGCGATCAGCGTGTTTCGATAGCGCTGCAAGTCAAGGAACGCGATGATGTCTTCCACCTTTTCGCGGTGGGCGAGCTCAGCGTTGCGTGCCGACGGCAGAAAACCGAACTGCGACAGCAGATTTGTCTTCACGTGGCAGTGGCGGCCGATCAGGAGATTCTGCAGCAGCGTCGCCTGGGCGAACAGCTCGATGTTCTGGAATGTGCGGGCGATGCCAAGCGTCGCGATCTCGTGCGGCGGCACCTTGGTGATGTTCTGGCCGTTGAAGACGAGATCGCCCGAGGTCGGGTTGTAGATGCGGCTGATCAGGTTGAAGATCGTGGTTTTGCCGGCGCCGTTCGGCCCGATGATCGAGAACACCTCGCCCTTCGCCACCTCGAAGGTGACCGCATCGACCGCCTTGATGCCGCCGAACTGGATCGCGATATCCCTGGCCGCGAACAGGCTCATCGCAATCGCTCCGATCGCGCATAGCTCTTTTGCCGCCGCATGCTGCTGCGGCGGTGCAGCGGAAAGTCCTTGAAATACGCCTTGAGCTTGAGCCACCGGCCATACATGCCGAGCGGTTCGAACAGGATGACAAGAACCAGAACCAGTCCGAACAGCGACGGCTCGAGTCCGGGCATGCGGCCGAGGCCGAACGGCAGATCGTCGCGCAGGATCGCGATGATCTGCGGCAACAGCCGCACGAACAGTGCGCCGAGGATCGCGCCGTGCAGCGACCCGAGGCCGCCGACGAAGATGATGGTCACGAACTGGATCGACAGCAGAATGTCGAATGAATCGGGCGCGAGAAAGCGAACGTAGTGCGCGAACAGTGCGCCGGCGAGGCCGGTGATTCCGGAGGAGATTGCAAAGGAGATCGTCTTGTAGCGCGAGAGGTTGATTCCCATGCTCTGGGCCGAAATTTCGCTGTCGCGAATGGCGACCATGGCGCGGCCGACCGGCGATCGCAGGATGTTGATGGACAGCCAGATCACGAAGATCAGCACGATCAGCGAAAGATAGTAGATGCCGGTTGCGCCTTCGATCATGAAGCCGAAGATGGACGGCGTCGGCACCGCGAAACCATCGAACCCGCCGGTGACCGAGGTCCATTTCTGGAAGATGGTGCCGACGATCGAACCGAATGCGAGGGTCGCGATCGCAAGATAAAAGCCCGTCATCCGCATCGTCGGGACGGCGAGCAGCACGCCGGCGAGCGCGGCCGCGAGCCCGGCAAGCGGAAGCGTGATGATGAACGGCACACCCTTGGTCATCAGCACGGCGTTGGTGTAGGCGCCGATGCCGAGGAACGCAGCCTGTCCGAGATTGACCAGCCCGGTATAACCGGTCAGCAGCATCAACCCGACGCCGGCGATGGCGAAGATGAAAACCCCGCCAAGCTCGCCGACGTAGAACTCGCCGAGCACGCCGGGCACGACCAGGAGCGCAACAACCAGAAGTCCGTACCAGAACACGCCGTTGCGATTGGCGAGCAGCGAGATGTCCTGCCGGTAGCTGGTTTTCAGAGACTGATGCATGTCCGGTCAGACCTTCTTGCGCTGGGTTTCGGCGAAGAGGCCCTGCGGACGAACGATCAGGACCAGGAGAAGCACGATGTTCGAGGTCACTTCCTGGAAGCCGGCCGGCAGGTAGTAGCCCGACAGTTGCTCAACGACCCCGATGATGACGCCGCCGACCAGCGCACCGGGAATGCTGCCAAAACCGCCGAGCACCGCGGCTGCGAATGCCTTGAAGCCAAGAAATCCCATGTTTACGTCGAGCACTGTGCTCGGCGCGAGCAGGATGCCGGCGACCGCGGATGCAGCACAGCTGATGCCCCAGATCAGCGAGAAGATCGTGCGGACCGGGATGCCCATGCAGTACGCAGCAAGCTGGTTCTGCGAGGCAGCCTGCATCGCGATGCCAAGGCGCGTCTTGCTGAAAAACAGATAAAGGACGGTGCACAGGAGGACCGTGCCGACGACGATCGAGAGGCTGTCCTGGCCGATGACGATGTCGCCGAAGCGTTCGACCTTGTTGGTGAAAGGCGTGACGAACGTAACCGAGCCGTAGCCGAATGTGATGCCGGCGAAGGCCCGGAAGATGAAGCCGAGGCCGAGCGTCAACATGATCACGGCAAACTGCGGCTGGCCGATCACGCGGCGCAACACGACCGAATCGAGCAGGAATCCGAACACCGCCATGATCGCGATGGCGAGGGCTGCGCCGGCCCAATAGTTCATGCCCATTCCGGCGATCAGGCTGAAGGCGGCAAAGCCGCCCAGCATCATCAAGTCGCCCTGGGCGAAATTGATCATTTCCGTGGCTTTGTAGATCAGCACAAAGCCGAGGGCGATCACGCCATAAATGCAGCCACCAGCGGCACCATTGATGACGAGCTGCAACAGGCGCGCTGCGTCTTCCACCCTGCACGTCTCCCCTGATCGCCGCGTTGAGCGACGATTTTTTCTTTCTTGCACCACTTTGCGTGGGGCCTCTTGTTGGGGAAATGATGGCTACGGTTTCGATGCGCGTCAATTGATTTTGCACGGCGAAACGAAAACAACCCGATGCGGGCGTGATTGCGGAAGCCGGATCAGACCCCGCGGCATCCCGGAATGACGGCCGCTATCGTCCGTTCAGCATGTCCTCGCTGACACGCCGATGCGATCGATCCATGCGCGCCTGGCTTTGCTCCCGCGCCACATCGCGATCCTTCATGCACGCCGCATAGCCATTTGAGCCGGCTGGTCCGCTGCTGCGGCAGACGGCATCATCATCCACTGCCGGCGCCGTTGCGGTCTCGCGGCCAGTCTGCAGGCAGCCCGCCAGTGAGAGGCCGATAACGATCGTCAGCAAGAGTCGTGGTGTCGTTGCGCGCATCCGGCCTCGGTCAATTGTCGTTCGATGGCGGTTAATACGACGCATGTGGCCTATCGATGGCGGAACCAGTCTCCTCATCTGAAGCGACCGGAACGCATCGTGGATCGCTCACCCCACGCCCCGCTCTTTCAGCGCGCCGCCGATCTCGTCCAGGATCGCCGGATCGTCGATGGTCGCGGGCATGCTCCAGGCGTCGCCGTCGGCGATCTTCTTCATCGTCCCGCGCAGGATTTTGCCGGAGCGCGTCTTCGGCAGGCGGCCGACGGTGATCGCAAGCTTGAAGGCGGCGACGGGGCCGATCCGCTCGCGCACCAGCGCCACCACCTCACGCTCGATATCGCCGGGCTTCTTGGTCACGCCGGCCTTCAGCACGAGGAAGCCACACGGCACCTCGCCCTTGAGTTCATCCTTGATCCCGAGCACGGCGCATTCGGCGACATCGGGATGGGCGGCCAGGACCTCTTCCATGCCGCCGGTCGACAGGCGATGCCCCGCCACATTGATGATGTCGTCGGTGCGGCCCATCACGAACACGTAGCCGTCCTCGTCCTTGTAGCCGGCGTCGGAGGTTTTGTAGTAGCCGGGAAACTCGGTGAGATACGCCTCCTTGAAGCGCGCGTCGTTCTTCCACAGCGTCGGCAGGCATGCGGGCGGCATCGGCAGTTTGATGACGATCGAGCCCATCGTGTTCGCGGCAACCGGCTTCGCCGCCTCATCGACCACATCGACCTGATAGCCCGGCATCGGCACCGTCGGCGAGCCGTGCTTGACCGGCAACTGGCCGAGCCCGACCGGATTGCCGGCGATGCACCAGCCGGTCTCGGTCTGCCACCAGTGGTCGATCACCGGCACCTTCAACTGGTGCTCCGCCCATTCCACCGTCGGCGGATCGGCACGCTCACCGGCCAGAAACAGCGTGCGGAATTTCGACAGATCGTAGTTGCGGATCAGCTTGCCGTCCGGATCTTCCTTCTTGATCGCGCGGAACGCGGTCGGCGCGGTGAACAGTGCGACTGCGCCATGCTGGCCGATCACGCGCCAGAACGCGCCGGCGTCCGGCGTGCCGACCGGCTTGCCCTCGTACATGATCGAGGTCGCGCCATGAATCAGCGGGCCGTACACGATGTAGGAATGCCCGACCACCCAGCCGATGTCGGAACCGCACCACCACACCTCGCCGGGTTTTACGCCATAGAGATTGAACATCGACCATTTCAGCGCGACCAGATGCCCGCCATTGTCGCGCACCACGCCCTTCGGAATGCCGGTGGTGCCGGAGGTGTAGAGAATGTAGAGCGGATCGGTGGCGGCCACCGGCACGCAGTCCGCGCTCTTCTTCGCGGCAATCGCCTTGCCCCGCAGTTCGGCCCAGTCGTGATCGCGCCCGGCGACCAGCGTGCAGGTTTCCTGCGGCCGCTGCAGCACGACGCAGGCTTGCGGCTTTGCCTTTGAAAGGTTGATCGCCTCGTCGAGCAGCGGCTTGTATTTGACGATGCGCCCCGGCTCGAGGCCGCAGCTTGCGGAGAGAATGAGTTTCGGCTCGGCGTCGTCGATGCGCGTCGCAAGCTCCTTCGCCGCAAAACCACCGAACACCACCGAATGCACCGCGCCGATGCGCGCGCAGGCCAGCATGCCGATCACGGCCTCCGGCACCAGCGGCATGTAGATGATGACGCGATCGCCTTTCGTCACGCCGAAATCGACCATGATCGCGGCGAGCGCCTTCACCTCGTCGAGCATTTGCGCATAGGTGAATTTGGTGACGCTGCCGGTTTGCGGCGAGTCGTGGATCAGCGCGAGTTGATCGGCGCGCCCGTTCGCGACGTGGCGGTCGAGCGCGTTGTAACAGGTGTTGACGACGGCGCCGGGAAACCAGCGGCCATAGACGCCCTGGGCGGGGTCGAAGATTTTCTCAGGCGCTTCGATCCAGTCGATCTCCTTCGCGGCCTCCGCCCAAAAGCCTTCCGGATCGCGTTGCGCGCGCGCGTAAACCTCGTGGTAGCTGCTCTTTTGCTGGATGTTCATGGCGTAGCTCCCGCGCGAGTTCGTCCGCGCTTGTTTCAAACGCTATTGTCATGGCCACGTGCCGCAATTCAAGCCCGCAGCGCCCGGCCTTTCGCTAACGTGGCTGTACCGGCATGATCGCACCGAGCCGTTCGATCTCCAGCGCCAGCGCCTTGTGCTGCACGCTCGCGGCTTCGTGCGACGGCACCAGGCGCAGCACCGCTGCGTAATCGCCAAGCGCCCGCCGACGATCGGCTTTTGCCCGATGAAGCTCCGCGCGCGCGAGCAGCGCCTTCGTGTTCCCGGGTTCAAGCCTGATGGCTGCGCTGAAATCGCGGATCGCGGCATCGGCATCGCCGCCGGTCCTGTGCAACTCGGCGCGCTTGAGAAAGGCGCTCACACTGTCCGGCCGCCGCTCGATGACGTTGCCGAGCGCCTCGATCGCAAGTCTTGGCCGGCCCTGACGCACGAAGGCATCGGCGCGCGCGAGGAAAATACCCGGCAGCTTCGTATCCGCCGTCGCTTTGTCCAGCAGCAGCGCGTCGCAATCCGCGATCACCCGTTCGGGCGCAGCATTGCTGGCCTCGACGCAGGCCGCACCCTTGATCTCGCCTTTTGCTGCGACCGGCATCGCGGCGGCGAGGAACACGCAGAAGGCGGCGGTCGGAAGGTGGCAGTGCATGAGATCCCAGGAGAGCGGAACGTCAACCGGAGTTCCATCCGGCTTTGTTCGCACGATAGCAGGCATTCGACGCCGAAAGACGCGTTTCAGCGCAGCTATGCACTTCGTTTTCGTCCAAATAAGTATATGTTTTTGCTGCATAATTATCGAAGCAACGGTTCCGCTCGAGAAAATCTCGGGCGAGCCAGCGCAGCCGGTCCCGAATTCCTATATTCTGGCGACCGAAAGGCGGGCGCCAAACCAAAATGTTAGCTCTGGATCTCGGGATCGTTGCGATCCTGATTGTCATCAATGGCCTGCTGGCGATGTCTGAACTGGCCATCGTCTCGTCCCGGCCCGCGCGGCTGGCGGCCCTTGTCGAAAAGGGAGCATCCGGCTCGCGCCGTGCGTTGGCGCTGGCGTCCGATCCCGGCAAATTCCTCTCCACCGTGCAGATCGGCATCACGCTGGTCGGCGTGCTGTCCGGCGCGGTGTCCGGTGCAACGCTGGGCCTGCGGCTGACGGCATGGCTGGTCGAACTCGGGATGCCGCAGGGCGCCGCCGACATCGTCGGCGTCGGCGTCGTGGTGTCACTGATTACTTACGCATCGCTGATCGTCGGCGAGCTTGTGCCGAAGCAGATCGCGTTGCGCGATCCGGAAGCCGTTGCGCTGAAGGTCGCGCCGGCGATGACGCTGCTGGCAAAGATTTCCTCGCCGCTGGTCGTGTTGCTCGACCTGTCCGGCAGGGCGCTGCTGTGGCTGCTCGGCCATCGCGGCAAGAAGGAAGAGAAGATCACCGAGGACGAAATCCGCACACTGATCGTGGAAGCCGAAAACGCCGGCGTGCTCGAGCCCGGCGAGAAGGAAATGATCGCGGGCGTGATGCGGCTCGGCGACCGGCCGGTGGGCGCTGTGATGACGCCGCGGCGCGATGTCAACATGATCGACCTGACCGACGATTTCGACGCGATCCGCGAGGCCTTCGCCGACAGTCCGCATTCGCGGCTACCCGCACATGAAGGCGATCGCGACCATCCGCTCGGAATCGTCCAGGCCAAGGATCTGCTTGACGCCTACATGTCCGGCGGAACGCCCGATATCCGCAGTCTCGTGCGCGAAGCGCCGGTGATTCCGGAGTTCGCCGATGCACGCGACGTGGTCGCGATCCTGAAGGATTCCCCCGTGCACATGGGTTCGTGTACGACGAGTACGGCGCGTTCCAGGGCGTCGTCACCAGCGCCGACATTCTCGAATCGATCGTCGGCAGCTTCAAGACCGAGGAAGGTCCGGCCGAGGCCGCCGCCGTGCAGCGCGACGACGGCTCCTATCTGATCTCGGGCTGGATGCCGGTCGACGAATTCGCCGACCTGCTTTCAATTCCGGTGCCGGAAATCCGCAGCTACCACACCGTCGCAGGCTTCGTGCTGCACGATTTCGGTACGCTGCCGGAAGTCGGCAACAGCTTCGAGCGCGACGGCTGGCGCTTCGAAGTGGTCGACATGGACGGCCGCCGTATCGACAAGATTCTAGCCGCCCGGCTCCAACCGGAGGCCGCGCGTCACGCGCAACAGCAGGAAGCCGCGCTCAGGAACAGCCGCGCCAGGAAGAACGCGCAGGCGAGGTAAGTTGTCGTCCCTGCGAACGCAGGGCCCATAGCCTCCGCATCGGTGATTAGAGGCAACTTTCGCTTCGCACGAATTTGACCTCACGGCGTATCGGTCCTCGCGTTCGCGAGGCCGACCCGGAATTTTGTCGCTTCCCCTACCCCAACTCCGCCAGCCTCTTCTCCAGCCAGCGACGTTCGGGATCCAGTTTCGCCAGCGCGATTGCCTCGCGATAGGCGGCCGCAGCCTCGCCATTGCGTTTGAGCTTCACCAGCAGGTCCGCGCGCACCGCCGGCAACAGATGATAGCCGGCGAGTTTCTCGCGCGCGGCGAGCGAGTCGACGAGGTTGAGCGCCGCTTGCGGCCCATCCACCATCGATATCGCCGCCGCATGATTGAGCGCGATGACGGGTGACGGTTGCAGCCGCATCAGTACATCGTACAGACCCGCGATCTGACGCCAGTCGGTCGCAGGGTAGCTTGTCGCCTGCGCATGCAATGCCGCGATCGCCGCCTGCACCGCATACGGACTTGGCGTACCGGGCGCGCGCAGCGCCCGCTCGACCAGTGCTGCGCCCTCGACGATCTGCACGCTGCTCCACAGGCTGCGGTCCTGATCTTCGAGGCGAATGATGTCGCCGGTTGCGGTCGATCGCGCGTACCGCCGCGCATCGTGCAGCAGCATCAGCGCCAGCAGGCCCTGCACGCCAGGCCGGTGCGGCATCGACTGATGCAGCAGGCGGCCAAGCCGGATCGCCTCGCGCGACAGATCTTCGCGCAGCAAGTCGCGGCCCTCGGTCGGCGCATAGCCTTCGGTGAACACGAGGTAGATGGTCGCGAGAACGCCATCGACGCGTTCGTCGAGCATTGCTGCATCCGGCGTCTCATACGGAATTTCGCGGTGCGAATCTTCGATTTCGCCCGCACCAGCCGCTGCGCCATCGTTTCTTCACCGACGAGAAACGCGCGGGCGATTTCTGCGGTGGCGAGCCCGCACACCGCCCGCAAGGTCAGCGCGACCTGCGCCTCCATATTCAGCGCCGGATGGCAGCAGGTGAAAATCAGCCGCAGCATGTCATCGGCGACAAGCTGCTCTTCGGGGTCGTCCACCTGTGCGCCGATGGCCGCCTCTGCCTGCAACTCGCGCTGCTTGCCCTGCCAGGAGCTTTGTCTGCGAATGCGATCGATCGCCCTGCGGCGGCCGACCTCGACCAGCCAGGCGCGCGGATTGTGCGGGATGCCCTCGCCTGGCCACTGCACCAAGGCCGCCGCGAAGGCATCCTGCAGCGCATCCTCGGCATATTCGAAATCGCCGACGAGGCGGATCAACGTCGCAAGCGCGCGACCCGCCTCGGCGCGAAACACGCCTTCGATGTCGATCGCGCTCACGCCTGCATCAGCGTCACGGCTCGCCCATCATCCAGATCGGCCGCACCTCGACGCTGCCCAGGCGTGCGCCTGGAATGCGCGCGGCGATCGCCGTTGCTTCGTCGAGATTCTTTGCGTCGATCACGTAGAAGCCACCGAGCTGCTCGCGCGTCTCCGCGAACGGGCCATCGGTGGTCAGCGTCTTGCCGTCGCGCACACGCACGGTTGTCGCCGTCGAGACCGGTCTGAGCCGTTCACCGCCCTTGAAATTTCCGCTCTGGACGATGCCTTGGGTGAATGTGCCGTAGTCGGCCATCATCGCAGCCACCTCCGCCTGCGGGCGGGCGTCGTAGGCGGCTTCATTGCTGTAGATCAAAAGCAGATACTGCATGGGTCGCTCCATTCGATTGCGGGCATCCTGGCCCATCAACCAGTCGGACGGCGGACGGCCAAATCGACAGACGTCGTCAGATTATTTGGCCGGACAGCGCCGCATGATGACGGGACCTGCCCTGGCGTCCGCCCCGATTGTCGCATGCAGCGGTGCGCATGTCCCGGCCGTGCAAATCCGCCAGTCACCCACCGCGCCAGAGTGACCCAGGACCACTTCGCTGTGGTTGACCGGGGCCGGAGTCCAGCGCCACCAGCCATCGATCAGGCGCGCATCGGGTGGCGGGTCGATGCCGGCGCCGGAGCCTTTGATGCGCGCCTCGACCAGCGTGAGGCCGTCTTGCGACACGCGCCAATCCTCCTGCCAGTCGGTCCTCTCGACCGAATGCGTCCACACCAGCGTGAAGGCTGTCACCTGCAGCGCCTTGGTCACCGCGCCGGCGATAAAGCAAACGCTCATCCAGTGTCCCGAATCCGAAGTTCGCACCACCAAGCGGCTAGCTCTTTGCGAACTTCGGATTCGACAAGGACACCAGCAAATTCATGATTCCAGTGTGGTTTATGGTTCAGAAGTTCGCTTGATGGACTCGCGGCAAGGGTGAAGCGAACTTCTGAACCACCGCACCAGCCGCCGATCGGCCGATTATTTCTTGAGGCCTTTTTCCTTGAAGTAGCGCTCCGCGCCGGGATGCAGCGGAATCGGCACGCCGGCCAGAGCGGTCTCGAGCTTGATCGCCTTGCCCGCGGCATGCGCGGCCGCAAGCTCCGGCAGCGACTCGAACACCAGCCTGGTCATCTGGTACACCATCTCGTCGGAGACGCCGGCATGCGTGACGAGGTAGTTCGGCAGCCCGGCCGTCTCAATATCCTTGTCCTGCCCCTTGTACGTATTCGCAGGGATCTTCATCGCCATGAAAGGCGGGCCCATCTTGTCGACAATCGCTTTCGGTACCGACACCACCGTCACGCCCATCGCATTGGAGAGATCGCGCAGGCTGGCCACGCCAAGGCCGGCCGATTGCAGCGTCGCGGCGAGTTGGCCGTTCTTCATCAGATCGACGGATTCCGCGAACGGCAGATACTCGACCTTGCGGACATCGGCATAGCCGAGGCCCGCCGCCTTCAGGATCGCGCGGGTGTTGAGTTCGGTGCCGGATTTGGGCGCGCCGACCGACAAGCTCTTGCCCTTCAGGTCGGCGACCGTCGTGATGCCGCTGTCCTTGGTCGCGACAAGCTGGATGTAATTCGGATAGATCGCTGCGATCGCGCGCAGCTTGCCGAGCTTGCCCTTGAAGCCGGCGTCCTCGTCACCATCCCAGCCTGCCTTCAGCGCGTCGCCGAGGATGAATGCGATTTCGCCGCGGCCCTGCTCCAGCAGAATGAGGTTTTCGACCGAGGCCTTGGTCGCCTGCACCTGCGTCTTCACATTCGGAATCTTGTCGCCGTAGATTTTTCCGAGCGCGACGCCGAGCGGGTAATAGATGCCGGATGTGCCGCCGGTCAGCACGTTGATGGATTGCTGGGCCTGGACCGCCGGCGCAACCAGCGCGAAAACGCAGGCAATGGCGGTGACGACAGCCAATCTTCTCATAGGGATTTCTCCGAATTCATGGCTCGCGCCGCCGATGATTTGAAATTCCTTCACCAGCCGCAGCAAGCTCAGCCACGGACTCCGAACGCGGCACCAGAGAAATGGCGCAAGCGAGACGCTTTGAAGGCCGATCAGAACACAGGTTTGTAAAACAGCTTGTTAAAAACACGCTTCCATCAGTCGGGAACGCGCATGGCCCAGGTTTCCTTCGCCGAGGACAGCACGATCATGGTGTCGGTGCGCTGCACACCCTCGATCGCTTTCACCGTATTGGCGAGAAACGCTTCGAGATCGCGCGTGGTGCGCACCCGCACCTTGAGCATATAGTTCCACGCGCCGGTAATGTGGTGGCATTCGAGCACATCCGCAGACCGCTGGATTTGCTCGATGAATTTGGGTTCGACCTTCGGATCGCTCCAGCCGATGAGCACGAAGGCCAGCAGTTCAAGTCCCAGCGCCTCGCTCGACAGCCGGGCATGAAAGCCGGTGATGATGCCGTTGCGCACGAGGCGCTTGATACGGTCGTTGATCGTGGAGGAAGCGCTGCCCGTCGCACTGCTGAGGTCTGCCAGCGACAGGCGATCATTTTCCTGCAGAAGTGCAATCAGCTTGCGATCGATGTCATCGAACGTATCCCGCATCGACCTTCCACCCGACTCACCCGTTCCGGCCAAGCTTATACGCGGCCTGACGATCGATGCCTATCCCTCGGTCCCCGCGCAAATGAAGTCAAGACATTGAAATAAAAGGGATTTTATTGATCCTTGCGATCTGCGGCCCTTCTCTTCGACACGTTCCTACAGCCGCGATAAAAACGCAACATCCGCCAATAATCGGGCAAAATTTCGGGAACTTGCTTGCAATACCAAATCCATTGCGGGACCTTCCGCGCACGCTGGATCCGGGGATTTCTCGGACGCGGCGTATCGAGGGGGTTGCGATGATGAGATCGTTGATCACAGCCAGCGTCCTGGTGATGAGCGCGGGCTTCGCGTCCGCAGCTGACATGCGGATGCCCGTGAAGGCGCCACCGCCGGTGGTCGCAGTGTACAACTGGACCGGCTTCTATGTGGGCGGCAACGTCGGCTACAGCTGGGGCCGCGCCACGACGGACCAGGCCGACACCACCACATCGACAGCGACCACGCAGCTGTTCCGTGATTTCCCGGCGACCGGCGGACCGCTTGCCAACGGCGCGCTCATCGGACTGCCGGCACTGGGAGCGTTCCCGCAGGTCGCGACCACCACCGCCTCGGCCGCCACAAGCGGTCGCGCCAAAGTCGATGGTGTCGTCGGCGGCGGACAGTTCGGTTACAACTGGCAGGTCGATCGTTCCTGGCTGCTCGGTCTCGAGACGGATTTCCAGGGCAGCGCCGAGCGCGGCAGCTTCAGTGTTTGTGGTGTCGCGAACTGCGCGGCCGGATCTACGTTTGGCTCCGCCAGCCATGAGCTGAAATGGTTCGGCACCTTGCGCGGCCGGGTCGGCTTTCTGCCGATGGACCGCGTTGTGCTCTACGCAACCGGCGGTCTGGCCTACGGCAATATCGAATCAAGCTACGTGACGGGTATCAACGGACAGCCGCTGGTGGCGCTGTCATCGAACAGCACGCGCGTCGGCTGGACCGCGGGCGCCGGCGTCGAAGGCGCGCTCGATCGCAACTGGACCCTCAAGCTCGAGTATCTCTACATGGATCTCGGCCGATTCAGCGGCGGCAGTGGAACCGGTGCTGCATCGACAACCGTGGTCGACACCCCGATCAACAACAACAACGCAACGCTCCGGACCACCACCGTGTCGACAACTACCGGCACGGTCTCGAGCAAATTCACTGATCATATCCTGCGCGCCGGCATCAACTATCGCTTCTGACGCGCTGCGGATTCGCATCCCAAAGGCCGGCGCCAGCCGGCTTTTTTTCTTTTTGGCGAGGCTCACCGCTCGCCACTCCGGGTCTGCTCCTTCAGAGCATCCCGGAATGCCAGCCAGAATAGCCGACAAAGTTAAAAGCTTGCCGCGAGATCCCTGGCACCCGGCTGCTGAACGGCGGCGTCCATGCGCGTATCGGTCACGGCCAGCAGCTTCGCGACCGTGTTGTAGCGAATGGCGACGGTATTGCGCTCATAGCCGCGCCGCTGGAAGAAATTGGACGTCGGCACCTGATCGCGCAGGGCCTGCGGCATCGTGATGATGTCGAGCCCGCTGCCGTCGCCCATCAGGTTCATCATCTGCAACTCGGCCGCGCTGAGCTGCTCGCGATATCCGTGCATGCGCGCGTAGCGGACCGAGCCGATCAGCTTGCGTGCCTGCAGGAGTGGTCCGACGTCGATGTCCAGCAGCATCACTTGCACACCCCAGCCCTGCTGTGTCTCGCCGAGCTTTTCCCGGGAATTCCAATCGACCGGCACCGTGCGGCTGAACGCGATCATCCGTCTCAGCGCGGCGATCTTCGCCGTCATCGCCTCTCGCTGCACGCCGGCCGCGGCCGCCGCCTTCGCCGTCAACGCCCGCACCAAATCGTCGCCATGATCGGCAAGCAGATGCATCGTGAACGTAATCAGCAACTGGTTGTAGCCGACCGCCGCTGACAGCGGCTTTGCGCCGGGCCGCGCATTCAACAGGCCCGACTGCACATCATAGGTGCCGATGCCGCCGGTCTCGAAGGCGTAGAGCCTTACGGCCAGGTCGGGCAACACGCCTTCCGCGGCGACAGCCTTCGCATAGGCGCGCTTGAATTCGATCTCGCTTGCGGGCCGCTGCGGCGCGAACTGAAAATACTTCCGGGCCGAGGCGAGCATCTCCGGAATCGTCGGCACATACTTCGTGTCGCGCGTCGCCGGCGGCAGCCTGTCCGGCGCCATTGGGTCGACCGGACGCGGTGGACCGCCATAAACCGGCGGCTGCGTCAGCACATAGTCGTCGAGCGAAACCGTTTGTCCGTTTCGCCGCTTCGTCAGCCGCGCACGCCGCTTTTCGACAATCTCGCTCCAGTAGGCGCCGGCAGCGACGTCGAAACTCTGCCACGCCAGCGTATAGTCGCGCAGTCTGCGGCGATACTCGGCCATCGCCTGCGGACTCGCCGCCGTCGCCGCGGGCGGAGCGTCTCTCGGCATGGCCGGTTGCTGCGCATGAGTCATCGTCACCAGCAACGGCAACGCGGCCGGCAGCAGCCACAGGCGCAAGATTCTTGTGCGCAAGAGGTTCAGGTGCAACATTGAATCCAGACGAAGCGCGCGCTCCGCGCACTGGTACCGTGGCTCAAAAAATCAGTCGCCCTTCGCGCCGCTCGCCTTCACGATCCTGGACCATTTGATTTCGTCCTTGTCGATAAAAGCTGCATACTCCTCCGGCGTGCTCGGTGTCACCTCGGTGCCGTCGGCGACCAGCCGCTTCTTCACGTCATCTGACGCGAGCGCCGCACGCAGCGCCGCGTTCAGTTTGTCGACGATCGGCCGCGGCGTGCCGGCGGGCGCGACCAGACCGTAGTAAAGCGACGCATCGAATCCAGCCAGACCGGACTCGGCAATGGTCGGCACCTCGGGCATCAGGCTGGATCGCGCAGCACTGGTCACCGCAAGTGCGCGCAATGTGCCTGCCGCGATGTTGGCGTGGGTCGCCGGCACCGGCGCGAACGCCATCGGAATGTGCCCGCCGAGCAGATCGGTCAACGCGGGTCCTGTTCCCTTGTAGGGGACATGCACGAGCTTGATACCCGCGGCGGTGGCAAAATATTCGCCGGAGACGTGACTTGCCGTCCCAACACCCGCCGAGCCGAAGTTCACCTTGTCAGGATTGGTCTTCGCATAGGCGACCAGTTCGGCAACCGTCTTGGCCGGGAACGAGGGATGCACCACCAGCGAATTCGGCGCGTTGCCGATCATGCCGATGGGCGCGAAATCCTTGCGCGGATCGTAACCGGCATTGATGTAGAGCGTGGGACCGATCGCCAGCGTGCCGGTGTAGCCGAGTGCGATGGTGTAGCCGTCAGGCGCACTGCCTGCGACGGCCTTGGTGCCGATGGTGCCGCCTGCACCGGCGCGGTTGTCGATGATGATCTTCTGACCCAGCGCCTCGCTCATCTTGTCCGATACCGCGCGCGCAACGATCGAGGTCGAGCCGCCTGGCGCGAAGGCCACCACCAGCGTGATCGGACGTTCAGGATAGGATTGCGCTTCGGCCTGCTGCGCCGTGAGGGGCAATGCCGCACCGACGACTGCTGCAAGCAGCAAAAGCTTCGATCTCAACACCGGCGGACCTCCAATAGTCTCTTGTCCTTGCGATTTGCCGCATCGTGAACCATCGCCCGTCGGCAGGCAATATCGCGGGACCCGGCGCGAGCGTCTGGTTCCGTCGCGAACTGCCGCGTCTTGCGCCGCCGTACTGCCGTTAATGTTGACGCTTTAGGTTAAGGCGAGGATCGCTTTGACGGCTCACCCGGACGGTCACACAACGGCGCGCACCGGATAGAAGTCCATGTGTGTCACGCGTCTTGGACTTGATTTCAATTGTCCGGCGTTTGGGGCCGCCGACGGTATACTCCGCTCGGCGGCCTTTCTTGTGGTTATCGAAGGGGGAACATCGAAGCAGTCGATTTTCGCAAGGCTCCATGCAGAGTACCGGTCATGCGACACCCGACATGTCCGTGCCTTGGTGTTGCCTCATTTAGCCTAGAAACGCGGCCATGAACTGTCGTCGATTGTTGCGGGTTTTTTCGCGGGACGCGGGAACCAAATCAGCGACACGGATTTGCCAAAGAGGAACCGCGCGCTTCGGCTCGCACTGAAGGGACTTTATTTTGCAGACATTCCTGAAGAATCGCATCGTCGCCGGCACGTTCGCGGCATGCGTCATCGTCGGAGCCAGCACAGCTCCAGCGGTTGCATCGTTCGATGGTTCATGGTCGGTTAGCATCGTCACCACCAAGGGCGTCTGCGACGTCGGTATGGCGCTGCCGATCCAGATCAGCGACGGCCGTGTGGCGTCGGGACATTCCGAGGTTGGCGTGAGCGGTCGGGTCGCGCAGCACGGCGGCATCACCGTCACGATTATTCAAGGCATCAAGCGCGCATTCGGTTCCGGCAAGCTGGCCGATGCGGGCGGCTCCGGCACCTGGCGCGGCGGACCGTGTGCAGGCACCTGGACCGCGACCCGGATCTGAAATTCACGATTCAGCCATCTCGCTGAATTGTTACAATCGAGAGCGCCATCGGACACGATGGCGCTCTTTTTCGTACGGCGAGCGGATGAACGCGCAGCGTTGCGCTGATTGTTGCGGTGTCACGCCAAAATCGGAACCATTGCTCGAACCTGGAGTTGGTCTGGCGAGTGATGCTTTAACGCCGAACATGCATGGTCCCGCCTTGTCGCTGCTGCTGATCTCCGCCGCTATTGCTGCAACGATATCCGCTATCGCGAGCGGTTGCGTCGCCTACCTCGTGATCTCGTTGCTGCGGAGCGGACATCTGCTGACCTCTCGCATCGGAGGCCAACCTCTCACGCTCATTCTGGTGGCGGCAAAGAATTCGCCGCGGCCGCAAGCGCCGAAGTCCGTTGCCGTCCGCGTGTACGGACAACGCCTGCAGCCTGTCGCTGCCTGCTGAAGTTTCGGTTCAGCGCCAGGCGAACACGGGCTGCTCGTACTCGGCGACGCGCGTTTGCCGTCCGGCCAGCATCTCGCGAAACTGATAGATCAGCGCCGCTGTCGGTGCATTGACGTGGTTGCCGTTAATGAGGATGCGCACGATCGGCCGGTCGCTCTCGGGGATCGTTACGAAACTCACGACATCGACCGGCGCAATGTCCCGCAGCGGTATCCGGTGCACGGACGCAACCTCGTCCGCATTGGGGCGCACGCGGGCGTCCCTGCCCGCCCACATCACGACCGGCGTGATGAGATAGCCGGAGCGGGTCGGATAATCGTCGAGCGTGCCGAGCACCGCGTCGGCGCCAAGACGCAGGCCGAGCTCTTCGTCGAGTTCGCGCAGCGCCGCCTCCGCAACCGTCTCCCCTTCGTCGCAGCGGCCGCCGGGCAACGCCCACTGGCCGCCGTGAGCGCGCAGCTTGCTTGTCCGCTTCGTCAGCAGAAATGCCGCCTCGCCGGGCGCCTTGTCCAATTCGATCAGCGCGATCGCTACCGCCGCGCGCTTCAGCGAATGGCCGGTTTCGCTGCCGGGCAGCCGGTCGAACGCCGCACAGAGCGTGGCGACGCGCTCCCGGCAGGTGTCGTCGAACGGATAGGTCATGGCCTTGACCTAGCGCAGCGCGGCTTTCGAGGGAACCACCGGGCATGGCACCTCCCCTTGCGAAAACGGAAGGACGCCCGGCGAATCCGCCGGCAATTTTGCCTGCCGGGAGACTTTGCACCACGGGCCGGGCGCCCTAAGCAGCGAATCTGCCCAGATTTTGCCGCCATCCGTGCATGCCGTTGCCCAATACGCCTGTTGAATCGTTGTCCGGGTGGACGGAAGTGCAACAGCTTTCATTGAGGCGCAGTCATGACAGAACTCACTCTCGACCGGGGCGCGATGGATATTCAACAGCTTTCAACCTACGGCCTGCTGATGCTGTATCAGGCGGTCAAGTTGGCGCTCGACGAAGACGACGGCAATCCGGAAGACCGGCTGTTCCAGGTGCGAGAGAACCGCGACTGGCGCGAATGGTCGGATCAGATTGCGAGCGAGTTGGATCAGCGCGGCGCAAACTATTCGCGGATCGTTTGGTAAGAGCTTCGGGCGTATCAGGCCGGCTCCTTGCGCGGAGCCGTGGCCAGTAGCAATGTTCGTGCGATCGGCATCTCGGGGAGATCGACAAACAGGTCGCTTTCCTGCCGGTCAATGCCCAGCACCACGCGCACCATGACAAATCCAACGACCACGACATCACGCCGCGCGGCCTCTTTGCGCGGCCGCGCGTTGGTGACGATCAATAGCCCCGGCTCGTGCCGGGCGACCGTCCCGGGATCGTCCCACGCCTCGTAGCGCGCGAACCAGAAATCATCGATCGTTTGCGCAGTGAACACGAGCTCGTCGACACGGACGGTATAGCCGTGACGGCGGAAGAGATCCTCGATCTCCGCGTCCGTCATCGGAACGAGAACACGAAGGCTGTTCATGTCATAACCTTCCGCGTCGAGCATCGCCGCATTCGTGTTCCGGTCTTTGGTGAATGATTGCAACGCCGCCGCCCTCGTTCCGGTTTCTGGAACGGTCAAGCATTCCGGAAAATCGATACCGGTTCGGCACCGGATTTCGTTCAATTTGAATGAAAGGCCGTCGTGTCGTTCGTCATTCGCCGATGGCGCGATGGGCGAGACGGGGCAAAGAAAACGCGCCGGGCGCGATCGCCCGGCGCGTTCTCAACCTGCCGAATAATGTCTCACCGATAGTACGGCGACGAATGCGGCGTCATCATTCCGCCCGATGGCGGCGGGCGATATCCGCCTTGCGGCGGGTAATGCCCGCCTGAGCCACGGCCGCCGCTCATGCCCCCGGCTATTCCGCCACCGATGATCGCGCCGCCAATGATCGCAGGCACGATCACATCCGCGCCCGGGCCTCCGCGGGCGATATCGTCGTCAGTCGGCGGGCGGCGACGCGGCGGCGGGGTCTCGGCCCTCTTCACCGGCGGCTTGGTGTCGGCCTTCTTCTTCAGAGGCGCAGGCTGAACGGTGCAGGGGCATGTCGCCGGCGCCGTTGCAACGTTGGTCGGCAGGCTCGCCGGGATCGGCGTCGCATTTGGCGCCCCTGGCGCAGTCGCAACCGCGGCCTGCGTCGGAACCACCGCTGCGTTCGCATTCAGCGAACGATTGCGGATGCGATCCTCAAGCTTGCGCGCGGTCGCGGAGAGGTCGCTGCCCGGATAGCTGGCGACGAAGGCGCGGAAGGAGGCCGCGGTGTTGACGATCACAGCGGTATTCCATGCGACCATTTCCTTACGGCGATCGGCCAACAGGCGTACCCGCACGACGAACGGCGACTGCGCGAAGGTGGCGGCGAATGCCTCATAGGCCTCGATCGTGTCATCGGCGATCACAAGCTGATAGGCCGTCTGCGCCTCCTTACCCTGCAACTCGCGCTTCCACTCGTCGACCGATCGCGTCGAACGAGGCTTGACTGCGCCGGCAGAACCCGGCGCCGTCTGGCTCACGGGTTGCGCCTGACCGGACCCCTGGTTGGCCCCGTCAAAGAATCGAAAGTCGCTGGTCAGCGAAGAACTCTCCCACGGTACCTGACGGCCCTGGGTCGTATCGGCCACCGAGACGCGCACGCGCTTGAATGCCTCCTCGATCGGCAAACCGGGTTCGCGCGCTACTCTCAACAGCGCTGTCGTGTAAGGACTGTTTGCGCCGGTGCCATCTTCTGCCTCAGCACCCGGCGAGGTGGAATAGGAGATGAACGTGCCGGGCGCACCGGATTTGGTGTCGACCATCGCAAGCCCACGGCCGGTCGTCTGGTTGATCGACGGGAACGGATTGTTGCGGCAGGCATCGAGCATCAGGATCCGCATCTTGTTCGGCACCGAATTCAACGCGTTCAGCACATCGTTGAGCCGCACGGCCTGCAGCGGAATATCGGCCTCGCGCTTCGGATCGACATCAACCGGCACGATGAAATTCTCACCGTCGACCTGGATACCGTGTCCGGCATAGAAAACCAGCGCGACCGTATCCGGCCCCTTCTGGGCAAGCCTGCCGGCGAACTCACCGATGGTCTTGCGCAGGTCGTCCTGCGACAGGTCCGGCGTGTTCATCACCTCGAACCCGGCAGAGCCGAGCAGCTCGGACATTCGCTTCGCATCGTTCTCCGCATTCGGCAGCGGCGTGACCGCGCGGTAGGCGGAATTGCCGATCACCAGCGCGAGGCGATTTTCGGCGAACGCGGGGTTACAGGCGATGATGGCGAACAAGCTTGCGGCAGCAGCGGCCGCCTTGAAGTGACTCATCATGGAAATCTCCCTCGGTCACATTCACAAGAACTATCAGATACAGCTTCCATCCGCAGCACAAGTCCGCGTGTGTCGTTGGCTTTGAATTCTCTTCGGCAAGACGACGCTTTGACGCCGATCATCGCAACGCTGCGATCAAGAGCGTCCCGATCGGCGTCACGATGCCCGTGCAGCCGACCAGCAGGAAGCGATTCGCCGCAATATCGTAACTGGTCATGCTCCGCACGACATCCTCCCGGAGTTTTGCCAGCCAGTCCGCCTTGAGACTGCCGCACGTCACCGCCGACAACTGTGATTTATCTCACAGTCCGTGTGGCAATCCTCACAGACGAGTTCCGGTAATTTGGTCGCGCGGCCGCAACCGGCGGTTCAGCCCGTGGCGCATGCCGCCAAACGGGAACCGGCTCAGCCTGCCGTTCGTTGAACTTGCCTCATGTGGAGAAACATCATGACCGACGACGACGGCGACCCGTTCGAGCGCGGCAAGCTCGCGGCCTTCAACAGGCAGCCAGCCGAGACAAATCCTTACCAGGATGGCAGCGAACAGTTCGCGCTTTGGTCAGCCGGTTTCAAAGTCGTTGCCGGTCCGGCCGAAGCGGCCAAAGGGCACCCCATGACTCCTTCGCCATGACGACATGACCTCTTTTCCCTGGTGCGACGCCGCACCCGGTAGACGAAGAACGCGCCGACGGCGAACAAAAGGCCGGCTGTCAGCTTGAGCACGGCGACGATGAGTTCGAACGGGTCGATCAGGTCGAAAAATTCGAGAACTTTTGCGATCACGGTCGCAACCGCCAGTAGTCCAATCATCCACTCAAGCATGGTCGGCTCCTTCCAGGAGCTTGGTCGGCCAGTCCCGCCGACCGGTTCATCCGGACGGTGTGCCGGCTCGCCACCCCTACCGTCGCTTCATGGTCGGATCGAGGGCCACGCGCATCAATTCGCCGAGCGCATTGAACGCGAGCGCCGTCACCAGGATCGCAAAACCCGGCGCGTACATCTGGGCCGGCGCGATTTCGATGTAGTTGTAGGCCCGCGCCAGCATGCCGCCCCAACTGGCCTGCGGCGGCTGCACGCCAAGCGACAGGAAACTGAGACTGGCTTCAGCCAGGAGCGCTATGGCCAGCATCAGCGTGACCTGCACGATCACCGGCTGAATCGCATTCGGCACGATGTGACGAACAATGATTTGTGGAATCGATGCGCCGAACGCGCGCGCAGCATCGACATAGACTGCCTGCTTGACGATCAGCGTCTGCGCCCGAACGATGCGTGCCAGCACCGGCGCGAAGACGATACCGACCGACAGCATGGCATTGGTCAGCCCGATGCCGAGCACACCGGTGACCGCGATGGCCAGCACGATCGGCGGAAACGACAGCAGCGCGTCGATGAAGCGGCTGACGATCTCGTCGAGCCAGCCGCCCACAAAGCCGATGATCAGGCCGACCGGAACACCGAGCACAACCGCCACAGCAACAGCGAATGTCGCAGCATAGAGCGAGTTCGGCGCGCCCCAGATCAGCCTGCTCAACACATCGCGTCCGAGATCGTCGGTGCCGAGCCAATGTGCCGCGCTCGGCGGCATCAGCAGCTCCGCCATGTTCCCGTCGATCGGTGAGTAGGGTGCAACCCTGGCTGCAAGGATCGACACGAACAGCAGCAGCGCAAGATAGCCAAGGCTCAACACCGCGCGCAGGTCGCGCCGCACAGTCCGCCACAGGCTGGGGCGGACCCTTCGCGGGCGAGGCGTCGCAATGATGGTCTCGTTGCTCATTCGATGTTCATTCGCCAGTCATTCCTGGGCCACCCTCGGATCGAGCAACACACTCAGCATATCGACGAGCAGGTTGATGACGATGACGATAACGACGAAGACCAGGACGGCGCCCTGCACCACCGGAAAATCCTTGTTGATCGCCGAGTAGGCGATCAGGTTTCCGGCGCCCGGAATTGCAAAGACGGCTTCGATCACCACGGCGCCGGAAAACAGCCGGTTCACCTGCAGGCCGACCAGCGTCAGCAGTGTCACGCTGATGTTGCGCAGCCCGTGCTTCCACAGGATCGCCATCGGACCGAGTCCCTTGGCGTGCAGGGTGCGCACATATTGCGAGCCGAGCACTTCGATCAACGCGCTGCGAACCTGACGGGCGAGTTCGGCGATCACGCCGACGGCGAGCGCAATCGCCGGCAGGGTTGCATGTTTGATGGCGAGCAGCGGGTCGACGCTGAACGGCCGCGCGCCCGTCGCCGGGAAGAGATGCAGGCCGAGCGACAGGTTCGCAACCAGCAGGATCGCGAGCCAGAAGCTCGGCAGCGCGACGCCGAGCGAGGCGACGCTGGTGACGAACGCGTCGATGCGCGAGCCGACCCGGGTCGCCGCCAGGATGCCGAGCGGCACGCCGACCGCCGTCGCAATCAGGAGCGCGTAGGTCGCAATCAGAAGCGTATTCGGCATCCGTTGCCTGATCAGGTCGACGACCGGCGCATTCGACAGTAGCGACACGCCGAGATCGCCCTGCACGACATGCCACAGCCAGGCGCCGTACTGCACGACCAGCGGACGATCGAAGCCGTACTGAATGCGGATCTCCTCGATGCGCTCCCGCGTTGCATAGTCCCCGGCGAGCGACAGGGCCGGATCGCCGGGGACGAACTGCAGCAACGAAAACACCACGAACGTCGCGAACACGACGATCGGCACAAACTGCAACAGCCGCCGGCCGATCAGCGTGTGAAAGCCCATCATGCTCAGGCCTTCAGCCAGATCTCGGTCAGCTTCGGCACCGAAAGCAGGCTGTCCTGATAATTCATCACTTTCGGGTTGGCCACCGATACGGCCGGCGAGATGAACTGCACCAGTTGCATCGCCTGCTCGACCACGAAGCGCTGCAGCTTGACGAACGCCTCCTTGCGGGCGGCCTGATCCTGCGCCGCCATGGTCGCGTCCAGCAGTTCCCGGAATCCCGGCAGCTCGATGCCGCTCGGCGTTGCGCAGCGCCGTCTTGCCGAACAGCGCCTCATAGAGCTGGCTCGGATCGGGATAGGCGGAGGACGGGCTGATGGACAGTGCTCCCTTCTTCTCGATCATGAAGGCCTGCACCGCCTGCTGCGGCGCAAGCGCCGTCAGCTTGATGCGGATGCCGACCTTGGCGAGTTGCGAGATGATGATTTCCTGGCGCTGCATGGCGAGTCTGATCGGCCCAGCCGATGGTCTCGATCTCGAGGCCGTTCGGATGACCGGCCTCGGCGAGCAGCTTCTTCGCCTTGTCGGGGTCGTATGAATAGAAGTTCTGCGTCGCCGGATCGCAGGCCCAGTGCTCTTTCGGCAGGATCGGCGCTCGACACCTGGCCGAGACCGACCGCGGCGATCTTGTTGATCTCGTCGCGGTTGATCGCGTAGTTCAGCGCCTGTCGCACGCGCACGTCGTCGAGCGGCGGCCGGCCATAGTTGAGGAAGGCGCCAAAGAGCACCAGCGACGGCGCGGCTCGCCCGACCACGTTCGGCGAGCGGTCGGCGATCGCCTTCTGCGGCGCCTGCAAGTTGATCGCGAGATCGGCCTCGCCCGCGACCACCGCCCGCACCGCCGGTGTTCAGTTCGTTGATGATCTTGATGTCGATGCCGTCGAGATAGGGCAGCCCGGGCTTCCAGTAGTTCTCGTTGCGCACCAGCATGAAGCTGTCGTTGTCCTGCCAGCTGACGAACTTGAACGGGCCGGTGCCGACCGGCGCGCGGTCGACGTTGCCGCCCTTGTCCTGCATCGGACTTGGGCGAGACGATCAGGCCGATCCGGTTGGTCAGGATGGTCGGCAGGCCGGCGTTGGGCCGGTTGAGCTTCAGCGTCACCTGGCTCTTGCCGGTGACCTCGACGCTGTCGACCGACGCGATGTCGGCTTTCACGTTCGAGCGCGGATCGTTCTTGTAGCGCTCGAGGTTGAACTTGACGGCCTCGGCGTTGAACGGCGTGCCGTCGTGGAAATTCACGCCATCGACGAGTTCGAGCACCAGCGTCTTCGGGTCGCTGAACGTCCAGGATCTTGGCAAGGCCGGGCTTCAGCTCCAGCGTCTGCGGCTCGAAATCGATCAGCGCGTCGAACACCGCATAGAGCACGTTGAAGTCAGGCAGGTTGCGGCCGGTCATCGGATCGAGCGCAGCCGGGTTGTAGGGCATGGCAAGCCGCAGCGTCCCGCCCTTGCGCGGCGCGTCCTGTGCGAGACGCTGCGGACGGCAGTGCGAGCGCGCCGGCGCCTGCGACGGCCGCCTTGATCAATTCGCGACGGTCGAGCCTCGTTGTCGATGGCTGGTCTGATTTCTTCATCTTGTCCTCCCGGTTTGTTCGAGTCCGCCTGTTTTCGCGCGGCGGTATTCGAATGGTTAGTTTGGCGAATGGTTAGTTTGGCACTTGGCGTACGATGTCCTTGTTTGGCGGCAGTTGCGTTCCGGCGAAATGGCACGCCACGAAGCGGCCCGGCTCGAACTCCTGCCATTCCGGTTCGAGCGAGGCGCATTCAGGTGCGGCGATCGGGCAACGCGTGTGGAAGCGGCATCCCGGCGGCGGCGTGGCCGGGCTCGGAATTTCGCCTTTGAGAATGATGCGCTCTGCGGACGCCGCCGTCCGGCACCCGCGGCTCCGGTTCGGCCGACAGCAGCGCCTGGGTGTAGGGATGCAGCGGCGCCTTCATCAGCGGCTCGGCCGGCGCGAGTTCGACCAGCTTGCCGGCATACATCACCGCCACGCGATCGCTGATATGCGCCACCACGCGCAGGTCGTGGCTGATGAAAACATAGGTCAAGCCGAACTCGCGCTGCAGATCGGCGAACAGGTTGAGCATGTCGGCCTGGATCGAGACGTCGAGCGCGGCCACGACTTCGTCGCAGACGATCAGGCGCGGCTCCAGCACCAGCGCACGGGCAATGTTGGCGCGCTGCTTCTGGCCGCCGGAGATTTCGTGCGGATAGCGCGTCGCCAGTTCTTCCGAGAGCGCGACGCGGTCGAGCATGGCAAGCGCCTTGCGACGCCGCTCGGCCGGCGCTGCCGATGCCGGCGACGTCGAGCGGCTCGCGCACGCTCTCGAGGATCGTCATGCGCGGATCGAGCGCGGCGTTGCGGATCCTGGAAGACGATCTGGAACGACGCGGCGGTGCTGCCGCAGCTCGTTGGCGCTGAGCTGAAACGGGTCGCTTCCGTAATGCAGGATTTCGCCCGCGCTCGGCTGCAGCAGGCAAACGATGGCGCGCCCGAGCGTCGACTTGCCCGAGCCCGACTCGCCGATCACGCCGAACGTCTCGCCCTCGCGCACGGCAAAGCTGACATCCACCACCGCCTTGATCGTCTGGCGCCTGCGGCGGCCCTTGAACGTCACGTCGAGCCCGGTCGACGCTCAGGATCGTTTTGTCTGCGAGCGCGCCGTCCATCAGGCTGCTCCCGCGAGCGTGAATTCGCCGAAGCGGCAGCAACGCACGTGGCGAGCAACCGAGTACTTTCCATGAGGTCCTGCGGCGCGAGGCAGCGCGGCTCGGCATAGGAGCAACGCGGCGCGAACCGGCAGCCGGCCGGCATCTCGTCGATCGAGGGTACGCGCCCGGGAATGGACGACAACACGCTTTTTGCGCCGCACCGCCTGCGGGATCGAGTCAGCAATCCTGCGGTGTAGGGATGAAACGGACGCGCAAGAATGTCGCGGACCTGTCCGTCCTCGACCACCTGGCCCGCATACATCGTCAGCATGCGCCGGCAGCTTTCGGCGACGAGGCCGAGATTGTGCGTGATGAACAGGATGGCGGTGCCGGTGCGCTGGCCGAGCTCCAGCAGCAGGTCCATGATCTGCGCCTGGATGGTCACGTCGAGCGCGGTCGTCGGCTCGTCGGCAATCAACAGACGCGGCTCGCACACCAGCGCCATGGCGATCAGCACGCGCTGGCGCATGCCGCCCGAGAGGCTCGACGGGTACATGTTGACGGCCTGGCGCAGGCGACGGGATACCGACCGCCTCCAGCGCCGCGAGGACGCGCTCGTTCGCCTCGCGCCGACCGACCTTGAAATGCCTGCGCACGGTTTCGAAAATCTGTGCGCCGATCGGGAACACCGGATCGAGTGCGCTCATCGGCTCCTGAAACACCATGCTGATGCGGCGCCCGCGCACGTCGCGCATCTCGCGCTCCGAAAGCTTCACGAGATCACGGCCCTCAAACAGCATCTCGCCGGTGAGCCTCGCCCCGTGCCGCGGCAACAGACCAAGAATCGACAGCGCGGTGAGCGACTTGCCGCAGCCGCTCTCGCCGACGATGCCGATCACCTCGCCCGGTTCGACCGTGAACGAGACATCCTTGAGGACTTCGTACCAGTTCTCGCCGTCGTGAAACGAGACGCAGAGATTGCGCACATCAAGCAGCGACTCGCGATGGGCCTTTCCCCCCATGACTGAATTCACAAGCGCTTCCTCCACTGTGCCGAAGGCTAGCTCAAGCCCCGGCCAAGCGCCATCGACGCGTGCAGTCGCTTCAGTCTGGACCTTTGCGATATCGCGCTAACACTTGTTCCACTGCGGAAACGCTGAGGCTGCCAGATCGGCGGCATCAGCATCTAAGCATCAAGCCGCCATCGACGCGCAGCCCATGTCCGGTGATGAAGCCGCCGTCGTCCGAGGCGAGGAAGAGCGCACCGCGGGCGATGTCGATCGGTTGACCCAGACGGCGTAGCGGCGACTTTTTGGTCCACACTTCGGCGATATGCGGATCCGAGAAGGCCTTTGCGGTCATCCCCGTCTGGATGGCACCCGGCTCGATATAGTTGGCCGTGATCCCGAACTTTCCCAATTCCAGTGCAAGCGTGCGCGTGAGGCCCGCCACGCCGGCTTTGGACGCGCAATAGGCGGCAAGTCCGAAGTCGGTCGCCTCTGCCATCACCGATGCGACATTGATGATGCGCCCGCTTCCCGATGCTTTCAGATGCGGGATCGCCGCGCGACAGAGCAGAAACTGCGCGCGCACGTTGACGTCGAGCACACGGTCCCAGTCCTCCTCCTGCATCTCTTCGACAAAGGCGCGATGCGACACACCGGCATTGTTCATCAGGATGTCGAGGCGACCGAGTTCACTTAAGGCGTGCTGGACAATGCGGGCCGGCGCGCCGGACTCGGCGATGTCGGCTGCAAGCACACGAATCCCCTCATGCGCTTGCGCCGTACCCGCGAGGTCCGTGCCAGGCCGATCGACGGCAAGCACTTTTGCGCCGTTCTCGGCGAACAGAATGGCGCAAGCCCGCCCCATGCCCGATGCCGCGCCGGTCACAATGGCCGCCCTGTCTTGCAGTCGCATGCTCTCCTCCTGTTTTTTCGACAGCAGCTCGTTTCACGGATCGGCTGCAGCGTTGCTTCACTTTAGTCTTTGTGTCCGCTTAAAGTCATCGTGCTGCAGTTGGTTGACAGGCGCTTCAAGGTGAGGCTGGTCGTCGCGGATGGAATTGATCCTGCACCACTACGATTTCTCGAACTACGCCGAGAAGGCGCGGCTGGCGCTGGGATACAAGGGTTTTTCCTGGCGCGGCGTGACCATCCCGCCGGTTGCGCCAAAGCCCGACCTGACGCCTTTGACCGGCGGCTACCGCCGCACGCCGGTTTTGCAGATCGGCGCCGACGTTTTCTGCGACACGCGGCTGATCCTGCGCGAGCTCGAGCGGCGAAAGCCGCAGCCTTCGCTCTACCCGGAAGGCGCTTCCGCGCAGGCCGACATGATCGCCTACTGGGCCGAGCACCAGTTCTTCCGCCCGATGTCGCTTTATGTTTCCGGGACCAACATGGACCTGCTTCCGGAAAACCTGCAGGCGGACCGCTCAGCGATGCGCGGCCTGCCGCTTCCCGATGCTGCGACAGTGCAGCGCGCGGCCAGGCGGAATGCGCCGTTTGTCCGCGCACAACTGCCCTGGATCGAGGCGCTGTTGTCCCGCGGCGATGCCTGGATCACCGGGGTGGAGATCACCGTGGCCGACTTCGCCGTCTACCACCCGCTCTGGTTCATGACGGCGCGCAGTCAACGCCTCGTGCGCGAACTCGCCCCCTACCCGCGCATCCGTCGAGTGGATGGCGCGCATGCGCGCGTTTGGCCACGGCACCTCACAGCCGATGAGCGCGGCGGAAGCGCTGAGCATTGCCGCCGCAGCGCAGCCGGCAAAATCGCGCGCATCAAAACCGTTCGCCGAGGATCCGCCGCTCGGCAGTTTTGTGCGCATCCGCGCCGATGACTATGGCCGGGACCCTGTCGAGGGTGAGCTTGTCTTGATAGACGCCGACGAGATTGCCCTGCACCGAAGTGACCCCGAACTCGGCGACATCGTCGTGCACTTTCCGCGCCTTGGGTACGATCTGCGGCAGCGGTGACGCAGGAGGGTGCCCCGCTGTCGTTGCGAGGAGCAACGCTGTAGCCGGAATGGCGTAGGCGGTCTTCGGCCACCGTTCATCTCAGCGCCGATGCTCTGCATCGGCTGTGACGCAATCCGGGCTCTTGTCACGGGCTCAGCCCCGGATTTCGCTGCGCTTCTTCCAGACTACAATGACGGGGTGTGGCAGACTTGCGTGCGCTACCATATTTGCCTAAGAGCCCTTGCACTCACCCGAAACCCTATGCCGTTGCAAATGCACAGATTCTGCGTCGCACCGATGATGGACTGGACCGACCGGCACTGCCGCGTCTTCCATCGCCTTTTGTCGCGCCGCGCGCGGCTCTACACCGAGATGCTGACGACGGCGGCGATCATCCATGGCGACCGTTTGCGGCTGCTTGGTTTCGGTCCGGTCGAGCAGCCCTTGGCACTGCAGCTCGGCGGCTCGAACCCGGCTGATCTGGCGACCTGCGCCGCGATCGGCGAGGATTTCGGCTACGACGAAATCAACATGAATGTCGGCTGTCCGTCCGACCGCGTACAGGACGGCCGCTTCGGCGCCTGCCTGATGGCCGAGCCGCAGCTCGTCGCCGACTGCGTCGCGGCAATGAAAGGCAAGGTCGCAATTCCCGTCACCGTAAAATGCCGGATCGGCATCGACGATCAGGAGCCGGAGATCGCGCTCAATGCGCTGGCGCGCGCCGTGGTTTCGGCCGGCGCCGACGCCCTGGTCGTGCATGCGCGAAAGGCCTGGCTGAAGGGACTGTCGCCGAAGGAAAATCGCGACATCCCGCCGCTCGACTACGATCTGGTCTATCGGCTGAAGGCGGCGATGCCCGACGTGCCGGTGATCATCAACGGCGGCATCGGCAGCATTGCGGAGGCGAAAGCGCATCTCGCGCATGTCGATGGCGTGATGCTCGGGCGCGCCGCCTATCAGGAGCCGTGGCATCTGCTCGACGCCGATCACGAGTTGTTCGGCGAGGAGAACCCTGCGCGCACCATGAAGGACGCGATCGACGATTATCTGCCTTACGTCGAACGCGAGCTCGCGCGCGGTACACGCCTGCATGCGATGACGCGTCATCTCGTCGGCGCGTTTCACGGGATGCCCGGCGCGCGCGCGTTTCGGCGGCACTTGTCCGAGCACGCGGCGAAGCACGGCGCAGACGCGGGCGCGCTACGCGACGCGGTTGCGCTGGTATCCGGGCGTGTGCAGGAGACGGTGGCGGCGTGAGAGCTGGCGAGCAAGAGTGACAATGCACTGCGGCGCCTCTCCTTGAGACCCGCTCGCGCGATGTCACGGGCTCATGCGACGAATGTCGCCGAAAATGCCGACAGCTGATCGTGCAACCGGCTCACCGCGTGCGCCCAGTTCTGCTCGCGATTGGCTCCGGCAAAGTGCAGCGCCATGATGCGCAGACCGTCGACGCCCAAATCCACCACGCACGAACCTGAATTGCCGCCGAGCGTCGAAGCGTCGTGCGCGCAGATCCACTGCTTGACATCCTTTTGAACCTCACCGGGCGCAGTCTTGATAATGCCCGGCGCCAGCCGCTTGACGCCGAACTTGCTGTTGAACAGCGAGGCGATCACATCCGCGGCTTCGTGTCCGACCGGCGGTATGCCGCCGAAATGCCAGGTCCGTGGTTGTCCCGCAAAGCCAACCACATAAACGTCGCGGCGCGCCTTCGGCTGCGCCGCGTCCGTCTCGAAGATGACAGGCTTTGGAAACGCGCTCTCGTCGCTCGCCGGATCGACGCGCAGGATCGCCATGTCGAGATGCGAAAAATCGACATTGCGCAGGATCGGGTCTGGGCCCGCAAAGGCGACGCCGGTGATCTTGAATTTGGTGGCCGCGGTCGCCCCATCTTCAGCGACGAAATCGACTGTGGTGGCCTCCGGCCAGTTCAACGTCCACTTGCCGAGCACCTCTTCCTTCGCAATCTCCTCCAGCACATGCCGGTTGGTCATGACCAGCCCTTCGGCGATCGCGAAGCACGTTCCGGCGAACCACGGCTTCACCGGAACGTCGATGCGACCGACGGATGCAGTGACCTTGCGGATCGCTTTCTGAAAATGATCGAGATCGCTGTTCCAGTCGCCGACATCGGGCGCCTTGAGATCGACGAAGCCGTCGCGCACGAACAGGCTCGGGCGCTCACCATTGGTCAGGATGACGGCTTCAAGGCCGACATGTTCGCCGAGCGTGAAGTCTTGCGGCGATTCTCCCTGATGAAGCTTTGCGAGCCCGGAGCGCGCGCCGGCCAGAACTTCGTCCCTTAGCCCGGCCTGTTCACCTTCCGGTACCATGGGCTGCGCCTGCGCAAGCGCCTCGCCCAGGCGTTCAATCCGCTCGCTCTCACCCGCGATGCTCCCTTCCGCCACGCTCTCCGTCCGGATTGACTCAAGTCCACTCTGGAGTCCGGCGCGGCGCGGCCGCAGCAGTACCGACGCGCTCTCGCCGACGCCGTCGGCATCGGCCTTGCGGTGCCAGTCGATCTTCATGCCGCACTCCCTCCCGCCGGTCAGGCGTGAACCATTGAGGTCGTCAGTTCACGGGGCCTTTGAAAATCTCCGTACCGTCCGGCAGATGCACGCGCTCGACCAGATCGGGTCCGTTGAAATCGAGGGTCAGATAGCCATGCGGCCCGAACTTCTCCTCCTCGCCCTTCACCAGCGGATTGGTCCCGTCAAGCACCAGGCAGGATGGCGCGTCCGCGTTCGCCGTGAGCCGTTTCCACGCGATACCATGAAGTTTCTTTTCCATGGCCGCCTCGGTCACCTTGCTCTTGCGCGGCGAGGGAATGCCGCCGTGGCCGATGCAACGGCCGAGTAGCCCGGACTGCGGGTGCCTGTCGTAGATGATGCAATCGTGCTCATGGCCCCAGTACCAGGCGGCGATCTTCTTTTTCTGGAACAGGTCGGCGAGTGCGGCCTGCAGCTTCGGCCCCTGCTTGTCGAGCCGCGAGAACGGCTGATGGTGGGAAAACAGGATCACCTTCCGCGGCGCTGCTTGCTGCACGACGCTTTTCAACCACGCGGTCTGCTGGGCGTCGAGACCGTGATCGGTGTGGGCCGTATCGAGGCCGACGAGCAGCCAGTGGCTGTTCTGCACGGCGAAGTAACTCGACGGTTGCTGGAAATGAGGCAGGATCTTGTCGAAATAGGCGAAGCCGCCCGAATACATTTCGTGATTGCCATTGAGCGCGCGGCTGACCTTGCCGGCATCCTTCGGCCATGCGTCCATGAAACGTTGCTTGGTCTCCGTGTCAGTGCCGGAATAGTAGATGTCGCCGAGATGCAGCAGCATCTCGTATCCGCCCGTCTTCCTTATGGACGCGGCCGAAACCGGAGCGCCGTAGAGGTTCGTGCCCCAGTCGGCGACGGCGGCAATGCGGCCGGCGTCTGCGAACGTACCGACCTTGTCGTTGGGCGGACGCTTGATCGCGTGCCACTCATTCTTGCCGACATGATCAAAAACGCTGCTGATCCAGCCCCACCAGTCGCCGCCTGTCAGTCCCTCCCCGAACTGCGCTTCGATGCCTCCTGCTTCCAGCGGCGGTCCGGCTGCTCCACGCTCCGCGATGCGGCTTTGCAGCACCGAGGTTTCGCGGTCCTGCACGGTAATCAGTACGTTTGCACCGGCCTTGCGGGTCTCCTCCTCGATCTTTTCGACGGCTCTGTTGTACTTCTCCTCTGCTCCGCCGCTCGCCGACGCCAATCCTTCGGGTAACTCGACGCCGCCGGGCTTGTTGAGCAATGTTCGCAATGTGACGATTGGTGTTGCATCGGTCCTGGATGAAATGTCCGTCACATTGCCCTCCAAAATTTCCCGTCGTGCCGCGGCTGATCTGATGCCTTGACACGAACACTGAAAGCTTTCGATCGAGCGGACGCCCGCGAGAAATTCAGGATGACAATCCACTCGCGCGAGGAAGATTGACTAACAATCTCCGGTAGTGCAAGCTTTGAATGAATTGTTTGTTGCAGTTGAGAATTGCCGGCCCGAGCTTCGAGTGGCGCCTGCCCATGAGCTTTCTCACCAAACTTCCGCGCAAACACTATGAAGCAAATGCATTCGAAAAATTTGACGGAAATCTGGAGAGATTTGATCTCGGGATCGCACGGGCAATGGCCTGGGCCTGCCAGCTTGCGTACGAAACCGACGAGGCCGCGAAAGTCGCCGACATCGCAGGGGCATGGGGAATAACGATTCCGCCGGGCGGAATTATCTCCGAGGAAATTGTAACGCCTTTGCCGAAAGCGAGCACGCAGGCGATTGTTGGCGATCGCGCGGACGCGATCATCATCGCATTCGCCGGGACCGATCCGCTGGTTGTTGCGGACTGGATTTCCGATTTCGACATCGCCATCACCGCGTCCGGAACCGCCAAAGGCTTTGCCGTCGCGGCGCAAGCTGCCGCAGCGAAAATTGACGCAGTGCTCGCGACCCTTCCCCCGGACAAGCCGATATTCGTCACTGGACACAGTCTCGGCGGGGCGCTGGCGGTGCTCGACGCCCAGCGCATCGGCCCGGGACGAGTCCGCGCGGTGTATACGTTCGGCATGCCGCGCACCGGAAGTCCGGAATTCGCGGCGCGCTACGATCAGGCGCTGGGCACGCGCACCTATCGGCTCGTGCATGGCAATGATCTGGTGCCGACCGTGGCGCCCGCCAAGTTTGGATTCCGGCACGTCGGCCGGCACTTGCATTGTGCCCGCCAGGCAAAATTCGACGCAAGATCGCTCTCTGCCGTTGCCGGCTCGGATGAGCCGCAATTCGTATCGGGCGTTGCCAATGATTTGAAGGATTTGCTGCATGGATCGTTGTCCGGCGTGATGTCGATGACCGAACGGCTGAAAGTCATCGCGGCGCTGACCCTTGGCATCCGGACCGGCGGCATGCGTTCCGATCCGGGAGGATTGATGATCGAACTGTTGCCACCCAGACTGCGCGATCACATGCCGGATCGCTACATCGCCGCCGCCTCGTAAGCAGCGACGAATCCGGCCTACTTTTTAGCGGCGATTGTCCCGATCGCCTGGATGACGCGGTCGACCTTGGAGACGCCTCCCAATGCGCCGAAGGCGGTCAGCGCAATCGAAATGATCTGCCCCGTCGGGGTCGCTGCTCCAACAACTCCGCCGACCTGCAACAGACTGAGCAGGACATGCCCGACCACGGCCAGCGCGGTCTTCTTGCCTGCCAAGGCTTCACCGCCGAGCAACTTGTCGATCGCTGAAAGCTGCAGTGGCGCGGGCGATCCGGCCTGACCCGTGCCACGCAAGCCGGTCAGGGCGGACAACAGAACCTTGAGCGGATCCGTCGCGCGCGCGGCGCTATCGGCAGACGGCGTAGCCGGCGTCGCGCGCTTGAGGAGTTCCCCGAGCAGAAGTTTCAGCGCATCCGCAGACGGCGGACGCGACACCGCTGCAGCTGCGGCGCCCGTGTCGGAGAGTCCCAGCGCCCGGAGCGTTGCCGCATCCGCGGCGCCGGTCTCGGTGATGCCGTTCGCACGTTGAAACGCCTTGAGGGCCTCGCGCGTCAGCGGGCCGAAGTCGCCATCCGCTTGGCCGACGCTGAAGTTCCGCTCGTTCAAGGCAATCTGCAGCTGCCGAACACGCTCGCTGCTTGTTCCCTCGACCAACACTCCGGCCGAAGGTACCGGTAGCGGCACTGGCAATGGCACCGGCACCACCGGCGAACCCGCCGACGGCGCAGGCACGTTGCCCACCCAGCGCGCGTAGGCATTGGCGAGCTTGGTATCGTAACTGTTGGCCTTGAAACCCTTGCCGTTGTAGCGCAGCGCAAATCCGGCCCAGTCGTGCGCGTTGAGCGTGCCGAGAATGTTCTTGCGCTTGATGATCTTGATCATCAGCACGATCTGCGCCATCACGCCACCCGTCTTGATGCCTTCAACCATCGACGTGGCATCGGCGAAGCCGAGCTCCGGGGCATTGAAGCCCATGACCTGCCCCAGGCCCCAGGAACAGGAGCGGTTGGCGCATTCGGCATCGATCGCGCGGGCGCGCTGCAACAAGACCATGCGGTCGGCTGACGTTCGCTGATCCTTGTATTGCGTTGCCCGCCGCCAATCGTGATGCGCCATCCCTTGCGCGACAGCCTCGCCCAGCTTGTCCGGCGCGCGCGACTGCAGCTGGCGATGGAAGATATGCCGCTCGAACAGAAAACGCGGTGTGACGCCGTCCTGCTCGAACGGATTTCCGCTGCTTTCGATCTCAACCACGGCGAGCAACGCCGCGGGTTCGATACCGTTGGCGACGGCGGCGCTGACAACTTCGCCCGCAAACTGATTGATCGGCATCTCGGAATCCCCTGGCCAAAACGCAACGGCCGCTGTTGTCAAACCGGATTGCGGTGGCTCGTTACTTTGGGGGTTTGGTGGCCATCAGACCCAGCAGCTGCACAACCCGATCGAATTTTCCAAGCACGCCGAGTGCGCCGAATCCGCCGATCAGCGTGGTCAGGATCTGACCCGTGGGCGTTGCGGTCGCCCCGGTCGCGGTCCCGGCGGTGCCGACGGCCTGCAGCACCGAGAGCGCGGCATAGGCAAGAATGGCCAGTGGCGTTTTCTTGCCGGCCAGCATTTCACCGCCGAGCATCCTGTCGATCGGCGACAGCACCGGCGCGGCAGTTGGCGCGCCGGCCGCGTTCGGCACAGCCTTGCCGAGCAGGGCTCCGAGCACGAGCTGCAGCGGATCCTGAGGCGGCGGGCTCTGAGGCTGCGCGATCGGCGCGTTGGCGGCCGACTGCTTGGTCAGCTCGGCGATCAGAACCCGGAGAATTTCGTCCGACGGCATTGGTTGTCCCCCTCTTGAAGCAGGCAGGTTCGGCTGCGCGGATACATCGACTTCGCTGAGAACGCCGACATCAGGCTCGTCATCCTCAGGTGCACCGGCCGGCTTCTTGACGGTGTCCCAATCGATCCCGGCTGCGAGCTCAGCCGGCGTGACGTCCAGTTCGAAATGCATGGCATCTTTTCGGTCTTTCCATGCGCCGCCCCACTCGAACACGCGCTGCCCGGCCTTGGTCTTGATCGCCCGTACATCCTGGATCATCGGCTGCGTCATGTCGGTGTCGGCAACGCCGAGCTTGACGTCCTGTCCACGCTCGGCTTGCGTCGGCTTCGCGGAATAGCGCACATCGCGGTCGTCCGGCGTCAGCTTGAACGGATTGGTCTGCCAGTTGAGGTCCAGCGCGATCCCGTAGGAGTGAAGGCTCTTCGCCGTTCCTCCCTTGATGGCGCGACAGCAATAGCTGTCGGTATCGTCGACGCGAATATTGTAGTGACAGGCCTTCAGCACCGTCGCGAGTGCGCGCCACGCCTCTTCGCTTCCGGGAGCAACCCGGATCCGGTCAGGACCGAAGTCGATGGCGACCAGCGCCACGGGATTGCATTCGAATTTTTTCCACGCCTCGCGCAATTGTGCGGTGTTCTGGGACATTGGCTTTCCCCCGTGCCGATTGAAGCGCCAGGCACACGCGCCCCGCCGCCCCGGTCAGCGCGACGAAGGACTTCGCGCGCTGCTGGTCGCGGCGATACTGATGCTTGCGGAGTGGGGAGCGCGCCGGGTCTTCAATGACGACCGGGACACCGTGATGGGTACTCAACGCACTGCTCCCCAAAGGAGAACTCTGCGATAATACAACTACAGAGCCGACACCTTTGCAACAGAAAATGATTCCGCGAGCGTCAGGACGCGACTGCCGCCTCGCATGAATTCAGTTCGCGCTCGAGATCGGACAGCACAACGTCTGCGACGGCTTGATGAGACAATTTGCAATACAACGTTTCCGTGCTCGCGAAATCGCCATGTTCCGCGAGTTTGTTGACGGGTGCGCCGCCCAGGCACAGATCGAAATATCTGCATGACTGCCTGCACATGGCGGTCCCTGCTGCAATATCCGACCAAATTTTCCGAAAAGTCGCGCCATCCAGAATTGTCTCGAGACTGTCGTCAGGCAATTTACCGACCGCCATGTCGCCATAGCGTTCGCTCGCGAGGCCTGCGAGTTCGGGCGAGAACGTGAAGACATCGCCGCGCGACGAAACCGAGACGAACGCAAACGGCTCGTTCAGCGAATTGTGCGACAGTTGCCCGAATTGCGGGCTGCGCAGCAAGGCCAGCAACTCCTGCTGCTCGCGGATGCGAAGTGGCGGATCGCTTGCGCGCGCCCGCAAGACCAATCGCGCAAAGAACCGGTCAAATCGCTCGCGCACGCCGTCCGCCTGCAGCGTCGAGGCCTTGTTGACCCCCTCGATCTCCTCGATGTTGAAGCCCACATCGCTGATGCCGTGACCGATGAAGAAATCAACCAGCTCGTCGGCCGCATCGAGCGCCTGCTCGCCGATCACCGCGATCACGTGAAACGGAACACCTCGGCGCTGCAACAGCTCGATGCCCTGCATCACCCGCGCGTGCGTGCCCTTCCCGTCCCGCGTCTTGCGGCGCGCATCGTGCAGCCGGGCCGGGCCGTCGATGCTCACGCCCAGCCGCACGGAATGCTCCAGCAGAAAGTCGCACCATTCATCGGTGAGCAGCATGGCGTTGGTTTGAATGGAATGGGCGAGCACAGTGCTCCGCGGGCGCAGCGCTCGCGGTCGCGGCAAAGGCCTGCCGATACCACGCAACCGGCAGCACCAGCGGCTCGCCGGCGTGCCAGACGACGGTGAAGTCGGGCGCTGCCAGCGCGTGCTGAAACACGAACCTGATGGAGGCTTCGACAATCTCGAACGGCATGCGATGCCGGTCGCTGCGGCCGGGCAGATAGCAATAGCCACAGTCGATGTTGCAGAAGGGCGTCGGCTGCAGGATCAACAACCGCGTGCGCCCGGCACAGTCGGCTGGCGTCACGATCAGGAATTTCTCCAGTTCGGAAATTTCGGAAAGTTGGAGAAATTCGGAAAGTTCGGAAAGTTGTTGAACTGGGCCAGCGGCGTGCCGTCGCGATCGGGCACCGTCACACGGTCACGCGTCGCCAGGCTCGCAAGATAAGCCTCGCGGATCGAGGCCAGCCGCTCGATCGGCGGCGGAATGTCGGTTGGGCGCGCCACGGCATCGGCGCCCAGACCCAGCACCGCCGTCGTCGCTGAAGAAATCGTCGCCAGCCAATCGGTCCGGATTCGTCTCATCGCAATCCATCTCCTTGCGGCCAGCCGTCGATGGGCTTTGTGGCGCACGGCTTGGCCTGCAGGCAGGCATCCGTGTAGGGGCTCTTGCGCAGCTCATCTTCGGCGACGCCCACCCAACGATACTTCAGCAGCGAGCGGAGCCGCTGCGCGCCGATCGCATAGCGCCAGCGTTGTCCGTTGGCATCTGCCAGCCAAAGATACCCGTCATCGATCGCAGCTGCGGTGATCGTCGATGCAAGGTGCGAAATGCTTGTCCGCAACGACGGTCCGACCCGGTCCGGCGGATCGAACACCACCCTCAATTCCATGTTGCACGGGGCGCTGCGCTGTGCGCATCCGCCGGGGGCGAGCGCGTCCTCCAGATAAAGCGCCTGCACGCGATGGGTCTGGCCTTCGAACTGGACCGGGCCCAGATCGCAAAACATCACCGGCCTTTGCAATGCATCTTTCGCAACCTGCGCAAAATTGCAGCCGACGAGCTGTGGCCCGTCCCGGGTCACCGGATCCGGCTCGAGAATGCCGGTGCCGCTCCACAACACGGCGAGCTTGTCCGATCCCACCGCAAACATGAACCCTGCGCGATCGCGATCTCCGTCGCTGAACGACTTGACCGGCCGCTCGCCGCGCTGAACGCGGGACCGCAGGTCGGCGAATTCGTGGTTGACCTCTTCCAGATAGGTGTAACTCGGACGCGTGGAGGGACGCCGGTGCGGCTGCGGGTCCGCGCGCCACCTTCCATCCTGCGTCGCCTGGCCCGGCGCCGTACGGATCCAGACGATCCGCTGCAGATACGGTGGCGAGGCGCTCTGGTTTTGCGCCAGCGGCGTCCACATCAGGAACCAGTTGGCATCGTTCGACAGGCAGACCAGCGAGCCCGGCGGCAACGATTGTCCGTTCAGGTCCGACAACTCGATCGCGGTCACGGCGCCGTCGACGGCGCGCCAGACCGCCTCCATCGCAACCGTTGCCACGCGTCCGTCCAACTCATCACGCCTGAGGCGAATTCCGAGATTGTGCCGGGACATCAGAACACGCGGATCGTCGGCGTTGACGACCGCACAGTCACTTTCGGCGGGCGTGAAGCCGCCGGAACCCGCCGGCACAATCCGGACCGCCACGTCGGACAGGGCGATCCGCGCGCCTCGTTCCAGCGAACGGATGGAGTTTCTGAGCACGACGCGCGCTTCTTCCGTCGGCGTTTTCTGCGCAAGCTCCGCGCCCATGTCGAGCGCCGCATAAAGTTCACGGTCGTCGGCCGGATCGCGTGCCTTCTCGGTGGACCCGAGCGGCTGCGCGGTCGCCTCGCTCTGCAGCCTGAAGAAGCGGAACTGGCTCGCCAGTTGCTCCTGCTCGGCCGACTTGCTGAGCAGCCAGTACGCGATGATGCCGCCACCGGCGAACAGCACGACGAGGATGGCCAGCAGATTTCGCGGCCGGTTCTTCGCGCCGGCGCGGTAGTCGATCGCGTCGTCGATGGTCGCCCGCACCGCCTCCAGCCGCTCGACCAGCACAGGCCGCGCAACCTGTGCGCCGATCGACAGGCTGTCGGCGCGCTCGAGCACCTTCCCCGCCCATTGATCGCTGAAGGTCCGGTTGCGGCCGACGACATCCTGCAGATCGGCGCTGGTCTCGTCGCCGGCGATCTGGTCGGCGCGCGCGAGACGCCGGGCCGAGATCCACTCCACCACCCTGTCGAAGGCGCGCAGCGGACCGATCTGCTTCCGGCCGGCGGGCTCCGCGGCGTCCTGGATCTGCCGGTCCACGCTGGCGAGCCGTGCTGCGTGACGCTGGGCGTCGCGCAGCCAGCCGATGTACTTGTGCCAGCTGCGGATCAGCGCCTCGTGATTGACGTCGCAGGCCCTGGCGATATTCACCAGCGTCGCGTTCTGGAACACCTTCAGCGCCGCATCCAGCGCGCTTCTGCATCGGCTTTGCTGCTGGACCTCGCGCTCGAACACGCCGGAGGCCTCCAGCATCTGCTCGATGGTGGCGAAGTCGCGCACCACATTGCCGCGATCGTCGAGCTGCGCCAGGCAGCAGAACGCGGCGCGCAGCAGCTGCTCGACCACATTGCGATCGAGACCCGACCGCTCGGCCCCGGCGCGGACCGCCTTGCCCAGCACGTTGTCGGCGCGCGCATTGAGGGTGCCGATCAGCGCGCCTTCCTTGGCTGTCCATCCGGGCAGCAATTCGAGATCGCGAATGTCGATCTCGAGCGGCTTGTCGTCATTGGCCGCCAGCCATCGCTCGACCGCCCGCTCCCAGACCAGCGGCAGCATGTGCTGCATCAACGGCAGCTGATCGGCCGGATGCGGCAGCAGTTCCCGGCCGTCATCGAAGATGACATGCAGCCGGCTCAACGCCCGGCGCGTGTACGGGCCGGTGTCCGGACTGCCGGGATCGAGCTCCCAGGATTTCAGGAGGCGGCGGACCGGGCCGACGATCGCATTCTCGATGTCCTTGCCGCCGATCAGGTCGACCAGGTACAGCGACTTGTTGACCACCTCGGCGAGCCCGAGGAATTCGGCGCAGCGATGCAGCTCCTCGCTCCGCATCGTCACGATCACGAACAGGTTGAACGGCTTGTAGGCGTGCACGCTGGTGATCAGCGACATCACCATGTCGCGGCCGGCCGCATTCACTTTCGGCTTGAACACCTCCTCGAACTGATCGATCAGGATCATCAGGTTCGGCGCGTCGGAGACCACGCCGCCCGACAGCGCCCGGTCGAGTTTCGGCAGCGTGGCATCGACGAAGTCGAACAGCGCGCCGATATCGACCACATCGCCTTCGAGCAGCAGTTGCTGCAGTTGCGCGCGGCATTGTTGCTCGAGTTCGGCCTGCCCGGCATGCGGATCGCAATGCAGGCCGAAGGCGGTGTTCAGCGCGCCGATCCGGCGCTGCCGTTCCGCCGCGGCATCGGCGTGCACGGCGGCGTCCCCCCGGCGCCGGCTGCGAACGACAGCGGTTTGAGGATCGGCGCGATGATCTGATTGAAGACGGCGTCGAACAGTTCCACCGCCGGATCGAGTTTCGGACGGAACTCGACCACATACCAGGCGCCGGCACGGCCTTCGATCGGCGCCGTGCTGTTCAGCTGGGGGACGAGGCCGGCGCGCACCAGCGACGACTTTCCCGATCCCGACCCGCCGAGCACGACGATGATGTTGTTGTTGCCGAGGAGTTCGCGCAGCTCCTTGATCTGGTTGTCGCGCCCGTAGAACAGATCGGCTTCGTTCGGCTTGAAGCTGCGCAGCCCCGGATACGGATAGACGCTGACGCCATCGTCGCCCGCAGCGCTACCCGTCTGCGCAGCCTTCCAGCTTGCGAGAAACTCCTGCCGCGGACTGACCCGCGGCGGTTCGCCGGGCGCAGGTTGATCGTTCATGGTGCGCGGTGTTCGGATTGTCGCTGCAACAGTTCGGCTGCATGTTCACGCAGCCGCTCTACATTCGCGCCGTCCGGGGCAAACTTGCCGTCCTTCTGCTTGATGATCCGGAGCAGCTGCCACTTGCTGACACGGGAATTGCGGCTGAATTCCAGCGCCGGAAAAAGTTTCCAGTTGCGCAGCAGCACGGCCACCCGCATCAGCGGCGCCCGTTCGGCATGGTTTCTGGCCAGGCTTTCGTCGATCCGGCGATCGATATCCCGGAACCGCTTGAGCGTATCCTCCTCCGAGCCCGGCACCGAGCGCATGTCATGGGCGGCAATCACCGTCAGCCGGTCGTCGCGTACCCGATCGATGACATCCTGCAGCTGCTGGTAACCGAACGAGACGGAATCCGGCGACACCGGCGGCCGGTCCATGGCGATCGCGTTGCGCAGGCTGGTCTCGACCGCCTCGCGCCGCACCGGATTTTCGAGATCGCCCCGATCGACCGGATCCTCGTAACAGACGATGGCGTTGCTGCTGGCCGGAAGCGCGATGCCGAGCAGACCGGCAAGCCAGCCTGCGAGGTCGGCCGGACGGTCGCTGCGGGAAAACAACAGCGGCCCGTTGTCCTGCGTCGTCCAGTCCGGACCGCCCGGCCGCCAGATCACTTTCGGGCGATCGGCGATCGCCCGCACCTTCTCGCCCTCCTCGTCGAACTGGAAGCCGAACGAAACGTTCAGTTCGCTCGACAGACGGCCGAGCAGGTCGGCGGCCTTGGTGTGTTGCGGATCGGCAACCATGCGCACGAACAGCGGACGCTTGTCGAGGAATGCGAGAGGACGAACGCTCTCGCGCCAGCCGTCGCTCCAGCGGTCGCAGGCCACGCCATGGGCCTGAAGTTCCTGCAGCAGTGCCTCGGTCGCCGCCTGAATCTCGGGCGCCGATGGCGCGGCTCGTTTCGGCTCGCCGAGAATGACGATCGTGTCGGCCGAAGGTCCATCCGGCTCCGGCAGCGGCGCGGGCGCAGGCGCCGGCTCTTCGGCAAATGCCGCACCCATCAGGCCGAACGGCTGCACGGTGTCGAACGCGCCGCGCAGGAGTTTTGCGAGTTCTGCCGCCTGCTGGCCGGCGCCGGCCGCGCCCGTGATCGTCCTGCGCTTGGCGCCGTCGAAGAATTCCGCGATGACGATTGCGTCCCGGTGCAGGTCGTCCACCTCCGCGAGTTGCAGTTTCAGCCACGCGAGGCTGTCCGGATCGAGCACCACCGCCAGCAGCCGGCGCCGCGGCAATGCCGCGCCCGCGACGCTGCGCCGAAGGCCGTTCAGGGCGTGCTGGAATTCACTCGCCGTTTGCAGAAAGCCGGTGTAGCGGCTGGACAGGATGGCCACGACCGCGTCGGCGTCCTCGATGTCCCGCATGATGCCGCGGACATTGTCTTTCGACTGCTTGAGGCGATCGAGCGTATCGACGACATCGCAGGGCTTCAGCGCCTTGATGAAGCCGCCGGCCTCCTTGAAGTTTTTCGTCCACAGATCGTCGGTGCCGACCGAGGAGATCACCACGCTCATCCGCGCCGTATCGCTCTCCTCCTGCGCGGCAAACTCCCCGAGCCAGGCCATGACGCCCGTGATCGCCTCGCAGACCGGCGCGTTGTCGGGGCGAGCCTTGCAGATCGCATCGCAGAGCCTGATCAGCAGCCCGTCCTGGAACGCGACGTCGATCAGGCTGTAGGTGCGGGTCATCAGGTTCGGGCCCATCGCGACGCGGGCCATCGACACGTTTACGCTGTAATCGCGCAGGGTGTTTTCGATCTCGTCGAAATCGTCATAGGCGGCGAGGATCGCTTCGCGAAGGATCCTTCGCTGCTCGCCATCCAGCTTTTCCGCCAAGGCCCGAGGCATTTCGGCCCTCCCAACCACGGACGTCGGCGCACGCCATACGATCGCCTGCAGCTTGCCAGCGGCGAAATATAGCGCAATCATCGGTTGTGACCAGCGGAATTGTACGGACGCTCCTCCAATTGGAGGAGACGGTCATCGAAAGAGCTAACGAGAGTGAAACGAGTCGTTTCAACATGTTGCGAGCGTCGCCGACGGCGCGCTCCTCTCCCCCGCCTGCGGGGAAACGCGAGGCCAGTGAGGGCGCGCCATGAAGCTGACCGGACCGCAATACAAAACCCTGCGCGACGCGCTGGTCGAAGCATTTGATCCGGATTCGTTCGACGAAATGCTGCTGCTGGAGCTGACCCGGAAGCGCCCGGTCATTACCAATTCCCGCAACTTCAACACCGACGTCATCAATGTCATCAAGGCCGCCGAGCGCGAAGGCTGGGTGCCGGCCCTGATCCAGGCGGCGCGGACCGCCAATCCCGGCAACGCATTGCTTTATCAAGCCGCGGAAACGCTGTCGGTCAGCAGCACGCGCGAACTGCCCGTGGCCTCGCTCCATCTCGAGAAGGTCGTCCGCCCCGGCGTTCCGTTTCTGGACCCCGCAGCATTCCGCTCCCGGCTCGGACGGCTCGAGCTTCAGGTCTGCTCGATCGAACTGGACGGCACGGGCTATGGCACCGGCGTACTGGTCGGACCCGACTACGTCCTGACCAACCAGCACGTCGTCGCAAAAGTCACGCCGGCCACGAAAATCGCGTGCCGGTTTGATTTTGCGACGTCCGCCGACGGCAAGGTGATCAACAAGGGCACGGCATTTCCCGTGCAGGCGGCCTTCGTCGATGCAAGTCCGCCGAGCAGGAACGATCCGAACCTCACAAAAGGCGATCCGACCGACGATGAATGCGACTATGTGCTGTTGAAGCTCACCGACACGATCGGCACTGCGCCGGCCGGAACCGGCGCCAGCGCGTCGGCCGAGATCCGCGGCTGGGTCCAGCTTGCGGCCGGCCGGATCGAACCCGGCGATCCGGTGTTCGTGCTGCAGCATCCGCAAAGCCCGTTCGACTGGCAATTGCAGCCGCTGAAACTCACCATGGGCAAGATGCTCGACCTTGTGGGCGGCGGCCGCAGGCTGCGGCACGACGCCGCCACGCTGCCGGGTTCCTCCGGCTCGCCGTGTTTTTCCGCGTCGCTGTCGCTGGTGGCGCTGCATCATGCCGGCGGCGACGACCGCTATGAGAAGGCCGACTTCAACCAGGCGATCCCGATCGGGAAGATCGTTGCCCGGCTGGTCCGGCAGCAGGTGACGCCGTTCTGGGCAGACGCGCCGCCGGAACCGAAGCGGCCGTGAGGCTGACAAGCGCAGCCAATAGACGCAGGCAGTTGCCAAAAACTCGTCATGCCCGGCCATAGCCGCTAGAAGAACGGCGTCGCTTCGCTCGCCTCATAGCCGTTCGAAGAACGGCGTCGCTTCGCTCGCCTCATAGCCGTTCGAAGAACGGCGTCGCTTCGCTCGCCTATGGTGCCGGGCATCCACGTCTTTAAACCATCGCAGCGCAGTAAGTCGCAGAAGAGAGAGGACCACCGTTGAGCATTGGACTGATTGCCCTTCTGGACGACATCGCGGCGCTGGCGAAAGTCGCGGCCGCGTCGCTCGACGATATCGCGGGACAGGCCGTCAAGGCCGGTGCGAAGGCCGCCGGCGTCGTGATCGACGATACGGCGGTGACGCCGCGCTATGTGGTCGGCTTCGCCGCCGCGCGCGAATTGCCGATCGTCGGCCAGATCGCGCTGGGCTCGCTGCGCAACAAGATCTTCATCCTGCTGCCCGCGGCGCTGGCGCTCGGTTATTTCCTGCCGCAGGCCGTCACGCCGCTGCTGATGATCGGCGGCGCCTATCTTTGCTACGAGGGCACCGAGAAGGTGTACGAGGCGCTGGTGCCGCATTCGGCGCATGCCCATGAAGCCGACCTCGGCTCGGTGGCGCTCGATCCGCAAACCATCGAGGACGAGAAGATCGCCAGCGCGATCAAGACCGACTTCATCCTGTCGGCCGAGATCATGGCGATCGCACTGGCGGAAATCCCGGAAGGAAGTTTCCTGACCAAAGCCCTGATCCTGGCGGTCGTCGGCATCGGCATCACGGCCGCGGTCTATGGCGTCGTGGCGCTGATCGTGAAGGCCGACGATGCCGGCGTCGCACTGGCGCGGAATGCCAGGCGCGTCCGTGTTCGGCTCGGCGAGCCGCGCGATCGGCCGCGCGCTGGTGCGCGGCATGCCGGTGCTGCTCAAGGCGCTCGGCATCATCGGCACGGCGGCGATGATCTGGGTCGGCGGCGGCATCATCGTGCACGGCCTGGAGGCTTACGGCCTGACCGCCATCGGCCACGCCATCCATGGTGTTGCGGTCATCGCGGCACATGCGGTCCCCGCGGTCGCAGGCGCCGTGGAATGGATTGTTGCGGCGGCGGGCGCAGGCGTTGTCGGACTTGTGATCGGCGCGGTGCTGATCCCGCTGGTCGGTTTTGTTTTCGCGCCGGCGTGGAAGCGGGCGAAGGGTCTTCTGCCGCGACGGACGCGGACGGTGTGAGTGCACGCTGATTTCATGAAATCCCTCCCCCTTGTGGGAAGGGACAAGACGAGCGCGACGCGCCGCGCCCAGGCCAGCTCTCGGCTTCACCAGCTCTCGGCTTCAATTGTCAAACAGCCCCACACCCAAACTCCACACGCGGGTCATCGCCCCGTGTTTTGTCCGGCAGCGCGCACCGGGCTTGCCCGGTTCGCGCCAAACAAAAAACTGCGCCGGCTACAGACGTGCGAAATCGGTCCCTGCCTTGAGCCGGCTTCAGGGCGCGCCGGTCTTGAAACCCGATTGCCTTCCTCATGTCCCCCAAAGGGGCGTGCGGAACACAGGGCGTTTCACCGCGCCCGCGGCGCCACGTGGGTGAACCACGTGGCCCGTGTGCCGAAGCACACGGATAACATAGCAGCCTCGGACGCAGCGCATACGCCCTGCGTTCCGCACGCGAATGGATTTCGCGGCTTGCTCCATGTCCCAGGAGGCATCGCTTCCGCCTAGCCTTCCCGTTCGTGCGAGCTGTCGCCCGGACATGCACTTGGGCCGTCCGCCCGTGTTACCGGCGTCTGTCCCTTCTTCCACTGTCAGGATGAGCGATCCTGACAGCATCTCAAGGGTCCGGCATCGTGGCGGCCACCGCACCCCGCTATCCACGCTGCGAAGACGATCGCAACGCGCCCCGTGAAGGAGCGGGATGGCGAAAAGATATTCCTAGCCATGGAACAAGTCAAGAACGCCTTCGGAAAATCCGAAACGATAGCTGTGCAAATCCTGTGCAGAACTTCCTGTCGCACGGCGCGCGTAACTGCGCCCTCGCCCCAAAGGCGAGCGAAGCGACGCCGTTCTTCGAACGGCTATGGTGGGAGAGGGCATGCACAGCGCGGACCTCATATTCGGCTGGGTGAGGGGTCGCGATACGGCAAGGGTTCAGTATTTGCGGCTGACCCCTCACCCAGCATCATCCCTGGCCGGCAAACGCCGCGCCTCATTCCTGCTTCTGGGGCACTTCGACGCTCCCGCCGCCATTGACGGTTCGCTTCGGACAGCGTTTCGTTGGGGCAAAACAAGCAGCAGAACCGGAGGGACAAGACCATGACCAACAAACTCGATCGCCGCACACTTCATCGCCGCGGGCGCGGCGGCGGCGACGCTGCCGATCCTTGGGCAAGGCGCGCAGGCGCAGGCCGGCTACCCGAACAAGCCGATCAAGATCGTCTGCGGCTATCCGGCCGGCGGGCAGACCGACATCATCTCCCGCACCTATGGCGAGTTCATGTCGCGCACGCTCGGCCAGCCGGTGGTGGTGGAGAACAAGGCCGGCGCCGGCGGCATCATCGGCGCCGTCGAGGTCAAGCGCGCGCCGCCGGACGGCTACACGCTGATGTGCACGATCTCGACCACCATGGTCGCCAACCAGGTGACGGTGAAGAACCTGCCCTATGACCCCGACAAGGACTTCGTCTTCCTCGCCTCGCTGACGCAGATCGGCCTGGTGATCGCGGCGAGCGCCAAGACCGGCGCGACCAACCTGAAGGAATTCATCGCGTACGCGAAGAAGACCGACAAGGTCAGCATGGGCACCTATGCGGTGGGCTCCACCGCGCACATGCTGATCGTCGAGATCAACAAGCAGTACGGGACCAACATCGAGGCGGTGCACTATCGCGGCGAGGCGCCGATGTGGGCCGACATCAACGGCCAGACGCTGGATGCGGCGACCGGCAGCTACAACGCCGCCCTGCCGGTGATGCAGGGCGGCCGCGCCAAGGCGCTGGCCTCCACCGGGCTGCAGCGCCTGCCGTCGATCCCCGACGTGCAGACGATGGTCGAGCAGGGCGCGAAGTCGCCGCTGTACGAACTGCGCGGCTACACCTGCTTCACCGCGCCGGCCGGCACGCCGCCGGAGATCGTGAAGAAGCTCTCCGACACCATCGTCGCCGGCGGCAACGACCCCAAACTGAAGGCGACGATGGACAGTTTCTTCCTCAACCCGCCGATCGGATCCGCCGAAGCCCAGGCGCTCTACAACGACCAGACGCCGAAATGGATCAGGTTCATGAAGGAAGACATGGGAATGAAGGCGGAGTAGCCGTCTCGCCGTCGCAAGCGACGGCGATGAGCGACGCCGCAACGCTCCCATTCGGGCTGCATGCTTGCGGGCGCCCTGAATATCCGGACACTCGCCGTCGGAGGATGTTCGGTCACATGCCCAGGGCAGGACTGTTGCAGGGGAGGTTTGCGGACGGCGCCCGCTGCACAGGCCGGCCGATCCCGCGGACCGCGCTTTCGGCGCCGGCGCGGAAGCCTGCACGTGAGCATCCTCGCCACACCGGCGAATGCACCGGGGCCGCGGCGGGCCATCATCGTCTCCTGCGCGATGGCCGGCTCGGTGATGCAGACGCTGGATTCGACGATCGCCAATGTCGCGCTGCCGTTCATGCAGGGTTCGCTGTCGGCCTCGCTCGACCAGGTCAACTGGGTGCTGACCTCCTACATCGTCGCTGCCGCGATCATGACGGCGCCGGTCGGCTGGATGGCGGCGCGGTTCGGCCGCAAGCGGCTGTTCGTGACCTGCACGGCGACGTTCACGATCGCCTCGATGCTGTGCGGCCTGTCGCAGGATCTGACCCAGCTGGTGATCTTCCGCCTGCTGCAGGGCGCCGCCGGCGCCGCGCTGATTCCGCTGTCGCAATCGGTCGTCATCGATCTCTATCCCGCGCATGAACGGCCGAAGGCGCAATCGATCTTCGGCATGGGCATCATGATGGGGCCGATCATGGGACCGACGCTCGGCGCCTGGCTGACCGACATGTATTCCTGGCACTGGGTGTTCCTGGTCAACGTGCCGTTCGGAGTGATCGCGACCTTCGGCCTGTTGATCTTCATGGACGAAAGCCCGCCGGACACCACGGCTGAAGTTCGACTGGTTCGGCTTCGCGGCGCTGGCGCTCGGCATCGGCGCATTGCAACTGGCGCTCGACCGCGGCGAGCAGGTCGGCTGGTTCGATTCCAGCGAAATCATCGCCTATGCGATCGTCTCGGCCGTCGGCATCTATTATTTCCTCGCCCACTCGCTGACCACGCCCGAACCGTTCATCCGCTTCGACCTGTTCAAGGATCGCAACTACGCCTCGTCATGCATCTTTCATGCGGTGACGGCGGGCGTGCTGATGTCCACCATGGCGCTGGTCTCGCCGTTCCTGCAGCATGTCGGCGGCCATCCGGTGATGTCGGCCGGCATGATCCTGTCGTCGCGCGGCGTCGGCACCTTCTTCGCGATGATGATGATCCGCTCGTCGATGCGCTATGTGGAGGCGCGCACGACCCTGATGATCGGCCTCGGCATCACCGCCTACACGCTCTATCTGATGTCCGATTTCACCAACGACACCGCGGCGAGCACGATCTTCTTCGTCGGCGCGCTGCAGGGTTTTGCGTTCGGCATCGTGTTCGTCTCGGTCAACACCGTCGCCTTCCTCACCCTGCCCGACAACCTGCGCACCTACGGCGCCTCGTTCCAGACGCTGGTGCGCAACTCGCGGGCTCGTTCGGCATCTCGGTCGATGATCGCGCAACTGACCGACGGCGCCCGCCGCTCGCGCGCCGAGCTTGGCGACTTCGTCAATCCGTTCAACGACGCGCTGAAAATGCCGGACGTGGCGCACACCCTCGATCATGGGGACCGACAGCGGCCGCGCGCTGGTCGACCAGATGCTGAACATGCAGGCGCTGATCATCGCCTATGCCAACGATTTCCGCATGCTGACCTTGCTGCGCGCTGTGCGCGCTGCCGGTCGCCTTCATCATCGGTCCGACCAAGGCCACCTTCCGCGACACCACGAAAGCGCCGCCGACGGGGCGGCCGCCGCCGAAGCCGCAGGGCGAGCCTGCGGAGTAGGCGGCGGTGTGCGGCGCATGCAAGGTGGGCGGCGCGCCGGTCAGACGTCTGCACAGGCCAACAGATGTAATGGCGCTTTTGCTTTCGATCCGCAGCGGCTATTGTCGATCACGCGTTCCTGACGATTCAAAGACCTTTTGCCTTGTTGTCTTTTGATAATTTTTTGGAAGCCGCACTGTGCGCGGAATCGATTTTCTTGAGGTATTGCGCAGACTGATTGGTCGCAACGAAACCGACCGGTGCGCGAAAAACTTTGGTACCCCTGACGACGAATTCTACAACGGCATCACCAACGCCGAAGCACTGGCGTTCTACGTCTACGCAACCGCCAACGGCTGGCACAGGTACATCAATCAGCAACTTTGGTCCGGCAACCCGACCCCGGACGTCCGGGCGTTCGCGGGTGTCCTCAACTCGGGGTTAGGCAAGCTCCCCGCATACAAGACGCAGGGCGGAACGGTCTATCGGGGGTATAATGCGCCAGATCTTGACGCCTTTGGTGCGCACTACCAAGTGAATCAGATGGTCTTGTTCCCGGCATTCACGAGCGCCTCCTTTTTCGAGGCAAGCGCCTTCGGCGGAAACGTTTTGTTCATCATTAGGGCGTTGAGTGCGCGGGCGATCTGGTTTCTATCGCCGACCTTTCATGAGGAAGAAGCGCTCCTTCCGACCGATTGCACTTTCGAGGTCATCGAGACGCGCTTTCAGGACGCAGGCGGACGACACGAGAAACTTGTCATCGTGCTCCAGGAGACATCGAAGAGACCGTAGATGTCAGATCAAGAGAAAGACAAACCGCAAGACAGCGGCCATCGCGCCGCCGACAAGGCCTCATCCAGTCGGATCACCGAGGCCGAGGCTCTTGTAATCCAGCGCTTCTTCGCGACTGAACCTGCCAGAAACTGGCCCGCATCCGACCTGCAGCGACGGATGCAGAGCTCGGGCGGTTGAGCGCGACGCCGCATCGACAGCGCTGTCAGCAAGACGCGAACTCAAGACTCCATGGGCTGCACGGCTTCACCAGTTTCACCGCGCCCGCAGGCGCGCCGATCGACATCGTGAACAGGCTCTCCGCCACCATCGTTGCCGGCGCGCAGGATGCAAAGGCGCAGGACGTGGCGAACCATTCGCCGGCCCAAGCACCGGCATCAAGGGCACCGGCGATCATCGATAGTGGTACATCGGAAGTTAGGATGCGGCGGCCGGCGCAGCGGATAAGATGTGCCCCGTGCTGACCGGACGCCTGCGATGCGGAAAACGATCCCGCCCACCTGCCAGCTGGATGATCGCGGCCACCTCGTCCGCGTCGGGCTGAGCTACATGGAGACGAAGGAGTTCATGGCGCTCGACGCATCCCTGCCATATGACGGCAAGGCTGTGTGGCCCGACAGGGCGCTGCCGCTGCCGCCGATGGAAGCGCGGTGGCTCGAGCTCTGGACGAAACACCGGGATGCGCTGGCGGCCGAGATGTCCGACGCTTGAGTTTGCCGCCCCACCGTCATTGTGAGGCATGGCCGTTCGAGAGGCTTCGCTCGCCCGTAGCCGTTCGAAGAACGGCGTCGCTCGTGGATGGCCGGGACGAGCCCGGCCATGACGACGCTTGATTCATCACATGTGGAACACGCACTACACGATCAGGAAATCCTGCGACGCAAGCGCCAGTCCGGGCGCGAGTTCCGCGAACTGGATCGCACTCGCCGCGCCCGTGCCGTCCGGATCGTAGCTGAGCGCGCCGGTGCTGCTGTTGTAGAGGATCCGGTCGGTCGAATCATGCGCCGCCGCGCCGGTGTAGAACGCCGACGACGACATCGTGCCGGTCCGGCCGAAGGTGGTGAACACGGCGTTGTCCAGCCGGATGGTGTCGTCCACGACCGAGAAGTCCGTGACCATGTCGATGTTCGACACACTGAGGCTGGTGTCGAAGATGAAGCTGTCCTGGCCAAAACCTCCGGTCAGGATATCGCGGCCGAGTTCGCCGGAGAGACGGTCGCTGCCGTCGCCGCCGAGCAGCGTGTCGTCGCCCGTGCTGCCATACAGGTAATCCCGGCCGGAGCCGCCCTCGAGCCGGTCATTGCCGTCCCGTCCGTAGAGGCGGTCGTCGCCGCCGAGGCCCTGGATCGTGTCAGTGCCGCTGGTGCCGTTGAGAGTCTCGCCCGATGCGGTGCCGATGATCGTGTTCGACGACGGCGGAGGTGGCGGAGGCGGCGGCGGCTCGCCGGGGCCGCCGGTGGCGGGATCGATCAGGTCGAGCCTGACATTCCTGGCGCCGACCGTCGCCTGCATGGTGGTGTTTTCAATGCCCTGCCCGGAGAACGTGACCGTGTAGGTCGCCGGCGGCAGCACGAGATCGTAGCCGCCCGAGGCGTAGGTGGTGGTGGTGTAGGTCGCACCGGTGCTGCTCACCGCGGTCAGCGTCAGGCCGCCAAGACCTTCGCCCACATCGTAGAAGCGGTCGCCGTCCTGGTCGTCGATCGCGACGCCGGTGAGGTACACGCTGGAGCCGGACCGCGCGAAATCCTCGGTGAGGAACGCGCCCTCGCGGCCGCCATAGTCGCCGACCTCGAGGCCAAGCCCCACTTCGCGATAACTGTCGTTGAGGATGTTGGCGCGATGGCCTGACGAGTTCATCAGGTTGGTGTGCAGCAGCAGCACCTCGTCATTGAGACCCGCGGGCGAACGCGTCGTGGCCCAGGCGATATTCTCGCCCCAGGACCATGACCCGGTGAACGTATAGCCCGCACCGGTCATGCGCTGACCCGCATTCGAGCCGCCCGAGCCTGTATGCGAGAACGTGTCGGCTGCGAGCATCCACTGGCTGTGGCCTTCGGCCGCCTCAACGAGATCGCCGTCGAAGGCCAGCGGCTGTGCGCCGACTTTTGCGCGCTCGGCATTGATCAGTTCGAGCAGATACTGCTCCTGGGCACTGGGTTGCGCCATTCCAAACTCCTCACGTGATGATGGGGTGGAAGGGCCATTCCCGGCCGATCTGATTGTCCTGCTAGGGGTCGAGTGTGCCCGGTCGTTGACCTAATCATGACCATTTTGCGCAATGCACCGGTTCCATGCATGACGTTCGCAGCGCGCGCATGCATCGCGTTGAATTTGACCCGCAGCGCGCCGCGCGTCTTGCGACGCGCGTGAGGTGCGCTTGAGTTCCTGCTTCGCGCCTGTACGATCCGGCCGGCGTGGACGGTCATGCCCTGCATGCGGCATGGAGCCACGATGAATTCAATCGGCCTATCCGACAACCCGCCGCGCGGCCGTGCTGAGCGACTTCGGCGACGCCGGCAATTTTTCGGTGCGCGAGCTGCCGGTCCCGCAGCTCCGCTCCGGCGAGATGCTGGTGCGGGTGAAGGCGACCAGCGTCAATCCGATCGAATGGAAGATGCGGCGCGGCCTCGCTTTGCCGCGCCCGATCTGGCGCGTGCTGCTCGGACGGCCGATGATCCTCGGCATCGACTTCGCCGGCACCGTTGCGGCAACGGGATCCGCGATCGACGGCTTTGCGATCGGCGATGACGTGATGGGCGCGTTCCGGCTGTGGGGCGCCGACGCGGACCATGTGGTGGTGCGGCCAAAGCATCGGCGCACGGCGGTCGCGCGCAAGCCTGCGTCGATATCGTACGCGCAAGCGGCCAGCGCATCGTTCGCCGGCCTGATCGCGCTGGCCGGCCTGACGACGCATGGACGGGCTTTCAACAAAAGCGAATGCGCGCGTTCTTGTCATCGGCGCGTCCGGCGGCGTCGGCCATCTCGCCGTCCAGATCGCCAAACGTGGCCTCGGCGCGGCGCTGGTGGTCGGCGTCTGCAGCAGCAGGAACGAGGATTTCGTGCGCGCGTGCGGCGCGGACGCTGTGGTCGCCTACGACCGCACGCCGATCGAGACGATCGCGCGTGAGCATCCCGAATGGAAAGGGACGTTCGACCTGATCTTCGACACCGTCGGCATCGACACCGCCTGGACCATCCTCGCCCCGCAGCTCCTGTCCGCGACCGGCCGGTTCGTCGCCGCCGCCATTCCGCAACTGGCCGGACGGCCGATCCGGCGAAGACGCAGGCCCGTTCGGCGGCCTTGCGACCGTCGCGCGCTTCACGCTGCGCCGGCTCGGCGGACGCTACAGTTTCATCTACGGAATTCTCGGCGACGTCTTCAACGCTGCGAGCTATGCCGCGCTGGTGCAATGGATCGCCGAGGGCAAGGTGACGCCCACGATCGCCGCGACCTATTCACTCGACCAGCTCGCCGACGCCCATCGCGCGAGCGAGACCGGCCGGACGGTCGGGAAGATTGCGGTGGTGATGGAGTGAGGGCGTGCGTCGTGGGTCCATAGGCGAGCGAAGCAACGCCGTTCTTCGCACAACAATGAAGGAGCGCGCGCAAAGCCCCTACCCTCATCCTGAGGAGGCGCCCATAGCCGTTCGAAGAACGGCGTCGCTTCGCTCGCCTATGGCGCCGTCTCGAAGGACGAAGGCCGGAGAGTCAGCGGCCTGCATGGTTCGAGACGCACGCATCGCAGCCAGGTTTACGCAGGCTGCGCCTGCTATGGCGTGCTCCTCACCATGAGGGTTTGGGGCTTGCGACGTTCTCCTTCTTCGTCATGCCCGGCCTTGTGCCGGGCATCCACGTCCTTCTGACGTACGGCGAGCAAGTCGTGGATGGCCGGGTCAAGCCCGGCCATGACGCCGAAACGAACTCGCGCGCCACCGCTACCTCTTCTCCAGCCCCGCCTTCTCGATCACGCCCTTCCAGAACGCGAGATCCCTGACGATCGTCGCGTCGAACTCCTCCGGCGTCTGCAGCGCCGGCTTCAATCCGAGGCTTGTCATCTTGGCCTGAACCTCCGGCAATTTCAGCGCTTCCGCGATCGCCTGATGGATCCGGACGCGGATCTCTTTCGGCGTGTCGGCCGGCGCGAACACGCCGACCCAGGTTGTGGTCTCGACGCCCGGGACGGTTTCATTGATCGCCGGCAGGTTCGGCAGCTCGGCGATGCGTTTCGGCTCGGCGGCGGCGACCAGCTTCACCTCGCCGCTGGCGACGGACGGCAGGATCGAGGCGAGCGTCGCGTAGCTCATGTCGATATGGCCGCCGAGCAGGTTTTGCAGCGCCGGCCCGCCGCCCTGGAACGGCACATGGGTGACCTTGATGCCGGCGTTGGTGTTGAGGATCTCCCCGGCGATATGGTGCGCGGAGCCGACGCCGGCGCTGCCGAAAGTCATCGTGCCGGGTTTTTCCTTCGCCAGGCGAATGAGGTCGGCCACGGAATTGATCGGCAAATCCTTGCGCACGGCCAGCACCAGAAACGTCTCCGCGACCTTGGCCACGCCGACCAGCGCCTTCGCCGGATCGAACGGGAAGCTCGCCTGCAGGAACGGCGACATCACGATCGGCGCGTTCACGGTGACCAGCAGCGTATAGCCGTCGGCCGGCGCGCGGACGACGAAGTTCGAGCCGACCACGCCACCCGCGCCGCCCTTGTTTTCGATGATGATCGGCTGGCCCAGCGCATTGCCGATGCCGCTCTGCAGCATGCGCGCGAGCGAGTCGGTGGCGGCGCCCGGCGGATACGGCGCGACAAAGGTGATGGGCTGCGACGGATAGCGCTGCGCGAGGGCGGGCGCCGACAAGGCCGCAAGCGAAGCAATCACGACAAGGAATTGCCTGAAACCCGGCTTCATGGACGCCCCTCCCCTGCAACCGCGATCACGTCGCGGCGTGTTGTTGTGTTGTTGGGTTCGCACTTTATGCGTTGTTGAGGCGAGGGGAAGAGCTGGATCGTCGGATGGCCACGCCGATTTCAACATCGTACGAACTTTCGTTTCGTATTCCCGATATAGAAGATCTAAAGCGAGTTCGAACTCGCATTTTCGGACATCATAATGTCTGACATGCTGACAAGGGCATCGATCGATACATTTATCAACGATCCGAGATGTCGCAAAGCCGGTAGTGATCCCACCAGCGCAGCCGCGCATGATGGCGCTTGTGGCCCTGCTTGTCCTCGAACCAGAGCCCGTCCGGCAGAAGCGCTTCGGGACCTTTGAGAAGAACTTCGGCAGCCTCCCAAGCTTGCGACCCCGTGCGACCGGCTTCACACAAACCTGCGTGCGTGAACCTGTGCGACCGGTCGAGACATGTCCGAAGCACCTCCTGCGCGGGAGCATGCCAGCAGGCATGCACGACCCGCAGCCCCGGCAGATCCAGCCAGGCCGGCAGCGTTCGAAACCACTCAAGCGCCTGTTTGTGAGCCGCAGAACCCTCGCCGATCTGGCGCAGGAATTCTTCGTGCTGCTCCCTGTTTTTCGCGCTGTGAGGCCTCAGAAAGCTGCCATTGCCATCCGGCTCGGCCCAGCCGAGTGCGTTGAACTCGTGGTTGCCCATGACGGCGAGCGCCGTGCCGGCGTCACACATGCTTCTGGCCATGCGAAGGACCTCGCGCTGTTCGGGTCCACGGTCGACGAAATCTCCCACAAAAATGACCCGGCGATCCGGGTGGCGAAAGACGCCGTCGTCTTCGCGATAGTCCATCTTTTGCAGCAGACGGTGCAGCACTTCAGCATGGCCGTGGATGTCGCCGATGATGTCGTAGTTTCTTGTGGTCATGAATTCTCGTTGTTCCGTTTGTAGCGAAGCATTGCAGCGACTGCCGTGACCAAAGTATCGATCAAGATTTGAATTCTTGCGTCCCGCCTCGAGAAACTCGTCGACAATCCTCCCGCGCAGAGACGCGGTCGCCGACGATCCTTTCAACCTAAGCCCATCCTGCCCTATTCGCCGCCCTCCGACCCAATCCCCCGCCGCGCCGCCTTCGCCTCACCCTCGGCCTGCTTGAGCCCGGCATTCGACACGGCCGACGCGCGCGCAAAACCGTTGCGAACGAGCCAGAGCGAGAGATCGATCGGGCCGACCGAACAGGCGGCGATCAGCCGGCCGAGCGGGTCGCGCCCGGTCCCGGCGCAGGTGACGATGCTCTCCTCCAGCAGCTCATCGAGCGCGGTGATGGTGCGCGGGCCGCAGCGCCAGCGATTGTCGTCGGTGCGGGCGCAGACATGATCGTCGGCCGGCGCTTCGATGCCGGCAATGAGGATGCGGACACCGCGGACCTCGAGCGTCGCGCCGTCGATGACGGTGGCGCGGCCGGAGACGGTTTCCGCGTGTGCCTGCGACATCGCGCAGGCGAGCAGCAGCGCGGTGGCGGGGATCGCGAGGGATGCGCGCGACAGGGCATGGGAAAGGAGAGCTTCGTTCAGGCGAGGACGTATGGAGCGTTTCCGCCTGTCGATAACCCACCCTCGCCGTCATGGCCGGGCTTGTCCCGGCCATCCACGTCTTCCTTTTTGGCACCAAGGACGTGGATGCCCGGCACAAGGCCGGGCATGACGGTGAAAAGACTGATGCAAGCCAAATGGAAAATGCTCTAGCGACGGATCCGGACCGGCTGCAGCTGCAGTTTTCGCAGGTGTGTCAGGCCGAACACGGCAAGGCGGTCCGGGTCGGTCTCGCCGCCATCGCGAAGCGATTGCAGATAGTCCGTGACGCTTGCCTTTGCTTCGCGTGTGGCATCCGCGGTGCGCCTGGCCATGAGGTTCCAGGTGAACATGATCCGTTCGATGGAAGGCTGCATAGAGTTCCCTTTGCTGCTTCCTGGCATATGGGGGTTCGATCGACGGATTGCGACTGCCCGTAAAGCCGCAACCCCCGATCGCGTCGAGGGCAGGCTCTTCCTCACGGTTCATCCTCGATCCTGCGTGTGCCATGCACCGCGTCGCGCAGGCGCGCGAGGGTTTCGGCGCGCCCCAGCGCATCGGCGAACAGCGTGCGCTCCGCGTCGAGCCCCCCGGCAACAGGCCGCGACGGCGCCTGCCGGACGAGCTGCTTGATCGCAGCGATGGAATGCGCCGGCCGGGCCGCGATCGCATGGGCGAGTTGCACCGCGCGGGCGCGCGCGTCGGGGGCCACCTCATGCACCAGCCCCGCGGCGAGCGCCTGCTCCGGCGACAGGGTGCGACCCAGCAGCACCAGCTCCAGCGCCTTCGCCACACCGATCAGACGCGGCAGCCGCTGCGTGCCGCCGGCGCCGGGGAGAATTCCAAGATTGACTTCGGGCAAACCGATCAGGAAGTCGCCCACCTGGGCGACGCGCAGATCGCAGCACAGCGCAAGCTCGAAGCCGCCGCCCATGGCCGTGCCGTTGATCGCGGCAATGACGGCCACCGGCATCTCCTCGATCCGGCGCAGCAGCCTGTGAAACGGACGCTCGGGCGCGGGATTTGCCGCATTGAAAACCATGCCCTGCGTGTGCATGGCCTCGCCGCGCTCCAGCAGAATGTCGAGCGTGTAATGGCGAATGAAAAAGCCCTCGCGCGCGCCGGTGAGCACAATGGCGCGGGCGCCGGCCGCCTCCGCCGCATCCAGATCCGCTGCAAGCTTCGTGACGGTGTCTTCATCCATGGTGCCGTCCGGACGGACGGCCAGTTCGATGATTGCGATGTTTGGTGTGGGGGTCATGGGATCGACTCTTGTTGGTGGCGTTTCCAGTGGCCTTTTTCCCCGCTCCACTTGTGGGAGAGGGTGGCGACGCCGCTTTCGAACGGCTCTGGGTGTGGCAACCCCTCATCCGCCCTCGCTGCGCGAGGGCACCTTCTCCCACAAGGGGAGAAGGGAAGAGTCAGGCCATCACCTGAAAGCGCTGGTCGTCGTCGGTGGCCATGTCCTCGACCAGTTTGATCTCCCAGGCGAGATACTCCTGCATCGCCTTTTCGCGATCCTCGCCGCGCTCGCGGGGCATGAGGTAGATGTCGTCGGGGCGCTCAGTCAGGTTGGTGGCACCTGGCTCGAGCGGCAGGCCCGCCTGCGCCCAGGCTTGCGTGCCGCCGGCGAGCGAGGCGACCGGCACCGACGTCGACGCCTGCGCTTCGGTCGCGGCCAGCGCCGCCAGTTGTCCATCCGCGGAGGTCAGCACGATCGCAGTCGTGGCCGGGAAGCTCTTCAGCGTGGCGGCGAGGCGCGCGCGGATCGCAAACGCACGCGCCGGGGATGTGGCCTTTCGCGTAACGCGTCGACAGATCGAGATCGACGAGCGTCACCGTGCCTGCGGCGAGACGCGTGCGCAGATCGTCGACGGTGACTTGCGGCGCGGTGACGGCATCGAGACCGAGCACGCGCGGCACATGCGCGCCGGTCAACCCAGTCGCCGTCGGCGGGGCCGGCGACGAGGACGGCGACATCCCCAGCCCATCTGCTTCAGCCAGGACGCGGTCATGGTGGCGCGGACGCCGTTGTCGTCGACCAGCACGACGCGCGCGCCCCAGGTGGCGAGATGGTAGTCGGTCTCCTGCACGAGCTGGCCGCCGGGCGCGGAGCGCGCGCCGCGCAGATGGCCGGCCGCGTATTCGGCCGGCGTGCGCACGTCGAGCACGATAAAGGCTGCGGTGTGCGGCCTCGGCGCGCAAGGCTTCGAGTGTCTGCCTGTCGATGCGGGCGATGCCGCAGCGCGCGGCGACTTTTGCGGCGGACGCCTGCGCCTGCACTGCAATCCCTGTGCGCTGACGTCGGGCGGACGGCGCTCCGCGCCATGCACCACCTCGAGGCCGGCGAGATGCCAGGCCATGGTGCCGTCCTTCAGCGACACGACCTTGTTGCGCACGCCGGCCGCGATCAGCGACTGCGCGCCGATGATGCTGCGGGTGCGGCCGCCGCAATTGACGACGACGAGGGTTTCCGGCGAGGGCGCCAGATCCGCGAAGCGATAGACGAGCTCGGCGCCGGGCACGCTGATCGCCGTCGGGATGCAGTTGTTGTGATACTCCTCGAAGGAGCGGCTGTCGTAGATGGCGATGTCCGCTTTGCTGTCGATCATCGCCTGCAGCTCGTGCACGGAGATATACGGCGTCTTCGGCCTCGTGCTCGACCACCTCGGCGAATGCCTTGCTCGGCACATGGATGCCGCTGTAGATGCGAAAGCCGGCCGCCTCCCAGGCCTCGAGCCCGCCATCGAGACAAGCTGACGTCGGTGTAGCCGAGCTGCAGCATGCGCGCGGCCGCGCGTGCCGGCAAGTCCCTCGCCGTCGTCGCACCAGACGACGCGCGCAGCGCGGCGCGGCACGAGGTCGTCGACCATGAACTCCAGCCGGCTCAGCGGCACGCAGGACGCCATCAGATGATGGCGCGCGCCGAACGGCAGCTCCTCGCGCGCATCGAGCAGCGCGATTTCGCCGCCGTCGTGCAGGGCGGATTTGAGGTGTTGCGGGGTGATGGATTTGGGGGGCATGGAAGGTTCCTTCAGCGTCATTGCGAGGAGCGCAGCGACGAAGCAATCCAGCGCTGCCGTTGCGGCGGGCTCAGACTGGATTGCTTCGCTTCGCTCGCAATGACGGAGGGCTACGCCGCCTTGATGTTCGAGCGCTGGACGTGGTCGAGATTTTTTCCCTCGATGCGCACGAGTTTGGTGGGGCCGGCGCGTTTTGGCGAGTGGACGGCGCCGACGTCGTAGACATGGGCATCGCCGGGCTTCATCACATAGGTCTTGACCGGCTCGACCAGGTTCGGCGCCTCGCCCTCGGCCTTCTTGACGATGCGCCAGTCGGTCATCTCGGTGTCGCCTTTCGCCACGCCGTAGATCGCCCAGCTGGAGCCGTGATCGTGCGGCGCGCCGTTGGCGGCGCTCTCATAGACATGGCCGCAGATGCAGAAGCCGAGTTCGGGATCCTCGTACAGCACTTTGCGCGGACGGCATTGTTCCGGCGTCAGATGCTGCGCGACGAACGCCTCATCGCGCAACACTTTCGACACGAGACCGGAGACGGCCGCCTTGCCGGCGGGGCCGGAGTCGGCCTTCAGTTCCTTGCGGATGTCGGCACTCAATTGTTCGAGGGTGTAGGGCATGGCCGTCCTCCATATTGATCTTGCGTTGTTGCTTCTGGCCGCTGGATCAGGCGTTGACGGCATCATGCAATGGCGGCGGCGTTGGGGCAACATTTCTCCTCATCCTGAGGAGGCGCAAAGCGCCGTCTCGAAGGATGAAGGCCCGGGCCCTTGTTCCGGCGAAGCACCTCGGCCTGCATGGTTCGAGACGCGCTTCGCGCTCCTCACCATGAGGGTTGCTGGATTCACCTCGCCCGCACCGCCTTCACCATGCGGCCGAGAATCTCGATCCAGGATCGTCATCGAGGTCGCGAAATTGAAGCGGACGAACTGCGTGGCGGACGGCTCGAATGTCTCGCCGGCGCTGAAGCCGACTTTGGCTTTCTGGAGAAAGAACTCGAACGCCGAGGTCGGCAGGCCAAGCTTCGTGCAGTCGAGCCAGGCAAGGTATGTCGCCTCGGGCGGGTGCACTTTGATTTCGGGGATCTCGCGCGCAAGCACCTCGATCACATGGTCGCGCGCCTGCAGCAGATGCGCCATCGCCGCATCGAGCCAGGGCTGGCCCTGATCCCAGGCCGCGACCGTCGCGTCGGCGCCGACGACGCCGGGCTGGCCGGTGACGCGCGCGGGGATGCGGGCGTGGAAGCGCGCCATCAGCTCTGCGGTGCCGAAATGCATCAGCGCGCAGCGATGACCGGGAATGTTGTAGCTCTTGGTGGCCGAATTGAGCGTGATGGTTCGCCCCGCGATCTCCGGCCCGAGCGAGACCATCGGGACATGGGTGGACCCCGGGTACACCAGATCGCAATGGATCTCGTCGGCGACGATGATGAGGTTTTGCTCTGTGGCGAGACGGCCGATGGCCAGCAACTCGTCGCGGCCGAACACGCGGCCGGTGGGGTTTTGCGGATTGCAGAGCAGGAGGATGCGGGTGCGCGGACCGACGAGGCGCTTCATCTCGTCGACGTCGAATTCGTGACGCGTGCCGGTGTCGCGCATGGGCAGCGGCTGCAGCGTCCGCCCGGTCGATGTGATCGCCTCGCGAAACGGCGGATAGTTCGGCACATGCAGGATCACGCCGTCGCCCGGCTCGGAGAAGGCGAGGATGGACGCAAAGGTGCCCTGCACGAGATCGCCGATCGGCTGGACCAGATCGGCGGTGGTCGCGACGCCGAAGCGGCGGCGCAGGTAGCGCACATAGGCTTCCTGGACGGTGCCCTCGCCTTCGCGCTTGGCGTAGCCGTAATCCCGGACGCTGACGATGCGCTCGATCGCCGCCTGAATCGGATCGGCGACCCTGAAATCCATGTCGGCGACGAAGGCTGGAAGAACGTCGGGCGGATGGAGATGCCACTTGTTGCTTCGGCGGCTGCGCAGGAAGGCTTCGCTCAGTTCGAGTTCGATCGGCATTTTTTGTCTTTTTCACCTGACAGACATGACCCGGCTCGCGCAGGCTAACAGGTTTCCGGCCGTGCGACGCAAATCATTCCATCCAGCGAAATTTGCAAATGTTGCCGGCCGCGCCCGGGCATCCGGTGGCGCGCATGCCGGGCGCGGGCTAGCTTTGCAGTGAAGAAACACCCGGGGAAGCAACCATGAAAGCAGCGATCACCATGTGGGCCGCCCTGCTGCTGCTGGCCGGCACGAGTTCAGGCGATCGCTCAGGGCGGCGCCGACGGATTTCCGTCGCGGCCCATTCGCGTGGTGGTGCCGTATGCCGCGGGCGGAGCGGATGCCTACATCCGGCCGCTGCAGAACGCGCTGGAAACCAGACACAGGATTTCGCTGGTGATCGAATCGGTGGTCGGCGCGGGCGGCGTGATCGGCTCGACCCAGGTCAAGCGCGCCGATCCGGACGGCTATACGCTGCTGTTCTGCGGCACCGGCGCGATGACGATCGCGCCGAAGATGACGGCGGCCACCTACACGAGGGACGATTTCGTTCCGGTCATCAACCTGATCAGCATTCCCTACGTGCTCGCCGTGCGGAAGGACTCGCCGTACAAAACCTTCAAGGAGCTCGTCGCCTACATCAGGGCGAACCCCGGCAAGCCGCTGACCTACGGCTCGCCCGGTGTCGGCAGCGCGCCGTATCTCGCCATGGAAGCCGTGGCCGACAATCTGAAGCTTCCCATCACGCACCTGCCGTTCGCAGGCATCGCGCCGGCGGTGACGGCGATCGTCGGCGGGCATGTCGATGCGGTGATCGGTGCGCCGAACGTGGTGCTGCCGCATGTGCGCGACGGCAACCTGGTCGCGCTCGCGGTTTCATCCAGGGACCGCTTCAAGCTGGCGTCGGAGATTCCGACCTTCACCGAACAGGGCGCCGATATCGACGTCGTCACCAATTTCGGCTTCCTCGCGCCGAAGGGAACGCCTCCCGCCATCGTCGCGAAACTCGCCGCCGCGATCAGGGACGCGGCAAGCGACCCGGCGTTCGCCGCGATCATGGACAAGATGCAGAACAGCATCACCATTCTCTCCAGCGACGAATTCGCCAGCACCATCACGAAGGAAGCGAATTATTTCGCACCGGTGATCGAGAAGCTGGCGAAGAAGTGAGGGGGCGGCGCATTTGGGTGAAGATCGTGAAACACCCTCAGACGTCGTCCCCGTCATAGCCGTTCGAAGAGCGGCGTCGCTTCGCTCGCCCCATAGCAGTTCGAAGAACGGCTATGGCGGGGACGACGGCTGAAAGCGTCGCGCCGCCCTCATCCCTCACACATCAATGAAATTCCCCAGCTCGACATAGCGGCGGCCGCCGATGCGGCCGAGGGGGGAGAATTTGCGCGGATCGATCTTGTAGTCGGAAATGATCCCGGAGCGCACATGGGCCATCACCGCCTTGCCGATCACCAGACTGGTGCGGCCGAAGGTGAGCAGCGAATGCAGGTGGCATTCGTACTGCACCATGCATTCGGCCACCCGTGGCGTCTTGATCAGTGACGACGGCATCAGCGTCAGCCCGGCCTCGTTCACTTCGCTGACGTTCGGCGGGAAGGCCTCGGAGCATTTCTGCACCTTCTGCGCCAGTTCGGCGGACGCGATGTTGATCACATACTCGCCGTTGCGCCTGACATTGACCTGCGTGTCCTTGTAGCGCCGCTCGCCCGGGCGCTCGCCGCCGTCATTGCCGACCGAGAACGCCAGGATGCCGTCGACCGACGACACGATCATGAAGTTGCTGAACGGCGCGACGTTGATGCCGCCGTCGGCGTTGATCGACGACACCACCGCCACGGGACGCGGAATGACGCTGCCCATGAACAGCTTGTAGCCATCGGCTTCAGGCAGGGATGCAAGTTCGTAGGAGACAAACGACGGCGCAGCAGCAGGCCCACTCATGATCGGTCGATCCTTTGGGAAAAGTTGAACGAGGCGCGTTTTAGCGTCGATTGGCCGGCGCGAGCCTTGCGATTTTTCGGAATTTCATTTTCGATTCCGGCTTCCCCGTCGGCCGGACGAGGCAGGCCGGCGGCAGCTCTACTGGTCCTGCTTCCGGGCCGGGAAGCACCAGCGCAGTCCCGCCCAGATGAGGGCAACGAACGCCAGCTCCGAGACGAGAAACACCCACGCGGCGGAATTTGAAATCGCCATTCCGATGCCCATGGCCATCAACAGGGACAGCATGGCGAGGGCGCCCAATCCAAGTATTCCCCACCACGGCATCGTCATGTCCGGCCCCGGCAAGGGATTTGCAAGCGACGATGCCGGCTTGCCAAGCCGTAGCTGGCGAAGCGAGCGAAGGCTGGTGCCCAGGGGCGGAATCGAACCACCGACACTGCGATTTTCAGTCGCATGCTCTACCAACTGAGCTACCTGGGCATCCGGTCCCCGGCTCGCGCGGGGGAAGGTGAGAGCGCCGGTTTATAGGGGGCGATCGGGGCGCTGGCAAGCTGTGCCCGCCTTCGCCCTGCGGGCTCACGCGCGGCCAGCAAGGCGTTGGGGAAACAGGGGAAACGCCCAACGATGGCGTCACCCTGCTTTGCGCTTCGGGCTACACCGGGCGAGCGGCCTGGCGGCCGCTCAGTTCTCGATCCTGATCTTCGCCTCGGCGATCACCGGGCCCCATTTGTCCATCTCGGACTTGAGGTGTCTGGCGAGTTCGTCGGGGGTGGAGCCGATCGGATCGGCGCCGAGTTCGACCAGGCGCGGGCGGACGGAGTCGTGCTTCAGCGCTGCGACCGTATCGGCGTGCAGTTTGGTGGCGATGTCCTTCGGCGTCCTGACCGGCAGGAAGAACGCGAACCAGGACGAGACGTCGAAACCCTTGACGCCGGACTCGTCGATGGTCGGCAGGTCCGGCGCGATCGCCACCCGCTTCAACGTCGTCACCGCCAGCGCGCGCACCGCGCCGCCCTTCACATGCGGCGAGATCGACGGCGCGTTGTCGAACACGACATCGACGCGGCCGGGCAGCAGATCATTCATCAAGGGCCCGGAGCCGCGATAGGGAATGTGCTGCATCTTCACGCCGGCGAGCTTCTTGAACAGTTCTGCCGACAGATGCAGCGTGGTGCCGTTGCCGGACGAGGCGTAGGTGGCCTTGTCGGGATTGGCCTTGCAGTAGTCGATGAACTCCTTCACCGATTTTGCCGGCGAGTTGTTCGGCACGCACATCATGTTCGGCTGCGTCAACAGCAGCGTGATCGGCTGGAAGTCGTTGACCGGATCGTAGGTCAGGGACGGATAGAGAAACTTGTTGGTCGCCTGCCCCGGGCCGACGATGAAGATGGTGTAGCCGTCCGGATCCGATTTCGCGGCCAGATCAGCGCCGACATTGCCGCCGGCGCCCGGCTTGTTCTCCACCACCACCGGCTGGCCCCACACCTCCTGCAGCCGATTGGCAAGCAGCCGCGCGGTGATGTCGGTGGCGCCTGCCGGCGCGAACGGCACGATGATGCGCACGGCCCGGCTCGGCCACGCCTGGCCGAACGCCCTGTCGCCGGTGAACACGGCAGGCGCAGCAAGCGCGCTGGCTGCTGCGATGAAATGACGGCGAGTGAGCATGAACGTTTCCCTTTTGTTTTTCGAGATGAGCCCGATGAGGCGGGTCTTTTGACTGCTTCCTAAAGTCTGACCGGAAATGCGACGAGTTCAATTCGACAGAAAGCGCGCTGCCCTCCCCGCCGCTGCGCGGGTGGAGGGTTGAAGAGAGCTCACCTCTCGGCCCTGATGCCCGCTTCGCGGATCACCGGACCCCACTTGGCCATCTCGGACTGCAGATGCGCGGCGAGCTGCTCGGGGGTGGAACCGACGATCTCGCAGCCGAGCTGCACGAGCTTCGGCCTGACGCTCTCGTGGTTGAGGGCGGCGACGGCATCCCTGTTGATCCGGGTAACGATCGCGGGCGGCGTTTTCACCGGGACGAAGAGGGCAAACCATGACGACACGTCGAAGCCCGGCACGCCGGCCTCGATCAGGGTCGGCAGGCTGGGCGCAGCCGGGATGCGCTTTGCGGTGGTCACGGCGAGGCCGCGCGCGTTGCCGGCCATCACATGCGGCAGGATCGAGGTGACGTTGTCGAAGATCACGTTGACGCGCTCGAGCTGCAGGTCGCGCAGCGCCGGCTCCGAGCCTTTGTAGGGCACGTGTTTCATGTCGACCCCGGTGATGCGCCTGAACAGTTCGCCGCACAGATGCAGCGTGGTGCCGTTGCCGGCGGAGGCGTAGCTGACCGTGCCCGGATTGGCCTTGCAGAAATCGATGAACTCCTTCACCGAGGTCACGGGCGAGGAGACCGGCACCGCCATGATGTTCGGCTGCAGCACGAGTTCGGTGACGGGCGCGAAGTCCGCCACCGGATCGTAGGCGAGCTGCGGATAGATGAACGTGTTGGTTGCCTGGCCGGGCCCGACGATCAGGATGGTGACGCCGTCGTCCGCCTTCGCGACCAGTTCGGCTGCGACGTTGCCGCCGGCGCCGGGCTTGTTCTCGACCACCACCGGCTGGCCCCACACCTGCTTCAGCTGTTCCGCCAGCAGGCGTGCGATCACGTCGGTCGCGCCGCCGGGCTCGAAGCCGACGACGATGCGCACCTGTTTCGTCGGCCAGCTTTCGGCGCGCGCGCCTCGCGTCAGCACGAAGGGCGCGGCCAGCGGCGGCGGTCAGTTCAAGGAATTTACGGCGATGCAACATGGACTCCTCGTTTTGCAGCATTCTCGTGACGGCAAGCCGGGTCCCCCCGGGCCAAACCATGCCGGACAATGCTTCAGGCGTTTCCTGCTCCCTATGCCGCGCCCGTTCTTTCAGGTCGTCGGCCCGATCTTGAGGATTTAACTCTGCAAAGCCGGCGCGGAAAAATCAATGCGTTACCGTGTCATGGCCGGCCCTGATCCAGCCCGGTCACATTGGCACTGCGTCACCAGGCGGGATTGCCGGCGCGAGGGGCGGCAATGACTACCCCTCCGACGCGGAGGCATCCTCGTCGTCATCGTCGCTGGAGGCCGGGATCGCGTAGGCGCCGCTGAGCCAGCGATGCAGGTCGAGGCCCTTGCAGCGCTCCGAGCAGAACGGCCGCGTGGCGGCGAGCGCGGGCTTGCCGCAAATCGGGCATTTTTTCGAGCGCGGGGTTGCGGGAGCGGCCATCAGACCTCAGCCCGTGGCCAACGCCGGCCATCGGCCCTCTCGCATCACATCCCGCTCGTCATCAGCCAGCCGAAGCGGATCGGGAAACCTTCGCCGCCGAGCAGCGTGACGCTTTCATAAAGCGGCAGGCCGACCACATTCGAATACGAGCCGACGAGCTTCACCACGAACGATCCGGCGATCCCCTGCACGCCGTAGCCGCCGGCCTTGCCGCGCCATTCGCCGGAGCCGATGTAGCCCTGGATATCGTCCTCGTTCAGCCGCTTGAAGCGCACGCGCGTCTCGACCAGACGCTGGCGAAAGCCTTCCTTCGGCGTGACCATGCAGATCGCGGTGTAGACGCGATGATTGCGGCCCGAAAGAAGACGCAGACACTGCTCCGCCTCGTTGACGAGTTCGGCCTTCGGCAGAATGCGCCGGCCGACCGCGACCACCGTGTCGGCGGCGAGGATGTAGGCGCCGCGCAGTTCGTCGTCGAGCCGAACGCCGCGCAGCGCCGCCTCGGCCTTGGCGCGCGCAAGCCGTGTCGCGCAGGCGCGCGGCAGTTCGCCCTTCTTCGGCGTCTCGTCGACATCGGCCGGCCGCAGCGCATCGGGCTCGATCCCCGCCTGATTGAGCAGGGCCAGCCGTCGCGGCGAGCCGGAAGCAAGGACGAGTTTGGGACGGCCGATCATGCGGGTATTTTCACGGAAGCGGGGATTTCAACGAGGAACCGGTGTGGAGACGTTCGCGCGGAGCGATACACGGATTGGCGAGGTTTATGAAGGGGGTTGCTTCACCCTCCCCTGGCGGCCGCTACTCTCCCCTGCCCCCGCGAAGCGGCGGGGAGGGCAGAAGCAGGCATCACCGCGTCAGCGCGACATCGCGGAAGGCGACGACCAGGGCCTTCTCGAGCTTGGTGTCCACCATCTCGAGCAGGATGTTGTAGGCGCGCTCGCGCGGCATGGGCGGGCGATAGGCGCGCACCTCGATCAGCGCGGCGAAAATATCGGCGATGGTGAGCACGCGCACGAGGTCGGAGATCTGGGCGCCCTTGAGCCGGTCGGGATAGCCGGAGCCGTCGAGGAATTCGTGATGGTGGCGCACCGCATCAAGCACCTCGGCCGAGATGCCGTTGACACCAAGCAGTGCGTCATAGCCGAGTTTCGCGTGGCCCTGCATGATCGCCATCTCGCCGTCGGAGAGGCTCGCCGGCTTGTCGAGGATCTCAAGCGGGATCGCCGCCTTGCCGACGTCATGCAACGTCGCGGAGACGCCAAGCCGCTTCACGTCGGCGCTGCCGAAGCCGAGGCTGAGCGCGAAGTCGACGGCGACGCCGGTCACCAGCAGGCAATGCTGGAAGGTGCCTTCGTGATAGCGCCGCACGTTGTCGAGCCAGGTGGTCAGGCCGTGCGTCGCCACCGTGTCGACGATCTCGGTGGTCGCCTCCTGCGCGTCAGTGAGATTGATCGGCTGGCCGCTCAGCACCGCGGAGAACATCGAGGCCAGCGCCGAGGCGCTGTTCGCCATCGCGGCCGGCTGGCCGGGCTCGGCGTCGACGTCGTCCGGCGCATCCGGATAAAGCATCGCCAGCTTGTACTGCAGGCTTCGCGCATCGAGCGGCGAGGGGATCACGCTGCTCGCGCCGAGCGAATAGGCCTGCACCACCGATGCACGCGCAGTGTTGTCGACGATGAACAGCCGCTGGTTGGCGCCCCGGACTTTCGGCAGCGCCTGGCGGATGCTCTCGATGTTGGCAAGGTTGCGCAGGTCGGCATCGACCAGCACCGAAGCCGCTGTCACGCCGGCGTGCGGCGCAGCGCCCAGCAGCGCAGCACTGATCGTGTGCCGCGGCTCCAGCATGGACCGGATCTTCTGGATCTTGATCGGGCTGTCGGCGAGGACGTAAATCAGCATGATGGTCGGGCGGACTTTGGTTTGTTTGTCGCCTGCCGACCTGCTCGTATGCCGGAAGCAGACGTCTTGTTGCGCCGGTTCTACCCTTACGGGCAGTTTCTTAAGTCGCGCCTAACGGGTTTTCCGAAAACCGTTAGCACCCTCTGGCTGGCGGAACCGATCCACGCGCCGGAGCGACATTGCCTGCCCAGTGCAAACAAAAAGCCGGCCCAAAGGCCGGCTTTTGCAACGATTTGTTTAACGGCTGTTAACGAGCGGCGATATGCGCCGCCGCGGTCTTGGCGGTGGCGGCGGCCTGCGCCGTCACTTGCGCCTTCGCGGCCGCCTGCACCTTCTCGAACGCGCGCACCTCGATCTGGCGCACCCGCTCACGCGAGACGCCGAACTCGGCGGCGAGGTCTTCCAGCGTCATCGGCTCTTCAGCCAGACGCCGCGCCTCGAAGATGCGCTTCTCGCGCGCATTCAGCACCTTCATCGCACTGACGAGCGCATCGTGGCGGTGATCGAACTCTTCGCTTTCCGCCAGCAACGCTTCGGCGTTCGGCGAGGTATCGACCAGCCAGTCCTGCCACTCACCCGGATCGCCGTCATCGCGGATCGGCGCGTTGAGCGAGGCGTCGCCGCCAAGCCTCCGGTTCATGTCGATCACGTCCTGCGCGGTCACGCCGAGGCGCTTGGCAATGATCGCCACCTGGTCGGGACGAAGATCGCCCTCCTCCAGCGCGGAGATCTTGCTCTTCGCCTTGCGCAGGTTGAAGAACAGCTTCTTCTGGTTGGCGGTCGTGCCCATCTTCACGAGCGACCACGAACGCAGGATGTACTCTTGTATCGACGCCTTGATCCACCACATAGCGTAGGTGGCGAGACGGAACCCCTTCTCGGGTTCGAACCGCTTCACCGCCTGCATCAGGCCGACGTTGCCTTCCGAGACGACCTCGGCGATCGGCAAGCCGTAGCCGCGATAGCCCATGGCGATCTTGGCCACGAGACGCAGGTGGCTGGTGACGAGTTTATGCGCCGCAGTACGATCCTCGTGCTCGCGATAGCGTTGCGCGAGCATGTATTCTTCCTGCGGTTCCAGCATCGGGAACTTGCGGATCGAGGCGAGGTAATGCGAAAGGCCGGATTCACTCGAAAGGACCGGCAGAGCAACAGCACGGGCCATGGTTTGAGCCCTCCAATTTGTTCAGGCTCCCGATAGCGGCGAGCCAGGCAGACCCTCGCTTGATAAGAGCCGAGGGCGCTGCGATGTTCCGCGTCGAAGATTTATCCTCGACGCATGTGCAGCATACACCAACAGATACGGAAAAGGGAAGGTTCTGGGTGCGTCACGTTGCCGTTACGGTGGGTTAAATTGTTGTAATCTTGTCTGTTTTTTCGAAACCCTGACATGCAACAACTTCATGCAAGGGCATGAAATTACGACGCACCGGGCCGGCGGGAACTTAAATTGCGCCGGATGGCCGTCGTCCCCCGCGAAGGCGGGCCCCGGTAATCGCAGCGTTGGCGATAGAACCGGGAGCTCGCGGTGGGGCCAGCGCGGGCATGACAGGCGTTTTCGCCTACCCCCGCAGCGCCTGCGCCAGGCCCGCCATGTCCTGCGGCCAGTCGGCATCGAACGACATCACCTCGCCGGTGACGGGATGCTCGATCGTCAGGTGGGCTGCGTGCAGCGCCTGGCGGCGCAGGGCTTCGAGCAGCGTTTGCGCAGTCTCGTTCAAGCGCGAGGCCTTGGTCTTGAAGTGCGACCCGTAAACCGCATCGCCAAGCAGCGGATGGCCTGTATGAGACAGATGCACACGAATCTGATGCGTGCGCCCGGTCTCCAGTTCGCACGACAGCGCGGATGCAACCGGCTCGCCATTCTCTCCGGCAAATCGCTCGATCACCTGCCAGCGCGTAATCGCCTCGCGCCCGCCGGTCCGCACCGCCATCTTCTCGCGCGCGGTGCGATGCCGGTCGATCGGAAGATCGATGGTGCCAGAGGGAAGTTTCGGCACGCCCCACACCAGCGCCACATAACCTCTGCGCAGTGCGCCGGTGCGGCCATGGTCGGCAAACTGTTCCGTCAGCGACTTGTGCGCCCTGTCGGTCTTTGCTGCGACCAGAATGCCGGTGGTGTCCTTGTCAAGCCGATGCACGATGCCGGGCCGCTTGACGCCGCCGATGCCGGACAGGCTCGCGCCGCAGTGGGCGATCAGCGCATTCACCAGTGTGCCGCCGGGATGGCCCGCGGCCGGATGTACGACCAGACCGGCGGGCTTGTTGATGACGATGATCGCGTCGTCCTCATAGACCACAGCGAGCGGGATGTTTTCCGCCGCAGGCTCGGCCGGCGCCGCCTCCGGCACATCGACGACGACCGTCTCGCCGGCTTTGACGTGATACGCCGGGTCGCGGACCGCCCTGTCGCCGACGCTCACCTGGCCATCGACGATCAACGCCTTCAACCGCGACCGCGACAGGTCGCTCACACGCGCCGCCAGCACGCGGTCGAGGCGCTGGCCCGCGTCCTCCTCGGAGACGGCAATCTGTTCAACACGCCCGGTGGGGCTCATGGTTCGGTTCCAGGGCAGCAAAGCGAGTAGCAATAGCGCCGTCGCCATGATTTTTGTGCCGTCATCAACGGGCCATGACGGATAAACGACGGAGGCCATAGCATGAACCGGCGCGAAGTCCTTATAGCGGGCGCGGCGGCCGCCGTTTTCGCACGATCTGCAGCTTTCGCCAGCGAAGGCGACCTCAAGGCGATCGCACGCGAGGCCTGGCTCTACCTGTTGCCGCTGATCGAAATGGAGACGGTGCGGGCCCGGCTGATCGCCAATGGCGGCGCACAGAACGCGATCTACGCGCGACGCGTTCTCGCCGACCATACGAGCCGCGGCGTCACCTCGCCGAACAACGACACGCTCTATGCGAGCGCCTGGCTGGACCTGAGCCAAGGGCCCGTCACCGTGGCGCTGCCCGATTTCGGCAAGCGCTATTTCTCGCTGCACCTGATGGACATGTACACCAACAGTTTCGCGGTGCTCGGCACGCGCGCCACGGGAAGCGCGGCCGCCACCTTCACCCTGATCGGCCCGAACGATGCTGCAAGCGCCGGCCAGCGCAATGTCGTGCGCTCCCCGACGCCAAAAGTCTGGGCGCTGGCGCGCACGCTGGTGGATGGACCACACGATCTCGAGGCCGCGCGCATTGCGCAAGCCGGCGTAACGATCGCAGGTCCGAAGGCCGAAGCGAAGCCGGACCCGGGCGCGAAAGGCCGCGCAGCCGACGCGCCCTGGCAGGACTATTTTGCCGAGGCGAGCCGGCTGCTCGCCGAACATCGCCCGCCGGCGACCGATCTCGCGATTCTGCAACGGATCGCACCGCTCGGGCTTGGACCGGACGCGCAATTTGCACCGGAGAAATTCTCGGCCGACGAACGGACGGCGATCGCCGCCGGTGTTGCGCAGGCGCGCGCGCTTGTCGTCGATCCGCGCGAGCGCGGCTCGGAAGCCAATGGCTGGTACTATCCGAACGCAGGTCTCGGCAATTTCGGCCAGGACTACGTGGCGCGCGCAATCGTCGCGCGCACCGGGCTTGCCGCCCTTCCGCGCGAAGAGGCGATGTATATGCGTCCGACCGGGGACAGCGGTAACGCGCTCTACGACGGCCGCAAGGCGTGGCGCATTCATTTCGACGCGGGCAAGCTGCCGCCGGTGGACGGGTTCTGGTCGCTGACGATGTATGAGCGGACACCCGATGGACAGTCGTTCTTTACCCAGAATCCGATCAATCGCTATGCGATCGGCGACCGCACGCCGGGCCTGAAAAGCAATGCCGACGGCTCGCTCGACATTTTCATCGCTCACGCCAACCCCGGACCGGACCGCGAATCGAACTGGCTGCCGGCGCCGGCCGGTCCCTTCACCATGACCCTGCGGGCCTATCTGCCGCGGCCCGCGCTACTGAACGGCAATTATCGCCTGTCGCCGATGACCGCGGTGGGATGACGCTGCGTTTCACCTCGCCCCGCTTGCGGGCAGAGGGAGCATCGCTGGCGCAACGCTTCGATTTGACCGGCCGCATACAATGGTCAGGCTTCCAAATGCAGTCGTCATCCCCGGCCAAGCATGATAAGCGCCCCTCATGACCGAACCCGCCGCCACCGAACCCACGCCCGAACAGACCGCCGCGATGATGTTGCGCGTGCGGCGCATGATGATGATCGCGGGGCTGACCACCGCGCTTGGCATGTCGGCGATCCTGATCGTGATCGGCTATCGCATCTATCGCGGCGACGGCAACACAGCGCCGACCGACCTGACCGAGATGCTGCCGAAGGGCGCGCGGATCGTCTCGACATCGGTCGCAGGCGACCGCCTGGTGGTGACGCTGGAGGCCGGCGGCACGCTGGAGATCCGCACCTTCGACGCGCGTACGCTGAAGCCGACAGGACGGCTGAAGTTCGCGAACCAGCCCTGAGGAAGCGGCGAACAGAGCCCGCGCTGAAGCTCAGTCCCCTATTCGCCATTCGCTCGTTTCACGTCATCGCACCCGGCATGAAGCATCGAATGTGAATGCGAGTCGGGATATTTGACCGGCCAGATCATGGTGCGCCCGACGCGATTGGGCTCGGTGATCAGAGCGTCCTCCGGCACATCGTGCCACTGCCCGTCGAGCCGCACGCGATAGCGGCCGTCCCTGCTCTCCCAGTCGACATCCGACAGTGCGAATCCGTCCGCATCCGAACAGCACGGACCGCGCTTGCTCGCGAGCTTGTCGAACCACTTCTTGATCTCGGGACTGGAACTGGCCCAGCGGCCATCGTCACGCGCAAGTGCTGCGCCCACGCAAAGCAACGACACCGCAACGAGGCATCCGGTTCTGAGCATCATCCGATCTCTCCGCAAGCGCGTTCTTTCTCGCGCTGGAGGTGAAACCAGTCAGCGCGATCAACGCGACGCAATCCGGCAAGGTGTGCGTTGCATCAACCGTGCCAAGCAGGAATCCCCGCGACCGGCAGGAGTTTGCGAGGCCTGCCACAGGGCCTTCAGGCCGCTTCGCGGTTCCATCGGCGACGCTGATTAAATTCGCGGCAGCGGTGTTGAAATCGGAACCGGTCCCGCTGGTTCGGTGACCGCAGGTGCACCGCTACGCCTCGGCAAGCCAGCGCATGGTCGTCCGGAACGCGACGCTGCGCTTGCCGACCAGGCCGGTGCCGAAAGTATCCGCGGTATCGAAGGTGTAGGTGCCGGAAAAACCGATGCTCACCGTCTTTGCAAACACGATGGCCGGATCCGGAATCAAGCTCAGCGGCTCGGTGATCAATTCGCCCTTCCACTTGCCGCGCCCGTCGAACGTGTAGGTGCCGGCGAGCCAGACCAGACCATTGCCGCCCAGCATCTCGCCGTCGCGCAGCACGAACACACCGCTGCCCTTGCCGGGCGCATCCAGCATGGTCAGGTGGATCGAATACAGGCCATTGCGCATGGCCGAGATTATGGCGCGCAAGACGAAGGCGCGTAAAGCGGTTCGCTACACCGCGCGCTTGATCGTGCCGCCGAAACGCTGGCGGATGCGCGCCATCAGCCCGTCACGCACACTGCGATAGGCATCGAGCCGCTGCTCGCGCGAGCCCTCGAGGCCGACGGGATCGGCGGTCGGCCAGTACTCCACATCGGCGGCGAGCGTGCGCGTCAGTTCCAGCGCCTTGTGATGCGCCTCCGGCGACAGCGTGACGATCAGATCGAAATTCAGGCCTTCCCAGTCCTCGAGTTCCTCGAATGTCATCGGCCGGTGTTTTGCGATGTCGCGGCCGATCTCCTCCATCGCGGTCACCGCGAACGGATCGAGCTCGCCTTTCCGCACGCCGGCCGACGCTGTATAGACTTTCGGAAACATCGACTGCATCAGCGCCAGGGCCATCGGCGAGCGCACGCTGTTCATGCCGCACGCAAACAGCACCGCCTGCGGGGATTTCCTGGCGGGCGGTTCGTCGGCCATCGGCTCAAGCTCGCGGCACGGAAGGCATGCCCCCTCTCCCCATCGGGGTGAGGCGGGTTACTGGCGTCGGGAGTCCTGTCCACCCTCACCCGGATTGCTGCGCAATCCGAACCCTGCCCCGTTGGGGAAAGGTGAAGCCAGCGGGCGTCGTGATGCCTGGGCCCCGCGCATCGCTCAGCCCTTCCAGTGCAGCACGGAGATCAGCGTGAACAGCCGGCGCGCGGTCTCGAAGTCGACCCGCACCTTGCCGTCGAGCCGCTCCATCAAGGTGCGCGAGCCCTCGTCGTGGATGCCGCGGCGGCCCATGTCGAGCGCCTCGATCCGATCCGGCGTCGCGGTGCGGATCGCCTGATAGTAGCTGTCGCAGATCATGAAATAGTCCTTCACGATGCGGCGAAAGGGCGTGCAGCGACATCAAATGCGCGATCACCGGCTCGCCGCCTTCGCGGCGGATGTCGAACATCAACCGGTTGCCGGTGATGCCGATATGCAAGCTGAAGGGGCCTGCGTGATCGCCTTCGGGCGCGAACAGGTTTTTCTCGACCAGGTCGTAGATCGCGATCGCGCGTTCATGCTCGATATCGGGACCCGAACGGCCGATCGATTCCTCGTCGAGCGTCACCGCGACGATGCGGTTGTCTGCGTCGGGGCTGGTCGGCCGCTTGCTCATCGCATGTTGAGACGCAGCGCCACCGAACGCGCATGCGCTTCCAGTCCTTCCGCCCGGCCGAGCGCGATCGCCGCGGGGCCGAGCGCGCGCAACTGGTCCGCACCGCACTTCAGGATCGAGGTCCGCTTCATGAAGTCGAGTACGCCAAGTCCGGACGAGAACCGCGCCGAGCGCGCCGTCGGCAGCACGTGGTTGGTGCCGCCGACATAATCGCCGATCGCTTCCGGCGTATGACCGCCGAGGAAGATCGCGCCGGCATTGCGGATTTTCGCTGCGAGCTGCTCCGGTGCGCGCGTCATGATTTCCAGATGCTCGGCGGCAATGCGGTCGGCGAGCAGGGCTGCTTCATCGAGGTCGCTGACGCGGATGATCGCGCCAAAGCCGTCCCAGGAGGCGCGTGCGATGTCCTGCCGCGGCAGCGTCTTCAACTGGCCTTCGACTGCGCGCGCAACGCTGCTCGGCCAGTTCGTCGCTGTCGGTGATCAGAATCGATTGCGCAGCGCTATCGTGCTCGGCCTGCGCCAGAAGGTCGGCCGCGATCCATTCGGAATTGGCGTCCTGGTCGGCGATCACCAGCACTTCGGAGGGGCCGGCGATCATGTCGATGCCGACCTTGCCGAATACAATGCGCTTGGCGGCCGCGACATAGGCGTTGCCCGGCCCGACGATCTTCGCAACGGCTGCAATGCTCGCCGTGCCATAGGCGAGCGCCGCCACCGCCTGCGCGCCGCCGACGCGATAGATCTCGGTCACGCCGCCGAGTCGCGCGGCAGCCAGCACCAGCGGATTGAGCTTGCCGTCCGGCGCCGGCACGACCATCACCACGCGCGGCACGCCGGCGACTTTCGCAGGCACCGCGTTCATCAGCACCGACGAGGGATAAGCCGCGGTGCCGCCCGGCACGTAAAGGCCGACGGCCTCGATCGCGGTCCAGCGATGGCCAAGTTCGACGCCAAGCGCATCGGTGTGGCGCTCGTCCTTCGGCAGCTGCTTGCGATGGAAGTCCTGGATTCGGTCGCGCGCGAGCGTCAGCGCGTCCAGCGTCTCGCGTTCGCAGGCCTTCACGGCAGCGACGATCTCGGATGCCGAGACGCGGACGGTCTCGGTCGTCAATTCCAGCCGGTCGAATTTCTTCGTGGCTGCAAACAGCGCCGCATCCCCCCGCGCCTTCACGTCGTTGACGATGGCGCGCGCGGCCGCATCCACATCCTCCGACACCTCACGTTTGAGGGTAAGGAATTGGTCGAAACGGCTGGCAAAATCCGCAGCACGGCTGTCGAGACGGATTGGCATCAACTCTCTATCCGGAACTATCTTCTTGATTAAGCATGGTTTTTCCGAAAACCGGTGCCCGTTTTTCGGTCGTCACGCGCGCCCCGCTCAATGGCGCGAGCCGAAAACGCCGTCAACCCTCGCAACGATAGCATGATTCAAGGCCGCCATCCCGCAATGCAGGGACTTGCGGAAAAGAGTAAGGGCGCTGAGGCGTTCAACAAACTCCGGTCATTCGCGGGGCGCGCCGCTCCAAGTCGGCTGTTGCCGACCTGGACATCCTGATGTGCCGAACTCGGGTAAGCCCGAGTTCGGGTGCGCGAACCCGGAATGACTGGAACGTTAACCGCTAATTCGCTCGATGTCGGCGCCGCAGGCGGAGAGCTTTTCCTCCAGCCGCTCGAAACCGCGGTCGAGGTGATAGATGCGGTTGACCATGGTCTCGCCTTCCGCCGCGAGGCCTGCGATCACCAGGGAGACGGATGCGCGCAGATCCGTCGCCATCACCGGCGCGCCGCGCAGGCGGTCGATGCCGTCGATGGTGGCCGTCTCGCCGTCGAGCGCGATACGCGCGCCGAAGCGGGCGAGTTCCTGCACATGCATGAAGCGGTTCTCGAAGATCGTCTCGGTGATTTGCGACGATCCGCTGGCGCGCGTCATCAGCACCATCAGCTGCGCCTGAAGATCGGTCGGAAAGCCCGGGAACGGCGCGGTGGTGACGGTGACCGGGCTCAGACCCGCGCCGTTGCGCGTGATGCGGATACCTTCGTTGTTCGGCGTGACAACCGCGCCCGCCTGCACCAGCACATCGAGCGCCGACTGCAACAGTTCGGGCCGTGCGCCGGCAAGCTGCACGTCGCCGCCGGTCATGGCGACGGCCATCGCGTAGGTGCCGGTCTCGATCCGGTCCGGCAGCACGGCGTGGCGCGCGCCGTGCAGCTTCGGCACGCCTTCGATGACGATGCGCGAGGTGCCGGCGCCGGACACTCTTCGCGCCCATCTTGTTCAGGCAATCGGCGACATCGACGACTTCCGGCTCGCGCGCGGCGTTTTCGATGACCGTCGTGCCCTTTGCGAGCGTCGCCGCCATCAACGCCACATGGGTGCCGCTGACCGTCACCTTGGGGAACGCAATGGTCGCGCCCTTCAATCCGTTCGGCGCCTTGCAGATGACATAGCCGCCATCGATCTGCGTGTGCGCGCCGAGTTTCTCGAGCGCCATGATCAGAAGATCGACCGGACGCGCGCCGATGGCGCAGCCGCCGGGCAGCGAAACCTTCGCCTCGCCCATGCGCGCGATCAACGGCGCGATCACCCAGAAGCTCGCGCGCATCTTCGAGACGAGTTCGTACGGCGCCGTGGTGTCGATGATGGTCTTCGCCGAGATGTGCAGGGTCTGGCCCTGGTACTCGCTGTCCCCCGGGCGCTTGCCCGACGTCATGATATCCACGCCGTGATTGCCGAGGATGCGCTGCAGCTGGGCGACGTCGGCAAGGCGCGGCACGTTGTCGAGGATCAAGGTCTCGTCCGAGAGCAGCGCGGCCGTCATCAGCGGCAGGGCGGCGTTCTTCGCGCCGGAAATCGGAATCGTGCCGTTGAGCTTGTTGCCGCCGGTGATGCGAATGCGATCCATTGTGCCCCCGAATTCGTCAGGACCTGACAAGGCTCAGGCCTTAGGCCTAAGCGACAGACATTGCAAAAGCCTTGATTTGGCAAAAGCACTTGAACCTGGCAGAAGGCTTGAACCTGGCAGAAGGCTTGCCTTGCAAATCCCGGCCTGGACGGAACTGACGAAAAAACTCTGCCCAAGCCTGCAAAGTTCCAATTCAATGAGGCAAAAGTCGGACTTAAGCCGGCCGTTCGGGCTCATCTTTCGCAGCTTCGCCGTCGGTTTGCCGAGCGGGCTCTCCGCCCTCCTCCACGTCGGGCCCGGCAGGGTTCACCCTGCCCCGCACCTGCGCCTTGCGCCGCTTGAGGTTCTCACGGAGCGCAGCGCCGAGGCGTTTCTGGCGGGTGGTGTTTCGGACGTCGGGCATGATCAAATCGCTATCGCGTTGCGGGCAACCGCCGGATCGCACCAGCAGCCGCAACAGCATTGCGCTACCTCAACCGCGGTCCGGCGTAAACATGACAGGCTGGATGGGAAAGAGCGCCCATCCACGGATCGAATGACATCATGTCTCGCCTGCATCTCGAACAACATGCCACCGACCGGATCGGCTGGCTCCGCGCGGCGGTTCTTGGCGCCAATGACGGTATCATCTCCACTGCGAGCCTGATTGTCGGCGTGGCTTCGGCTGCCGGCTCCCACGGCGAGGTTCTGCTCGCCGCCATCGCCAGCCTGGTTGCCGGCGCGATGTCGATGGCGGCAGGCGAATATGTGTCGGTCAGTTCACAGTCGGACGCCGAAGCCGCCGACCTGACGCGGGAGCGGCGGGAACTCGCCAACGACCCTGCGTTCGAAACGAAGGAACTCGCGCAAATCTATGTCGGCCGTGGCCTTGAGCCCGCCCTCGCCCGTCAGGTGGCCGAACAACTCATGGCGAAGGACGCACTCGTTGCCCACGCGCGCGACGAACTCGGCATCTCCGAGATCACGGCGGCGCGGCCGGTGCAGGCTGCTTTCGCGTCCGCTGCGAGTTTCACGGTGGGCGCCGCGCTGCCGCTGGTTGCCGTGGTCGCAACCCCGCTGAACCAGCTTGTGCCGGTGGTCTCGGCGGCGTCACTGATCTTTCTGGCGGTGCTCGGCGCGATCGGTGCGAAAGCCGGCGGCGCCAATATTCTCAAGCCCACGCTGCGCGTCGTATTCTGGGGCGCGATGGCGATGCTGTTGACGGCGGGAATAGGTCACGTCGTCGGCAAGGCTGTTTAGGGTCGGGACGATATCAACTCAGCGCCTTTTCCATCCGCGGCCAGTCTCCTGTCTCGCAATCCGTGTAGCCCGCGGAAAGATAGAAATCGTGCGCGGTGATTGTTGAGGTCAGTGCGACCCGTCGATGGCCGAGTTCGCACGCGCTCCGCTCCAGGGTACGCAGCATCGCCCGGCTGATTCCCTGAAAGCGGCCGTCGGGCGAGACATAGTTCAGGGTGATCTCGCCGGTCGTCCGGAAACAACCGGCGGCGCGGATCGTCCCCTCCACCACCGCGACGAATATGCGGTTCTCCGGGTCCGCGATCCAGCTTGCGACATGTTCAGGCGACTTGTTGGCCAGCCATTCCCCGATCCACGCCGGCTTGTTCTGATGATCGAGCACGCACAGTTCGATGATCGAGCGCCGCACGACGTTGCTTATCGCGGCGGCATCGCGCGCGTGCGCTGCGCGGATTTCAAACGAGGGTTTTGCAGGCTGCGCCATGAGGGCTTAGAGTAAGCCAGCCGTCGCTCCTGAGAAAGCACTGGACCAGTCCCATGACCGATTTCACGACCATGCTTGGGCGCTTCACCACTGCCGTCGTCGCCAACGACGGCACAGGCCTGGCTGCGTTGTTCACGACAGACGGCGTCTATGACGACGGCTTCTTCGGCGAATATGCAGGCCGCGAGGCGATCGTGAAGATGCTGCAGCATTTTCACGAGACGGGAACGAATTTTCGCTGGGATTTCTTCGATGCGCTCAGCGACGGCAAGACCGGCTACGCGCGCTACCGCTTCAGCTACGCCGGGAAGATGCCGGGCTCGGAAGGAAAGCCGGTCGTGTTCGAAGGCGTCAGCCACTTCGTGTTCCGCGACGGGTTGATCGCGCGCTACTCGGAAACTTTCGACCGCGGCATGGCGCTGGCGCAGCAGGATTTCGCAGCCGAACGGATCAAGCGCGTGCTGGTGAAACTCGCCGACAAGCAGAATGCGACTGTGGAGGCGCAGGACCATTTGGCAAGGTTGAAGAAGGGATGAGCGCCCACGGTTCATCCCGGCATACCGCTCGAAGCGGCGTCGCTGCGCTCGCATGGCAGGCACCGTGCAAATTGCCGATCCCTCCTGCGCAACTCAAGCCTTTCGCATCGCTCCGGCACGGCGTATGGGTCCCTGCCTGCGCGGGGACGACAACAATTGGGCGTCGACGCCACCCCACATCTGCTTGCGCGGCCCGCCCTGTTGTGGCAATGAACGCCGCATCCAACGGGCTTTTGCCGTTGATTCCTGAAGGTTTCCGGTTCGCTGCCGTAGCTCAGTGGTAGAGCACTTCATTGGTAATGAAGAGGTCGACAGTTCAATCCTGTCTGGCAGCACCATTCCTCACCAAGCCGCATCGAACGCGTTACGGGCTCCGGCCTCGCGCCACAACAGCGCGAGGCCCCCGAAAGATCACACCACGTCCGTCGCCGGCTGCAGGTCGACGCCAAACGTTTCCAGGAACTTCGACGTCATGACGTAGAAGCCGACCGACAGCTGCAGCTCGACCAGCGCCGCCGGCGAAAGTTTTGACGCAATCGCGTTGAAGGTCGCGTCGGTCGGCTTGTTCATGGTGACGATCTCGTCGGTGAAGGCGAGCGCCGCGCGCTGAACGTCGCTGAAGCAGGTCGCAGCTTTCCAGTTGTCCAGTGCTGCGTTCTGTTCGTCGGTGACGCCGACGCCCTTGCCGATGCGCTTGTGGGCGACGACCTCGTACGGCGCCTCGCACAGGATACCGGTGCGGGTGATCGCGAGTTCGCGCACGATCGGGTCCAGTTCGCCCTTGAAACGGATCGCGTTGCCGAGCCGGCAATACTGCTCAAAATAGCTCGGCGAATGCGACATCATGCGGAAGATGTTGGCATTGCGGTTCTTGCCGAGGATTTCGCGCGTGCGCTCACTCGCCTTTGCGGGATCGCTGTACTCGATGCGGGCCATGGACGTCCGGTCTCCCTGATTCTTGTCGTTCGTTGCGGTCGGCGCTCTTCTAACCGACTAGCGCCCTGGCGAAAATACCGCAACTGCCGCGCGGCGGCGGCAATCGCCGGGATTATCAGAAGATCAGGAGAGATGGCGCGGGTTGGGCCAGGAGTTGCCGGACGCGTGCACGATGACACGACCCGGATCAGAGAGATCAGGCAATCGACGTGTCCCGCTCGCGCTGCTCTTCGACGTCGACAAAGCCGAGCAATGCGAGCAGGTCGACGTTGGTCGTGACCGAGATCGCGATACATGCGAGGCCGAACAGGCCAAGCGCGCGGAACGGATCCTGGCGAAGCCATTCGGCGATCAGATGGGGGATGCTGAGGTCGTCCATGCGGGGCAATGTGCGGGAGTGCGATGCAAAAACCCCTCAAGCATTTCATTCAAATTTTAGACGTTTGCGCATTTCGGAACCGGGCGGCCCCGCCGGCTCGGCCGAATGGTTAAGAGTTTGACGATCCTGCGAACGCCCGGCCCGCCCTGGTGAGTTTCCATTCGTGGGTGATCGGCCCCAATGTCTCCCGGCTTTGTCCATGCCGGGCGAGAAGCTCGTCGGAAATCATCACCGGTTCCGCAACGATCAGGCCGCGCGCGAACAGGTCGGCGCATTCGGCCGGCGTGCAGGCGAACTCGGCAAAGCGCCATTGATCGTCGTTCCATCCGGGCGCCGCCGCAAAAATTCGGTTGGTCAGCAACGCGCGCAACAGATCGATCCCGGCCACCAGTGCACCACTTCCGACGTTCGACAAACGCAAACGGACGCCGGCTTGTGACCGGCGCCCGATTGAATTCTACACCTGCACTCAACGTAACAACACGAAAACTACGCGGCCTTCCATTGCGCCCTGGCGTCGTTCGCGGCCTTGTTGAGATGGACGTGCTGATCGACGTGATCCACCCAGATCAGCGGGATCAGGTGATGCTTGCCGTCCGGCGCATCACTCTTCGTCAGCTTGATCGCGTTCGTGCCTTCCATGTGATCCACGGAACCGACCTTCGCGCCGTCGGCGCCGATCACGTCCATATGTTCCTTGATCTGCGAGGGTTGCACCGCTTGTGCCATGTCATGCTCCTTTTTTGCGGGGTTGCGGTGAGACAACGCGAGGAACCGGGAATTGTTCGGTGGAACCGTAGCGCGAAGTTGTCCTGACCTGCTGAGCAGGGCGCCCGTAAATGCGCCGCGTTGAAGATGGCCGCTACCGCATCACGGCGACAAATTGCGAAGGCGGACGCCACAGCGCGAAAGCGACCTGCACGATGCCGGCGGTGAGGCCGAGCGAGACGCCGATCTGCCAAGCCAGCGTGTAGTTGCCGAGCGCGTCGTAGATCAGCCCGCCGCCGAGCGCGCCGAGACAACTGCCCATCTGGTGGCTGACGAAGGCGATGCCCTGGATCATCGGCTGCCAGCGCAGGCCGAACATTTCGGCGATCGCGCCGGCGGTGAGCGGGCTGACGCCGAGCCACAGGAAACCCATGGTAGCGGCGAACAACAGCGTCGTGCCCGGCGTCGGCGGCGCGATGAAATAGAACGACAGCACGATCGAGCGGGTGATGTAGAGCCCGCCGAGCAGCGCCAGCTTGTTCCAGCGCTGGCCGGCCCAGCCGAAGAAGAGACTGCCGAGAATGTTGAAGCCGCCGATGGTGCCCAGCGCCTGCGCGCTCAGCATCGGGTCCATGCCGCACAGCGCGAGATACGACGGCAGATGCGTGGTGAGAAACACGAGTTGCATGCCGCAGACGAAATACGCGCCTGTCATCACCACAAACGGCCAATGAGTCGAAGCCGCACGCAGCGCCTGCTTGATCGTCGCATTGCCGATCTCGTGGCCGGATGCGGGCGGCAGCGGAATCTTGTCGACCTTGCTGGCAAACCAGGCCGCGGGAAGCATGCCAAGCGCCATAATGGTGAAACCGATCGCGCCGGCGCGCCAGCCGAAGGCTTCGGACAACCCCTGCCCGATCGGTGCTGCGATCAGCGCGCCGAGCGAGCCGACGGCGGTGACCATGCCAAGCACAATGCTGCGTACATGCGGCGGCACGGCACGCGAGGCGACCGAGTTCGCCAACGCGGAGGCGGTGCAGGACATCGAGATGCCCATGCAGATGCCCGCGCCGAGAATCACCGAAATCAACCCCTGCGCGGTCGCAAGCAGGAACAGGCCGAGGATATAAAACGCGGCGCCGCCCAGCATCAGCCGGCGATAGCCGAACTTGACCACCATCGCGCCGACCACCGCCTGCAACAGCCCCCAGGCGAGATTCTGGATCGCGATCGCCAGCGTGAAATCCGACATCGAAATGGCGAGGTCGCGCGTGAGCTGCGGGGCAAACAGGCCGAGGCTCTGCCGCAGGCCGAGGCTCAAGGACAGCATCAGCGCAGCACCAAGCAGGATCGGGTAGACAGGCCGAAGCGCGCGCAAATCTGCCATGGCCGGTTTCCTCAGTTATCGTTGGGGCACGATCTGGTCCGAAAACCGGTACCGCCCCGGACCCGGGTCCGGGGCGAGCTTTTCGGGTTCATGCCCTGCACTTTTTCTTCGCAAGCCGCGCGCTTGATTACACTGATCTGTGTAACTAGAGTGAAGGGCCGGTTCCGCACTGTCAAGCCGACTACACAGGCCTGTTTACATGGCAGCCATCGTGAAACGCGACGCGCACAAGCCACCGCTGCAAAAGCAGCCGATGAAGGAACGGATTCTCGACACCGCCGAGCGGCTGTTCTACGGCGCAGGCATCCGCGCCACCGGCGTCGATACCATCGCCGCCGAGGTCGGCATCTCCAAGCGGACGCTCTACAATCACTTTCCATCCAAGGATGCGCTGATCGCCGCCTATCTGCGACGGGGTTTCCTCACGCCGCCGCCGTCGGAGCGCCCGCCGCTCGAACAGATCCTGCGAAGCTTCGACCGGCTCGAAAAGGGTTTCGCTCTCAAGGATTTTCGCGGTTGCCGGTTTGTCAACGCGGTCGCCGAACTCGGCGAGGACGACCGTGCTGCGCGGAAGATCGCGGTCGATTTCAAGGAAGGCCGCCGCCTCTGGTTTCGCGAGCGGTTGACTGCGATCGGCGCGAAGGATGCAGACGCGCTGGCGACGCAGCTTGCGATGCTGGTCGACGGTGCGATTGCGATGGCGATGGTGCGTGACGATCCGTCGATGGCGCGCGCAGCTGCGAGCGCGGCGCGGGTGCTGCTCGCAGGCGCCGGGATCGATGTTACCGACCCTTCTCAGTCTTCTCAGAAGACAGTTCGGGCGGCGGCAAAGGCGTGAACGCTTCCGTCTCGCAGCCTTCGACAATCGCCGACAGCCGCGACTCCGAAATCCTGCGGTTCTTGAAATAGAACGTGTAGTGCTGGCGCTTGCGCGGATCGTCGTTGCGCACGCAGACCGCCCACTCGGCGAGATAACCGCTGCGCACGCGATGGACGCGGGACATTTCCGGATTGCCCGACAGGTTCAAGCCCGCATAGGTGCCCCGGATCGCCTTGTAGGCCTCGCGCATATCGTTCTGATCCGGCGGCGGATCGGCCACCGGCTCGCCAATGCCGGAGAAGGAGCAGGCCGCGGTGAGCCAGGCGGCAAACAGGATCGGAAGCAGGCGAAAATACATTGTGGCTCGGTGATGCAATCGATAGCCGGGCGTAAGCGATCACGCTTCCGCACCAAATCCAATTCACGTTGAAATGAACGCTAGCGTCTCGACTTTAACTTTTGCACCTCAACCCGTCAGAATTTTCCGCGGCCAACAAAAATGCTGCGCGTCGATTCCCCTCGCCCGCAAAGCGGCGTGGAGGGGTTGGGGGTGGGTAAAACGGAGGCAACGCGCGAAAAAGCGCCCCCACCCCGTAGCCGATGCAAAGCATCGGCGTTTTTCATTTAAGGACGGCGGCCGAAGGCCGTCTACGCCCTCCCGCCACGCGCGACGCGCGCGGGGAGGAGGGGAGCGCTCGGCAAATTGGAGCGCTCTACGTTGCAAGACTACCGGTTCGCATAGCGGCGGTGCCGATGGCTCTTGCCGCTGCCGTGCGTGAAGCGCAGCCCCGCTTCACGGCCATTGGCCGCCAGCGAAATGTGAACGTGCTGAGCGCGGCCGTAGTCGGTCGAATAGCCACCCGGCCAGTCGCGCAATTGCGCGTAGACGCACGATGGATTGCCGCGCATGTCGACTGCCTCGCCGGTAGCGTGCAGGCTCATACGGCCGCTGCCGCGAATGCGGGTGTGTCGCACCGCTGAAATCACATGGGCGCCCGGACAGGCCGACTGGATTTGCGAGACCTTTGCAGCCAGCGCCGGAACGACACTTGCCATTGAAGTGCTTGCCGTCGTCCTGCTCTCCCGCTCGACCGGAGCAGTCGCCGGCGCATAGGCCAAAGCCTCGCTCAGATCGCGCGACGACGGCTGCATGTTCGCATGACGCTGATCTCGCAGCGCCTTGTCGCTGCGCGACGGGGCAACGATGCTGCCGGCAGGCACATCGCACACCATGGAGACATTGCATTCGGGAGCCAGCACCGGAGCACGCGGACGCGCCTCGGCCGTGGCAAGCGGAAGGGAGGGTAGAAGGACGCACGCAAGCAGGCATACTGGAACGAACCGCATTCAGATCTCCGATGTAGTGGGACGGCCATGTCCGCTGCATCACGCCGCGCAACACGACCGGGCGCGGTTCAACATCGGATCCGAACCATTTCAGGGCCTAAATGCGGCCGCAGAGGCCCATTCCGCCCGATGTGTGACGTGGTTAATCGCAACGGCGGAACCTGACACGACCCGCGCACGCTCCGGCATGCGCTGATGGAGGGCCCGGACCGGCAGCCAAACCCGCATCGGACCTGGAGCGCTTTTCGGCCAGGCCAAGCCTGGCACAACGTAAAGTGTTAACGGTTTACGAGCCCGGTTCCGGCAGTGCGAACCGGAATGGCACGTTCCGAGGGCGTATTTCCGGGGGCCGCGCCCAAGATCGTTCAAATCTGCCAAATTTTGTTAACCGGGTATCGCGATACTGCTGGCGCAAGCACAACCATTAGGTGTCGTGGGGGAATCATGGCTCTGACGTTCAAGCTCGGGCGCTTTGGCCGTTCGAAGACGGCCAAGGAGATCGTCGCCAGGAAATCGCGCCTCGGTCTCCGCGGCAGCCTGTTCCTCGCTTTTGCTGCGATCGCCGCGACCTCGATGGTGATCGCCGGCGGCGCCAGTCTGCTGCTCGGCCAGCTCAGTGGCATGAACAAGGCGCTCACCGAGCAAGACGTTCCGCGACTGACCACAGCGATGCAGCTCTCGGAACTGAGCGAGAGCCTGGCTTCGAACGGACCGACGCTCCTGAATGCACCGACCGAGTCGATGCGGCAGCAGCAGCTCAAGACGCTCAAGGAAACCCAGGCCTCGGCGCTGGCGCGGCTCAACGACCTCAGGCAGTTCGGGACCGATCCAAAGATCGTCGTCGCGCTGGAAGAGAACCTGAAGACCATCGCCGGCATGACCGACAATCTCGACAGCGCGGCAAAACAGCGGCTGGAGACGTTCGCGAAACGCGAAAAGCAGCTCGATGCCGTCGGCGTCGCGCACAAGGCCTTCCTCGGCGTCATCGAGTTCGGCAATCACCGAAGCACGTTCGGATCTCAACTCCGCGATGATGACGGAGGGCGGCCAGAAGGAGGCGCTTGCAGCGGTGCGGATGGCCGACACACTGGCCAACCTGATGTCCGACTCCAACTTGATGTCCGGCGCCCTGAGCGCCGCCGCGGCCGCGACACGCAGCAAGGCGATCGATGACGCCGAAAAGACCTTCAAGGCGACGCGCAAGAAGATGGTCGACAACGTCGACATGGTGCGGGAGTTGTTCACCGCCCCGCTGATCAAGGAAGGGACCACCAAGCTGATCGCGCTGGGCGAAGGCCGCGACGGCATTTTCGAGCTGCGCCGCAAGGAACTGCAGTCCGTCGACGCCGGCCAGAGCATCCTCGACGACACGCACCGCTTCAATTCGTTTCTCGCCATGGGTGTGAAGGATCTCGTCAAAGGCGTGCAGACCACCACCGCGCAGACGTCGGAACAGGCGATGAACCTGACGTCTTTCGCCATTCTGGTGATGATTTCGATGGGAGCTGCGACGTTCATCGGTTCGCTGCTGTTTGTGTGGTTGTATGTCGGGCGCAACATCCTGCGCCGGATCGGCAACCTGCAAGGCGTGATGCAGCGCCTCGCCCAGGGCGATCTGCAGGCCGAGGTGATGGCGTCCAGGACCCGCGACGAGGTCGCCGAGATGGCGAAGTCGCTGGAGGTGTTCCGCGAAAGCATGATCCAGTCGAAGACGCTTGCCGCCGAACAGGACGAGGACCGCGCCGCCAAGGCCGAGCGCACCGCACGGATGGAAGCCCGCATCGCCAACTTCGAGGAGACGGTACGTTCTGCGCTGGACATGCTGATGGCCTCGACCAACGCGATGCAGACCACCGCAGAGGCAATGTCCGGCAGCGCAGACCGCTCCAGCGCGCTGGCCAGCGCCGTGGCCGCCGCTGCCGAAGAGACCTCGGTCAACGTGCAGACGGTGTCGTCGGGCACCGAGGAACTGTCGTCCTCGATCGCCGAGATCAGCCGGCAGGTGTCGTCCTCCACGCAGGTCGCCACCAAGGCTGTGTCCGAGGCGAGCGCGACCGACTCGACGATGCAGGGCCTTGCCGACTCGGCAAGCCGCATCTCCACCGTCGTCGACCTGATCCAGACCATCGCCTCGCAGACCAACCTGCTGGCGCTGAACGCAACGATCGAAGCCGCGCGTGCCGGAGAGTCCGGCCGCGGCTTTGCCGTTGTCGCCTCCGAGGTCAAAAGCCTCGCCGATCAGACCGCCAAGGCCACCGACGAGATCCGCGCGCAGATCGCCTCGATGCAGGACGTGACGACCAGTGCGGTCGGCGCCATCCGCCACATCGGCCAGACCATTGCCGAGATCAACGAGGTGACGACGGCGATTGCGGCCGCGGTGGAAGAACAAGGTGCTGCCACGCGCGAGATCGCCCGCAACATCCAGCACGCGGCGTCCGGCACCAGCGAAGTGTCCTCCAACATCGTCGGCGTCAGCCAGGCCTCCTCCGAGGCCGGCGCCTCCGCCGCCGACGTGCTCACCGCCTCCGCCGGCCTGCGCAAGGAAGCCGAAACGCTGCGCCAGGAGATCGATACGTTCCTGTCGCAGATGAGAGCGGCTTAAGTTTCATCAGCTGCGTCGTCCCCTGCGCGGGCGGGGACCCGGCAATCGCAGTCGTCCACCATCTATAGAGCCGAGACCTCACAGCGTCCTGGATGCCCGCCTTCGCGGGCATCACGGCGGTGTTTGGGGCTTGCTTCACATGTCCTCGAACATATGAACCGCTGCATGTAGCGGGCGCATGGGTGCACCTGCATTTTCGGCTGGCGCGGGGGATGGCGGACCGCTAAGCCCGTTGTCTGCGGACGTGATCTGGCCCCGAGTACCGCAGCGAAAGCAAACCCTATGCACGGAGCGGCAACGGATCCGCTGGTCTATCCTCACCCGGTCACGCCGAAACCCGGCGAACTGACCGAGGTTGCGCCCGGCATTCTGTGGCTGCGGCTGGCGCTGCCGTTTCAGCTCAATCATGTGAACATCTACCTGATCGCGCACGAGGGCGGCTGGGCCGTCGTCGATACCGGCATCGGCACCGATCAGACCAAGGCGGCCTGGGACGCCGTATTCGCCGGCCCGTTGAAGGGGACGAAGGTCACGCGCCTGATCGTCACGCATTCGCATCCCGATCACATCGGCCTCGCCGGCTGGCTCGCCGAGCGATTCAAGGCGCCGCTGACGATGACGCAGACCGAATATTTCCACGGCCTGTTTCACCAGACCCGCCGCAGCGAAATCCAGGTGCAGGACCAGGCCGAGTTCTACCGCATCCACGGCATCGGCGAGGAAGGCATCAACGCCCTGCTCGGCCGCGGCTCGAACTATCTGACGCGCACCACCGGATTGCCGCCATCGTTCTTCCGCGCGCAGGACGGCGACACGCTCGATGTCGGCACGCGCAGCTTCGAGGTGTTCACCGGCGGCGGGCATGCGCTCGAGCAGATGATGATGCTGTCGCGCGCCGACAAGCTGTTCCTCTCGGCCGATCAGGTCCTGAGCAAGATTTCACCGAACGTCAGCGTGTGGGCGATGGAGCCGGATGCCAACTCGCTCGGCCTCTACATCGCCTCGCTGCAACGGCTTGCGCGCGACATTCCCGACGACGTGCTGGTGCTGCCGGGCCATGGCGTGCCGTTCTACGGGGTGAAGATCCGCATCCAGCAATTGCTCGATCATCACGTCGCGCGCTGCGGCGATATCATCAAGGCGGCGCGCGAGAAGCCGCTGACGGCCTCCGACATGGTGCCGCTGATCTTCCACCGGCCGCTCGACGCGCATCAGGCCGGTTTCGCCACCGGCGAGGTGATTGCTCACATTAACTACATGCTGTCGCGCGGCGAATTGATCAAAGAGACGCAAAAAGACGGCGTCATGCGTTTCAAGGCATCGTGAACCGACCTTTTTTCGCCTCGACATCCAGACTGGAACCAATCTAAAAAGCCTTCCATGCAGCGGCAGGGGCATGCCCTGGCCCACCTGCGCGGGGTTCTGAGTGATGAATTACGACAGCTATTTCGCCACGGCGCTGGCGCGCCTGCACGACGAGCGGCGCTACCGGGTTTTCGCGGATCTCGAGCGGATCGCAGGACGTTTTCCGCATGCCATCTGGCATTCGCCGGACGGCAAGCGCGACGTGGTGATCTGGTGCTCGAACGACTACCTCGGCATGGGCCAGCATCCGAAGGTCGTCGGCGCGATGGTGGAAACCGCCACCCGCATCGGCACCGGCGCGGGCGGCACCCGCAACATCGCCGGCACCAACCATCCGCTGGTGCAACTCGAGCATGAACTCGCCGACCTGCATGGCAAGGAAGCCTCGCTGCTGTTCACCTCCGGCTACGTGTCGAACCAGACCGGCATCGCGACCATCGCGAAACTCCTGCCGAACTGCCTGATCCTGTCGGACGCGCTGAACCACAATTCGATGATCGAGGGCATTCGCCAGGCCGGCTGCGAGTACGTCATCTTCCGTCACAACGATGCCGCGCACCTCGAAGAGTTGCTGCGCGCCGCCGATCCGGCCCGGCCGAAACTGATCGCCTGCGAGAGCCTTTATTCCATGGACGGCGACGTCGCGCCGCTGCAGCAGTTCTGCGATCTCGCCGATCGCTACGGAGCGATGACGTATGTCGATGAAGTGCACGCGGTCGGCATGTACGGGCCGCGCGGCGGCGGCATCACCGAGCGCGACGGCGTGATGCAGCGGATCGACGTGATCGAGGGCACGCTGGCAAAGGCCTTCGGCTGTCTCGGCGGCTACATCGCCGGCAAGGCCGATGTGATCGATGCGGTGCGCTCGTACGCTCCGGGCTTCATCTTCACCACCGCGCTGCCGCCGCCGGTTTGCGCCGCGGCCACGGCGGCGATCCGGCATCTGAAATCCTCGAACTGGGAACGCGAGCGGCATCAGGACCGCGCTGCGCGGGTCAAGGCTGTGCTCTCAGCCGCCGGCCTGCCGGTGATGATGAACCAGACGCATATCGTGCCGGTGTTCGTCGGCGATGCGGAACGCTGCAAGCAGGCGAGCGACCTGCTGCTCGAGCAGCACGGCATCTACATCCAGCCGATCAACTATCCGACGGTCGCCAGGGGCACCGAGCGGCTGCGCATCACGCCATCGCCCTATCATGACGACGTCCTGATCGACGCGCCTGGCCGAAGCGCTGGTCGACGTCTGGGAGCAGCTCAGGCTGCCGTTGGCCGCCAAGCCGCTCGCTGCGGAGTAGGCGCAACCTGACCACAAGCCATTGAAATTACGATAAATTCGGCGTCATCCCCGCGAAAGCGGGGACCCGGCAATCGCAGATGCAAGCGATAGAGCCGAAGCCTCACGGCGTACCGGATGTCGGCTGTCGCGGGCATGACGGCGGAGACTTCGGGTCGGCAGCGCTCCGTCGTTAATCCCCCGGCGAAAATCCAATCGCTCGCGACGTCATCAAGGGCTAACGTCGGCCGAGACGCGCTGGCGCTTGAGCTGAGGGACGCGGCCGATGCTTCCAAACTGGGTCGTGATCGTTGCCGCTTTCGGCTACATCGGCCTGCTGTTCGCCATTGCCAGCTACGGCGACCGCCTCGGCAAGCCGCGCGGCCGCGCGAGCGTGCTGATCTATCCGCTCTCGCTCGCGATCTACTGCACATCGTGGACGTTCTTCGGATCGGTCGGCCTCGCCAGCCGGACCAGCGTCGAGTTCCTCGCGATCTATGCCGGCCCGATCCTGATGGTCGGACTTGGCACGCCGCTGTTGATGCGCGTGGTGCGCCTCGCCAAGACCCATAACATCACATCGATCGCCGACTTCATCGCCGCACGCTACGGCAAGAGCCAGGCGGTCGCGGCAACCGTCGCCATTATCGCGCTGATCGGCTCGGTCCCCTACATCGCCCTGCAACTGAAAGCCGTCGCCTCGTCGCTGGAAACGGTGCTGGGCGCGGGGCAATTGCCGGCCAGCACGGTGCAGCCGGTGATCGGCGACGTCGCTCTGATCGTGACGTTTGCGATGGCGATGTTCGCGGTGCTGTTCGGCACGCGCCACGCCGACGCGACCGAGCACCAGAACGGCTTGATCCTCGCGATCGCGACCGAGTCGCTGGTCAAGCTGTTCGCCTTCATCGCCGCCGGCGCGTTCGTGACGTTCTGGATGTTCAGCCCGACCGAGCTGCTGCAGCGCGCGGCGGAGAGCGCCGAGGCGACGCTGGCCATGAACTACGCGCCGTCATGGGGCAACTTCGCCGTGATGACGTTGCTGTCGTTCTTTGCAATCGTGCTGCTGCCGCGCCAGTTTCACGTCAGCGTGGTGGAAAGCTCGAGCGAGATCGAGGTACGCCGCGCGCGCTGGCTGTTTCCGATCTATCTGATCGCGATCAACCTGTTCGTGATCCCGATCGCGCTGGCCGGACTGATCACCTTTCCGATGGGCGGTGTCGACAGCGACATGTTCGTGCTGGCGCTGCCGCTCGCCGGCGGCTCACCGCTGTTGACGGTGGCGGTGTTCATCGGCGGCCTGTCGGCGGCGACCGCGATGGTGATCGTCGAATGCGTCGCACTCGCGATCATGGTGTCCAACCACATCGTCATGCCGCTGATCCTGCAGCGAAGCACCGCGTCACCGGCCGACAGCCAGAATGTCGCCAGCCTGCTCCTGAAGATCAGGCGCATCGCCATCTTCGGCATCCTGCTGCTTGGCTACTTCTATTACCGCCAGTCCGGCAGCGCGCAGCTCGCCTCGATCGGCTTGCTGTCGTTCGCGGCCGTGGCCCAGTTCGCGCCCGCCTTCTTCGGCGGATTGTTCTGGCGCAGGGGCACCGCGCTCGGCGCGCTGGCCGGCATGATCGTCGGCTTCCTGGTCTGGGCCTATACGCTGTTCCTGCCGAGCTTCGCCGATGCTGCGCTGATCGGCGCGGAGGTGCTGAAGCAAGGCCCGTTCGGGATCGCGGCGCTCAAACCGCAGGCGCTGTTCGGTCTCGATCTGCCGCCGCTGATGCACGGCGTGCTCTGGAGCCTGATGCTCAATATCGCGGCCTACGTGATCGTTTCGTTCGCGCGGGAGCCGTCGTCGATCGAACATCTGCAGGCCGACCTGTTCGTGCCGCATCAACTTGCGCCGGCTGCGCCGAACTTCCGCCGCTGGCGCACCACCGTCACGCTTGAAGACCTGATGAGTACGGTCGGGCAGTATCTCGGCCCCGACCGCACCCGTGCATCATTCGAGGCCTTCGCGGCCGCCAACCGCATTTCGCTGGAGCGCGGCATCCCTGCGGATTTCCAGCTGCTGCGGCACGCGGAGTATCTGATCGCGTCCGCAATCGGCGTCGCCTCGGCGCGCCTCGTGCTGTCGCTGCTGCTGCGCAAGCGGACGGTCTCCGGCAAGGCGGCGCTTAAGCTGCTCGACGACGCGCACGCAGCGCTGCACTACAACCAGGAAATCCTGCAGACCGCGCTCAATCACGTCCGTCAGGGCATCGCCATATTCAACGGCGAGCACCAGCTGATCTGTTCGAACCGACAGTTCGGCGAAATTCTCGATCTGCCGCCGCGGATCCTGCAGGTCGGCGTCACGCTCGAAGAAATCCTCGAGACGATCAAACCGAAGGTAACGCATCTCGCAAGCGACGACGCGACGTTTGTCGCGACGCGGCTCGCCGCCTACACCACCGAGGGCATGCCGCATCTCGAGCGGTTCTCGGAACGCAACCTTGTCATCGAGGTGCGCGCCAATCGCATGCCGGACGGCGTCGTCATCACCTTCTCCGACATCACCCAGAGCGTCGAGGCGGCGGAAGCGCTGGAGCGTGCCAACGCCACCCTGGAACGGCGGGTGCGCGAGCGCACCGAGGAGCTGACGCGGCTGAACTCCGAACTCGCCCGCGCCAAGGGCGAAGCGGACGAAGCCAATCTGTCAAAAACCCGCTTCCTGGCCGCAGCCGGTCACGACCTGCTGCAGCCGCTGAACGCCGCGCGGCTCTACGTCACGAGCCTCGTTGAACGCCAGATCGGCGGCGAGGACGCCCGCCTGGTCGGAAACATCGACGGCTCGCTCGAGCAGATCGAGCAATTGCTCGGCGCGCTGCTCGACATCTCGCGGCTGGACGCCGGCGCGCTGAAACCATCGCTGACAAGCTTCCGTATCTCGGACGTGCTGCGCACGCTGAAGCTCGAATTCGCGCCGATCGCGCGCGCAAAGGGACTCGATCTGACCTTCGTGCTGTCGTCGCAGCCGATCCATTCCGACAAGACCTTGCTGGTGCGGCTGTTACAGAACCTGATCTCCAATGCGATCAAGTACACACCGCACGGCAAGGTGCTGGTCGGCTGCCGCCAGCGCGGCAAGTCGCTGCAGATCGACGTCTACGATACCGGCATCGGCATTCCCGTCGGCAAGCGCAAGGAAATCTTCAAGGAGTTTCACCGCCTCGACCAGGGCGCGCGCATCGCACGCGGTCTCGGCCTCGGGCTTTCGATCGTGCAGCGCATGGCGCGTGTGCTCAATCACGGGCTGGCGCTGGACTCGAACAGGAGCGGCGGATCGCATTTCTCGGTGACCGTGCCTTCCACTGAAATCGTCACCCATGCGAGCACCATTGCCAACGTGATATCGGCCTCACGCATCTCGCTGCAAGGAGCGCTGATCGTGGTGATCGAGAACGAGCCCGCAATCCTCGACGGCATGCGCACCCTCGTCACCGGCTGGGGCGCGGACGTGATCGCCCAGCCGGATGCGGCGTCGGCGATGCAGGTGATCGAACGCGACGGCCGCCGCCCGACCGGATTTGTCGTCGACTACCATCTCGATCGCGGTCACGGCATCGCCGCGATCGGCGACCTGCGCGAGAAATACGGGCCCGACATTCCGGCCATCCTGATCACCGCCGACCGCAGCCCGAAAGTGCGCGAGGCCGCGCGCGCAGCGCAAATCAGCATGCTGAACAAGCCGGTGAAGCCCGCTTCGCTGCGCGCAATCATCGGCCAGTGGTGCAAGCAACGGCTGGTCGCGGCGGAGTAGCTCCCCACCCACCCCTCAAGGGCGAACAGGCTTACTGCGTCGACGACGGCAGATCGTCGCGGCGCCATTGATGGCCGGCAATCCGCGCGGCGACGATCACCGCCTGGGTGCGGCTCTCGACATTGAGCTTCTGCAGGATCGCGGAGACGTGCGCCTTGATGGTCGCCTCCGACACCTTCAGCTCGTAGGCGATCTGCTTGTTGAGCAAACCCTCCGACAACATCATCAGCACGCGCACCTGCTGCGGCGTCAGCGTCACCAGACGATCGCGCAGGCGCGCCGTATCCGGATCGGCCGTGCCGGAGAGATCGACATCCGCCGGCACCCAGATATCGCCGGCCAGCACCTTGGTGATCGCCTCGCGCAGCGTTTCGACGCCGAAGCGCTTCGGGATGAATCCCGACGCGCCGAAATCCATCGACCGGCGGATCGTTTCCGCATCATCGCTCGCCGACACGATCACGACCGGCACCGCGGGATACTGCGTGCGCAGGTAAATCAATCCGGAAAATCCGCTGACGCCCGGCATCGACAGGTCGAGCAGCACCAGATCGACTTCGCCGTCCTGCTCCAGCCGTCGCGTCAATTCGTCGAACGATCCGGCCTCTTCGATCGACGCGGACGCAACGACATTCGCCACGGTGCCGCGCAAGGCATCGCGAAACAGGGGATGATCGTCAGCGATAATCAGGCGGGTGGGAGAGGTCATATGCTTTGCGGGTTTATGAAGCTGAAGCATTTTGCGAGCGCGCCACGGTTGAATATCAAGAAAATCAATTCTTTACCGGCGCAGTGGTTCTTGCAAGCGGAACGATCGCAGCATCTGCAACTAAAGTTAGCGGTGGCGCGATGGTGCATTGCAAACAGCGTCCGATCGAACGCCAGGCCTGCGGTCATTTACGGGATTCCGCAACTCAACTGACGCGCGATTTGCGGCAGCGAGTCGCAACCTGAACCGGCGTCGTCTTGCTATAATGACAGGACGGCAACCCGGCGGGAGCACCCTGCATGGCCAACATCGAAAGCACTCCGAGCAAGCTCGTTCTGAAAGACGCTTCGACGACGCTGACCTTCGACAAGTCCGCCGGCAGCGCGACGCTGCAGCAGAAAATCCTGCTGTGGAAGAAGAAGCCGGTCGAATTCGCCCTCGCCGAGATCGACGACATCGCGGTGAAGTCGGAAACCGACGGGCTTTCCGGCGCGCAGATCTATCACAGCGTGCTGCACAGGCGATCCGGCGAAATCACCGTGCTGACCACCGAAGAGGCCAAGGACGCCGAGGTGACGGTGAAGAAGCTGCGCGACTTTGTCGGACTCTAGGCGTCTGGACGCGGCATCGACAGCAGCGCGTCGACGATGGCCGGCACGTTTGCGCGCGTCTCCAGTTCCTCGTGGATATGGCAGAGATTGACCCGCAGATAATTCCGCGTGGTCGGGAAATCGCGACCGCGCAGCTTTTCGTGGATCGGCATCAGCTCGAAGTAAGCCTCCGCCAGCGGATCGGGAATGTCGATCACCCGTTTGGGCGCATGCCCCCCGACAAGATCGAGCCGCCTTGCCAGTTCGTCACGCATCCCGCGCCAGGCGTCCGGTCCGATCGACGGCGGAACGGGATAGCGGTCGAACACCGAGAGAACGAGATCAATAAACCTGTCGAGCACTGCCCGGCGATGCTCGCCGGCCTGATGGCGCAACACCCCTTCAACCGCCTCGCCGACCATCGCGAGTCCCAGCGGGTAGGCGCTCCAGCGGGCCTGCTCGACCGATCTAGCGAAAGCCTCCTCCGCGAACAGGACCTTCGAGTAGTGCCCCGCCCGCGCGCGGGAATACTCATAGATGCCCTTCTGGACCAGAAAAGCTGATTGCGCGTCGATGAAATCCGCCAGCCCCGTCGTATCAAGAATCGCCGGGCGCTTGCGGAAGAGCCTGTCCAACAACTTCATGTGCGGCCTCACAGCGCGGCTTCGACTTTCGTTTTGCAACACAAGGTGTCCCGAAAATTCCAGTAAGTTCAATGTGGAAGACGCGTGTTATTGGTCGAAAGTACTATTATGTCGCAGTGATTCATAATGTTAGTTTTTCGTTGCTCCCTAACGGACATCAAGAAGATCGGGGTGGAGCAGCGGCAGAGGGGGAGTGCCGCAATGATTGGGACCGGCTCCCCTCGAACATTCAATCCGGCGTCACAACGGTCCGGTGTTTTGAGGGAGGTTTGGCGACCCATGGCTCAGCCTACAAACATCACTGAAAAAGAAGAAGCGCACTGGAAAAAGACCACCAACCTGATGCTCACGCATCTCGGGGTCTGGTTCTTCTTCGGCTACGTCGTCCACATGTTCGTGATTCCCCTCAACAAGATCGTCATCCCGATCCTCGGCTTTCCGCTCGGCTTCTACATGGCGGCGCAAGGTTCACTGATCGTGTTTGTCGTCATGCTGTTCATGTTTGCGAGGCAGCAGGACAAGATCGATCGCGAATTCGGCTTCGCCGAAGACGACGAAGACTGAGGGGGAAATCGACATGGCAACCACGTCTAGCAGCAGCACGGACTTCATCAAGAACCTCGGAAAGATGTACGGCACGTACACCGGCGGATTTCTTGCATTCATCGTTTTTCTTGCGATCCTCGAACAGGTCGGCGTGCCGAACAAGATCCTCGGCTATCTGTTCGTGTTCTTTACGCTGGCCGTCTACGCCATCATCGGCGTGATGACGCGAACGGCGGAAGTATCGGAATACTACGTCGCAGGCCGGCGCGTTCCGGCCTTCTACAACGGCATGGCGACGGGCGCCGACTGGATGTCGGCGGCCTCGTTCGTCGGCATGGCCGGAACGCTGTTCCTGTTCGGCTATGACGGCATCGCCTGGGTGCTCGGCTGGACCGGCGGTTTCGTGCTGGTGTCGATCCTGGTCGGCCCGTATCTGCGCAAGTTCGGCGCCTATACGGTGCCCGACTTCATGGCGTTCCGCTTCGGCGGCAACTTCGCCCGCTTCCTCGCGGTGATCGTGCTGGTCTGCTGCTCGTTCACCTATGTGACGGCGCAGATCTTCGGCACCGGCCTGATCGCCTCGCGCTTCCTCGGCATGCCTTTCGAACTGGCAGTCTTCGCCGGCCTGGTCGGTATCCTGTTGTGCGCGATGCTGGGCGGCATGCGGGCGGTGACCTGGACGCAGATCGCCCAGTACGTCGTCCTGATCGTCGCCTATCTGACGCCGATCATCATCCTGTCGACCAAGAAGTACGGCATCCCGATCCCGCAGTTGACGTACGGACAGGCGATCGCCGAAATCGCGGTGCGCGAAGGGCAAATGATCAAGGACAACCTTGCGGTCCTCTGTACCGCTGCAAGCTGTCCTCCCGGCGCGCTCAAGGCCCACATCGAGCCGTTCATCAATTACAGCCCGCTGAACTTCTTCGGCATCATCTTTTGCATGATGGTCGGAACGGCCTCGCTGCCGCACATCCTGATGCGCTACTTCACCACCCCTTCGGTGCGTCAAGCACGGCAGTCGGTAGCCTGGTCGCTGCTGTTCATCTTCCTCCTGTACTTCTCGGCGCCGGCCTATGCGGCGTTCTCGAAACTGGAGGTGTACACCAACATCATCGGCAGCAATGTCGCTGCGCTCAAGCCATGGCTGTTTACCTGGGGCGAGTTGGGATTGATCCAGATTTGCGGCAAGGGCGTCGCCAATCTGCAAGCCGCCGTCGATGCCTGCAAGGCGATCGCCGGGCACGGCGGGATCGTTCGATTGCAGGACTTCGTCATCAACCAGGACGTGATCGTGCTTTCCACACCTGAGATCGCGGGTCTTCCCTACGTGATCTCGGGCCTGGTCGCTGCCGGCGGTCTCGCCGCTGCGCTCTCGACCGCCGATGGTTTGCTGCTCGCCATCGCCAACGCACTCAGTCACGACATCTACTACAAGATGCTCGACCCCAAGGCGCCGACAATCCGCCGGCTCACGGTGGCCCGGGTGCTCTTGTTCTTCGTGGCCGTGGCTGCCGCCGCGCTGGCTGCGACCAAACCGGGGGACATCCTGGCCATGGTCGGCTGGGCATTCTCGCTCGCGATGGCCGGAAACTTCCCGGTGATCGTGATGGGTATCTGGTGGAAGCGTGCGACCACGGCGGGGGCCATCTCCGGCATGATCGCAGGATTCGGCCTCTGCCTGTTCTATCTGGTCGTCAGCCGCTACTATCCAGGCATGGGTGTGAAGTACTTCGGCATGACATCCCTGCTGAACCCGATCACGGGCAAACCCGTCATCGCGGATCTGGCGGCAGCGATGGCGCTACCGAACGCCATGGAGAGCTGGCCGACCCTCGCTCATCCTCTTGCCAACAAGGTGGGCTGGTTCGACCTCAACAACATCAACTGCGGACTGCTGGGGATGCCGCTGGGCTTCCTGGTGATTTACGTGGTCAGCCTGTTTACCAAGGCGCCGTCGAAGGAAATGCAGTCCTTCATCGACGAAATCCGCAAGCCGCGCGGCAGGACGGTCCTCGAAGAGAAGACCGTCTGAAGCACGTCGACAATTCAGGGAAACGGGGCCTCACGGCCCCGTTTTCATTTTCAGCCGGCCCTGCTGCCGGAGTTCAACCGCACTTGCCCGCCTGACAAGCCCTTGCCATTGTGCCAACAGGGAGCGCCGATCCTTGGACACCGCAACACTCGTCACCTATTGGTACTTCCATCTGCCGAATTTCGTGCTGGCAGCGTTGATGTACACACTGCTCGGCCGGGCGCTGCTCGGCCTCATGGTCGATGCGGATTCGCCGAACTACATCTGGCGCTTCTTCTGCCGGATTACCGACCCGGTCATTGCGGTCTTCGCAGTGGTGACACCCAGGGCGACCGCACCGGTCGTGCTCTGGCTGTTCAGCTTCGTCTGGCTGTTCTGGCTGCGCGTCGCATTTCACTACACACTGCTGTTGCTTAATCTGGCGCCGCGCGCGGCTGGAGCGGCGTCATGAACCGCAACTACTACTTTATCGGTATCGCCTTCTTCGGAATGATCAACGGCATCTTCAATCAACTGGCGCTGATTTTCTCGCTGATCTATGTCCAGCCTTTCTTCGGACCGCTGCTGTTCGGCAGTGTGTCGCTGATGCTGATGTTTGCATCGCTGATGGTCTCGACCGCCACGGTCATTCTGGGCGGGATTCCGGCGGCGATCTACGAACGCTTGACGGGCGCCTCGGACGAGAGCCCTGTCACGCTCTGGATATGGCTGGCCGGAACGGCGATTCTGACCCTTCCCGCGATCGGAAACTTCTTCACATTCGGCCTCTGACTGGCGTTCACCTCCCCGCTCACATTGCCGGTTCGTGGCCGGGCGGACACCAGATTGTGAGAGGTCCGGTCCGCGGGCAGGCTTCACAACATGTCCGGGCTGGCCGCATAAATCAGCGCTCGCGCGTATTCCGTAAAGGCCCGCCCCGGACTTGATGCAGGGTGGGGCACAGTTTTTGCTCCGCAATCAGGCCTGCGCGGATTGCGTGGACATCTATCAGGCGAAATGCGCGCGCGACGTTGTATTGAGCCAGTATGGAGTGCCAGGTGGAAGACCTCCGCCGGATCGCTTACGAGACAGTCATGCGTGCGTGCGGTTTCGCATCGCTCACGATCTTTTGCATCATGATCGGGCTGTCGTTCTTGCCGCGCCAGGCATTTCAGGCCGGCGGATTCATGACCATGGTCATGACGGCCGTCCTTGTCTTCAAGGCCGCCGAAGCGCGGACCAAGGATCATCGCCGGACCGAGATGTGGCTTTACCTGTCCAAGGAACTGCGCCCGGCGAAGAACTTCGCGCAGCCGGCGATATCGTCGATCATGCGCGAGACGTACTACACGTTCGCGCGCTGGACGGCGATCGTCTCGATCGTGATGTGGACGATCGCGCTGGCTTTTTCCATTGCCGGATTCTGAGTCGGGCGGCCGCGCGCTGTCTTCCCGCGCCGACCGTTTGCGGGCTACGGCGCCGAGTCTACCTGCGCGAGCCGATCGCCTGCATCACCACCTCGCGCCGGTGCGGACGCTCGCGATGCTCGACGAGATAGATTCCCTGCCACGTACCAAGCGCCAATCGCCCTTCAAGCACCGGGACTTGCAATGACGTCGCTGTCAGCATGGTGCGGATGTGGGCGGGCATGTCGTCAGGTCCCTCCGCATCATGAATCCAGCCGCCGTCGCGCGGCGCCAGCCTGTGCAATGCGTCAAGCAGATCGGTCAGGACGTCCGGATCGGCATTTTCCTGGATCGTCAGCGACGCCGAGGTGTGACGGACGAACAATGTGACGGTGCCCGACACGATCGCGGCCTCGGTGACGAATTTTCGGACTTCCTCGGAAAAATCGACAAAGCCTTCGCCCCGGGTCTCAACCGTCAGAACCGAGGTCACTGCCATATCGATCGGGGTGACAACCAGTGGCGAACGGGACACCCGCTCAGATTTTACCCGAGACATCCCGCTGCACCCGGTTCGCCATCTCGATCAGCCGCTTCCACGCGCGCTCCAGGAAAGACACGACCCGCTCGACCTCACGGTCGTCGGGCAATTGCAGTTCGAGCCTGTTGGTCCTGCCGGCGTCGCGTGCGGCGCCCTTTTTCTGCGAATCCTCCCTGGAAAGCGGCGCGTCGATTTTCGGCGCCGCAGAGGTGATCTCGCGCCTGTCGAGTTCGTCCTTCAGCTTCATGCGCTCGGCATCGAGCCGCAGATGCGCTTCTTTCAGCGCGGCTATGTCGCGATCGAACCGCGCCTGCTCGTCCTTGAACCTTGCGAGATTGTCCTTGAGCTGCGTGTTCTCGCGCTGCAGTTTGCCGATCTCCGCATCAAGCGCCGCGCGCTCGTTCGGCACGGCATAACAGGACCACCCGGCAACGCGGTTGTGGCAGCTCGCAAGGCTGCCGTTGCGGGTATCGAGCCGCAACACCCCGTCGGCAGTCGGCGAGAAGGTGTAGCGGCCGTTCTCGGAGTCCGGCACGGATTGCGCGAACACCGGTGCTGCGAGCATAACCATCGCGGCGCCGGCGAGCGCGACATGTCGCAGATGTCTCATTGCGAAGCCTCCGCCTGCAGTCCGTCATCTGAATATAGGCGCAGAAAGCCCGAGTTACACCGCCGCCGAAAAAGGCTTGCGGCCGGATTTCAACGCGTCGGCCAGCAGTTCGATCCGGTCCTGGCCCCAGAAGACTTCGCCGTCGAGCACGTAGCCGGGCGAGCCGAACACGTCGGTGGCGATCGCATCCTGCCGGTTCTGCTCGTAGATCGCGGCGATCTCGGCAGATGCAGCGCGCGCGACCAGCTTGTCGCCCGGCAGGCCGGCCTTGTTGGCAAGATCGGTCACCGTCGCGGCATCGCCGAGATTGAGCTGGCCTTCCCAGACACCCTTGAACATCGCGCGCATGAAGGGTTCAGGATCGAGGCCCGCCTCGTTGGCCGCGACCACGACACCGTCGGCGAGTTTCGGATCGAACGGCCAGTGCTGCGGCTTCAGATGAAAGTTCAGGCCGCGCTTCTCGCGCCAGCGCTGAAGTTCCATCATCCGGTAGCGCTGCCGCGCCGGGTGACGTTTGCCGAGCGGCAGCCCGCCGGTCTCCGCAAACAGTTCGCCGAGGAACACAGGCTTGTAGATAACCTTGCAGCCAAAACTCTTTGCCAGGTCCTGAAACATCGCGTGGCCGATATAGGCCCATGGCGACGCCGCGGAATAATAGTACTCGATCTGCCGTGCCATGTTCGCTCTCAATCCCGATTTCGCTGGTCGCCGTTGCATCCCAACAGACGCCTTACGGGCACGCAAGCAGTCAGTTCGCCACCATTTCGTTGGGGCATGATCCTATCCGAAAACCGGATTCCACTTTTCGGGATCATGCCCTGCCAGAAGCCTGTGACCAACCATCTCGCGCACATCAGAGAGCCAAGAGAAGACCAGCAAAATCAGCTATTTGTTGTGCGTCCGCGGAATCTTGACTTGGCGGAATGCGGTCAGTATGGTCCGCGCGGTTTCTGAGGGTGGCGGAGCTTTTTTCTATTCAGGCCAATGGTTTAGTTCGGGTGTCGGCATCATGGTGGACACGCGGAAGGACGTATCTGGCAAGAATGGATCAGGCGATCAACCGCCGGCCGATGAAGCCGCGCTCTCCGCAAGGCTGACTCATCTGGATCAGCGCCTTTCCCACATCCGGAAAGATCGCGAAGTCGAGAAGAACCAGGCCGGAGCCGAGGAGCAATCCGCGCAGGCCAGAGCATCCGCCATGGCCGTCGGCTTGCGTCTCTCCTCCGAACTGGTCGCGGGAGTCCTTGTCGGAGCGCTTCTTGGTTGGGGTTTCGACCGCTTTCTGTCGACGTCTCCCTGGGGTCTCATCGTGTTTCTGCTGCTCGGTTTCACCGCCGGGGTGATGAACGTGATGCGATCGGCAGGCGCGATGGCGAAACAGTCCGAGCGGCTGAAGGACACCCCGCCGAACTAGACGAATTTCCTGCCGGTCCATCCGGCGCGACGGCGAAGATACTGAGACACTGATCAATGGCTTCCGATCCGATCCACCAGTTTGAAATCCACAAGCTGTTTTCGCTCGGCCAGGTCGGCGGTCACGAGATCGCCGTCACCAACTCCACGGTCTACATGTTCGCCGCCGTCGGCGTCGTGTCGCTGCTGATGATCGGCGGCAGTGCCGGCAAGCATCTGATCCCGAACCGCTTCCAGTCGATGGCGGAACTCTCCTATGAGTTCGTCGCCGATATGTTGCGAAGCAACGCCGGCGACGCGGGCATGAAGTTCTTCCCGCTGGTGTTCACGCTGTTCATGTTCATCGCCACGGCGAACCTGATCGGCATTATCCCCTACACGTTCACGGTCACCAGCCACCTTATCGTTACTGTGTGCATGGCGTTGATCGTGTTTGCGACGATGACCATCTACGGCTTCTACAAGCACGGCTTGAAGTTCTTTAAGTTGTTCGTCCCGCACGGCATCCCGGTCTACATCCTGCCGCTGGTCGTCTTCATTGAGGTGCTGTCGTACTTCCTGAAGCCAGTCTCGCACTCGGTGCGTCTGTTCGCCAACATGCTGGCCGGCCACATCGCCCTGAAGGTGTTTGCGGGCTTCGTCACCATGCTGGGTGCTTTCGGCATCGCCGGCTGGATCGGCGCGGTCCTGCCGCTGAGTCTGACGGTAGCGCTGACCGCGCTTGAGTTGCTGGTCGCATTCCTGCAGGCCTACGTCTTCGCGATCCTCACCTGCATCTACCTCAACGACGCCATCCACGGCGGGCATTGAGCACTTTTTCCGTTTCCATCAATCGACCAATCCAAACAGGAGCATAAAATGGATCCAGTCGCAGCAAAGTACATCGGCGCCGGCATCGCGGCGATCGGCATGGGTGGCGCAGGCGTCGGCGTCGGCACCATCTTCGGCAGCTACCTTGCAGCCGCAATCCGCAATCCGTCGGCCGCCCAGGCCCAGTTCGGCAACCTGATTTTCGGCTTCGCGGTGACCGAAGCGCTCGGCATCTTCTCGCTGCTGATCGCGCTTCTGCTCCTGTTCGCCCTCTGATCGTACGCCGCCGCGCCAGCCTTCCGGGGCTGCGCGGCGCAACAGCTTAAGGTGCACTGATGGGTTTGATCAGTCCCGCAGAAGCAGCCACGACGACGGCGAAGACGACGACCGGCTCGACCGAAGCTCATGCAAAGGCGCCATTTCCGCCTTTCCAGAAAGAGACCTTCGCTTCGCAGCTGGTGTCGTTCGCGATCGCCTTTGCGCTGCTTTATGTGATCGTGTCGAAGTTCGCCCTGCCGCGTGTCGGTGGCATTATCGCCGCGCGTCTGGGCACGATCGAGGGTGATCTGGCGGAAGCCCAGCGGCTGAAGAACGAATCCGACGCAGCGCTGAAGGCCTACGAGACGGAGCTTGCGAAGGCCCGGGCCAATGCGCAGGCGATCGGCAGCGATATCCGCGACAAGCTGACCAAGCAGGCCGACGAGGAGCGCAAGCTTCTCGAGGGCCGGCTTGCGACCAAGCTTGCCGATGCCGAGAAATCGATCGCGGCCACCCGCGCGAGCGCGATGGGCAACGTTCGTTCGATCGCAACCGACGCGGCCGCGGCCATCGTGCAGCGGCTCTCCGGCATCACGCCGGACGTCAAGGCGGTCGAGTCGGCCGTCGACGCCACGCTGAAGGGTTGAGGTTCGATCATGGAGTTTGACGCAACTTTCTGGTCCGCCGTCGCGTTCGTGCTGCTGATGGTCCTGTTTGGCTATCTCGGCGTGCACAGGAAGGTGACCGAGGCGCTCGATCACCGCGCCGCTCGCATCAAGGCCGAACTCGATGACGCGCGCCGGCTGAAGGATGAAGCCCAGAAGCTCGTTGCCGAATACCGCGCCCGGCGCGAGAGCGCCGTGAAGGAAGCGGAAGAGATCATCGCCGGCGCCAAGTCCGAAGCCGAGCGCATCGCGGCCGACGCCAAGACGCGCATGGAAGACTTCGTTGTCCGCCGCACCAGGATGGCCGAGACCAAGATTGCGCAGGCCGAAGCGCAGGCGATCGCCGATGTGCGCGCGGCCGCCGCCGACGCTGCTGTGTCGGCCGCCGCAAGAATCCTCTCCGACACCGTCAAAGGCCAGACGGCCGAGACCTTGCTGACGCAGGGCATCGCCGAAGTACGGCAAAAGCTGAATTGATCGAAGAGATCGTACGAGACCAGAAAAGCCGGCCTTGCGCCGGCTTTTTTTTTTTCAGTTGCTGTCATTGCGAGCGAAGCGGCGCCGTTCTTCGAACGGCTACGAGCTCGTAACGACGACCGCTATAAGCGCGAGGACGACAAACTACCCCCGCCCCTTGCCCTTTTGCCTCGGTGGCGGCGTGCGCCCGCCTTCCGGATCGAAGCCAATATAGATGACGTAGGCAGCCACCGCTTCGGGCGACGGCAGCGGGAACGATATGTCTTCGGCGACGAAGGAGAACCCGACGTTGTCCTGGCCGGCAAGATCGACCGTCGTGCGATAGAGCTTGGTGGCGACGGTTTTCGGCGACACGCCTTCCTGCACCACGGCGATGCGGATCGGCACATCGACCGCAGGCGGCGCGCCCGCCGGTCCGACGATGATGCGGCCCTGAATACCGACGCGCGCGTTGACCTGCGCCCCGAACTGCGTGCAGTCGCGCGCGTTGCGGGTGATCGTGCCCTGAAAGCGGAGCTCGCTGTTGTCGGTGACCGGCCCGGGCTTCACGCCGATCTGAAGCGTCGATGCGCCTTCGCGAATAGCGACGCCTGGACAATCCTGATACGGCCCGCCCTGCGGGCTGACTGATGCACCACCCCCATACGGAGCGGGCGGCGTGCCGACCAGTTGGGCGTTGGTCGACGAACTCGACCCACCGAACAACTGGCTGAAGCGGTCGCCGACCGACCCGACCGACGTTCCGCCACCGCCGCAGCCCGCCAACAGCAAGGCCCCTGCAACGGCGAGAACGCTCCGCAGCAAGACACTCTTCGTCGGGCCGCGGCTGCGGCCCAGATCCTCAAAACGCGGCATATGGAAGTCCCGGTCCTATCCCCGAACCGCTTATAGCAAACCAATAGCGGCGGACCAAAGGCGCGCTTTTCGCCGGGGCGCCCGACCGCTGCCGACGGTTAACGCACTAACCCTTCAAATCCTCGTTCAACAATCCGAACAGATAGTGATCCTGCCAGACGCCGTTGATGCAGAGATAGCGCCGCGCAAGGCCTTCGCGGACGAAGCCGCATTTCTCCAGCACCCGCACCGACGCCTTGTTGATCGGAATACACGCGGCTTCGATGCGATGCAGATTCAACTCGCTGAAGATGAATGGCAGCAGCACGCGCAGTGCGAGCGTCATGTGGCCCTGACCTGAGTACTGCTCGCCGGTCCAGTAGCCGATGGTGCCGGCCTGGACGATGCCGCGCCGCACATTCGCCAATGTCACGCCGCCGATCAGGGTCTGGTCCGCCGTCCTGAAAACCAGAAACGGATAGGCGCGGTCGGCGGCGATGTCTTCCGCATAGCGCCGCAGCCGCCTGCGAAACCCGGCCCGCGTCAGATCGTCGGACGGCCAGATCGGCTCCCACGGGGTCAGGAACGCGCGACTGTCCTCGCGCAGCTTCGACCACTGCGCAAAATCGCTCATCTGCGGCGGGCGCAGCAATAGTCCGTGGCCGCGCGGCGCAAGGTCCGGCGGAGACGACGATGTCAGTCCAAACAGGGCCACCTTCAAAACCCCTGCAGTGATCGTCCGCCCCGCCAACGCGGGTGGATCAAGTAATCCTAATGATACCGTGCCCGAACCGGCGCTTCCGTCAAGCCTTCCGCTAACTTCACGGCCTTGGAAAGCCCGCGCCCGCTGCCCAGCGCGACCACTGCGGGGCGGCTGCGCGCCATCAAGGCCTGCGCCGCAGCACGCGTCGATTCGAGGCTGACATTGTCGATCCGCGCCACCATCTCCGCGTTGGTCAGCGGCCGGCCGAACATCAGGATGTGCCGTGCGAGCTGTTCGGCGCGGGCGCCGCAGCTTTCCAGCGCCATCAACAGGCCCGCCTTCATCTGCGCCTTGGCACGCGAGACCTCGGTCTCGGTCAGCGTATCGGTTGCCGCCTTCATCTGATCGACCACCACGTCCATCATCTCCGGCGCGTCGTCGGGATCGGTGCCGGTGTAGAGGCCGAAGAAGCCCGTGTCCGAATACGGCATGTGGAAGGTGTAGATCGAGTAGCAGAGCCCGCGCTTCTCGCGCACCTCCTGAAACAGCCGCGACGACATTCCGCCGCCGAGGATGTTGGAGAACACCTGCAGGCTGAACAATGCCGGGTCGGTCTGCGACACACCCTCAAGCCCGAATGTCAGATGCGCCTGCTCCAGATCGCGGCGCACGATACGCGAGCCGCCGCCGAATTTCGCGGGCGTCGGCGCAGGTGCTGACGGGCCGGAAAACGACGCAAAACGTTGCGCCGCTTCCGCAACCACCATGTCGTGATCGACGGCGCCTGCAGCTGCGACCACCATATCCGGCGCGCGGTAGTGCTTCGCCAGATAGCCGTGCAGCGTATCGCCGGTGAACGCCTTCAGCGACTCGGCGGTGCCGAGCAGCGAACGGCCCATCGGCTGGCCCGGAAACGCGAGTTCGCTCATGTGCTCGAAGATCACGTCGTCGGGCGTGTCCTGCGCCGCACCGATCTCCTGTTCGATCACGCTCTTCTCTTTTTCGACCTCCTCCGCCTCGAACATCGGATTGGCGAGAATGTCCGACAGAACATCGAGCGCCAGCGGCACGTCGGCCTTCAGCACGCGGGCATAGTAGGCCGTCGTTTCGGTGCTGGTCGCAGCATTGAGATCGCCGCCGACATTCTCGATCTCCTCGACGATCTGCCGCGACGATCGCGTCCTGGTCCCCTTGAACGCCATGTGCTCGAGGAAGTGCGAAACGCCATGTTCGTTCGTCTGCTCGTCGCGACCGCCAACCCCGGTCCACACGCCAAGCGCCGCAGTCTCGAGATGCGGCATCGAGTCGGTGACGACGGTGAGACCGGACGGGAGTTTTGTGAGGTTGACACTCATACGATGATTCCTGGGACTGTATTTTCAGGCATGATCTGATCCGAAAATCGGGACTTGGCTTTTTCAGACATCAGGCCCTAGGCAGTTTCTTTTGCGGCCCGGCTCGCTGACCGGATGAAACGTTCGACCTCGGCGCGATCGTTCGGCATCCGGGTGATCTTCTCCGGCCTGGTCATCAGGCCGGAGAGATAGGCTGGCAGCGCGGGCCGCGCGCCGCAGGCCGCTTCCACCGCATCGGGAAATTTTGCCGCATGCGCGGTGGACAGCACGATGTTGGGAACGTTCGGCGTCGCCGTCGCGTGTTCGGACACGGCCACCGCCACCGCCGTATGCGGGTCGATCAGGTCGCCGCTCTCGCGCCACGCCGCGCGGATCGCAGCATTGACTTCGTCTTCGCTCGCCCGGCCCGCATCGAACTGCTCGCGGATATTGCGCAGCGCCGAGGCCGGCAGCACGAAACGGCCGGACTGGCCGAGCGAAGCCATCAGGCCGCGCACGACGGCAGGATCGCGATCGGTCGCCTCAAACACAAGCCGCTCGAAATTCGACGAGACCTGGATATCCATCGATGGCGAGGACGTCTCATGCACCTCGCGCACCTCATAGGCGCCGCTGGCAAGCGTGCGCGCCAGAATATCGTTGACGTTGGTGGCAATCCGCAGGCGGCCGATCGGCAGTCCCATCCGCTTCGCCACGTAGCCCGCAAAAATGTCGCCGAAGTTTCCGGTCGGCACCGTGAAGTCGACACTGCGCGCCGGCGCTCCGATCACGACCGCCGAGGTGAAGTAATAGACCGCCTGGGCGACGATGCGCGCCCAGTTGATCGAGTTGACGCCGGAAAGCGAAACCTGGTCACGAAAGCTGTGATGGTTGAACAGCGCCTTCACCAGCGCCTGACAGTCGTCGAATGTGCCGTCGACGGCCAGCGCATGCACGTTGGCGGCATTCGCGGTGGTCATCATCCGCCGCTGCACGTCGGAGATGCGCCCGTCGGGAAACAGCACAAACAGATCGACATTGTCGCGACCCGCGAACGCATCCACCGCGGCGCCGCCGGTGTCGCCCGAGGTCGCGACCACGATGGTGGTGCGCTCGCCGCGCTTCGCCAGCACGTGATCCATCAGCCGCGACAGCAGCTGCATCGCCACGTCCTTGAAGGCGAGCGTCGGCCCGTGGAACAGTTCGAGGATGAACTGGTTTGGCGAGGCCTGATCGAGCGGCACCACCGCCGGATGGCGGAAGGTCGCGTAGGCCTCGTTCGCCATGCGCGCCAGATCGGTGTCGGAAATCTCGCCGTCCACGAACGGGCGAATCACCTCGACCGCAGCTTCCGGATAGGGCTTGCCGAACAGGCCGGCGATCGTCTGCGCGCTGAGCTGCGGCCAGGTTTCAGGCACGTAAAGACCGCCATCCCGGGCAAGCCCGGTCAGCATCACGTCGCAAAAGCCGAGCACAGGGGCTTCGCCCCGCGTCGAGATATACCGCACCGACCGATCCTCCAAAGCTTAGCCGTCAGAGGCAAAGCCTTGATATATAAAGGTAAAATGACAATCCGCGCTGGCGGCGCGGACCCGGCACATTATTCGGAAGATTGGGGCTTCACAAGGACGGGGAAGCGCCCCGTCGGCCTGCTCCCGCCCCCCGCAGCCAGAAGCCGAAGGCGATGCTCACGGCTGCGGCCAGCAGGAACCAGGTCACCGCATATTGCAGGTGGTCATTCTTGAGGCTGACCTGCAGCGGCCCCGGCTTCGGCACGCCGCCCGGCGGAACCGGGCCTTCAAGATCAATGTAGAACGGCGCGAGCCGCAGCGAATCGGCCCAGCCGAGCGCCTCGGCCATCGCGCGATGATCGCGCAGGAACCACAGGCGCCTGGCGCGATCGGCCTGTGGCGTCAGCCAGCTCGGCGCTTCCGGAAAGCGGATGTAGCCGGTCAGCGCGAGCGGATCGTTCGACAGCTGCTGCGGCGCGTTCTGCCCGTCGGCGACGAAGCCGCGATTGAGGACCACCGTCTCGCCGCTTGCCAGCTTCACTGGTGCGAACGCCCACGCGCCTGTACCGGAAATATCCTTGCGCAGCGGCGACGGTGCGGCGAACACCGATGCCTGTCGGCTTGCGTCGATCACGCCGTTCAGCGTCACGCGGCGGAATTCGTCCCTGACCGGCGAGAGCTCGCGCCAGCGCGCTGCGGGCGGCAGCGCAACCGGCGCCGCGGCAAGCCGCTCGTCGAGCGTGGCGATCAGCGCAAGCTTGTCGGCCCTGCGCTCCAGTTGCCAGAGGGCGAGCGACAGCAGCACCGTAACGATGACGACGGTCGTAACCGTCGGGATGATCAAACTGCGCCGGGATACCGCTTCGTTCATCGCGCGCCGCTCACGAGCCGTCCCGGTCGATCAGGCGGCCTTCCTGCGCCCTGTGATGATACTGCAGGGCGATCAGCAGCGATTTCATCGGACGCAACGGCCCGAGCGTCGTGACGAGAATCAGCGGCACCCAAAGTATCGCGTGCAGCCAGAACGGCGGCCGGTACATCACTTCGACGATCAGCGCCGAGAACACGACGATGAATCCCGCGATCAGGATGATGAACACCGCAGGGCCGTCGCCCGCGTCGATGAAGCCATAGTCGAGACCGCATTCGCCGCACGAGGGCTGCAGAGACAGGAAACCTGCCAGCACCTTTCCTTTGCCGCAGCGCGGGCATTTGCAGGCAAGCCCGCGCAGAATCGTCTGCGACAGAGGTGCTGGGCCGCTCTCCGCCATGGCTAAGATCCCTTCGCTTCCATCTGAAACGAAAAAGGGGCGGCCGAAGGGCCGCCCCTCATGATCGCTTCGTGCTGGATCAATGTCCGCCGGCTGCGGCGCCGGCCGCATGCGCGCCGCCGTAGCCCCAGACATAGATCGCAACGAACAGGAACAGCCACACCACATCGACGAAGTGCCAGTACCAGGCGGCGAATTCGAAGCCGAGGTGCTGTGTCGGTGTGAACTGCCCCGCATAGGCGCGGAACAGGCAGACAGTCAGGAATATGGTTCCGACCAGCACATGGAAGCCATGGAAGCCGGTCGCCATGAAGAAGGTTGCGCCATAGATGTGGCCGCGGAAGCCGAAGGCGGCGTGGCTGTATTCATAAGCCTGCACGCAGGTGAACACCGCGCCGAGGATGATCGTCAGGATCAAGCCCCACTTCAGTCCCTGACGGTCGCCTTCCAGCAGCGCGTGATGCGCCCAGGTGACGGTGGTGCCGGAGGTGAGCAGGATCAGCGTGTTCAGTAGCGGCAGATGCCAGGGGTCGAACGTCTCGATGCCCTTGGGCGGCCAGACACCGCCGAACAGCGCGTCGCGCGCAACCTGATGCACATCGTTCGGAAACAGCGACGAATTGAAGTAGGCCCAGAACCACGCGACAAAGAACATCACCTCCGAGGCGATGAACAGGATCATGCCGTAGCGGTGATGCAGCTGCACCACCCGCGTATGATCGCCGGTGTTGGCCTCGCGAATGACGTCGCTCCACCATGCGACCATGGTGTAGATGACGCCGATCACACCAATGCCGAACACGATCGGCGCGCCGGTGTACATGTGGTGCATCCAGCCGATCGCACCGACCGCCATGATGAAAGCCGAGATCGCGCCGACAATCGGCCACGGTGACGGATTGACGAGGTGATAGTCGTGATGCTTGGCGTGCGCGTCAGCCATATTGGCGTCTCCGTCTCCGTAAGTGTCGCGGACCGGGCCGCGTCATTGCAGTCATGTTACAGGCTTCCATTGCGCTTGTCTGTGGCCTGCGCCGCGACCGGCTTGGGCTCTTCGCGCAAGGGGTAGAACGTGTAGGACAGGGTGATCGTGCCGAGCTGATCGTGTTCGGAATCCGCGGCGATTGCCGGATCGACATAGAACACCACCGCCATTTCGCGCTTCTCGCCGGGTGCAAAGCGCTGCTCGGTGAAGCAGAAGCAGTTGATCTTCTGGAAGTGGATGCCGGCGGTCAGCGGCGTCACGTTGTAGGACGCCTGGCCGAGCGTCGATCGCGCTGCGAGATTGGTTACGGTGTAATAGGCGGTGACGACCTCGCCGATCCGCACGTTGATCTCGGTCTTTTCCGGCTCGAACTTCCAGGGCAGTCCGCCCATCACGTTGGCGTCGAAGCGCACGGCGATGGTACGGTCGAGCATGCCGGACGGCAGCCCGGTCGCCACCTGGGTGGTGCCGCCGAAGCCGGTGGCGCGGCAGAACCAGTTGTAGAACGGCACTGCGGCGTAAGAGGCCCCGACCATCAGCGCGACGAATACGCCGCACGCAGCCGCAACCGCCGCATCGCGCCCGAGGCGCGGCTTTCGCGGTTTGACGTGCGTCACGTTCGTCACTTTCCTTATCACCCGTCTTCCCAACCACCTCTTCGCGCAGGGCCTTCCCGGCTCCGCCTAGATCGGCCTGATGAGCACCGCCGGCCCCTTGACCAGCGTGACCGCAAAGAACAGCACCACCAGCGCGACCAGGATCACGGCGATGGCGATCGAGCGCTGGCGCCGGCTGCGCTGCTGCCGCTCGGTGAGCACAATTCCGTCCGGCTCGTCATTCTTGTCCATCGCGGCGATCATGATCCTTAACCGGCGATGCGTACTGCGAGCGCATCGATCAAAAGCGTTGCGAACAGCACGAACAAATAGACGATTGAGTAGGTGAAAAGGTTTCGCGCGGCTGCCTCGGCCGCAGCACCCTTGCGCTGGCGATAAACCTGAACGGCAAACCAGAGCATTGCCGAGCCCGCGACGGTTGCGACAACGCCGTAAGCGCGATCGAAATAACCGAGCGGCCACGGCGCGATCGCCACAAGCACCAGCACCACGGTGTAGAGCAAAATCTGCAGCCGCGTCGCATCCGGTCCGGCGACCACCGGCAGCATCGGCAGTTTGGCGCGAATGAAGTCGTCGGTACGGTAGAGTGCCAGCGCCCAGAAGTGCGGCGGCGTCCACAGGAAGATGATCGCGAACAGCAGGACCGGTTCCACCGCCAGCGATCCGGTCGCCGCGACCCAGCCGACGACCGGCGGCAGCGAGCCCGCTGCACCGCCGATGACGATGTTCTGCGCGGTCGAGCGCTTCAGCCACATCGTGTAGATTACGACGTAAAAGAAGATCGTGAAGGCAAGCAGCGCGGCGGAGAACCAGTTGACCAGGATGCCGAGCGTGAGCACCGAGAAGAACGCCAGCATCATGCCGAAGGTCAGCGCCTCGGACGGCGCAATGCGTCCCTGCGGAATCGGCCGGTCGGCAGTGCGCTCCATCACCGCGTCGATGTCGCGGTCGTACCACATGTTGAGCGCGCCGGACGCGCCGGCGCCGACGGCAATGCAGAGCAGCGAGGTGAACGCGATCAGCGGGTGCATGTGCCCCGGCGCCATCACGATGCCGACCAGCGCAGTGAAGATCACAAGCGACATCACGCGCGGCTTCAGAAGCGCGACATAGTCGCCGACCGTCGCCTCGGAGATGTGAGGCGAAAGCCCGGCCGGATGGTTATCGACGATCGACAAAGCGAAACCCGCTTCTCTCTGGACTTGACAACGCAAGCCGCGCGCGGCGCCTACACGCCGCGCGCTCGCTCACTTGATCTTCGGCAGCACTTCGAACTGGTGGAACGGCGGTGGCGACGTCAGCGTCCACTCGAGCGTCGTAGCACCCGCACCCCATGGATTGTTGGCAGCCGCTTCCTTGCGCATGAACGCCTGAATGACGTTGAACAGGAAGATCAGCACGCCGAAGGCGGAGATGTAGGAGCCGATCGACGAGATGAAGTTCCAGCCGGCGAACGCATCCGGATAGTCGACATAGCGGCGCGGCATGCCCTGCAGGCCGAGGAAGTGCTGCGGGAAGAACACCAGATTCACGCCGATGAAAGTGACCCAGAAGTGCAGCTTGGCGAGCGGCTCGTTATACATGTAGCCGAACATCTTCGGGAACCAGTAGTACCAGCCGGCGAAGATCGCAAACACCGCGCCGAGCGACAGCACGTAATGGAAATGCGCCACGACGTAGTAGGTCTCCTGCAGCGAACGGTCGACGCCCGCATTCGCCAACACCACGCCGGTGACGCCGCCGACGGTAAACAGGAAGATGAAGCCGATCGCCCACAGCATCGGCGACTTGAACTCGATCGAGCCGCCCCACATCGTCGCGATCCAGGAGAACACTTTCACGCCGGTCGGCACCGCGATCACCATGGTCGCCGCGATGAAGTAGGCCTGCGCCGACGACGACATGCCGACCGTGTACATGTGGTGCGCCCAGACGACGAAGCCGATGCCGCCGATAGCGACCATCGCATAGGCCATGCCGAGATAGCCGAACACCGGCTTGCGCGAGAACGTCGAAACGATCTGGCTGATCATGCCGAAGCCGGGCAGGATCAGGATGTAGACTTCGGGATGACCGAAGAACCAGAACAGATGCTGGTAAAGGATCGGGTCGCCGCCGCCGTCGGGCGAGAAGAAGGTGGTGCCGAAGTTACGGTCGGTCAGAAGCATCGTGATCGCGCCGGCGAGCACCGGCAGCGACAGCAGCAACAGGAACACCGTGACCAGGATCGACCACACGAACAGCGGCATCTTGTGCAGGGTCATGCCTGGCGCGCGCATGTTGAAGATCGTGGTGATGAAGTTGATCGCACCCAGGATCGAGGAGGCGCCCGCAAGGTGAATCGACAGAATGCCGAAGTCGACCGACGGCCCCGGATGGCCGGTCGTCGAAAGCGGCGCATAGAGCGTCCAGCCCGCGCCGACACCGTTCGAGCCGGGCTCGCCGGGAACGAACATCGAGATCAGCAGCAGCGCGAACGACGACGGCAGCAGCCAGAACGAAATGTTGTTCATGCGCGGAAACGCCATATCCGGCGCGCCGATCATCAGCGGAACGAACCAGTTACCGAAACCGCCGATCATTGCCGGCATCACCATGAAGAACACCATGATGAGGCCATGGCCGGTCACGAACACGTTGAACGCGCCGCCATTGGAGAAGAATTGAAGACCCGGTTCCTGCAGCTCCATGCGCATGACCACAGAGAGACCACCGCCGATCACACCGGCGACGATCGCGAAGATCAGGTACATCGTGCCGATGTCCTTGTGGTTCGTCGAATAGACGAACCTGCGCCACCCGGTCGGATGCCCGTGGTCTTCGTGATGGGCGTGCTCGCCGTGATGTGCCGCTGAAGTTGCCATAATCCTCGTCCCTCGAACCTGCTCTGGTCCCGTCGCCCGTATTACCGCGCGCTGCCGCGTTAACGGCTGGCCGCGCTCAATCCCGCAAGCTTGCTGTTGTCCGGCGCGCTCGCGAACTTCTTCTTGGCATCCGCGATCCAGGCGGTGAACGCCTGATCACTGACGACGCGAATCTGGATCGGCATGAACGCGTGATCCTTGCCGCACAGTTCCGAGCACTGTCCGTAATATATGCCTTCCTTGGTCGCCTTGAACCAGGTCTCGTTGAGCCGCCCCGGAATGGAGTCGATCTTGATGCCGAAGGCGGGAACGGCGAAGGCGTGGATGACGTCGGCGCCGGTGGTCTGCACGCGCACCACCTTGTTGACCGGTACCACCACCTCATTGTTGACGGCGAGCAGCCTGGGCTGACCGGCCTTGCGCTCATTGTCCTGCAGCATGATCGAGTCGAACTCGAACGCGCCGTTATCGGGATAGGTGTAGCTCCAGTACCACTGCTTGCCGGTGGCCTTGATGGTCAAATCGACCTTCGGAATTTCGAGCTGAAAGAACAGCAGGCGAAACGACGGTATGGCGATCGCGACCAGAATCAGCACCGGGATAATCGTCCACGCGACCTCGATCAGCGTGTTGTGCGTGGTCCGGGACGGAACCGGATTGGCCTTGGCATTGAATTTGACGATGACGGCCACCAGCAGCGCCAGAACGAACAGCGTGATGATCGTGATGATCCAGAACAGGATATTGTGGAACCAGGCGATGTCTTCCATCACCGGCGTCGCGGCCTCCTGCAGGCCGTATCTCCATGGCTCGGGCTGAGCGGCCCACGCTGCGCTTGCCGCCAGGGCTATGCCCGCAAACCCCATGAGGCCCAACAAGCCCATCCGCCTCACCGACATCTTCATGCCGCCCACGCTCCCTCAAAGTCCGAAATCGGCGCCCGGATCACGCTCCGGCCCCGCGCCCGCCGACACGATGCCAGGCCCGAAACGGGCTTAGAACCAGTCGAAGAATCCAGCTTCTCAAACCACACTTCAAAGCCTATCGCAATGCACCTTGTCCGGCTTTGCAACAGGGGAGCGCAGCCCTCCACGCAGAGCGGAGGCGTTGGGAATTCGCCTGATAATTCAGCCAAAAATCGGTGGCCCCGCTTGACCATCGGAAGTGAGGATGGTCTTCATCCGCGCCGCGCATGGGCCGATGTGATTCGCAGGCTTGCGGACCCTTGCCGGCCCCCTCGCAACTCGCCTTCAAGCCGCCGCAGTTGGGGCTGCAAAAGCTTCCGGGGACGCTTGCGATTTTCGCTCCCGCACGGTCAGCTATGCGAAAATTAACGCAAACGGCGTTATCAACAGCTGGTGCTGGGCAACCCAAACGAGTTTCCGATGGGCGCTATTGAACATTTCCGTTTTCGCCGGGCGGCGTCCCGAACGACATCCGGTATTGCGGCAATCGCCAGCCTTGCGCTCGGCCTGCTGCTGGCGACGGGCTGCATTGCCGCGGCCCAGGGCGCGGTCAAGGCGGTCGCCGGCGACTGGCAAATTCGCTGCGACACCCCTCCCGGCGCGCAGGGCGAACAGTGCGCCCTGATCCAGAGTGTCGTCGCCGAGGATCGCTCCAACGCCGGCCTCACCGTCATCATCCTGAAAACCGCCGATCAGAAGAGCAAGCTGATGCGCGTGGTGGCGCCGCTTGGCGTGCTGCTGCCGTCCGGGCTTGGGCTGAAACTCGACGACAAGGATGTCGGCCGCGCCGGATTTGTCCGCTGCCTGCCAAACGGCTGCGTCGCCGAGGTGGTGATGGACGACACCCTGCTCGGTCAGTTGAAGACCGCCAAGACCGCGACCTTCATCATCTTCGAGACGCCGGAGGAAGGCATCGGCTTTCCGCTCAGCCTGAAAGGCATCGGCGAGGGCTACGACAAATTGCCGTGAGGCCTGGCGGCGTCGTTACAGCAACACGGCCATGACGACGATATTCTCGTAGTTTTCGTCGACCCGGATCGCATCCCGCTGCAGGCCCTCGATCGCGAAACCCGCCTTCCTGTAGAGCGCGAGCGCGATCTCATGTCTTCCCGAACGCTCAATTCAACCCGATGCAGCCCGGCGACGCGAGCAGCATCGAGAACCGCCGCCAACAACCTGCCGCCCAGCCCCTGCCCCCGATACGGCGCCAGAAGACCCATCCCCAGCACGCCGCCATGAGCATAAATCAGCCGCGGCTTGGGCGTGACATCACACCAGCCGACGACGTCGCCCTCGGCAGATACAGCGACAAACTGAGGATGACCGCGCGCAATATTGTCGAATACGAATTTGCGGGACGCCTCCAAAGGCGGAGCTTCGAGGAACCCCAGATAGCGCCGCTCGCGCGCCACGCTGTCGAGCGCGCGATGAAACCCTTCGATGTGGTTGGCCCGGATAGGAACGATCTCGATGTGATCAGCCTTCGGCATTGCTGAGCGCCCCCTCGCACAACGGCGAGGAAGCCTCTATCTTGGATCAACACGCTTCTCAACGGATTGCCCCATGACCAACCTCGCCACCTCCTCCCTCCTCGACCGTTCCGGCCTCGACCGCGATGCGGTTCGCAGTGAAATCGCGCGCGGGCTTGCCGGCGCGGACGACGGCGAATTGTTCCTCGAGTATCGCCAGTCCGAAGCGTTGATGTTCGACAACGGCCGGCTGAAACAGGCGACCTACGATACCGCCCAAGGATTTGGCCTGCGCGCGGTGAAGAACGACGCGGTCGGCTATGCGCATTCCTCCGACGTGTCGATCCCGGCGCTGATCCGCGCGGCGGATGCGGTCGGCGCGGTCCGCGCCGGATATTCCGGATCGTTTGCGGCGGCACCCGGCCGCACAAATGTGCGCCTCTATGGCGACGACAACCCGCTCGAGGCGCCGGGCTTCGAATCCAAGGTGAAGCTGCTCGGCGAAATCGACGCCTATGTGCGCGACAAGGATCCGCGCGTGCGGCAGGTATCGGTCAGCCTGGCGGCAACCTGGCAGGTGGTCGAGATCGTTCGCCCCGACGGTGAAATCTATCGCGACATCCGCCCGCTGGTGCGGGTCAACGTCTCGGTCGTGGCGGGCTCGGGCGACCGGCAGGAGACCGGCAGCCATGGTTACGGCGGCCGCGAAGGCTATCAGCGCTTCATTGAGACCAAAGCCTGGCGCGGCGCCGCCGACGGCGCGCTACGGCAGGCGATCGTCAATCTCGATTCGGTGCCCGCGCCCGCGGGCGAAATGGACGTGGTGCTGGGTCCTGGCTGGCCCGGCGTGATGCTGCACGAGGCGGTCGGCCATGGGCTGGAAGGCGATTTCAACCGCAAGCAGACCTCGGCCTTCGCAGGATTGATGGGGCAGCAGGTCGCGTCCAGGGGCGTCACCGTCGTTGACGACGGCACGATCCAAAATCGTCGTGGCTCGCTCTCGATCGACGATGAAGGCACGCCGACCAACCGCACCGTGCTGATCGAGGACGGCGTCCTGGTCGGCTACATGCAGGACCGGCAGAACGCGCGGCTGATGAACATGAAGCCCACCGGCAACGGGCGGCGTGAAAGCTATGCGCATGTGCCGATGCCGCGTATGACCAACACCTACATGCTGGCGGGTAGCCGCGATCCGAAGGAGATTCTCGCCTCGGTGAAGAACGGCATCTATGCCGTCAACTTCGGCGGCGGACAGGTCGACATCACCTCGGGCAAATACGTATTCCAGTGCACCGAGGCCTACCGGATCGAGGACGGCAAAGTCGGCGCACCGCTGAAGGGCGCGATGCTGATCGGCAACGGGCCGACCGATCTGCACCGCATCACGATGGTCGGCAACGACCTCGAACTCGACACCGGCATCGGCACCTGCGGCAAGAACGGCCAGGGCGTGCCGGTCGGCGTCGGCCAGCCGACGCTGCGCATGGACCGCATTACCGTCGGCGGCACCGGCGGCTGATCTCTCCAGTGAGCGGGGAAACGGCCATGATGAAGTCCGCGCAGCGCTGGTCCGCCGCTGTGATCGAACTGACGGCGATCGTGTTGATCGTCCTGGTCGCGAAAGGCGCCGTCGCCGAGCCGTTCTACGTGCCGTCGGCCTCGATGGAGCCGACCCTTCTGATCGGCGATGCGCTGGTGGCGTCGAAGTATCCGTACGGCTACGGCATGGCGTCCGCGCCGATGCCGATCACGCTGGGCACGACGCAGCGGATTTTCGGCACGCTGCCCGCGCGCGGCGATGTCGTCGTGTTCCGCTGGCCTGGCGACATCTCGCAAAGCTGGGTCAAGCGCGTGGTAGGTCTGCCGGGCGAGCGCGTAGAACTGCGCGGCGGGCAGCTGTTCGTCAACGGACAACAGGCGTCGTTGCGCGCCAATGGAACGGGACGGACCGAAAGCGACGACGGCTCCACGGTGAATGCGGCGCGCTACGTCGAAACGCTGCCCGGCGGCCACAGCCATGAAATCTTCAAGGTCGAGCCAGACCACCCACTCGACAATACGCCTGAAGTCACGGTGCCGGCCGGCCACATCTTCGTTCTCGGCGACAACCGCGACCGCTCGGCCGACAGCCGCGTTTCGGTCGCCCGCGGCGGTGTCGGCCTTCTCCCCGTCGACAACCTGATCGGGCGGGTCGAGGTGATTGCCGGCTCATGGGACCTCGGTTTGCGCGGACAGCCTGTCTCGACCTGGTTCTCGGGATTTCGCACGGCCCGTTTCTTTACCGCGGTTCGCTAGCAGCGCAGGTGGAACGGCGGCGAGGCATGCGACGATGAACGCGGATGACTTCATCGCAATCGCGCTTCGCAATCCGGCAAACCACGCCGTTCTGGACGAATTGCTGCGACTGGAGTTGCAGGACGCGTGGCTGGTTTCCGGCTGCCTCGTTCAGACCGCATGGAATGTTTTGACCGGCCGCCCGGTCGATTACGGCATCAACGATTACGATGTCTTCTATTTCGATGCCGATACGTCGTGGGAGGCTGAAGACACCGTCATCAAGTCATTGTCGCATGCCGCGGCAAAGCTGGGTGTGACGATCGAGGTGCGCAATCAGGCGCGCGTTCATCTCTGGTATCTGTCCCGGTTCGGCCATGCCTATCCCCGGCTTACCTCCTCCAGGGACGGGATCGATCAATTTCTGACGCGAAACACCAAGGTTGGCATTCGGCGAACACGCGCGGGCGATTGCGTATACGCACCGGACGGCTTCGATGACATCGCCAGCCTGCGGGTCACGCCGAACCCGACGCAGCACTTTTCGGCCGAGCGCTATGCGCAGAAGGCCGCCCGCTGGAAATCGCTATGGCCGGAGTTGAACGTCACCGACGCGGCCGCTGCCCCTGGCGGAGCCAACGTATAATGGATTGAAATCTCCCGGCCCCGGCCCTTAATTTACCTTGAGCGTTTGGGCTCTGCGCATTATTGTTGCGCAGATGGAGGGCGCATGGGAACGCTATCCCCTCGGGTCCAGAAGAAGCGCGCGGTCAATCTCTTCGTCGATTCCGAACTGCTCGACGAGGCCAAGCGCCTGGGCATCAATGTCTCCGAAACGCTCGAGCGGCGATTGCGCAACATCGTGCGCGCCGAACAGCAAAAGCGCTGGCTCGAGGAAAATCGCGAGGCCTTTGTCTCGATCAATGCATTCATTGACAATCACGGCTTGCTGTCGAGCAAGCTGCGCTATCGGCCTGATAACGGATGATGCGGCAGTTCGATGTCGTCGCAAATCCCGACCCGTCAGAGACGGCATACCGGCCTTATCTGATCAACCTGCAATCGGATCTGGTCAGCGAACTGACATCGACCGTCGTCGCGCCGCTGGTGCCGCGCGCCCAGATGAAAGGTGCGCAGCGCCTTAATCCTGTCGTCACGGTCAACGGGGTAGAGTTCTGGCTGGCGACGCATGAACTGTTTGCGATCGACCGGCGCGCGCTGAACCGCGAACCCGTTGCAAACCTGTCCGACGATCGCGAAGCGATCATCGCGGCACTCGATATCGTCTTTACCGGCATCTGACTTCAGAAATACGCGATCAGCCGTCCGCACGCAGCGACGCAAAACCAGATCGCCAGCGAAGCGATCGCGATGGGCCGCGCCGCATCCGGCAACGGCGTCAGCGGCGCGAGATTGTGCACCTTCGGCGTAACCCAGACCTCGAATGCAACAATGTTCGCGAGGCCGAGCGCGATCAGGCCGAGCTTGATCTGAAAGATGCGGTTGAGAACGACGTGGCTCGCCTCTGCCGTGAACAGAACCAGCCCCGAGAGCACGAGGCCCGCGAACGCAATCACCGCGGCCCTCCGCGCCATGCGGAAAACGTAGCCCGGCGACGTGGCCGCGAACGCGCCCATCATGCGCACGTCCATCACCGCGATCGCGCCTGCAAACGCCATCAACGAAAGGATGTGGCCGACATTCGCCGCCATATAGGCCCATGTCGACTGCCGGATCGCTGCACCCAGCCCGCTCAATTCCAGTGCGACGAAAATCGCCGGAGCGGCATCAGTCATCGCGCGTCATCCGATGCTTGTGTCTGGGTCCGATTCCGACATTCGCCATCACCGGCTAACGCAACTCATAGGTCTTGCCGTCGACCGTGATGCGCTCGGCGCGCATCTCGTCCTTTTCGACCGTTGACGGATAGCCGTAGGCCGAGACGATCTTGCCGACGGCAACGACGTCGGCCGAGGCGCCACGCGAACTCATGCGGAATGTCGGCGCCAGCGTCACGGTCCATGCCTTGTCGGCGCCCTTCACCCGGATCTCGGCGTGCGGATTCTCGAACTTCAGCGCCTGGACCGGTCCCGCCACGGTCACCGGATTGGCAGCGTCGTAGCTGCCCCAGCCATGATGCGCGAATGCTGTGGCCATTAGTCCCGAAGCACAGGCAACGACCGTGATGGGCGAAATGAAGCGTCGCATGGACCCCTCCTGATTTGACGTCAGCTTATCCGATAACAGCGAGATTGGGATAAGGTTCGTTTCAACCAACAGCCGCAGTGGACCGTCTTGCATGCCGAAAAGAAAGACCGCGATGACCTACCCTGCCGTCGAGAAGATGCTGCTCGGCTGGCCCGGCGTCGAGTTGTCGAGCTCGTACGGACGGCCGTCGCTGAAGGTGAAGGGCAAATTCTTCACCTGGGTGAAGGAGGACGGCGACAGCATCGTGATCGGCGGCATCAATTTCGACGAGCGCGACATGCTGATGGAAACCCAGGGTGACGTGTTCTACATCACCGACCATTACCGCAACTCGCGCTACATGCTGATGCGGCTCTCGAAGGCGGACCGGAGCACGGTCGAGGCATTTCTGCGCCGCCGCTGGTTCGAGGTCGCGCCGAAGAAGCTTCATGCAGCGTTTGGCCCGAAGCCGACGACGCCAGAGAAACAAGCAGCGGCGAAAAAGACTGCGCGCAAAAAGCCTGGAGCCTGAATTCAGCTTAGCTGAATTCAGGCTCGTCGTGCATCTCTTTGCTGGTGCATGATCTATCCCGAAAACCGGTTCCCACTTTTCGGGATCATGCACTAAAAACGCGTCGTCAGGTCCGTCAACCAGGCCGGTGAGGCATCGACCAACGCGGTCTCCACTCGCTTGTCGAGGCCAGTAACGATCGAAATCCCAACGACGACAAACAGAATTCCAAGCGCCATCTTGCCGTGCTTGCCCGCGGCCAGCAGCCGGTTGCGCATGTGCATCAGCCGCGCACGCGACGCAAACCCCAGCAGCGCCAGCGGCAGAGCTGCGCCGAAGCCGAAGGCGGCCATCGTTGCGCCGACCTGGCCAAGATCGCGCCCCTGAGACGCGAGCAGCGATGCGGCGCCGAGCGTCGGTCCGACGCAAGGCGACCACACGGCGCCGAGCAACAACCCGACCGCGAATTGCCCCCCAAGGCCTGAGGTCGAAAAGCCGCCGAAACTCTGCTCGGTCCAGTTCGCGACCGGACCGCTCGCGGCAGCCAGCCTCACCTGGAAGACCGGCAACATCAGCACGAGTCCAAGCGCTATCATGACGATGGCCGCAGCGATCCGGAGAGCGTCCGCGTCGATGCCAACGGAGAACCCGACGACCGCTATCAAGAGGCCGAGGACGGTGAACGACACCGCAAGTCCACCTGCAAGCGCCACCGGACCGAAGCGATGCTCGGAGATCGCAGCGCCAAGCACGATCGGCACCAGCGGCAAGACGCAGGGCGACAGGATCGACAGCAATCCGGCCAGGAAAGCCAGTGCGAGGGTCGCCATGATCAAACCCGCGTCATATCCACTCCTGCGCGGGTGTCAGAGCGCCTTGTCGAGCAACGAGGCAATGGAGTCGCGCTGCGAATCGCCGACAATGCGGCCGGTTTCGTTGGCGCCCTTGAAAGCGATCAGCGTCGACTGCTTGGTCACGCCGAAGCGCTTTACCTCGGCCTTCTGACTGTCATAGTCGATGCGGAACACCGCGAGGTTCCTGAATTTCGGCAGCGACGTCAGTTCACCGAGAATCGGTTGCTGCGCGCGGCAAATCGGGCACCAGCTGGCATACACGTCGATCAGGATCGGTTTGCCGGCAGCTTGTGCCTTCTGAAACGCATCATTCGAGAACGGCGTTTGCGCCGCCCATGCCGCGGAGATCAGCGGAACGGCAAGCAGGGCTGCGCCAATGGCGGCGAATGCGAATGTACGGCGCTGGATCGTGATCATGGTGACTTCCTCCCGGCAGGTTCGGCCAGTCCGGCCATCGCAGATGGTCATGCACGCCACCCGCTGCGGCAGCGTGAGGCCAACAAACCAGATACGATGGAGAGGATCGAACGTTACCTGACCACGCCGGAAATCAGCCCGGGCCTGCGGCGCGGCGGCGTGATGGTGCTCTTGAGAAAGCAGCGGGCGCTGCGGCCGGTGTAGCCGGGACGGGCATAAGTCCAGGCGCGGCATTTTGAATCGCCTTCACATGCGGCGCGGCATCCCTCTCCGGCCGCGTCGGTTGCCAGCGCGAAGCTGCGATAGTCGCCGCCGAATCGGTCGATCGAGGTCTCAATCGCGCTGTTGCGGCGTTCGACCACGCCTGCGCCGCGCACGCCGGAGACGCTGTTGGGAGCCTCCGTGCGCGGCGGAACGGTGTTCTTCAGCCAGCACGCGGCATTGTCGGTGCCGTCCCCCTCGCGCGGATAGTTGAACGACCAGGCCCGGCAGCGCCGGTCGCGCTCGCAAAGCAGCGCACAAGCTGCCGGATCGCCGGATGGCACCGCCAACCGCTGGTAATCTCCGCCCGGCCGGTCGAAATCAGCCTGTGCATGCAAAGGCCCGGCGTCGAAGACGACGGCCAACAGCAGCGCAAAGGCGATTGCGAAGCAGGCGCGAGACATCCAGGTTTCCAGCGAGTTGGCCACAGGAACGCGTGACCGATGATACGCCAAACAGCGCCACCCGACCTGTATGGTCGATGAACAGTCTCTAATCGCAATTATGTCTTTGGTCTAAAACGTGTATTCGCGGTAGGCAGGCTCGACCGAGCCATTCCACACGCCATGGAATTTGGCGAGCAGTTGCTCCGCGGGCGTCTGCCCGCTTGCGACGATCTGCTCCAGCGGCTCCAGGTGGCGCGTTTCGTCCCGTCCCTCGCGGTCGAGCAGATTGCGGCGCTTCAGGCCGGCGCGCGCGAGTGCAAGACAGTCCGCGGCAACGTCAAGCAGCGTACGCCCTGCGATCTTCGCCTTGAAGCCAAGACGCGGCACGTCATCGCGCGCCTGCTGGCGTTCCGCAGCGCTCCAGCCCTTCACCATCTGCCACGCGGCGTCCAGGCTGGCGTCGTCATAGAGCAGGCCGACCCAGAACGCCGGCAGCGCCGGAAGCCGCTCCCACGGCCCGCTGTCGGAGCCGCGCATTTCCAGATACCGCTTCAGCCGCACCTCGGGAAAGATCGTCGAGACGTGATTGACCCAGTCCGACAATGTCGCGCGCTCGCCGGGCACCGCGGGATGCTTGCCTGCAAACAGGTCGCGGAACGAGGAGCCTGCGACGTCGATATAGTCGTCGCCGCGCTTGATGAAATACATCGGCACGTCGAGCGCATAGTCGACATAGCGCTCATAGCCCATGCCGTCCTCGAACGCCCACGGCAGCATGCCGGAGCGCGCATTGTCGGTGTCGCGCCAGATCTCCGAGCGGAACGACACAAAACCGTTCGGCTTGCCTTCGGTGAACGGCGAATTCGCAAACAGCGCCGTGCCAACCGGCTGAAGCGCCAGGCTGACGCGCAGCTTCTTCACCATGTCGGCTTCGGACGAGAAGTCGAGATTGGTCTGCACCGTGCAGGTCCGGTACATCATGTCGAGACCGAAATGACCGACCTTCGGCATGTAGTTGGTCATGATGCGGTAGCGGCCTTTCGGCATCATCGGAATCTGCGCGCGCGACCATGACGGCGTCATGCCGAGCCCGAGAAATCCGATGCCGAGCGGCGTCGCAACCTCACGCACCTGCGCAAGATGCGCCACCAGTTCCGACCGGGTCTGATGCACGGTTTCCAGCGGCGCGCCCGACAGTTCGAACTGTCCGCCCGGTTCGAGCGAAATCGCGCCGCCGCCGGTGACGTCGTAAAGGCCGATGATGTTGCCGCGATCCATGATCGGCTCCCAGCCGAGCAGATGCTGCATGCCGTTCAACAGCGCACCGATGCCACGCGATCCTTCATACGGAACCGGCGAATGATCGGTCAGCCTGAACGGCGTCTTCTCATGCTCGGTGCCGATACGGAACTGATCCTTCGGCTTCTCGCCCGCGGCAATCCACGCGACCAATTCATCGCGCGATGTCAGCGGCGTCATATCAATCTGGTCACGCGCCATGAAAAACTCGAGCTACGGCATGGTCCCGAAAAGTCGAAACCGGCTTTCGGATAAGACCATGCCCAAACAGGAAGAGCGGCGCGACGTTATAGACGCGTGGCCGGATTGAGCAACATCGAACCGCATAACGGCGCGTGACAGGGGCATGCGACAGGCGCATCTTGATCAGGCGGACTTCGCGCGCGCAGTCGCTGCGACCGCATCACACGACACCCCGAGCTGATCCAGCAGCGCCGAAAGCTTGGCTGCATCGGCGTCGGAAATCTTCGAGCCGATATGGCGTTCGATCGCAGTCGAATACGCATTCCACATTTTCTTCTGCAACTCGCGCCCCTGCTCCGTGATCTCGACAACGAGGCCGCGCTTGTCGACCTCGCAAACCTTGCGCGCAACCAGCCCGCTGTCGACAAGCCGGTCGATCAGCCGCGACAGTCCGTATTGCGGCAGCAGCATCTGCTTCTCAAGCTCAACGGGCCGCAACGCGCCGCAAGGCGCACGCGACAGTTCGAGCAGCGCATCGTACCACGACAGTGGCGGGAAACCGGCCTTCTTCAAATCCTGCTCGACTGCACCCAGCACCCGGCTCTGGATGCGCACCAGACGAATCCAGGCGGCAGTCGTTTCCGCCGAGGGTTTGCGTTTCATATGACGGCTCGCATTTGATCGCGGGGCGGTCTAGCCTTCCGGTGGATGCACATGCATCGATCTTGACAAGACCGGCGCAGACGCCAAGTGTATGCAAATGCATATAATGCGTCGGTAACATTGTGCAAGCTGTATCAGCAACAAGAAGGAAACCGCCCATGAAGCTTTATTACTCCCCCGGCGCCTGTTCGCTGTCACCGCATATCGCGCTCGCCGAAGCGGGCCTTTCCGTCGAATACGTGAAGGTTAACCTTCGCGAGAAGAAGACCGAGGCCGGCGACGATTATCTGAAGGTAACGTCCAAGGGCCAGGTCCCGGCGCTCGGCCTCGACGGCGGCGCCGTGCTCACCGAAGGCCCGGCGATCGTGCAGTACATCGCCGACAAGGCGCCAAATGCGAAGCTCGCCCCGGCCAACGGCACGACTGAGCGCTACGAACTGCAGGAGTGGCTCAATTTGATCACCAGCGAGTTGCACAAATCGTTCAGCCCGCTCTTCAACCCGACCATGCCGGAGGAGGCAAAGACCATCTTCCGCGACAAGATCAACAAGACGCTGGGCTATATCGACGGCAAGCTCGCGGGCAAGGATTACCTGATGGGCAGCCAGTTCTCGGTCGCCGACGGTTACCTGTTCACCATCCTGCGCTGGGCGATGGGGCAGAAGTTCGAGCTGCCCGCGAACCTCAAGACCTACTTCGACCGCGTCGCCGCCCGGCCGAAAGTGAAGGAAGCCATGCTCGCGGAAGGCCTGATCAAGGCAGCGTGAGGCAGCTTGGGGCGAAGCACTCCCTTGACCTCTCCCCGCAAGAGCGGGGAGAGGTCAAGACGGAGCCCCGCTACGCAGCAGCGGCCTTCTTCGGGGCGAAGCGGCCGTAGAAGGTCTCGCCCTTGGCGGCCATCTCCTCCAGCAGTTTTGGCGGCGTGAAGCGCGAGCCGTATTTCGCTTCGAGCTTATGGCAGAGCGCGACGAAATTCTTCGCGCCCATGAAGTCGATGTAGGACAGCGTGCCGCCGGTGAACGGCGCGAAGCCGAAGCCGAGGATCGAGCCGACATCCGCCTCGCGCGGATCGGTGATGACGTGATCCTCCACTGTGCGCGCGGCTTCCACCGCCTGCACCACCAGGAAGCGCTGCTTCAACTCCTCAACGTCGAGGTCGTCCGGATCAAGCTGCTTCGGCTGCAGCGCGGCCGTGCCCGGCCAAAGCGCTTTCTTGCCCTTGCCCTTTTCAGGGTAGTCGTAGAAGCCCTTGCCGTTCTTGCGGCCGAAGCGGCCCTGCTTCTCGACCATCTCGACCAGAAGTTTCTTCTGCTCCTGATCGATGGCGTTCGGTCCCATATCGGCCTCGGTCGCTTTCATGATCTTCAGCACCAGATCGAGCGCGACCTCGTCCGACAGCGACAGCGGGCCGACCGGCATGCCGGCCAGACGCGCCGTGTTCTCGATCATCGCCGGCGGCACACCTTCCTTCAGCATCTCGAGGCCTTCGGCAGTGAAACGCAGCACGCAACGGTTGGCGAAGAAGCCGCGCGAGTCGTTGACGACGATCGGCGTCTTGCGGATCTGCCGCACGTAGTCGAGCGCGGTCGCCAGCGCGACATCGCCGGTGTTCTTGCCGACGATGATCTCGACCAGCAACATCTTCTCGACCGGCGAGAAGAAGTGGATGCCGATGAACTTCGACTGATCCTTCCACTCCTCGGCGAGCGAGTTGATCGGCAGCGTCGAGGTGTTGGACGCGAAGATCGCACCATCCTTGAGCATCGGCTGCGCCCTGGCGAAGGTCTCCGCCTTCACCTTGCGATCCTCGAACACCGCTTCGATGATCAGGTCGCAATCCTTGATCGCGGCATAGTCCGCGGTCGCCGTGATACGCGCCAGAACGGCGTCGCGCTCCGCTTCCGTCGCGCGGCCGCGGGCGATGTTGGCGTCGAACGCGCTCTTTGCGTGCCCCTTGCCCTTGTCGGCGCTGGCCTGATCGCGGTCGATCAGCACGACCTCGATACCGGACTGTGCGGAGACGAGACCGATGCTCGCGCCCATGAAGCCGGCGCCGATCACGCCGAGCTTTTTCACTTTGGTCGGCGGCACGTTTTTCGGACGGCGCGCGCCCTTGTTCAACTCCTGCATCGAGACGAACAGGCTGCGGATCATCGCCGCAGCTTCCGTGGTCTGCAGGATGTGCGTGAAGTAACGCGAACTCGACGCGCAGCGCCAAATCCATCGGCAACTGCAGACCTTCATAGACGCTCTGCATGATCGCGCGCGCGGCGGGATAGTTGTCGTAGGTCTCCTTGCGGTACAGCGCATTCGCCGCCGGGAACATCATCATGCCCTGCTTGGAATAGACCGGCACCGGCACCCTGAAGCCCTTCTCATCCCAGGGTGCAAGCGCCTTGCCGCCGCCCTTGATCCAGTCCTTTGCCGTCTTGATCAGATCGGCGGCCGGCACGATCGCATCCACCAGCTTGAGCGATTTTGCCCGGTCGAGCTTAAGCTGCTCGCCCTTCAGCATGATCATCAGTGCGTCCGTCGGCTGCAGCATGCGCGCAAGCCGCTGCGTGCCGCCCGCTCCGGGAAACAGGCCGACCTGAATCTCGGGCAGACCGAGCCGCGTTTTCGGATTGTCCGAGGCCACGCGGTAGTGACACGACAGCGTCAGCTCGAACGCGCCGCCGAGTGCGAGACCGTTGATCGCCGCGACCCACGGTTTGCCCGAGGTCTCGATGCGGCGGAAGATCAGCGACAGGCGGCCCGCTTCCTTGAACAATGCCTCGTTGGCGGCCTCCCTGCCCTTGGTCTTCAGCAGATCGGTGAAGACGGTCGCGCATCGAATCCAGCATCTGCAGATCCGCGCCGCCGGAGAACGCCTCCTTGCCGGAGGTAACGACGACGCCCTTCACCGCAGCGTCCGCCGTCGTCTCGGTCGACGATCTTGTCCAGATCCTCGATCACACTCTGATCGAACACGTTCATCGACTTGCCCGGGCATGTCCCAGGTGACAAGCGCAATGCCGTCGGCGTCGGTCTCGACCTTGAAATTCTTGGTGGCCATTTTCGTTACCTCACACCCGCTCGATGATGGTCGCTGTGCCCATGCCGCCGCCGATGCACAGCGTGACCAGCGCGGTCTTGAGTTGGCGCCGTTCCAGTTCATCGAGCACGGTGCCGAGGATCATGGCGCCGGTCGCGCCGAGCGGATGACCGAGCGCGATCGCGCCGCCATTGACGTTGATCCTTGAGCTGTCGATGTCGAATGCCTGCTGGTAACGCAGCACGACGGAGGCAAAGGCTTCGTTCAACTCGAACAGATCGATGTCGGACAGCTTCATGCCGGAGCGCTTCAGCAGCTTCTTCGTCACGTCGACCGGCCCGGTCAGCATGATCGCCGGGTTCGGAGCCGATATTGGCAAAGGCGCGGATCTTCGCGCGCGGCTTCAGGCCTGCCTTGGCGCCGGCTTCCTTCGAACCGATCAGCACCGCGGCCGCGCCGTCGACGATGCCGGACGAGTTGCCGGCATGATGGACATGATTGACGCTCTCGACCTCGGGATAGTCCTGCACGGCGACGGCGTCGAACCCGCCCATCTCGCCCATCTGCACGAATGACGGCTGGAGCTGCGCCAGCGACTGCATGGTCGTGCCCGGGGCGCATGTGCTCGTCCTTCGCCAGGATCGTGAGGCCGTTGATGTCCTTCACCGGCACGACGGAGTTCTTGAAGTAACCTGTCGTCCCAGGCTTTCGCTGCGCGTTTCTGGCTCTCGACCGCATAGGCGTCGACGTCGTCGCGGGAAAACCCGTACTTGGTGGCGATCAGATCGGCGGAAATGCCCTGCGGCATGAAATAGGACGGCACGGCGATCGACGGATCCATCGGCCATGCCCGCCGGACGACAGCATGCCGACGCGGCTCATCGATTCGACGCCGCCGCCGATGGTCAGTCGAATGCTGGCCGGACATCACCTGGGCGGCGGCGAAATTCACCGCATCGAGGCCCGAGGCGCAGAAGCGGTTGATCTGCATGCCGGGCACGCTGTCGCCATAGCCCGCGCTGAGCGCCGCCATGCGCGCGATGTCGCCGCCGGCCTCGCCGACCGGATCGACGCAGCCCATCACCACGTCGTCGACCATCGCCGGTGTCGAGCTTGTTGCGGTCCTTGATGCGCCTGCAGCGGCGTGGGTCGCCAGCGCCAGCGCCGTGACCTCGTGCAGCGAGCCATCGGCCTTGCCGCGTCCGCGCGGCGTGCGCACGTGATCGTAGATGAATGCATCGGCCATTGTGACTTCTCCTTCTGCCGCCGGCCCTTACAGGCTGCGCGCGATCAGAACCTTCATGATCTCGTTGGTGCCGGCATAGATGCGCTGTACGCGCGCGTCGCGGTACATGCGCGAGATCGGATACTCGTCCATGATAGCCATAGCCGCCGAACAATTGCAGGCAACGGTCGACGATCTTGTCCCTGCAGGTCGGTGAGCCAGTATTTCGCCATCGACGCCGTGGCCGTGTCGAGTTCGTGCCGTCGAGGTGGCGCTCGACGCAATGGTCGTGGAACACGCGGCCGATGGTCGCCTCGGTCTTGCACTCGGCCAGCTCGAACTGCGTGTTCTGGAATTCGATGATCGCCTTGCCGAACGCCTTGCGCTCCTTGACGTAGTCGATGGTGAGCGCGCAGCGCGCGCTCGATCATGCCGACGGCGTGGTCGCGACGATCAGCCGCTCCTGCGGCAGGTCGCTGCATCAGCTGGACGAAGCCCTGGCCTTCCTCGCGTGCCGAGCAGGTTGTCGGCCGGCAGCTTCACGTCGTCGAAGAACAGCTCCGAGGTGTCGGCGCCAGTCCATGCCGAGCTTTTCGAGCTTGCGGCCGCGGCGGAAGCCCGGCGCGTCGTCGGTCTCGACCACCATCAGCGAGGTGCCCTTGGCGCCCTTGGTGGGATCGGTCTTGGCGACGACGATGATCAGGTTGGCGTGCTGGCCGTTGGTGATGAAGGTCTTGGAGCCGTTGAGCACATAGCCGTTGCCCGACTTCTGCAGCGGTGGTGCGAACGCCCTGCAGGTCGGAGCCGGCGCCCGGCTCGCTCATGGCGATGGCGCCGACCAGTTCGCCGGTCGCAAGCTTCGGCAGCCAGTTCTTCTTCTGCTCTTCGGTGCCGTAATTCAGGATGTAGGGCGCGACGATGCCCGAATGCAGCGGCGCGCCGATTGCAATCGAGGCCCGCCAGCGCGAACTCGCGGTTGATGATGGTCTCATGCGCGAAGGTGCCGCCCGCGCCGCCGTATTCTTCCGGAATGGCGGCGCAGAGCAGGCCTGCTTCGCCGGGCTTGTTCCACGCCGCGCGGTCCATGATGCCGTTCTCGTGCCACTGCTCGATGTGCGGCACCAATTCGCCGGCGAGGAATTTGCGCGTCTGCTCCTCGAGCAGCGTGAGGTCTTCGGTCATCCAGGAGGCGGGCGGAACGGACAAGGCTTCCGTCGGCATGGCGTCTTCCTTCTTTCATCGCGGGTGAGCCATTGCCGGATCAGATCCGGCAATGGCGAACAATCAGAACGCCTCCGCCGGCAGCGCCATCGTCGTGTCGGCATCCGGTCTGGATGCGCGCCAGATGCGCGCGGTCTCCGGCAGCATGCGCTCCATGAAGAAGCGTCCGGTCACGAGCTTCGTCTTGTGCTGATCGGTGCCGCCGCCGTTGGCGAGCTTCTCCTTCGCGGCCTTCGCCATCCGCGCCCACATGTAGCCGAGCGCGACCAGGCCGAACAGATGCATGTAGTCGGTCGAGCCGGCGCCCGCATTGTCGGGCTTCTTCAAACGCGTTCTGCATGAGCCACATGGTCGCCTGCTGCAGATGCTGAGCGAGGCGCCGAGCGGCGTCGAGATAGGGCTTCATCGCCTCGTCGGCGCATTGCTCTTTGACAAAGGCCTGACCTCGGCGAAGAACGCCATCATCGCGCGCCCGCCGTCGCGGCCGAGCTTGCGGCCGACGAGGTCGAGCGCCTGGATGCCGTTCGCGCCTTCGTAGATCATCGCGATGCGCGCATCGCGCACGAACTGCTCCATGCCGTGCTCGGCGATGTAGCCGTGGCCGCCGAACATCTGCTGCGCCGAGACCGCGTTGGCGAAGCCGATGTCGGTCAGCACGCCTTTCAGCACCGGCGTCATCAGCCCCATGTGATCGTCGGCCGCCTGGCGCTCCTTCGCGTCGCCGGAGCGGTGCGCGACGTCGCTCTTCAGCGCGGTCCAGATCACGAAGGCGCGCGCGCAGCCTCGTTGAACGCCTGATCGTCAGCAGCGTGCGCCGCACGTCCGGATGCACGATGATCGGATCGGCCGGCTTGTCCGGTACTTTCGCGCCCGTGAGCGCGCGGCCCTGCAGGCGCTCCTTCGCGTAGGCGACGGCGTTCTGATAGGCGACTTCCGACAGCGCGAGGCCCTGCACGCCGACGCCGAGCCGCGCCTCGTTCATCATCACGAACATCGCGTTGAGGCCGCTGTTCTCCTCGCCGACCAGCCAGCCGGTGGCGTCGTCGTAGTTCATCACGCAGGTCGAATTGCCGTGAATGCCCATCTTGTGCTCGATCGAGCCGCACGACACGCCGTTGCGGCCGCCAAGCGATGCCGTCGGCGTTGATCATGATCTTCGGCACCACGAACAGCGAGATGCCCTTGGTGCCTTCCGGCGCGCCCTCGATGCGCGCGAGCACCAGATGGATGATGTTCTCGGTGAGGTCCTGCTCGCCGCCGGAGATGAAAATCTTGGTGCCGGTGATCTTGTAGCTGCCGTCGGCCTGCTGCACCGCCTTGGTGCGCAGCAGGCCGAGGTCGGTGCCGCAATGCGGCTCGGTGAGGTTCATGGTGCCGGCCCATGCGCCGGTCACCATCTTCGGCAGGAACGTCTTCTTCTGCTCCGGCGTGCCGTGCGCCAGCAGCGCCGCGACCGCGCCCTGCGTCAGGCCCGAATACATCGAGAACGCCATGTTCGCCGAGGTCAGGAATTCGTTGACGATCTGCGCCAGCGTCGACGGCAAGCCCTGCCCGCCAAATTCGGCCGGCGCCGACAAGGCCGAGCCAGCCGCCCTCGCCGAGCTGCTTGAAGGCGTCCTTGAAGCCGGTCGGGGTCGTGACGCGGCCGTCGTCGTGGCGCTTGCAGCCTTCGAGATCGCCCACGCGATTGAGCGGCGTGAAGCACGTTCTGGGCGAACTTCGCGGCCTCCTCGAGGATCGCCTCGACGCACATCGGCGGAGGCGTCGGCGAAGCCCGGCAGGTTGTTGTAACGCTCGAAATGGAACACGTCGTTGAGCAGGAAGCTGACGTCTTCGACGGGCGCTTTGTAGGTCGGCATCGCGGTCTCCCGGCAGGGGTCGGTCCCGACGTTAACTAGGTGTAATTTTGCTGCGCAGCAATCAACTTTGGAAAGAACTTTAGTCGGGACCGGGAGCTTTCTATGACAACCGACATTTCATGTTTCCGGGTCGTTTCCAACTCGCTTTTGCACCGACCCGAAGGCCCGGCCGGACCTGCCGGTCAGACCGGCCGCGGCTGGCAATGATTTGAGGCCGGGCGTCCTTGATTCTTAACCGGTTATTTACCGTAACACTGAAAAGTCGGGGGTGAAAGCAGACCGCCGTCGCATGAATTTGCTTGTCTGTTCAAGGGCGCGGCTGGGGCTTGAGGCGCGATGCATGATGCAATCGCTTCGGACACCGGATCAGGCATGACTTCGCGCGCATCGTCGAATGGAAATGCAGACGTTTCGGCCGGTGGCGCCTCTCGCCCGGCTGGAATGTCGCTCGGCCAGTGGCTGAACGCGAAGGTCGCCCAGCCCATCGCGGCTCAGCCGCCTTATGCGGCGCCGCCAGCGCCGATGCAGGCACAGGCCGCCGACAGCCTCTCTGAAATTCACCAGCGGCTCGACGGAATCACGCGGCAGATCGACCAGATGTCGCAGCGCCGCGCCGGCGCGCCAACCGCTCCGACCGCCTCCGGCCTCGCCAATCAGCTCAACGATGCGATCTCCCGCCTCGACATGCGGCTGTCGAACCTGACGCAGTCGGCGCCGCAGACCCGGCAACCGGTCCAGCAGCCGATCCAGTCCCAAATCCAGTCCCATGACGCCGTTGAGCGCGCCGCCGCGGACATCCGCCATGGCGCCAGCTATCACGCGTCGCCGCCTCTCAGCCCGTCGGGCATCGATGCGGCCATTGCCGAAATTTCGGCGCGGCGGCACACGCTGAACAACGGCGGCGTTCATGCGTCCGCGCCGAATCCCTTCATGCAGCCCGCGCCGCCGTTGGCGCCGGCGCCTTCCCCGCCACGCGCGCCGGCTCCCGCTCCGGTCGATCTCTCCGGCATCGAGCGGCAGCTCAACACCCTCACCACCCAGATGGAGGCGCTGCGCCGCCCGGATCATCTGGACCAGTCGATTGCCGCCTTCCGCGAGGAACTGGCCGAAATCCGCCGTTCGCTGACGGAAGCGCTGCCGCGCCAGGCGATCGACTCGCTCGAGAACGAAATCCGCGCGCTGGGTCAGAAGATCGAGCGCAACCGCGAAAACGTCGGTGACCAGGAAACGCTCGGCGGCATCGAACGTGCGCTGAATGAAATCTACACCGCCGTACGCACGCTGACGCCGGCGGAGCAACTCGCGGGCTACGACAGCGCGATCCAGAATCTCTCCAGCAAGATCGACTTGCTGGTTCGCGCCAATCCCGATTCCAACATCGTCCAGCAACTCGAGGACGCCATCGCAGCGCTGCGCAACATCGCAGCGAACGTCGCGTCCAACGACGCGATCGTGCACATGAGCGATCACATCCGCGCGCTTGGCGAAAAGGTCGACCATCTGGCGCAGAGCGGCGGCCACGACATGCTCGCGGCGCTGGAGCAGCGTATTGCGCTCTTGACGGCTGCAATGGAGGGCCGCCCGGTCGCGCCGGCAGCCGATTCCAGCCACCTCGAAGGCGCGATCAGCGCGCTGTCAGAGCGGATCGACCGCCTGTCGGTCGGCGGCGACAGTTCGGGTGCGATGGCCCATGTCGAACAGCGCATCGCCTATCTGCTTGAACGCCTCGAAGGTTCGCAATCCTCGTCGAACGGCAATTTCGGCCGGATCGAGGAAGGCCTGTCCGACGTGCTGCGGCAGCTCGAGCATCAGCGCACCAATTTCACCCCGGCCGGCGGCGGCGAGCAAACCGACGCACAGGGCATCGTCGATACGATCAAGCGCGAATTGTCCGACGTCCGCCAGAGCCAGTCGGCGACCGAGCGACGGACGCAGGACACGCTGGAGGCCCTGCACTCGACACTGAGCCATGTCGTCGACCGCCTCGCGACGATCGAAGGCGACCTGCGCGGCGCACAAGCAATGCCGAAGCCGCCGCAGGCCGTGGCACCCTATGCGCCTGCCGCCGCGATCCACCCCGAACTGCAAAATCCGGTGCCGCCGCAGATAAGCGACGTGCGGCTGCCTGTCGCTGCCGCGCCTCATCTCGCATTCCGCGACGAAGACGCAGCGCCCGCGCCGTCATGGCAACAGCCGTCGCAGCCGCGCGCACCGATCGACCCCAACCTGCCGCCGGATTTCCCGCTCGAGCCCGGCGCGCGCAACCGCACCGAGGCCATCGCCGCGTCCGATCCTGGGCCCAGCCATGACGCCGCGCCGCCGGTCGACGGCACCGGCCAATCGAACTTCATTGCCGCTGCGCGCCGCGCCGCGCAGGCTGCCGCGGCCGCAACGGCGGAAAAGCCCGGCCGCGTCACCGCACTTACGGAAGCCGCACGCAATGCCGCCGCGAAGGCCACCGCCAAGGTCGCGGCTGCGGGCGACAAGTCCACCTCCGCCCAGCCTTCACGCATCCGCCCTATCCTGGTCGGCCTGAGTGTCGTCATCATCGTGATCGGCGCGTTCAAGATCGCGCTGACCTTCCTCGACGGCGCGGATGGCGTCCCACCGCAGGCCATCGAGAAATCGGCGGCACCCGCCCCGATGATGTCGGCGCCTGTTGTGCCGGGACCGAAGACGGAAGCTCCCATCCCGCTGCTGACGTCGCCGACCGCGGTCGAGCGCCACTCGTTCGTCGCTCCCGCCAATGCCGTGCCGATCCCTGCAAGCGAAACCTCCTCGGCAACCAGGGCAGCCGACGCCACCGGTTCGATCGCGTTTCCAACAGCCGCCAGTGCGCCGGCACCCGCAATCGACACGGGTCAGGTCGCAGCACTCTCGCCGGTCAACGACCGAATTCCGGACACGGTCGCGGGTCCGACGCTGCGGGCCGCGGCGCAGAAGGGCGAGCCGGCGGCCGCCTACGAAATCGGTGCGCGCTTCGCGGAAGGCCGGGGCACGCAAGTCAACTACGAAGAAGCGATCAAGTGGTACGAGCGCGCGGCCGACAAGGGCGTCGTGCTGGCGATGTTCCGTCTCGGCACCTTGCTGGAGAAGGGTCTCGGTACGAAGAAGGATCCCGAGACCGCTCGCCGCTACTATCTGCAGGCGGCCGAGCGCGGCAACGCCAAGGCCATGCACAACCTCGCGGTGCTCGATGCCGACGGCGGCGGGAAGGGCCCGAACTACAAGGGCGCGGCGACCTGGTTCAAGAAGGCCGCCGAGCGCGGGATCGCCGACAGCCAGTACAATCTCGGCATCCTCTACGCGCGCGGCATTGGTCTCGAGCAGAACCTCGCCGAGTCGTTCAAATGGTTCAGCCTGGCAGCCTCACAGGGCGATGCCGATTCCGGCCGCAAGCGCGACGACATCGCCAAGCGCCTCGACCAGCAGTCGCTGGCCGCTGCCAAGCTCGCGATCCAGACCTTCACGCCGGAGCGGCAGCCAACCGACGCGATCGGCGTCGCAGCCCCCGCCGGCGGCTGGGACAGCGCACCGGCAACGGCAACGCCCGCCAAGCGTCCTGCGAAGACGCCTGGAAAGAGCGCTTCGCGCTAGGCGCTTTCCCTCGTCCTCACTGCGAAAGCTTTCGTCATGGCGGTTGTGCCGCCCATCTGAACCAGTCAGGGAATCCGGGCTCGCGTCAGGGTCGAAAGGTTAACACGCCGCGCCCCACGGCAAGCGCGGCGTTTTCCTTATCCGGCAATCACGAAGATTTGCTGTCGCCTCCGGCCATCGATTTGGGTAAGCAAAGGCTGGCACGGGCTTGAGCCTACGCCGCAGCGACCCATCAAGCCAAACGGACGCCCGTGCAGATCTATCTTGCCGATCGCCGACATTCCGGTGAATATCTTTCTCATTCTCGCGATGGGGCTGGCGGTCGGATTCGTGTCCGGCATGTTCGGCATCGGCGGCGGCTTCCTGATGACGCCGCTGCTGATCTTCATCGGCATCACGCCGGCGGTCGCCGTCGCATCGGTCGCAAGCCACATCGCGGCTTCATCATTTTCCGGCGCGCTGTCCTACTGGCGGCGGCGGGCGATCGATCCTGCGCTGGCGCTGGTGCTGCTGATCGGCGGCATGGTCGGCACCGTCGCCGGCGTCTCGCTGTTCACCTGGCTGCGCTCCTACGGCCAGCTCGATCTGACGATTGCGCTGTCCTATGTGGTGCTGCTCACCGGTCGTCGGCGGCGCTGATGCTGTGGGAGAGCGTCGGCGCCATCATCCGCGCCCGCCGCGGCAGGACAATCCGACGCTGCGCCGGCCCGGCAGCCACAACTGGGTGCACGGCCTGCCGCTGAAGCTGCGCTTCAAGAAGTCGAAGATCTATCTTTCGGTCTTTCCGGTCGTCGGCGATCGGCATCTTCATCGGCTTCGTCGGCGCGATGCTCGGCATCGGCGGCGGCTTCATCCTGGTCCCGCTGCTGATCTACGTGCTGCGGGTGCCGACCGGCGACGGTGATCGGCACCTCGATGGTGCTGACGCTGGTGACGATGGCGTTCGCCACCGTGCTGCATGCCGCCACCAACCATCTCGTCGATGCGGTGCTGGCGCTGATCCTGATGGTCGGCGGCGTGATCGGCGCGCAGTTCGGCGCCCGCGCCGGCCAGCGCATCTCCGGCGAACAGCTGCGCCTGCTGCTGGGCCTGTTGGTCCTCGCGGTCGGCGTCCGCTTCGCGGTCGAACTGACGATCCGCCCCGACGAGTTCTTCAGCGTTCGCGAGCTGGAGCCCGGCCCATGAGGAGCCTGGCGCACCATCGCGTTGCTCGCCTGCGCTGCTGACCGCTGCGCTTGCGACGCACGCCGCGCGCGGAGCGGCTGATCGCGTCGCGTGTCCAATCATCGCGTGACGATCACGCTCGAACTATTCCGGCGATGAGCTGGTGCTGTTCGGCTCGATCGAGCGCGACGCGGACACGCCGCCGAACCGCGGCGGCTACGACCTCGTCGTCACCGTGACCGGACCGCGCGAGACCATGGTGACGCGGCGCAAGGAACGGAAGCTCGGCATCTGGATCAATACCGACTCGCGCGAGTTCATCAACGTCCCCGTCCTATCTCGCCGTGTTCGCCAACCGGCCGATCGACGCGCATCGCGCGGCCGAAGTCGCTGCGCCGGCAGCAACTCGGCCTCGACAACATCATCCTGACCCAGCGGGTCGGCGGCGACTTCGCCGACGTCGTGCCGGACGATCCGTTCCGCGTCGCCTTCGTGCGGCTGCAGCGCGAACACGGCCTCTATCGCGAGGGCCGCAACGCCGTGACCTTCCTGACGCCGACGCTGTTCCGCGCCGGCATTCCGCTGCCGCCGGAAGTGCCGATCGGCACCTACGACGTCGACATCAAGCTGTTCGCCGACGGCGCGCTGATCGCGCGCACCGAGACCGCGTTCGAAATCGTCAAGGTCGGCTTCGAGCAGTTCGTCGCCGACGCCGCGCGCGACAACGGCCTGCTGTACGGATTGGTCACGGCGCTGATGGCGCTGGTCACCGGCTGGCTGCCGCGTCGGTGATTTTCCGGCAAGGATTGATCCGCTGCAGGCAGTAGCACCGCGCCGCGGCATCATGTGCAGCCGGTCGTCGCCGAGCAGGTGCGCGGTGAAGGCGAGCGTGCGCGAACATCTTCGCGAAGGCGCGGTCGCGGATGCTTGAGGCCGCCGGTATAGGCGCCGAACGCCGGCATCACCATGCGCACGCCGTCGCTGGCGAAGCAGCGCCGGCTCGATCGAGCGCCCGCGCGTCGCGACCCGCGCCACCGGATGCAGATGGCCGGCGATCTCGCCCGCGCGCGCCGGTCGGCTCGTGCCGGAAGGCAGATCGGGCCGATCGGCGACTTCGCTCGCGAACCGACGCCGCCGAGCTCGGCCGGCGGCATCGGATCGTGGTTGCCGGCGATCCAGATCCAGTCGCGCCCGCGCTGCAGTCGCCGCGATGCGTCGCGGTCGGCGTCGGCGAGCCGCGCCGGCGCCGTCGCCGTCATGGAAACTGTCGCCGAGCGCGATCGACCATGCGCGGGTCGTAGCGCGCGATCAGCCGCGGCGAGCCGCGCCAGCGTCGCCGCCGTGTCGTAGGGCGGCAGCAGCACGCCGCGCGCGGCGAAGCTCGAGCCCTTCTCCAGATGCAGGTCGGCGACGACCAGCAGGCGTTCGTCCGGCCAGAACAGCGCGCCGGCGCGGATCGGCGACGAGGTGCACGCCCGCGAGCAATGCCGGCAGACCGCGCGTTGCGGCAGCAGCTCGCTGCATCCGTCGGCCTGTCCCGGCGATCGCGCTGTCGCAGCCGCTCACTTCGTCACCAGCCATCGCTTCCTTCGACCAGCTCCTCGGCGGTTTCCGCCAGCAACGTCGTCGGCCGCCTCGCCGTAGACCGGCTTCGCGGCCGATTTCCAGCATCACCGGCACCGCCAGCGGCGAGATCCGGTCCAGGTCCTTGTGGATGATTCGCCCCTGAATGCGCGCGAGCATGTCGCCCAGGCGCTTGATATCGAGCAAGCCCGGTCGCCGCATCCGCCCGCGCCGCGCGCAACAGCACGTGATCGGCCTGGTGCTTGCGCAGCACGTCGTAGACGAGATCGGTCGAGAACAGCATCTGCCGCCGCGATTTTTCCTCGCCGGCAAAGCGGCGCGCGATCAACCCCGAGATGATCGCGCAGTTGCGGAAGGTGCGTTTCATCAGCGCCAATTCGGCGAGCCACGCCTCGAGATCGTCGCCAAGCATGTCGGGCGAGAACAGCTGCGCCAGATCGAAGGCGCCCCTGCCGGATCACGGCCGAAAGATCGCCGACGCCCCACACCGCCAGCGCATACTCGTTGGCGACGAAGCCGAGCGGCCGCGGCGCGCGCACGCTCCAGCCGCCGCGTCAGCAGCATGCCGAGCGTCTGATGCGCGAGCCGGCCCTCGAACGGGTAGCAGACGAGATAGTGTCTTGTCGCCGCGCGGAAAGGTCTCGACGACGAGTTCGCGCGGACCCGGCACACGCGACAGCGCGAACCTGCATCGACAGCCATTCGCGCACCTGATCCGGCAAGCTCTTCCATGCGCGTCTTGTCGGCAAGCAGCTGCCGCACGCGCTCGGCGAGATAGGTCGAGAGCGGAAACTTGCCGCCGTCATAGGACGGCACCTTCGGCATCCTCGTCGCTGGCGCGCGAGACGTAGACCTCGTCCTCCATCAGCGCCTCGTAGCGCACGACCTCGCCGCCGAACACGAAAGTGTCGCCCGACGACCAGCCCTTCGATGAAGTATTCCTCGATCTGCCCGAGCATGCGGCCGCCGCGCCCGATCGTCCCGGTCGAGCCCGCGCCGCCGCGCCGCGAACGCACCAGCCGCACCTTCAGCATCTGCTCCTCGACGATGGTGCCGACATTGAGCCGGTAGCATCTGCGCGCACGCGCGGATTGGTGACCCGCCACTGGCCGTCCTGGTCCCTGCCGGATGCTGCGCGAAACGCTCATAGGCTTTCAGCGCGTAGCCGCCGGTGGCGACGAAATCGACCACGTCGTCGAAATCCTTGCGCGACAGATCGGCATACGGCGCGGCGGTCGCGGACTTCGTCGTAAAGGTCATCGGCGAGAAACGGCTCGCCGCAGGCGCAGCCGAGCACATGCTGCGCCAGCACGTCGAGCGAGCCGGTGCGCAGCGGCGGCGTATCCTGCGCGTTCTCGGCGATCGCATCGATGGCGACGCGGCACTCCAGCACCTCGAAGCGGTTGGCCGGCACCATGATCGCGCGCGACGGCTCGTCGAGGCGATGGTTGGCGCGGCCGATCCGCTGCATCAGCCGCGACGCGCCCTTCGGCGCGCCGACATTGATGACAAGATCGATATCGCCCCAGTCGATGCCGAGATCGAGCGAGGAGGTGCACACCACGCCGCGCAGGCGGCCTGCGGCCATCGCGTCCTCCACCTTGCGTCGTTGCGCGACATCGAGCGATCCGTGATGCAGCGCGATGGCGAGCCCGTCGTCGTTCATCGCCCACAGTTCCTGGAACAGCATCTCCGCCTGGCTGCGGGTGTTGACGAACATCAGCGAGGTTTTGTTCTGCTTGATCAGCTCATAGATCTCGCCGAGCGCGTGGCGCGCGGAATGCCCCGCCCATGGCAGGCGCTCCTTGGTGTCGAGCATCTCGACGATCGGCGCAGCACCACCGGTGGCGATAACGAGATCGGCCCCGGTGCTTGCGCCCTGTTGCTGCGGCACCAGAAACCGGCTCAGCGATTCCGGTTCGGCCACGGTCGCCGACAGGCCGATCACGGTGATGCCGGGCGCCAGGCGAAACAGGCGCGCAAGACCGAGCGACAGCAGATCGCCGCGCTTGGACGTGACCAGCGCATGCAATTCGTCGAGCACGATGCGCTTCAGCGACGAAAACAGAAACGGCGCGTCGGCCGACGCCAGCAGCAGCGCGAGCTGCTCGGGCGTGGTCAGCAGAATATCCGGCGGATAGCGCCGCTGCCGCTGCCGCCGCGACACCGGCGTATCGCCGGTGCGCGTCTCGATCTTGACCGGCAACTGCATCTCTGCGACTGGCCGTTCGAGATTGCGCGCGATGTCGACGGCCAGGGCTTTGAGCGGCGAAATGTAGAGGGTGTGGAGGCCCCCGCTCTTCTCCCCTCCCCCCGCGCGCATCGCGCGTGGCGGGGAGGGGTCGGGGGTGGGGGGCGCTTCGAACAGATCACGGACGATTGCGTCCGCCGCACCACCCCCCACCCCCGAGCCCTCCGGAGGGAGGGGAGAAGAAGATTTCGCCGTCGACGGAAACTGACTGCGCCGCGACGCCCGCGAGCTCCTGTCCAATTCCACCAGCGTCGGCAGAAATCCCGCGAGCGTTTTGCCGGCGCCGGTCGGCGCGATCAGCAAGGCCGAACGACCTGCGCGCGCCTTGTCCAGAAGCGCCAGCTGGTGGTCGCGCGGCGACCAGCCGCGCGCCTCGAACCAGCGGCGGAAGCTTTCGGGAAGCAGTGCAGCATCACGAGCTGATTCGCGGGCGTTCACGGTGTGAGGTTAGGCCTGCTGCCGGGACTGGTCGAGACACCCGGGCACGGGTCGAAAAGCGGCGTAAAGATTTGATTTACTATTACTTTTACGCTTCGTGTCACTCGGCGGACACAGACGAAACCCGGCACCGATGGTAATATTGCGCCACAAATTGGACGTGGGGTTTCCTGAAATGAAGAAGCTTTTGGTTGCAGCGGCGCTGCTCGCGACGACGGCTGCCGCGCAATCGGCCGATCTTGGCCGACGGGCGCCGGTCTACAAGGCACCGATCATGCAGGTCTATAACTGGACCGGGTTCTATGTCGGTGTGAACGCTGGTTTGGGCGTCGGCCGCGACCGCACCCGGGTAGAAATTGGCGCGATTCCGACGGCCGAACAGAGCCACCTGTCGCCGTTTGGCGCGATCGGCGGCGGCCAGATCGGCTACAACTGGCAGGTCAACAACGATTGGCTGGTCGGCCTGGAAGCCGACATTCAAGCCTCCGGCCAGCGCGACAACCATACCTGCCTGGTCACCTGCACGCCGGGCTTCTTCACCGCAAATCTCAGCCAGCGCCTTGACTGGTTCGGCACGGCGCGTGCCCGGGTCGGCCTCGTGACAGGTTCGGTCCTGAGCTACGTCACCGGCGGTGTTGCTTACGGCCACACCAGCACCACGCTGACGGAGACCGGCGGAGTTCTCGCTCCCGCCTCCTTCACTGCGACCGACACCAAGGTCGGCTACACCATCGGCAGCGGCGTCGAGGCTTCGCTGGGCGGCAACTGGACCGGCAAGATCGAATATCTGTACGTGGATTTCGGCCGTCACACGAACAACTTCGTGCTGCTCGGCACCCCGCAGACGCTGACGACGCGCATCCAAGACAACATTTTCCGCGCCGGCCTGAACTATCGGATTGCCGGCAACTCGACCTACAATCCGGCACCCTACAACTGGACCGGATTTTACCTCGGCGGCAACGGCGGGTCGTTGCTCGGACGCAACCGGAGCTCCCTCTCGGGAGTCGGCCTGGCGGAAAGCTTCCATCTGGTTCCGGACGGCTACGCAGTCGGCGGACAGGGCGGCTACAACTGGCAGGCCGGCGCGTGGGTGTTCGGCGTCGAAGGCGACCTTCAAGGTGCGTTCGCCCGGGACAAGGACGCATGCATCGTCCAGTGCGCCGCGGGCACAGCGGCGGCGTTCAAGCAGACGCTGCCGTGGTTCGGCACCGTTCGCGGACGCATCGGCTATGCGCTCGGCTCGACATTGTTCTATGGCACCGGCGGATTTGCCTACGGCCAGACCGAAACCAAGATTACGGAAACAGCCGCGGGCGTCGGCACGGCGCTCGTGAATATCAAGCGCAGCCGCGGCGGCTATGCCGTTGGCGCCGGCATCGAGAGCCCGCTGCAGCTGTGGGGATTGTTCGGTCCGAACTGGACGGCAAAGTCCGAGTACCTGTTCGTCGATCTGGGCAAGACCACGGACAGCTTCACGGTCCTCGCTGCCGCGCAGACCTTCACGACCAGGACGCAGGAGCACATCTTCCGCACCGGCATCAACTATCACTTCAACGCGCCGGTTATTGCGAAGTACTGATCGTCGCGAAAATCCGCACATTGAAAAACCCGGCCTCGCGCCGGGTTTTTTATTCGCACATGATGCCGCGCCCCGGGCTGCCGGCGATCACCGGCGCGCAACAACGACCAGCCCCGGAACCGGCGCCGCGCTCTCGTCCCGCGTCGAAGCCTTCGCGAGATGCAGTTGCGTGAGGCTGGCCTGCCTCAAGGCTTCGCCGACATATCCGGCGCTGTGCGCATAGCGAAGCCCCGCGCCGAGAATCACGCCGTCGCCGTTGTGCGTTTCCATGGTCCAGGCAAACAGGCCGTCGGACGACAGCACGCGCGCGACCTGGCCGAGCAGCGGCGCGAGATCCGACAGATAGACGACGGAATCGGCGGAGAAGATCAGATCGGCGCCGCCATCCGCCTCGCCGCGCAAACCCTCGACCATGTCGGCAACTTCGAGACGGTCATAGAGACCGGTCTGGCGCGCCTGTTCGATCATGCCGGGCGAGAGATCGTAGCCGACGATCTCGGTCGCGTTGCGCGCAAAAGCGCGGGCCGCAAGTCCCGTACCGCAGCCGAGATCAATCGCGCGGCGGAATTTCTCGTCGCGCCCCACCGCCTTCAGCACATCTCGCACCGCATCGCGCACCACACGCGGGCCGCGATAATTCAGCGTCTGCAGCAAAGCCCTGTCGAACTCCGGCGCATACTGGTCGAACAGCGTGCGCACATAGGCTTCCGGCATCGCCCCCATCTGCTCCACGCCGAGGCGCATCAGATGCAGCCCCGCGCCGTGCCGGTCGTCGCGATCGTTATCACGCGCCTGCCGGAACGCCGCGATCGCCTCCTCGCGCTGGCCGCGCGCATCCTGGATTTCGCCGAGCGCAAACCAGGCCGCGGCAAAATGCGGTGCGAGTTCCACGGCCTGCGCCATCACATCGGCCGCCGCATCGAGATCGCCGCGCTTCCAGTATTGCTGCGCAAACTCGTAGCGCCGGTCGGCGGTCATGTCGCCGGAGGTGACAAAGAACGGCTGCATGAGAACTCGTTTGATCCTTCAGCTAATGAATTTTTCTGGCGCCATGATCGCCAGGCTCGCAGGCCCCGGACAGACGCCCTATATAGCGACAATGCGCCCGCAAGACATCCTCGTCCCGCAACCGCACGGCCTCTGTTGCAAGCCGGGCGATTTCTACATCGACCCGGTGCGGCCGGTGGAGCGCGCGCTGATCACGCACGGCCACTCCGACCACGCGCGGGCCGGGCATGGCGCCGTGCTGGCCACGCAGGAGACGCTGGACATGATGCGGCTGCGCTACGGCGAAAATTTCGCCGGCACGACGCAGGCGATCGGCTGTGGCGAGGAGATCCAGCTCGGTAATACGAGCGTGACGTTTCATCCGGCCGGGCATGTGCTGGGATCGGCGCAGATCGCGGTCACCTGCGGCGGCGTCCGCATCGTCGCCTCGGGCGACTACAAGGACGTGGCCGATCCGACGTGCGCGCCGTTCGAGGTTGTACCCTGCGATGTCTTCATCACCGAGGCGACCTTCGGCCTGCCGGTATTCCGCCACGGCAATCCGAAGGGGGAGATCGCCAAACTTCTGAATTCCGTGGCGGTGTTTCCCGAGCGCGCGCATCTGGTCGGCGCATATTCGCTCGGCAAGGCGCAGCGCGTGATCGCCATGCTGCGGCAGGCCGGCTACGACGCGCCGATCTATCTGCATGGCGCGATGGAGACGATCACCCGCTACTACGAAAGCCGCGGCATCGCACTTGGCGAATTGCAGATGGCGAAAGACGTGAAGAAGGCCGAGCTTGCCGGCACCATCACGCTCGCGCCGCCATCGGCCATTCAGGATCTGTGGACGCGGCGCTTTCCCGATCCGCTGGCGGCCTTCGCCTCGGGCTGGATGCGGGTGCGCGCCCGCGCGCGGCAGCGAGGCGTCGAGCTGCCGCTAGTGATTTCCGATCATGCCGACTGGGATGGCCTGTGCGCAACGATCACGGCCACCGGCGCCGGCGAAATCTGGGTTACGCACGGGCAGGAAGACGCGCTGGTGCATTGGTGTACGGCCAGGGGGCTGACGGCGCGGCCGCTGGCGCTGGTCGGCTACGGTGACGAGGATCAGGAGACCGCGCTGCCCGCCGCCAAAGAGGCGGACACATGAACCGCTTTGCCGAGTTGCTCGATCGGCTCTCCTATGAGCCCGGCCGCAACAACAAGCTGCGGCTGATCACCGCCTACTTTCACGACACGCCGGATCCCGATCGCGGCTACGCGTTGGCTGCGATGACCGGCGCCCTGTCGTTCAAGCACGCCAAAGCCGGTCTCATTCGCGACCTGATTGCTTCGCGCACCGACCCGGCGTTGTTCGCGCTGTCTTATGACTATGTCGGCGACCTGTCGGAGACGGTGGCGCTGATGTGGCCGCGCCCCGACCGACTGACCAACTCGCCCCCTCCGCCATCGCTCGGCGACGTCGTCGCCGTCCTCGATAGCCTTCCTAAAAAAGAGCTCCCCGCAAAACTCGGGCAATGGCTCGACGAACTCGACGAGACCGGCCGCTGGGCGCTGCTCAAGCTCGTCACCGGCGCGCTGCGCATCGGCGTCTCCGCGCGGCTGGCCAAGACCGCTGCGGCAGCGCTTGGCGGCAAGGACGCGCACGATGTCGAATTGATCTGGCCAGGGCTTGCGCCGCCTTACGCTGAATTGTTTGCCTGGCTGGAAGGCCGCGCCGAGAAGCCGCTCAACCGCGATCCCGCGCCGTTCCGGCCCGTGATGCTCGCGCATGCGATCGAGGACAGCGACTTTGCCGGCCTCGATCCGAACGACTTCACCGCCGAATGGAAGTGGGACGGCATTCGCGTGCAGGCGGTGAGCGGACGCGCCGAGGATCACACCGTCGTCACGCGGCTCTATTCGCGGACAGGCGAGGACATCACCGGAAGCTTTCCCGACCTGCTTCCGGCCCTGCATCAGCCGGGCGCGATCGACGGCGAGCTCCTGGTGCTGCGCAACAAACGCGTGCAGACCTTCAATGTGCTGCAGCAGCGGCTCAACCGGAAATCCGTGACGCCAAAACTGATGCAGGATTATCCGATCCACCTGCGCGCCTATGACCTGCTCGGCGACGGCGACAACGATCTGCGCGAGTTGCCGTTCGAACAACGGCGCGGCCTGCTCGAAGCTTTCGTTGCAAAACTCGATAATTCCCGCGTCGATCTCTCGCCGCAGATTCCCTTCGGATCATGGGACGTACTCGCCGCTGCGCGGGCCGATCCCGCGGGCGCCAAAGCGGGCGAGGATGCAGACGCCGTCGAAGGCGTAATGCTGAAGCGGCGCGACTCGGCCTACGTTCCGGGGCGGCCGAAGGGACAGTGGTGGAAGTGGAAGCGCGATCCGCATGTGATCGACGCCGTGCTGATGTACGCCCAGCGTGGCCACGGCAAGCGCTCCTCCTATTATTCCGACTACACGTTTGGCGTCTGGACCGCTGGCGACGGCGGCGATGAGCTCGTGCCGGTCGGCAAGGCCTATTTCGGCTTCACCGACGAGGAGTTGATCCAGATCGACAAGTTCGTCCGCCGCTACACCACCGAACGCTTCGGTCCGGTGCGGCATGTCGTGCACGAACCGGATCAGGGCCTGGTGCTGGAAGTGGCCTTCGAGGGATTGCAGCGCTCGACGCGGCACAAGTCCGGCCTCGCCATGCGCTTCCCCCGCATCAACCGGCTGCGCTGGGACAAACCGCCGCGCGAGGCCGATCGGCTGGAAACGCTGGAGCGGATGCTGACGGCGCAGCCTGCTCACATCCCTATCCCGTCACCCTGAGGATTTGGGTTTAATGACATGCAGCAATCGAGACGCCATTGACGCGGGGGAACCCGTTTCCCATTTGCTGTGCTACACTACCGCCGGTTCGCCGCGAGGAGACAGACGATGCCAGACGACGTCAGGGAATTGCCGGCGGCACAGACGGATAATCTGTCGCGCTTTCTTGGCGGCACGCCGCTTGCGGTGGCTGTGCGCCTGGTTCTGTTGTCCATCCTCGTCGGCGTCGTGTTATCGGCGGTGGGCTTCGACCCCTGGAACATCATCGAGAGCATCCGCCGCCTGTTCGTGAGCATCTGGAACCTCGGCTTCGATGCGATCAACTGGGTGTGGCGCTACTTCCTGCTGGGTGCGGTGATCGTCGTGCCGATCTGGCTGATTACGCGGGTCATGAATTCGCCGAAGCGCTGACGAGTGCCACCATGCAGGTTCAGTTTGTCGGCTGCGGCGATGCGCTGGGTTCGGGCGGACGCTTCAACACCTGCTTTCACGTCACCGGTGAGCGTGCCAATTTCCTGATCGATTGCGGCGCATCTTCGCTGCTCGCGCTTAAGCGTTGCGATATCGCGCGCGAGGGCATCGACGTGATCCTGATCACCCATTTCCACGGCGATCACTTCGCAGGCCTCCCCTTCCTGCTGCTCGACGCTCAGTTCACGCGCCGGACCCGGCCGCTGGTCATCGCCGGTCCTGAAGGGATCGAAATGCGCCTCACACAGGCGATGGAAGCCTTGTACGAGCATTCGTCGAAGACGAAGCAGAAGTTCGATCTCTCCATTGTCACGCTGAAAGGCGAACAGACAAAAGACTTCGGCACGTTGCAGGTCACGCCGTATCCGGTCGTGCATGGCGAATCCGGCGGGCCGTTTCTCGCCTATCGCATCGAGGCGGAAGGACGCACGATCGCCTACAGCGCCGACACCGAATGGACCGAGACGCTGGTTCCGGCGGCGCGCGAGGCCGACCTATTCATCTGCGAGGCGTACTACTACGACCGGATCGTCAGGAACCATCTCAGCCTGAAGACGCTGGAACAGCATCTGCCGCGCATCGCGCCGAAGAAACTGGTGCTCACGCACATGAGCGACGACATGCTCGCGCGGATCGGCTCGCTGCCCTACACAGCGGCGAGCGACGGGATGGTGGTTGAGGTTTAAGCCAGAGCAATCAATTCAACCCCGGCGTCATGCCCGCGAAGGCGGGCATCCAGTACGCCGCAAGGGTTCGCTTCTATTGCCCACGCCAGCGATTACTGGGTTCCCGCCCATAGGTGAGCGAAGCGACGCCGTTCTTCGAACGGCTATCGCGGGGACGACAGTGAGAACGCATCACGCCGGCCAGTCTTCCGCGGTGATCTGCGCCGCGTCCGCGCCGACGATTTCCGACAGTTCCTCGCGGTTGGTCCGGCGCAGGACGGACAGCAAGTCCGTCTTGATCTCGTCGACGAGACCGAGCCCCTTGTAGACCAGCGACGAGTAGAGCTGGATCAGGCTCGCGCCGGCGCGGATTTTCATCAGCGCCGCGCCGCCGGAATCGATGCCGCCAACGCCGACCAGCGGAAACGCGCCTTCGACGCGCACATAGGTCTCGGCCAGCATGCGCGTGGACAATTTGAACAGCGGCCGGCCGGACAGGCCGCCCTGCTCTTCCGCGCGGGCCTGCTCGCGCAGGGTCGGCGGGCGCGACAGGGTCGTGTTGGCCACGATCATACCGTCCACTTTTCGCTTGCGCGCGACCTGGACGACGTCATCGAGCTCATCGAGCGACAGATCCGGTGCGATCTTCAGGAGCACCGGCGTCTCGCCCGCGTTCCGGCGCACCCGCTCGCGTGTTTCGATCACCCGCGCCAGGAGGTCGTCAAGGGCCGCGGCCTGCTGCAGATTGCGCAGACCCGGCGTGTTCGGCGACGAGACGTTGACGGTGAAGTAACTCGCAACCGGAGCGAAGGTTTCGATCAGCCGCATATAGTCGCCGGCGCGATCGACAAAATCCTTGTTTGCACCGATATTGACACCGACGATACCGCCATGATGCGCGCGCGCCGCCAGGCGGCGCAGCACGATGTCCGCGCCGTCGTTGTTGAAACCCATGCGGTTGACGATGCCCTGATCGCGCTCCAGGCGGAACAGCCGCGGCCGCGGGTTGCCGGCTTGCGGCAGCGGCGTGACCGAGCCGATCTCGACGAAGCCGAAGCCGAGGCGCAGCAGGGCATCGGGCGCCTCTGCGTTCTTGTCGAAGCCGGCCGCCATGCCGACCGGGTTCGGGAAATTCAGGCCGAAGGCGCGCACGGCCAGCCGCGGACTGTCCGGCTTGCGCTGCTTGCGCGGCGGCGGCAGGAACCGCAAGCCGCGAATGGCGAGACCATGGGCATATTCCGCATCGAGCTTGCGCAACAGCGGCAGCGTCAGGGCATCGAAGGCGCGGATCACGGTTTCAGCTCCGGAATGGTGTGGGACCCGTCGGAGCGCAGCGGCAGGTCCGTCACCGAGATCACCGCGTCGAATTCGAGTTCGCCATAAAGGTGCGGAAAGAGCTCGCCGCCCCGCGCCGGCTCCCACTTCAGGCTGTCGCCGAGCGCCTCGGCGTCGACGGCAACCAGAAACAGGCCCTTCTGCCCTGCGAAATACTTCGCCGCGGTGCCCGGTACCTGGGTGGCCGTGGAAAAATGGATGTAACCGTCACGGGCGTCGTCGGCGCTGCCCCTGTAGGCGCCCTGCCGTTCGGCTTCGCGCCAGGCCGAGGCCGGGCAAATCTTGTAAATCGTGGGCACCGGTACACGTTTTGATTGCTGTTGGCATTTCCAGATACGCCACCGACCGTAGCGGTGGCGGCGGTTGCGTTCAAGTCCGGTACGATTTTGTGGGAATGCTGAAGTGTTCCGGTTGCGCGACGCCCGCTGCGCAGGTTAGAATTCCTAGTGCGACATTCACCCGCCTCGCCAGCCTGTCCCGTTCCAGAATCCGAGTATCCACCGTGCCGCCAAAAGCCCGCATATTGACCCACGAACAAGTCTGGACCGCCCTCGACCGCCTCGCGGCGCGCGCGGGCCTGTCCGCCTCAGGCCTCGCCAAGCGCGCGGGCCTCGATCCCACCACGTTCAACAAGTCGAAGCGCATCACGCCGGACGGCCGCGCGCGCTGGCCTTCGACCGAATCGGTGTCCAAGTCACTGGCTGCCACCAGCACCGGGATCGAAACCTTCGTCGAACTGATCGACGGACCGGGCAAGGCGGCGCTGCGGTCCGTGCCGCTGATCGGCCTCGCCGAGGCCGGAAACGGCGGCTATTTCGACGACGGCGGCTTCCCGGCCGGCAAGGGCTGGGACGAGGTCGCGACCCTGACCGTCAGCCGATGAGCATGCCTATGCGCTGGAGATTTCCGGCGACTCGATGCGGCCCACCTATCGCGACGGCGATATCATCATCGTTTCGCCCGCCGCTAGCGTGCGTAAGGGCGACCGCGTGGTGGTGAAAACCAAATCCGGCGAGGTCATGGCCAAGGAACTACGCCGCCGCTCGACGAAGTCGATCGAACTCAGTTCGCTCAATCCCAGCCACCGCGACCGGACGTTTGCGGCCAAGGATATCGAGTGGATGGCCAGGATCGTCTGGGCGAGCCAGTAATTTGGCCAATGGCGAATAGGGGGTAGCGAATAGAGGATTGACGGGGCGAGTTGCCCCTTCCCTTATTCGTTACTCGCCGGCCTGCTCCGCTTCATTTCACGCGCTCGCTTTGCAAGCCGCGGATAGTCATATGCTGCAAGACTGGTGAGCGTCGCGAGTTCCGTTGCGCCGAACCAGCCGAGTTGGATGTGTTCGTCGCTGACATTTTGCGGCTCACCCGCCCACCTGGTCACAACATAGATCGTGGACACGGATGCTCCGTAGAGATCAGGCCGCGGCTCGGCGATCTCTTCGAGCCGCATGACATCGACGACCTCGACGCCGATTTCTTCTCTGACTTCGCGGACGATCGCCTGTTCGGGTGTTTCGCCGGTTTCAACCCGACCGCCGATTGAATCCCAGTGATCGGGCCAGGCCTTCCTGTGCGCTGAACGCAAACCAAGCAGCACGCGCCCTTGGCTGTCGACCAGCAACGCCCCCACCGTGCGAACGACGGCAGCACTCATCGATGTCAGCCCTTGCGCGCCAGCGCCGCGTCGATCATTGCCACCGCATTGCCGACGCCATAGACGGCCACGAAGGAGCCAAAGCGCGGGCCCTTTTCCTGGCCGAGCAGGACCTGATAGAGCATGTTGAACCAGTCGAGCGAGACGCCCGGGCGGCCATCCTTGCCCTTCTTGACGTGATCGAGAAACGGGTCACGGCGGCCGATCTCATAGACGACGTTCTGAATGTCCTCGGCGCTCGCATCCTGCGGCAGCTGCGCCAGCGCGTTGCGCAAATCCTCGAGTGCCGTGCGCTCGGTTGCCGTGGGTTCGCGGAACTTCTTCGTCGGCAACACAAAATCGTGGAAATAGTTGATCGCGTAACCGACCATCGCATCGAGCTTTGGATGCGTCTGCGGCGTGACGCCCGGCCGATAGCGGCCGATGAAACCCCACAGCGTCGCAGCATTCTCCGCGTTCGACGATGACACCAGCGTCAGCAGCATCTGGAACGTCACCGGCATGTCCGCCCTGGGCGGGTTGCCGGAATGGACATGCCAGACCGGATTGGCGAGCTGCTGCTTCGTCTCCTGCTTCGGGTAGGCTTCGAGAAATTGCTGATAGTCGTCGACGTTGCGCGGGATCACGTCGAAGTACAGCCGCTTCGCCGCCTTCGGCTCGCGATACATGAACAGCGACAGCGATTCCGGCGAGGCGTAGCGCAGCCACTCCTCCATCGTCAGGCCATTGCCCTTCGACTTGGAGATCTTCTGGCCCTTGTCGTCGAGAAACAGCTCGTAGTTGAAGCCCTCCGGCGGCGAGCCGCCGATCGCCGAACAGATCTTGCCCGACAGCTTCACCGAGTCGATCAGGTCCTTGCCGGCCATCTCATAGTCGACGCCGAGCGCCATCCAGCGCATCGCCCAGTCCGGCTTCCATTGCAGCTTGCAATGGCCGCCGGTGACGGGCGTGGTGACACGCTCCTGCGTATCCGGATCGTCATATGAGATCGTGCCGGCCTTCGCGTCATGGGCAAGGATCGGCACGTACAGCACCTTTCCGGTGCGCGGAGAGATCGGCAGGAACGGCGAATAGGTCGCAGCCCGCTCTTCGCGCAAGCTCGGCAGCATGATCGCCATCACCTTGTCGAGGCGTTCGAGCATCGTCAGGAGCGTCGCGTCGAACTTGCCCGACTTGTAGTAATCGGTCGAACTCGCAAACTCGTAGTCGAAGCCGAAGGCATCGAGGAATGCGCGCAGCCGCGCGTTGTTGTGCGCGCCGAACGACGGATATTCGTTCGAGAACGGGTCCGGTACGCTGGTCAACGGCATGTTGAGAAATGCCGCAAGCATTTCCTTGTTCGGCACGTTGTCCGGCACCTTGCGCAGGCCGTCCATGTCGTCGGAGAACGCAACAAGCCGGGTCTTGACCTTGTCGTCGGTCAGCACGCGGAATGCATGCCGTACCATGGTGGTGCGCGCGACTTCGCCGAATGTGCCGATGTGCGGCAGTCCCGAAGGACCGTAGCCGGTCGAGAACAGCACCTCGTCCTTCGGCTTGCGCTTCAGCCTTGCGACGATCTTCTTCGCTTCCTCGAACGGCCAGGCGTTCGACTGTTCGGCAAACTCTCGCAGACCGCCCGGCGGGCTCAGCGTATCGGTCGACATCACATCTCTCCGGATGCGCCTGCTCTAGGGATTCGCAGCCGCTCCGTCAAACGGGAAAGCCCCAATTTGAGGCACTTTTGCGCGGCCTAGACCGGTTCGCGTTTCGCCAGCAGGCGGCTGACGATCAGCACGGCAACGCCTGACACCAGAAACACCGCCAACAGGCCCAGCGCGTTCTGCGCCATCTTGCCGTAGCCGAGCTTGCTCACGTCGATGAAGGGATACGGGTAGAAGCCGGTAAACCTTCCGTGCACCAGCATGAAGCCGAGATAGAAGAGCGGATAGATCAGCCACAGCAGCGGATCGTACCAGCGCAGGCCCGCCTTGCGCATGACGAACAGCCAGAAGGCCAGATAAGCGAGTGGCATGAGGTAGTGCAACAGCACGTCCGCCAGCCACTGCGCGCCCTCAGGCGCCCACAGCGTCCGCAGCGTGGTCACATAGACCAGGGCAACGACCGCGATATAGCTCGCGATCGCCGAACGCTCGAACGGATGCACCGTCCACTCCTCGACCTTTGAACGCAGCGCGAACGCCGTCAGCATCAGCGCGACCAGGATGTTGGTCTGGATCGCGAAGTAGCAGAGGAAGCGCAGCGTCCCCTGCCCCCAGGACAGGCCTTGTCCGTCCGTCACCCGCAGCAGGAGATAATATTGCAGGCCGAGCGCAAACCAGCCGACGCAGGCGAGCATCACCGCCGCGATCCGCTCCGACCTGGTCGTCATGCCTGTTGCGATCATGGTAGTCCCGCAGCGTCAGAACGGACTCGACTGAAAAGTAGCGCAGCCAGAGGTCCGTGTACTGGCCTTTTTCCCAGACGCGGAACATGGCCCAGTTCAGCGCCTGCCGCAGCACGTCGTTGCCACGACGCACGGCAATGCCGATGCCTTCGCCGAAATAGCGGCTCTCGGTGAAGGGGCCCCCGCTGAAGGCGCAGCAGTCGCCGGAGTCCGTGCCGTTGATCCAGAAGGCAAGCGAGATGGAATCGCCGAAAATGAAATCGACCTCGCCCCGCCGCAGCGCCTGGCGCATCGCGTCGTCATTCGGCTGGCTGATGATCTCGGCATCCGTAAACAGCGCCTTGAGATAGGCTTCATGCGAGGAGCCAGCGATGACGCCGACCTTCTTCGCCTCGAGATATTCGGGGCGCAACTCCGGCAGCACTGCCTCTTTCCGCGAAACGAAGCGCGCCGGCGCGCGGTAGTAGGGATCGGTGAAATCCACGCGCTGGCGAATGGCCGGCGTCGGCGCCATCGACGCGATCGCCGCATCGCCGCGGTTCGCCGCCAGCGAATCCAGCAGCGTCTCGAAACGGCGCATCTGGATCGTGCAGGTCACCTTGATCTCGGCGCACAACAGCCGCGCAAAATCGACGTTGAAGCCGGCGGGATTGCCGTCCGGTCCGGTGAAATTGAACGGCGGGTAGTCGGTCTCGGTGAGGAAGCGGATCACGGTGATGCGCGACAGGTCGGGCCGGTCGGGACGCCGGCGCGGATCCCAGAAACCCGGGACGGCCTGCGCCGAGGACGGCAGGTTTGCAGCGGGTCTTGGCGCAGGCACCTGAGCCTGCGCATGGGTGGACGCCAGCGACGCGAGCGCAAGACCTGGCACAAAGATCAATCGGAACACTTCGGGTCGCATCAAGTCTTGCTCGCGGCGAGTGCGATGTAAGGCGGCTTATAGCCTCTCGAAGCCGTCATTGCGAGGAGCGAAGCGTCTTGGAGCCCGGATGCAGCGCTCGCTGCGCAGCACGATCAAAAATACCGCTTCAAATCCGCAGCAGCGTCTTCCGGCCGACGCTTGATGTTGAACGGCGCGACGAACCTGCCGTCGCGATCCATCAGATAGATCAGCGCAGTGTGATCCATCGTGTAGTCGCCGTCCTTGAGCGGGACTTTCTTCGCGTAGACACGATAGGCCGACACGATCCCGGCGACCGCTTCGGGACTGCCGGTAAGGCCCTTCAGGTTGGGATCGAAGCTGCCGAGATATTCCTTCATGATCGCCGGCGTGTCGCGCTCGGGATCGACCGAGACAAAAAACGCGTTGATGCGGTTCGCGTCCTTGTCCATCGCGCGCAGGATTTCAGACATTTCGAACAGGGCGGTCGGGCACACATCCGGACAGTGCGTGAAACCGAAGAAAATGATCGTCGGTTTGCCCTGCAGGTTCTTGTCCGTCACGGCCTGGCCGGACTGATCGACCAGTTGAAAGGGCCCGCCGATGGCGGAGGCGGCGGTAACGATGCGCGGTCCGCCGAGAAGCCACAACGTCAGGGCGAGCCCGATCGCAAGGCTGGCCGCAAAAGCGGCCACGACAACGAGCGGGCGGGACAGGCGTTCGTTCATCGAGGGGTCCGGTTTCAGGTCAGAAGCAGGCGGCGATGCCGGCGGCGATCATCTCGAAAAACACCGCCGTTCCGTACGAGACCCACAGCGAGGCTGCGGCGATCAGCAATGCGGCGGCAGTCGCGATACCGGCGACCAGCACAATGGGCACACGCCGCGCGTGCGGCAACACATCAGACGCCGGTGCTTGCCGCATGACCTGCAACGTAAACGCTCCTTGCGATGAGGGCCGTCGGGGGACGGGCGACGCTCTCGCTCTCGCCTATTCAGATAGGCCGCGCGCAAATGCCGGGCAAGCGCAAGCGCCTGTCCGGCCATCCCGAAACCGTGATTAAATCCTTAGTTTCGCTCGCGCGAGGAGGCCTGGGCGTCCATGTAGCAGGGACGATACATACCCGCGAGCTGGCGGCCCGAGAGGAAGATCATGCGCGGCTTGAGACCCCCGCGCTGGGCGATCCAGCGGCGGATGTTCGGCGGATACATCGAATACAGCATCCGCGTCGCTTCGGGGTTGGTCACCGCCTGCCCGCGCGAACCGAAATCCCACGCAGCGTGGAAGCCGAGATTGGCGCGCGAAGTGACACAAATGCGGTCCGGCGAAACGGAGCCCAGGACGATCGTGCAGGCCGACGCGCAAAGTCCGTCGATCATGATGCTTTCGTTGGAATTCCGCAGGCCTTGATATTTGTCGATGTAGGTCCCGATGCGGCCACCGCGATCGTCGGCGATCCTCACCACCGCGTGGCTGGAGGCAACACCTGCCAGAAGGAGAACCGCCGCGAGCAACCCCGTTACGATCTTCATGTCCTGCCCTGTGGCCCCGCCTTGATTCTGTGATGCCGTCGGGGCATCGCTGAACTTCTTGCGACTCCTGAGATTTGTCCAGATCGAGTGGATCACTCGAACAAGATTTAAATTCAGTGTTGCGCGGAAGATGCACATCCCGCGCCACAATCCCGATTTGGCACGAGCCGGCCGCTGCCGAATGTGACCTGGCTCATAGTCTGGCGCCCGCTTTGCAGCCTTGACCGCGTTCCGGCCCCGGCGCTTCAATCGGCAAGGCCGGGGAAAGCCAATGTCATACGATACCGACGTCATCGTCGTAGGCGCTGGCCTTGCCGGGCTTGTCGCGGCAACCGAAATCGCCGACGCGGGCAAGCGCGTCGTCCTTCTCGATCAGGAAGGCGAGCAAAATCTGGGCGGACAGGCGTTCTGGTCGCTCGGCGGATTGTTTTTGGTGAATTCGCCCGAGCAGCGCCGCCTGCGGCATCAAGGATTCCCACGAACTCGCGCTGCAGGATTGGCATGGGCGCGGCCGGATTCGACCGCGGCGGAAGACCACTGGCCGAAGCGCTGGGCCGAGGCCTATGTCGCATTTCGCCGCCGGCGAAAAGCGCAGCTGGCTGCGCGCGATGGGGCACCGGATTTTCCCGGTGGTCGGCTGGGCCGAGCGCGGCGGCTACGACGCGACCGGGCACGGCAACTCCGTGCCGCGCTTTCACGTCAGCTGGGGAACCGGTCCCGGCGTCGTCGAGCCGTTCGAACTGCGCGCGCGCGAGGCCGCTGCGCGCGGGTTGCTCACCTTCAAGTTCCGCCACCGTGTCGATGCACTGTCGGTCACAACGGCGTCGTCGATCGGCGTCAGCGGCGACGATCCTTGAGCCAGTCGGCGGAACCGCGCGGCGCCAGTTCGTCCCGCAAGGTCGATCGGCGAATTCGCATTGCGCGCGCAAGCCGTCATCGTCGCCTCCGGCGGCATCGGCGGCAACCACGACCTCGTCCGGCAGAATTGGCCGAAGCGCCTCGGCGCGCCGCCGAAGCGCATGGTGGCGGGCGTGCCGGCGCATGTGGACGGCCGCATGATCGGCATCACCGAGCAGGCCGGCGCGCGGCTGATCAATCGCGACCGCATGTGGCACTACGTCGAAGGGCTGCAGAACTGGGACCCGATCTGGCCCGGCCACGGCATCCGCATCCTGCCCGGCCCATCGTCGATGTGGTTCGACGCCACCGGCAAGCGCTGCCCGCCCGCTCTATCCCGGCTTCGACACGCTCGGCCACGCTCGAGCACATCATGGCGACCGGCTACGACTATTCGTGGTTCGTGCTGACGCAGAGCATCATCAAGAAGGAGTTCGCGCTCTCGGGCTCGGAGCAGAATCCGGACCTGACCTCGAAGAGCTGGCGCATGACCGCGCGGCGCGCGCTGAACAAGGGCGCGCCGGCGCCGGTCGAGGCGTTCAAGACCAAGGGCGCGGATTTCATCGTCCGCGGCGACCTCGCCGATCTGGTGGAGGCGATGAACGTGCTGGCGGGCAGCAAACTGCTCGAGTTCGACGACATCCGGCGCCAGATCGAAGCGCGCGACCGCCAGATCGACAATCCTTACGTCAAGGACATCCAGGTGATGGGCATCCACAATGCGCGCGCGTTATATCGGCGACCGGCTGATCCGCACCGCAAAACCGCATCGCATTCTCGACCCCGCGCATGGCCCGCTGATCGCCGTGCGGCTCAACATCCTGACGCGCAAGACGCTCGGCGGCTTGCGAGACCGATCTCGACTCGCGCGTGTTTGGCACGCGGCGGCGAGATCATGCCGGGCCTCTATGCAGCCGGCGAAGCGCAGGTTTCGGCGGCGGCGGCATGCACGGCTATCGCTCGCTGGAAGGCACCTTCCTCGGCGGCTGCATGTTCTCGGGCCGCAACGCCGGCCGTGCCGCGGCGAAAGCCGTGGGGTGAGACGCGTTCATAGCGGACATCGAATTGAATTTCTGAGTCGCGCTCGCGAACAGCTGTCGTCCCTGCGAAGGCAGGAACCCATGCGCAGTGATGCGAACGAGACGACGAGAGAAATTGGCCTTAAGGTCACAAGCCCCTTAAGGCCACAAGCCCCGTGACACCCAATGATCTCCGAGACTATCGGTCGCTGCTTTCGCAGGGACGACACCGAACTTACAGGCTGTTCCCCCTACCTCGCACGTAATCGATTCCCGTCTCGCCTTCCCCGATCATGCACGCACTGTGCAATCGAACTGAAGGAGAGAGTAAATGACCGACGCACAAACCGTTGCCGCCCGCTACATCGAACTCTGGAACGCGCGCGATGCGGCGCGCCGGGCCGACATCCTCGCTGCGACCTGGGCCGGCGACGCCCGTTACACCGACCCGCTTGCAACCGCGCGCGGCACAGCCGAGATCAGCGCGCTGATCGGCGGCGTGCAGCAGCGTTTCCCGGAGTTCAGCTTCGCCCTGATCGGCAAGGTCGACGGCTTCGGCGATCATGTACGCTTCTCATGGGGCCTTGGACCGAAAGGCGCGGATGCGCCGATCAAGGGCACCGATTTTGCGCTCGTCGAGGGCGGCAAGATCAAAACCGTGACCGGGTTCCTCGATCAGGTGCCACAGGCGGCCGCGGCTTAAAGGCGTCAAAACAGGCGTCGCGTCATTCCGGGGCGTCGCAACCAAACTCGGGTCCACCCGGGTTTGGTCACTCAGCCGGACTGGATGCGACGAACCCGGAATCCAGCGACACGGTAAAGCAACTGGATTCCGGATCGCCGCCTGGCGGCGTCCGGAATGACGAAAACTCCGCTCACGGAAACAGCCCGCGCGTATTCTTCGCCGCGCGGACGCGTTCGACGCCGGTCGGCCATCGCCGCGGTGCGGTGAAACGTTGTCGCGCCGGGCGCGCGCGATCATCGTTGTCGAAGGCCTGATCGAGGATGCGGAACCGGTCGCATCACCTCGTCCTCGCCCCAGAAGAACTGCTGCAGATCCTGCACCCACTCGAAGTAGCTGACGATCACGCCGCCGGCGTTGCAGAGGATGTCGGGGATGACGAAGATCTCGTCGCCAGCGCTCCAGGATCAGGTCGGCGTCGGGCGTGGTCGGGCCGTTGGCGCCTTCGGCGAGGATGCGGCAGCGCAGCTGGCCGGCGATTGTGTTCGGTGATGACCCGCTCGACCGCCGCCGGCACGAGCACGTCGCACGGCAGCGTCAGCAGATCCTTCGGGTCGATGGCGAGTTCGGCTTCGAGTAGCCGGCGCAGACTGCCGTGCTGCGCCGCATGCGCGATCAGCGCTTGCACATCGATGCCCCTGCCGGTGTAACGCGCCGGTGTGATCGCTGACGCCGATCACCTTCACGCCCGCTCTTGTAGCGAGCCCGAGCGCGGCGACCGAGCCGACATTGCCGAATCCCTGCACGATCGCGGTGCATTTTCCGGCATCGCATCTTCGAGCATCGTTCATCGCGCGCTCGATGAGATAGACGACGCCGCGCCCGGTCGCCTCGCGCCGGCCGACCGTGCCGCCGACGGCGACCGGTTTGCCGGTGACGATCTCCGGCACGGCGTAGCCCTGATACACCGAATAGGTGTCCATGAACCACGCCATGACCTGCTCGTTCGTGCCCATGTCCGGCCCCATGATGTCGGTGTGCGGGCCGACGAACGGGATCATCTCCTGCATGTAGCGGCGCGAGAGCGCTTCGAGTTCGCGCCTGGAAAGCTTGCGCAGGATCGACGCGACGCCGCCCTTCGCGCCGCCGTACGGCAGACCGGTGAGCGCGCATTTCCAGCTCATCCACATCGCGAGCGCCGCGACTTCGCCGAGATCGACATCGGGCGCAAAGCGCGTGCCGCCCTTGGTCGGACCGAGCGTGAGATGATGCTGCACGCGATAGCCTTGGAACACCTCGATCGTGCCGTCGTCGCGCTGGATCGGGCAGGAGACGATGACCGCGCGCTTCGGCAGCAAAAGCCGGTCGCGCTGATCGATCGGGATTTCGAGATAGTCGGCGATGACGCCGAACTGCTGCACCGCCATGTCGAAGACCGGACCGCTATAGATCGTCATTGACCATCGCCTCCAAAAACTTCGCTCGATTTCACTTCGCTATTTCACCGGCTCGGTTCAACGCGAGAAGACCCGTTCGCCGTCAAGTCGTCGGTCAACGACCGCCGCAGCACCCGGCAACCGGAACTGTGGTCTCGCAGCCGCGTTTACCATGGAACACGGAGAAGCACATGGACGACAGGAATTTTGAGACCGATCGGAGCAGTGGCGCGATCATCACGGCGTTCGCTGTGCTTGCGATCGTCGCGCTCGCCACACTCTACATGCTGTTTCCGGTCGAGAAGGATGCGGGTGGCAGGGACACCCCGCAGGCAAAGGTAAGCCAGACCGCGCCCGAGAAGAGCACAACAGGACTCAGCAGGGAGTGAACGATGAAATGCGAGGTTGAGCGGCTGACGTCAAAGGCCGATCGCGTGGCAGGCGCAATCGTTGGTCGGACTATCCATCCTGATGACGTTCACGCTTCTCGACACACTGACGCCTCCAACCACGGCGACGGTCGCGCATCAAGTGACGACGAACCGGAAGTAGTCGCACCCCGCGGGTAGAGCCCGCGTATGACACTAAAAAGCAAAAAGGCCGCAGCTGACGCTGCGGCCTTTCGTTTCAAGTCCTGGATCGTTACCAGCGGTGTCCGCCGCCAAATCCGAAGCTGACACCCGGCGCATTGAACTGCACGCCCGGGCCCTGATTGTGGTAGCCGTGCCGGCGATGGCCGTAGCGCGGCTCGTAGTAGTTATACGAGTTCCCGCTGGATGATCACACGGCGCGAACCGCGTTCGCGCCAGCAACGGCCGTACTGGTCGCAGACCATGCGAACGTTCTCGATGCCGTTGTCGAGCGTGGGCGCCACAGGATTGAGCGGCGCGGCCTGCGCACTGCCGGCGACCAGAGCCGCGGCACCGGCGAGAAGCGAAACTGCAAGCTTGTTCATGTCGTACCCTTCCATGGTTATGTCATGCAGGCTAACGGGCCGGGACCGCCGAACGTTCCCGATATTTAATCGCATTGTCACGGAACGAATGCCGCCCATGCGCATGGGGCCTTTGGGAGGAACCGCAGGATAGGCTTATTGTTAGCAAGCGTTCAGAAAATGATCGGTGTCGGCCGATTGATTTCGTCACCCCTGCCTCTAAAGTGGACCTCTCACAGGTGCGACACCGCAAGAACAAGAAAAGGGACAAATTCCAATGAAGCTCCTGAGCAGCCTGCTCGGCTCCGCACTCTTCGCACTCGGACTTTGTGCTCCTGCATTGGCGCAGCAGGATTATCCGAACCGGCCGATCACCTGGATCGTCCCCTTTGCACCTGGCGGCGTGACCGACAACGCCGCACGCTTCACGGCAAAATCGCTCGGCGAGCGGCTCGGCCAGCCGATCATCGTCGAGAACAAGCCGGGCGCCGGCGGGATCGTCGGCGCCGAATATGTAAAGAACTCGAAGCCCGACGGTTACACGGTGCTGTACGCATCATCCGGGCCGATGGCGACCATTCCGGCGACGCGCAAGAGCATGTCCTATGATCCGGTCACATCATTCACGCCGATCTACGGCATGGCCGCTTCGCCGCTGGTGATGGTGATCGCCGCCGACAAGCCCTACAAGACCTTTGCCGAATTCGTCGAGCACGCGAAGAAGAATCCGGGCAAGCTCAATTTCGCATCGATCGGCACAGGCGCGGCGCAGCACCTGACCGGCGAACTGTTCGCGATGGGCACCGAGACTGACGTCGTGCACATTCCCTACAAGGCCACGCCGACTGCGCTGGCCGACATCATGTCCGGCACCATCGACTTCATGTGGGATTTCTCGATCGTGATGAAGCCCTTGATCGATGGCGGCAAGCTGCGGGCGCTTGCGGTGAGCGGCACCAAGCGGCTCCCGAGCCTGCCCGATGTGCCGACCACCGTCGAGCTCGGCTATCCGCAGATCGTCTTCAACCCCTGGTCCACCGTGGTGATGCCGAAGGGTGTGCCGAAGCCGGTCGCTGACAAGTTCATCGCCGCCTTCGCCGAGGTGATGAAGGAGCCCGCAACCGTCAAATACTACGAAGACACCGGTTCGACGATTCTGCCGGACATGCCGGGCGAGAAGCTCACCGAGTTCCTCGTCAGCGAAGGCGCAAAGATGAAGGCGATCATCGAGAAGGCCAAAATTCCGGTGGAGTGAGGCGGGCGATCGAGCGAGGAAGTGGTGGAGCGGGCGAAGGAAATCGAACCCAAGCAGGCAGATTTGAATGACTGCTGACGCTTGCTGCTTTTGCTTTCGAGCATTTGCCACGAGTGTTGAATTAAACGTTGTCTTGGCCGGGCTCGTCCCGGCCATTCAGTCCTGCTTTTCGGCGCGAAAGACGTGGATGCCCGGCGGGGCAAGCCAGATGGAAAGCGCTTCAGCGGCCGCGTTTGTAGACCGCTCCGCCCTTGATCAGCACATCTGCCTCCGCGCCGCCCACCTGGCCTGCGCGCGAGCCTCCATAATACCAGCTGCCGCCCGAGCACACTGTACCGCCATCCTGCCTGGTAGCCGTTGTCCAGCGCCGAGCCGAAGTCCCGCTATCACTGGGATTGTTCAACTTGACGTACCGTTGGCCGCCCTCACACCCGGAGCCGGACACACGGGCTGTGTAGCTCGAAATCCTGTACCCCTGTGAATTTGTCCAGCTGCCCGGCACCCTCACCCAATCGGCACTTGCGTTTTCGCTACCCCACAGAAAAAGCCCGACCACCGTCACCGCCAAAAGCCCCAGTTTCAAATCATCCTCCCCGGTATCAGTTATTCAGATCAGCTCTGGTCCATGCTCTCCGCGAGATTCCCGCGAATACCGCTTCGATCGAAACTTGCCCTGCGGGAAATCCCTGTGCCATTGGGCTGGAGCGGGCGAAGGGAATCGAACCATCGTATACAGCTTGGGAAACAGAGTACGCCCTAACAATTTCGATCACTTCGAGACTTTTGGCTCCGCCTTTTTTTCGGGTTTTCCGCGGGGTGCCATGATGCACCATTCACGTACGGAGTCGCATTGCTTCCACCGACTGACGCACCCGAACTCGGCAGTCCTAACAGGAACCCAGTTTATCCACGCGCGTTCGATGGCGACCGCCGTCGAATTTCGTGCTCAAGAACACTTCGACGCATTCTTTCGCCACCGCTTCGCCGATCATCCGTCCGCCCATCGCCAAGACATTCGCGTCATTATGCTGGCGGCATAGCCGCGCGCCCGTGACATCATGCGCGAGCGCGCAACGGATATGTGCATGGCGGTTGGCGGCGATCGAAATGCCGATGCCCGATCCGCAGATCAGAATGCCGCGTCCGGCCCTGCCGGCCTTGATGGCATCGGCCAGCTTGCCGGCGAAATCGGGATAGTCGACGGAATCGGCGCTATTTGTGCCCAAATCCAGCCACTTCACATCAGGCAAAGCGACTTTCAGGGCTTCTTTGAGGGCAAAGCCTCCGTGATCACAGGCAATGGCTACTATGCGTTCCAAACGCGCCCTCTCGTCTTGGAGCGGGCGAAGGGAATCGAACCCTCGTATGCAGCTTGGGAAGCTGCCGTTCTACCATTGAACTACGCCCGCGCGTCGATGAACGTAAAGGAGCGGTACGCCGTCGGCAAGACGGCAGCAGACCGGGCCGCGCGCGGGCGACAGTTTCGCGGAACATTCCGGTCCACGGCGGCTTAATCCTGCATGAAGACCGTCCTTCTCGTGATCGCCGGCCTGCTCGCCGCCTCATCTGCGGCGGTCGCTGACCCGCTGGAGCGCCTGCGCAATGCCAGCGCCAACGAGCTCTGCTGGGATTCAGTGCGCGGCTTTGCCCGCGAAAAATATCCGACCGTAAAGCTCGGCGATCCGGTTCTGATCCAGGCGAGCCTGACCACCGCGATCCGCCAGCCGGTCAAGGACAGCCGCAAGAGCTTCCCCGGCATCCGAAGCTGCTGATCCACCCTCCTTCCCTCGCGTCGCGTCGGTTGCACTGCTGCCGAGGCATGCTCTACGCTGGCCCGCAGCCGGCCTCGCCGAACGAAGCGCCGGACACTTTTGCGAGGATTCATGTCCGGCTTTTCCCCGATCTCCGATCTGCTGAAGCGCGCCACCGACTCGGGCGACGTGCCGGGTGTGGCGGTCTCGGTCGCGACACCGGACGGCGTGATGTTCGAAGCGGCGTCCGGCAAGCGCGATCTCGCCAGCGGCGAGGCGATGACGACCGATACCGTCGTCAAAATCGCGTCGATGACGAAGGCGATCACCGGCGCATGCGCGATGCAGCTGGTCGAGCGCGGCAAGCTCGATCTCGATGGTCCGCTCGGGTCGCTGCTTCCCGGACTGGGCGAGGTGAAAGTGCTGGACGGCTATGACGCGGACGGCAAGCCGCGTTTGCGCGCGCCGAAGCGGCCGGTGACACTGCGCCATCTGCTCACGCACACCTCCGGCCACACCTACGACACCTGGAATGCGAGGAACGGAGAGTACAGGCAGAAGACCGGCATGCCGGCACTCACCACCGGCAAGCTTGCGTCGCTCGACATGCCGCTGCTGTTCGAGCCCGGCGAGCGCTGGGAGTACGGCATCGGCATCGACTGGGCCGGCCGCGCGATCGAGGAAGCCTCGGGGCTGAAGCTCGACGACTACATGAAGCGGCACCTGTTCGAACCGCTCGGCATGACCGACACCGGCTTCCGCACCGGCGAGAGCCAGCGCGCACGGCTCGCGGCCCTCTATCTGCGCAAGGCGGACGGCCTCACGCCGTTCGACCGCGGCCGCCCCGACAATCCGGAGTTCGACGCCGGCGGCGGCGGGCTGTTCTCGACGGTGAAGGACTACACGAAGTTCACGCAGATGATCCTGCGCAAGGGACAATTCAACGGCGCACAGGTGCTCAAGCCCGAAACCGTCGCGCTGATGTCGCAGAATGCGATGGGCGACATCAACGTCACCCGCCTGCCCGACGTGATCCCGACACTGTCCAATGCTGTGGAGTTCACCGAGGGCATGAAGTGGGGCCTGACCTTCATGATCAATCCAAAGCCGATGGCGACAGGACGCTCAGCGGGCTCGCTCGCCTGGGCCGGGCTGATGAATTCGTATTACTGGATCGACCCGGTGAAGAATATCAGCGGCGTCTATGCGACGCAGATCCTGCCGTTCTGCGACGTGAAATCGCTCAAGCTGTTCGAGGAGTTTGAGACGGCGGTTTACCGGGCGATCTAGGTCGCCATCGTTTGCCGCTGACAGACTTTGCCCTCACCCTGAGAAGGCGCCAACGGGTCCGTGCGCTACGTCCTGAAATGCTTCGACAGCTTCAGGCCCTGGGCCTGATAGTTCGAGCCGATGCGCTGGCCGTAGAGCGCGTCGGGGCGCGAGATCATCTTCTCGTAGACAAGACGGCCGACGATCTGCCCGTGCTCGAGGATGAACGGTACCTCGCGCGAGCGCACCTCGAGCACGGCGCGCGAGCCCTGCCCGCCCGCGCCCGCATAGCCGAAGCCGGGATCGAAGAACCCCGCATAATGCACGCGAAATTCACCGACCAGCGGATCGAACGGCACCATCTCGGCGGCGAAATCCGGCGGCACCTGCACGGCTTCCTTCGAGGCCAGGATGTAGAACTCGCCGGGATCGAGGATCAGGCTGCGATCGTCGCGCGCGATGATCGGCTCCCAGAATTCGCCGACCGCGTAGCCGGCACGCCGGTCGACATCGACGACGGCGGCATGGCGCTTGGCGCGATAGCCGACAAACCCGTTCGAGCCTTCGCCGGACAGATCGACGCTGAGCGCGACGCCGTTCATCAGATCCGCGTCGTCGCTGTCGACCAGCCGCTCCTGCGCATGCAAAGCCGCAAGCGCCGCGCCGTCGAGAGCGGCCTCGCCCTGCCGGAAGCGGATCTGCGACAGCCGCGAGCCTTCGCGCAGCAGCACCGGAAACGTCTTCGGACTGATCTCGGCATAGAGCGGCCCGTGATAGCCCGCATCGATCATGTCGAAGCGGCGGGTGCCGTCGGTGATCACGCGGGTAAAGACGTCGAGGCGGCCGGTCGAGCTCTTCGGATTGGCGGCGGCGGCGATACTCGGCGGCAGCGCCAGGCTTTCGATCAGCGGCACGATATAGACGCAGTTGGTCTCCAGCACGGCGCCATCGGAAAGATTGATCTCGTGCAGCTTCAAATGCTCGATCCGGTCGGCGACGGTCGCGCCGGGGCCGGGAAGGAAGCTGGCCCGTACGCGATAGGCGACGTCGCCGAGGCGAAGGTCGAGGCTGGCCGGCTGAATCTGGCTTTCGATGAATGGATAAGCGGGCAGGATCGCGCCGGCGTCCGCCATCGCCGCGATCAGGCGGTCGGGCAGAATTCCTTTCGCCTCCGGCGGCAGCGCAAACGGCACGTCGTCATCCCTGCAGGGCTTAAGAAAAGCGCGATTATACGCGCCTTTTCGGTTATCCGATGGCCGTCTTGACGGAAAGGGCGCCGCATATTAAGAGCATGACTTATCCCGTGGTGATTTGAGCCGGCCGGCTTGCAGCCACGTTAAATAAGTAGCTAAACAGGCCGGGGACATGAGTGATCCCGGCCCGTGGGTATTTTCCCGAGGCCGGTTTTTTTATGGCCAGAAAGGCCGCAAGGAGGTCACCTTGTCCGAATCCCGTACCGGCACTGCCGCAGGCACACGCCACTATCGTCCCGAAACCCGGCTCGTGCACGGCGGCACGCTGCGCTCGCAATTCGGCGAGACGTCGGAGGCGCTGTTCCTGACGCAGGGCTACATCTACGACACCGCCGAGCAGTGCGCGGCGCGCTTCGCCAACACTGATCCGGGCTTCATCTACTCGCGCTTCGCCAACCCGACGGTATCGATGTTCGAGCAGCGCATGGTCGAACTCGAAGGCGCCGAAGCCGCGCGCGCGACTGCAACCGGAATGGCGGCGGTGACGACGGCCATCCTCGCGCCCTTGCGCGCCGGCGATCATGTGGTCGCGGCAAAGGCGATGTTCGGCTCCTGCCGCTTCGTGGTCGAAGATCTTTTGCCGCGCTACGGCATCACCTCGACGCTGGTCGACGGTCTCGAGCTCGATCAGTGGCAGAAAGCGATGCGTCCGAACACCAGGACACTGTTTCTCGAGAGCCCCACCAATCCGACACTGGAGGTGCTCGACATCGCCGAGATCGCAAAGATCGCACATGCCGGCGGCGCGCGGCTGATCGTCGACAACGTGTTCGCCACACCGCTGTGGCAGAGCCCGCTGACGCTCGGCGCGGATGTGGTCGTCTATTCCGCGACCAAGCACATCGACGGTCAGGGGCGCTGCCTTGGCGGCGTGATCCTGTCGAACAACGACTTCATCCAGGAGCACATTCATAACTTCCTGCGCCAGACCGGGCCTTCGATGTCGCCGTTCAATGCGTGGGTGCTGCTGAAGGGGCTTGAGACGCTCAGCGTGCGCGTGCGGCAGCAGACCGAGAATGCGGCGGCCGTCGCGGAAGCGCTGGCGAAGCATCCGAAGATTTCGAAGCTGATCTACCCCGGCCGCGCCGACCATCCGCAGGCGGCTATTGTCAAGAAGCAGATGCGCGCCGGCTCGTCGCTGGTCGCCTTCGAGGTCAAGGGCGAGCGCGCCGCGGCGTTCCGCACGCTGAATGCGCTGAAGGTCACCCGCATCTCCAACAATCTCGGCGACGCCAAGAGCCTTGTCACGCATCCGACCACGACGACGCACCAGCGGCTCTCGGCCGAAGCGCGCGCCGAACTCGGCATCACTGAGGGCATGATCCGCTTCTCGGCCGGTCTCGAGCACGTGGATGATTTGATCGAAGACCTGCACGCGGCGCTGGAGAAAGCGTGAGGATGTCAGTCCGGGGCGCGAGCTTTGCTCGCGAACCCGCAATCCCGCCAGGGCGCGTGGCGATGACTACAACGGCCGCTTCAACAACACATCCGGCGGCACCGCGACGCCGGCCTGGACGCGCGAGACCGTGTCGATGATCGTGTCGCCGAGCAATTGCGCGAAGCAGGCATAACCCCAGTCGTTCAGATGCAGGCCGTCAGGAATGACGAACTCGTCGAACGAGAGTTTTTGATCGTCATGCCATTTGCGCATCACGGCGAAGCGCGGGAAGCGCGCCACCTGCTTGGCCTGAGCGAGGCGGCCGAGCAAATCCACCATCTTGGTCGTCTTCTCCTGCGTCTCCTTGCCCAGGGTCGCAGGCACGTATTGCGGATCGATCAGCACGACATCCGCGCCCGTCGCTTTCAGCTGGTCGATCCCGTCGCTGGCCAGCGCCTCGGTCCGCGCGACCGCCGCATCGTCGCCCCTGATCACGGTGTTGGTGCCGAGCTGCCAGATGACCAGATCGGGCTTTGCGTCGAGCACGGCCGCCTTGAGGCGGGCCATCATCTGCGGCACCTCCTCGCCGCCGATGCCGCGATTGAGCACCGTGATGTCGGCTGACGGGTATTTCCGCCGCAACTGGTCGGCGAGCCGGTACGGATAGGAAAAGATCGGTGAGGTCGCGCCATAGCCGGCGGTCGACGATGAGCCGAGGGCGACGATCGTCACCGGCTGGTTCGCGGCAAGTTTCTTCGCAACGCCCGGCAGCGAACCCTCAAGATAGACACCCTTGTTCGAGCACGGCACCCGTTTGAAGATATCGGCGGCGCGTCTGACGAGATCGTCAAGCTTCTCGACTGCGTCCGCCGCCCTCTCCTTCGCGCGCTCACCGACGCTCTTGGCCGGCGCCTGCGGATTTGCCGCGGCGACGCTCGGAGCGGCTTGCGTTTGCGCCGATGCGCCGTGCAGCGGAATGATCGCCGCAAGCGTCAGCGCAAGCACCAGGGCGGCGCCCTGCGCCGGCAATTTTCCAACGGCAACCTTGCGCATCAATGCTGAACCCTGGGCTCCACCTGATCGAGCTTGGCCGCAGCAATCACAAGGTTCGCCAGTGCGCGTCCGAGACAATCATGCACGCCCTTCGCGAGCGTGTAACTGCGCGACGAATTCGACAGGTCGAATTCGCCCGTCTCGTTCCAGTTGTGCATGATCGAATAGCGGTCGAACAAGGGAACATCCTGCTGCTGCGCCACGGCGCGGATATTGTCCAGATATGGCGCCGTGGGGAGCATGGTTTCCATGCGCGGGCTGTATTGCAGGTTGACCAGCAGGGCGTCCGCACCCGCGGCCTTCACGGTTGAGACACCTTCGTCGATTGCGTTGCGAAAATCGTCGGGATGAATCGCGCGCATCGCATCGACCGTGCCTGTCTGCCAGATCAGCAGGTTCGGCTTGCGTTCGGTGACCATCGCCTGCAGCGTCTCGGCCACCTCTTCCGCCGTCCGCTTCGGCTGCAGGTTCGTCGTCACCGTGACGGCAACGCCCGGAAGCTTCTCGCGCAGGTTGGCTTCAAGGCGCGCCGGATAGGCAATCGCGGCGCCATCCGGACTTGCGATACTAGATGATCCGCTGCCGACCACCAGCACATCGAGCTTCTTGTTGTCCTTGACCGCGGTTGCAACCTTCTCCAGCGAGCTGTCGGCCACTGCGAGCAGGTCCGCCGGCACCTCGCAGACCTTCCGCTCGGCAGGCGTTGCGTCCGCGCCCTTGGCGTCTTGCGCGCAGGCGGGCGCTGCGGCCAAAAGGCCGGCCAGAACGACTGCACTGAGGATGGCCTTCACGGCGATCATCACGAAGCCCCGGTTGCGGCGCGCGGGCCGCTCTTCTCTGCAACGCCCTTATACCACGCCAGCAGCCACGCTGCGGCGCACATCAGGACAATTCCTGCCATACTGATAATGAAATGTATCCAGGCGCCGCCGGCCAGTTCGACGATGGCGAACTGGCCGGCAAAGGCCAGAAACACGCCGACGCAGAACACCTCCAGCGAATGCTGGCCGCACAGGATCATCGGCCTCAGCCAGACCGATTTCAGGCGCCGGCCAGCCCTTCGGGATAAAATGGAGGGTCAGGACGGCCAGCGCAAGAAAGTGGGCAAATCTTAATACGTCGAGATCGGTCTTGCTGATCGGATACATCCAGCGTCGCCAGCACGTCCGGCATCAGAAAATCGATCTTCGGAAAATGCCAGGTGAGCGTCACCGCGAAGGCGAACAGAAGATAGGCGGCGGCGAGGCCGATCGTGATCCACGAATTGAGGATGCGCGACATCCGCTCGGCGCCGCCCAGCGCGCACCATGCGCCGAACACAAACAGCAGTTGCCACGCATAGGGGTTGAAGAACCACGAGCCGCTTGGATAGGACGGCAGCGCCAGCTCAAACTCCCATGTGATTGCATAGAGCCCGACCGACAGCGCCAGCGCCAGATCGGCCTTCTTGCGCAACAGCCACAGCACCGGCGGAAAGAACACCATCAGCACGATATAGAGCGGCAGCACGTCCATGTTGACGGGCCGGAAGCGCAGCAGCAGCGCCTGGATGATCGTCACGTCGGGATTCTTGAGAAAATCGAGGATGTTCATTTCCTCGGCGTAGAGCGGATTGTCGAACCGCGCCGCGACCTAGGAGATTTCCGCGAGGTAGATCGTGAACAGAAAGATATGCGCGACGTAGATCTGCCATGCGCGTTTCAGGATGCGCGCGCTGGCGACGACAAAGCCGCGATCGGCCATCGCGCGTCCATAGACGAAGGCGGCGGTATAGCCGGAGATGAAGATGAAGATTTCCGTCGCGTCGCTGAAGCCGTAGTTGCGCAAGGTGAACCAGGTCAGCACGTTCGCCGGCAGGTGATCGATGAAAATCAGCCACAGGGCCAACCCGCGAAACAGGTCGAGCCGCAGTTCACGCTCAACGACCGGCGGCGCGACCCTGAAGGTGTCGCGCTGCGGCATCGTATGCTGTGCGGCTGCAAGCGTCATTTGTGGAAGTCTATCCTGATCCCGCGCGCCGTGACAGATTCCTGCGCTCGCAGATCACCTAAAGTTCAGAGGCCCGACTTGCAACCGGCACGCTTTCGCTCGCGTCGCGTTGTCGGCTATAGTGCGGCGGCATCAGGAAATCGATAAGAAAATGTACAAGGCAGTTACCCGTGCGATCGAGGTCAGCGTCGAGCCGAGCTTCATGCCCGACCGCTCGTCAGCGGAAAAGCATTACTTCTTCTGGGCGTACAAGATCGTCATCGCCAATCGCGGAACCGAGACCGTCCAGTTGAAGCGGCGGCACTGGATCATTACCGATGCATCGGGACGGGAACAGGTGGTGAAGGGCGAGGGTGTCGTGGGCGAGCAGCCGAAGCTCAAGCCCGGCGAGACATTCGAATACACCAGCGGGGTTCCATTGCCGACCCCATCCGGCTTCATGACCGGGCGCTACCAGATGGTCACCGATGCCGGCGAGCGTTTCGAGATCGACATCCCGGCATTCTCGCTCGACAGCCCGGGTGCATCGCGAACGTTGAATTGAGCTTTTGTCGTCCCTGCGAAGGAGGAAGCGAAACCCTCCGCGCTGATTGTCGAGCGAATTAAAAGATGCAACTCAGGCCGTGCGCATCGCATCGGCGTCACGGCGTATGGGTCCCGGTTCGGCGCTCCGCTTGGCCGGGACTCCACCTAAACCGCGCCCGCCTCTTCCGGCGTGAACTCATAGACCGAGGAGCAGAACTCGCAGGTAACGACCACCTTGCCGTTCTCGATCATGTCGGCGCGATCTTTCCTGGTGAAGCCCGCCAGCATCGAGGACACCGCATCGCGCGAGCAGGAGCATTTGGCCTGCACCGGCTGCACCTGGAAAACCCGAACGCCGCTTTCATGGAACAGGCGAAACAACAGCCGCTCGCCCGACAGCTCGGGATCGATCAATTCGACGTCTTCCACCGTCTGCATCAGCGACTGGCCTTCGACCCACGCGTCGTCTTCGTCAACGGTGTGAAGCGAGGTGCCTTCCGGCGCGTCGCCCGGATCGAGATCGGCCTGACGCGCACGCTCCTGCGACTTCGGCAGGAACTGCAGCAACAGCCCGCCTGCCCGCCAGCGATGCCGTGGGCCGCCCCGCCCGCGCAACTCCTCGCCGACCGCCAGCCGCACGCGCGTCGGGATCTGTTCGGAGCGCAGGAAATATTCATGTGCGGCGGCTTCGAGATCGCCGCCTTCGAGTGCGACCAGCCCCTGGTAGCGGCTCATGTCGGCGCCCTGGTCGATGGTCATGGCGAGATGGCCGCGGCCGAGCAACTCTCCTGCCGACAGGCCGTGCTTCAGCCGCGCCGCATCGAAGCGCGCATAGGCGCGCAGCTTGTCCGGCGCGGTGAAGTTGACGACGATCATGGAGATCGGACCGTCGGTCTGGGTTTGCAGGATGAAGCGGCCATCGAACTTCAGCGACGATCCGAGCAGCGTCGTCAGCACGATCGCTTCACCGAGCAGTCGCGAGACCTGCGGCGGATAGGCGTGCTTGGCGAGAATTTCGTCCAGCGCGGGGCCGAGCTTGATCAGCCGTCCGCGCAGATCGAGCGCGGCGACTTCGAACGGAAGCAGCGCGTCGTGCAGCGGGGCGGCCGACGGCGCTCGAACGATATTCTCATCCGCCATTACGGCATCGCTGCGTTGAAGCACCAGGCCAATATACCCTTTTGCGCATGCAAACGGTTCTCGGCTTCGTCGAACACCACCGACTGCGGGCCGTCGATCACGTCGTCGGTTACCTCGTCGCCGCGATGCGCGGGAAGGCAATGCATGAACAGGGCGTCGGGCTTCGCCAGCGACAGGAGCTGGGCGTTGACCTGATAGCGCCGCAACAGATTGTGGCGGTTCTCGCCATCCTTGTCGCCCATCGACACCCAAGTGTCGGTGACCACGCAATCGGCGTCGCGCACCATCTTCTCGGGATCGGTATGCAGCTGGACCGGGGCGTTGTTGAGCTTGATCCAGTCCTTCAGGTGCTTTTTCGGCGACAGTTCCGGAGGCGTCGCCACGTTGAGCTGGAACTCGAACCGCTGCGCCGCATGCACCCAGGAGGCAAGCACGTTGTTGTCGTCGCCGGTCCAGGCAACGGTCCGGCCCTTGATCGGTCCGCGATGCTCCTCGAACGTCATCAAGTCCGCCATCACCTGACAGGGATGCGACAATCGCGTCAGGCCGTTGATCACCGGCACGGTCGCATGCTCGGCGAGTTCCAGGAGCGCGTCATGGCTGAGAATGCGGATCATGATGGCGTCGACATAGCGCGACAGCACCCGCGCCGTGTCGGCGATCGTCTCGCCGCGGCCGAGCTGCATTTCGGCGCCGGTCAGCATGATGGCTTCGCCGCCGAGCTGGCGCATGCCGACATCGAACGAGACACGCGTGCGCGTCGACGGCTTCTCGAAGATCATGGCGAGCGTTTTGCCGGCGAGCGGACGAGGCTCGCCCGCATCGTTCGCCGCCTTGCGCTTCTGCTTCAAGGCCACGCCGGCGTCGAGCATCGTGCGCAGGTCGCCGGTCGGCAACGCGCTGATGTCGAGGAAGTGGCGAAGCGGTTGCTTCACGTCAGGCCGCTCCCCGTTTCGTCGCGCTGCTCAGGCGGGCGCAGGCCCGCTCGAGCCGCTTCACGCTCTCGTCGATTTCAGCTTCGCTGACGATCAGCGGTGGCAGCATGCGCACGACGTTCTCGCCGGCCGCGACCGTCAAGAGCTTCTCGTCGCGCAGCGCATTCGACAGATCTGCGGCAGGGATCACGGCCTTGATGCCGATCAGCAGCCCTTCGCCGCGCACTTCGCTTGCGATGTCCGGATAGCGGTCGCAAATGCTCGCGAGCTTCTGTTTCAGGAGCAGCGACACGCGCTGGACGTGCTCCATGAATCCCGGCGCCAGCATCACATCGAGCACCGCGTTTGCCGCAGCCATCGCCAGCGGATTGCCGCCGAAGGTGGAGCCGTGCGTACCGGCGGTCATGCCCTTGGCCGCCTCGGTCGTCGCAAGGCAGGCGCCGATCGGGAAGCCGCCGCCGAGCGCTTTCGCCAGCGGCATGATGTCCGGCGTGACGCCCGTGCGCTTGTAGGCGAACAATTCGCCGGTGCGGCCCATGCCGGTCTGTACCTCGTCGAACACAAGCAGCAGGCCGTGCTTGTCGCACAGCTCGCGCAGCGCCTTGAAGAACTGCGGCGACGGCGCGCGCACGCCGCCCTCGCCCTGCAGCGGCTCGATCATGATCGCGGCGGTCTCTGGCCCGATCGCCTTCTTCACCGCCTCGATATCGCCGAGCGGCACCTGGTCGAAGCCTTCGACCGGCGGGCCGAAACCTTCGAGATATTTTGCCTGACCGCCCGCGGCGATGGTCGCAAGCGTGCGGCCGTGGAACGCACCCTCGAACGTGATGATGCGATAGCGCTCCGGCTTGCCGCTGGCGTGCTGGTATTTACGCGCCATCTTGATCGCGCACTCCACGGCTTCGGCGCCGGAATTCGCGAAGAACGCGACGTCGGCGAAACTGGCCTTGCAGAGCCGGTCGGCCAGCTTCTCGCCATCCGGCATCTTGTAGAGGTTGGAGACATGCCAGACCTTGCTGAGCTGCTCGGTCATCGCCTTGACCAGATGCGGATGGCAATGGCCGAGGCCGTTGACCGCAACGCCGCTGCCGAAGTCGAGATAGCGTTCGCCGTTGGTCGCGATCAGCCAGACACCTTCGCCGCGCTCGAACGCGACGTCCACCCTGGCGAATACGGGAAGCAAATGAGACTGTGAAATCTGGCTCATGGCGACCTGCTTTGAGTTCTTGGGCCTTGTTTGGCTTTGGGTTTCAGGCGGGCGCGCCGCGTGCCTGGCGTATCGACCGCGCCCGGCTTTGGCGTATGCCCGAAATAAAAGTGCCGCCCTTCCAAGGCGGCACACACAAGAACATTCTATTGGCAGGCTGGAATTTGTCAACAGCCGCACCACCCGTCCGATCCGGCTTAACGGGCTCAGCGAACACCTGTTTCCGCTTTTCGGGATCGTGCACACAGGCCACGGGGCCGCAGAAAAAGCCGATTTTGCTGATTTCTTCACAGATCATGTGGGTATTCACAGCCTCGGACTCTGCGCGCGAGTTCACGCCATATTGTAGCGTTTGGCCCATCAGACACGACATCTCGTGCAGCGGTTCTGCCCCCTCAGGTCGTCTTAGTCAGGCGTAACGTCCGGTCGTAGATAACGATTTCGGCGAGGGTGGAAGGATTCAGCGGGCCGGGACGGTGCGGACGGGCGCCGGAGATTTCAAGTCGCGGGCCTGGACCTGCGACAAGAAGGGAACAAGCGATGACAGTGATTACCTGGTCCGACGATCGCGTGGAGCAACTGAAGAAGCTCTGGGAGGCCGGCCTTTCGGCAAGTCAGATCGCGGCGGAACTCGGCAACGTGACGCGCAACGCGGTGATCGGCAAAGTCCATCGGCTGGGACTCTCCGGCCGCGCGAAAAGCCCCTCTTCCTCGTCGGTGCCGCGCCCGCGCAAGACGCGCCCCGCGCAGCACATGATGCGTATTTCCCGCCCGGTCTCGCGCGGCAATACGGCGCTGGCCCACGCGTTCGAGATGGAGGTCGAGGCAGACCCCATTCCTTTCGACAACGTCGTGCCGATGAGCCAGCGCAAGACGTTGCTGGAACTGACCGAAGACACCTGCCACTGGCCGGTCGGTGACCCGGGCCACGCCGACTTCTTCTTCTGCGGCGGCAAATCGCTCTCGAGCCTGCCGTACTGCGCGCACCACTCGCGCATCGCCTATCAGCCGGCGACGGATCGCAGGCGGAACCAGCCGAAGCCAAGGTAGAATTTGGCCGTCAGGTCGGGCAACCTACGACTGCTCGACCTTCCCGAAACGGTCGTCCAGCGCGTAGCCGGCGCCGCGCACAGTGCGGATCGGATCGATCGCGCGGCCTGAGTTCAGCAATTTCCGAAGCCGGCCGATATGCACGTCGACCGTGCGTTCGTCGATGTAGATGTCGCGGCCCCAGACACTGTCGAGCAGCTGCTCGCGGCTGAACACGCGGCCGGGATGCTCGAGGAAAAACTCCAGCAAGCGATATTCGGTCGGGCCGAGTTCGATCGGTTCGCCGGAGCGCGACACGCGCCGCTTCTCGCGGTCGAGTTCGAGATCACCCCAGTTGAGGACATTGGCCATCCGCTCCGGCGATGCGCGCCGCAACAGGCCGCGCACCCGCGCCAGCAGCTCCGGCACCGAGAACGGCTTGACGATATAGTCGTCGGCGCCGGTCGCGAGCCCGCGCACGCGCTCGCTCTCCTCGCCGCGCGCGGTGAGCATGATGATCGGCAACTGCCTGGTCTCGGGACGGGCGCGCAGGCGGCGGCACAATTCGATCCCCGAGAGTCCGGGCAGCATCCAGTCCAGCACCACCAGATCCGGCACCCGCTCCTTCAACCGCGTATCCGCGTCATCGCCGCGCCCGACAGTCTCGACGTCGTAGCCTTCCGCATCGAGATTGTAGCGCAGCAGCGTCGTCAGCGCTTCTTCATCTTCGACGACCAGAATCCGTGCGTTCATGGTTCTCCTGCAGCGTTATTTCAGTTGCCGGGCACTATGGCCGCGAAATTCGACGTCTCGCCGCGCGGACGCGGGCTTTGGATCTGCTGACCTTCGATCATGTAGAACACCGTCTCGGCGATGTTGGTCGCGTGATCGCCGATCCGCTCGATATTCTTGGCGCAGAACATCAGGTGAATGCAGAACGAGATGTTGCGCGGATCCTCCATCATATAGGTGAGCAGCTCACGAAACAAAGAGGTACAGATCGCATCCACCTCTTCGTCGCCCTTCCACACCACCATCGCCGCCGGCAGGTTATGCGCCGCATAGGCATCGAGCACAGCCTTGACCTGCGACTGCACCAGCGTCGTCATGTGCTGCAGGCCGCGGATCAGCTTCAACGGGTTGAAGTCGCCGTCGAGCTGACCGACGCGCTTGCCGATGTTCTTGGCAAGATCGCCCATCCGCTCGAGATCGGTTGCGACACGCAACGCGCCGACGATCTCGCGCAGATCGACCGCCATCGGCTGACGCCGGGCGATGGTCAGCACCGCGCGCTCCTCAATCTGGTGCTGCAACTTGTCGATATCCACATCGAGCGTCACCACCTGCCGGCCGAGCGCAGCGTCGCGACGGACCAATGCGTCGATGGAGTCGACGATCTGCCGTTCCACCAGGCCGCCCATCTCGGCGACGAGACGGGAGATCTCCTGCAGATCGACATCGAATGCTTTTGCGGTGTGTTCTGAGGCCATTGCCTTATTTTCTCCGGAAGCGCGGATCAGCCGAACCGGCCTGTAATGTAATCCTGGGTGCGCCGGTCTGACGGCGAGGTGAATATCCTGCTGGTCGAGTCGAACTCGACCAGTTCGCCGAGGTACATGAACGCGGTTTCGTCCGACACGCGCGCCGCCTGCTGCATGTTGTGCGTGACGATCGCGATGGTGTAGTCCTCTTTCAGTTCGCTTATCAGCTCTTCGATCTTCGCCGTCGAGATCGGATCGAGCGCCGAGCACGGCTCGTCGAACAGAATGACCTCCGGCCGGACCGCAACCGTGCGGGCAATGCACAGGCGCTGCTGCTGGCCGCCGGACAGGCTGAGGCCGCTCGCATGCAGCTTGTCCTTGACTTCCTCCCACAGCGCGCCGCCGCGCAAGGCCTTCTCGACACGATCGTCCATCTCGGACTTGGAGATCTTTTCATAGAGGCGGATGCCGAAGGCGATGTTTTCGTAGATTGTCATCGGGAACGGCGTCGGCTTCTGGAACACCATCCCGACCCGTGCGCGCAACAGGTTCAGATCAAGCTTCGGATCGAGAATGTTGATCTTGTCGAGCAGCACCTGGCCCTCCGCGCGCTGACCCGGATAAAGGTCGTACATGCGGTTGAAGACGCGCAGCAGTGTCGACTTGCCGCAGCCCGACGGGCCGATGAACGCGGTCACGCGGTTGGTGCCGAGTGTCAGGTTGATGTTCTTCAGCGCCTTGTTCTGCCCGTAGTAAAAATTCAGGTCGCGAACCGTGATCTTCGGCTCCACCATCGGCATCGACAGCATCGCTGCCGATGTGTTCGGAAGTTCGACGGACACATTGAGACTGTTCATTTACTCGTCCTCTCAGCGCCAAGGATACGCGCACCGATATTCAAGCTCAGAACCGCGAGCGTGATGATCAGCGCGCCGGCCCAGGCAAGCTGTTTCCAGTATTCGTACGGGCTCTGCACGAAGTTGTTGATGGTGACCGGCAGGTTCGCCATCGTGCTTGTCAGATCGAGGCTCCAGAACTGGTTGCTCAACGCGGTGAACAGGAGCGGTGCCGTTTCGCCGGCGACACGCGCCGTCGCCAGCAAAATGCCGGTGATGATGCCGGCGCGGGCGGCGCGATAGGCGATCCGGCGGATCACCAGCGAGCGCGGCAGGCCCAGCGCGGAGGCCGCCTCGCGCAACGGACCCGGCACCAGCAGCAGCATATCCTCGGTGGTGCGCACGACCACGGGAATGACGATCACAGCCAGTGCCAGGGCGCCGGCGATCGCCGAAAAGCGACCCATCGGCACCACGACTGCGCCGTAGATAAACAGACCGATGATGATCGAGGGCGCGCTCAGCAGAACGTCGTTGATGAAACGCACCACGGAGGTCAGCCGGTCGTGGCGACCGTACTCGGCCATGTAGGTGCCGGCGAGCATGCCAAGCGGCGCGCCGATGCCGACACCGATCAGCGTCATCAGCAGCGATCCGACGATGGCGTTGAGCAAACCGCCCGTATTCGAGCCGGGCGGCGGCGTCATCTCGGTGAATATCTGCACACTGATGCCGGCAAGGCCGTTCCAGAACAGCGTGAACAGGATCAGCGCGAGCCAGGTCACGCCGAACAGCGCGGCGCCGATGCAAAGCCCGCGCACGATGATGTCCGTGCGGCGCCGTCTTGCGTAGATCGGGTTGATCGACGGCGCATTGTCCATGACGGTGGTCATCGCGCTATTTCCCCGCCTTGGTTTCCAGCCGCATCAGCATCAGCCGTGCGGCAGCGAGAACGATGAACGTGAGCAGGAACAGCAATAAACCCAGCAGGATCAGGCCCGACTGATGCAGCCCGTCGCTTTCGGCAAACTCGCTGGCGATCGCCGCCGAGATCGTGGTGCCGGGCGAAAAGATCGACGAGGAAATCCGGAACGAGTTGCCGATGATGAAGGTCACCGCCATGGTCTCGCCGAGCGCCCGGCCGAGCGCCAGCATCACGCCGCCGATCACGCCGACGCGCGTATAGGGGATGACGACGTTGCGAACGACCTCCCAGGTGGTGCAGCCGACACCATAGGCCGCCTCTTTCAGCACCGGCGGTACCGTATCGAACACGTCTTTCGAGACCGCGGTGATAAACGGCAGCACCATGATAGCCAGGATCAAGCCGGCGTTGAACAGGCTGAGATAGGACGGCGGCCCGCCAAAGATCGCGCCCAGCACCGGCACGCCCTCGAAGATCCCGATCATGAACGGCTGAAAGGTGTTGGCCAGGAACGGACCCAACACGAAGAAGCCCCACATGCCGTAAATGATCGACGGAATGCCGGCGAGCAGTTCGACCGCAATCGCGATCGGCCGGCGCAGCGATTGCGGGCAAAGCTCGGTGAGGAAGATCGCGATGCCGAGGCCGACCGGAACTGCGATCAGCATGGCAATGAACGAGGTCACCAGCGTCCCGTAGATGGGACCGAGCGCGCCAAGCACCGGCTGCGGCTGCGCCGACGGCGCCCAGCGCTGCGTCCAGAGGAATTCGAAGCCGAAGGCTTGCATGGCCGGCCAGGCGCCGGCGATCAGCGAAAGGATAATGCCGCCGAGGATGCCGAGGACCGAGAGCGCCGCGATACGCGTGGCCCAATAGAACAGGTTGTCGCTGAGCTTGAAGGCGTTGAGCGCGCGAGCGCGGTCATATGGCCCGGATGCTTCCAACGCTCCCCCTTGAACCACCATCTCCGCCACGCGATCCCCCACACTTACATTCCCGTTACGCGCCTGCAATGCCGCAACCCATGCTGTTCGCAAAGGCCACGCTCGGAGGAGAGGGGCACCTCTCCTCCGCATTCTTTCCCAGGAGCCATCAGCTCTTGATGTCGGCGCTCCAGGTCTTCTTGATCAGATCGACGACAGCGTTCGGCATCGGGATGTAGTCGAGCTCTTCCGCGATCTTGTCGCCCTTGTCGAACGCCCAGGTGAAGAACTTGATCGCTTCCATCGCCGCCGCCTTGTCGGCCGGTTGCTTGTGCATCAGGATGAAGGTCGCACCCGTAATCGGCCAGGACTGATCGCCGGGCTGATCCGTCAGGATCACGTGGTAGCCTGGCGTCTTGGCCCAATCGGCGTTCGCAGCGGCAGCCTGAAACGCTGCAATCGTCGGCTGGATGGTCTTTCCAGCCTTGTTGACGACCGCTCCGTAGGTGAGCTTGTTCTGCTTGGCATAGGCATATTCGACGTAACCAATCGAATTCTTCGTCTGCGCCACGTTACCGGCAACGCCTTCATTGCCCTTGGCGCCGACGCCGACGGGCCATTCGACGGCCGTTCCGGAACCAACTTTGGTTTTCCATTCTGCATTCACCTTCGACAGGTAGTCGGTCCAGAGGAACGTCGTTCCGGAACCGTCCGAGCGCCGGACCACTGCGATCGCGGTCGAGGGCAGCGTGACTTTTGGGTTCAGCTTCTTGATCGCGGGATCATCCCACTTGGTCACTTTACCGAGATAGATGTCCCCAAGCAGTTCGCCGGTGAACACGAGTTCGCCCGGCTTGATGCCTTCGAGATTCAGAACCGGCACCAGTGCGCCCATGGCCTGCGGCCACTGCACAAGACCATCCTTCTCGAGCTGCTCGACCTTCAACGGCATATCGCTCGCGCCGAAGGTCACGGTCTTCGCCAGGATCTGCTTGATGCCGGCACCGGAGCCGATCGACTGATAGTTCAGGCCGTTGCTGGTCTCTTTCTTGTAGGCGTCCGCCCACTTCGAATAGAGCGGGAACGGAAACGTGGCGCCGGCGCCGGTAATGTCGGCGGCCTGCGCGCTGAGTGCTGTCGCGGCGAGGATGCCGGCCGCGAGGGTAGCTTTGAGAAATTTCACTGGCTCTCTCCATCGGTAAAGCGCGCCCATCGCCCTTGCGATGACAACGCGCTGGCTGGGCGCCAAGTTGCCCACGATCCTGCGGTCGCTCGGTGTCGCTGCGGGGTTGCGGCTGTTTGGAAACCGTTAACCTTTCAGCGACGGCACCCGTCTAGATCGTGCCCGTCATGGATTTATGAGAGTTTGGTGACAGCCAGATGACAGGCCTAACTCTCGGAAAAACAACGAGTTATCGGGTATAAGGCGAATGAACCTGGGGAAATCGCCGTGAACGCCGCGTTCTTGAAGTGGTGGAGTCCCGCCCCAGCTTCCGCGATCGACTCGTCCACCGAAGGGCGAAGGCGGAAGCGCAAGTGGGGACTCAAGGGGTGCGCACTCGTGCCCGCTCTACATTCTTCAATTGTCAAACAGCACCCGGCTTCGCTCGATGAGCGGAGTTTACCATCGGGCTGGCCGTTGGCCGGGCACGCGCGCGCGACACCGCACCGATGCACGCCTATGTCGCGTGGATAACGCCGGAATGATTGGCGTGGTTACGACAAGCGCACCCCTCGTACATAAATGACATTGGGCGAGGGCCTGGCGCATAGTCAGCCTCAACGTTCACGAGATCAAAACCGGCCTGTCGGATAAGTTCATCTATCTTCCGATCCAGATGGCAGCCGCCGGCCATCCGACGCCATATCGGCGTGATCCGGTGTTGCCAGCGTTCGACGTTCGGCTCGGGCGAAAGCCCGTGCTCGACAAAACAGAGAGTGCCCGTCGGCTTGAGCACGCGACGCATCTCACGCAATGCTGCGAGCGGGTCCGGAATCGAACAAAGCGTCCAGGTCATCACGACCGTATCAACAGCATCGTCCGCAAGCGGGATAGCCGTTGCAGAACCAAGAATCAGTTCAACCGGCATCCTGGCTTCCTCGGCACGCCGGCGCGCGAGTGCGAGCAGGCGCGGCGATGGATCGATACCGTAAACGAACTCGACCTGCTCGCCGTACATCGGCAAATTCAATCCCGACCCAACCCCGATTTCGAGCACGCGTCCATGAGCCGCGGCGACGACAGTACGCCGGTATTTCGTCAGGTGCTTCTGCTGCATGACCAGATCGATGACTTTCGGCAGAATCCAGTGCTCATAAAAATTCATGATTGTGTTCCCCTGCGCTCAACCAGTCACGGGCAGATCGGACTCGAGCGTCACCGGCCTTTCCGTTGCCGACAGCTCGCGCGAAAGCAGCATGATAGCCCGGATCCTCCGTGCCCATCATGCGGTCCCAGAACGAAAAATAGAGCCCGAAATTTGTGCCGGCGCGAGCGTGATGCAGGTCGTGATGGGTGACCGTTGTCAGCCAGCCGAACAGCGGGCGGCCATCGTTTCTTGCCGGGAACACTTCGTAGCCGCAATGGCCGATGGCGTTACGCAGCATCATGTGCGCGGTGAAGATGAAGGCGGCAAGAATGCTGGTCGGCATCAGCATCAATGCGAGCGGCAAGTAGATTACGTTGACGACCGCCTCGCCGGCGTCAAAGGAATACGACGCCCAGGGCGACGGGTTGTTTGAGCGGTGATGCAGTCGATGAAACCAGCGGTAAAGCCGCGGCCGGTGCATCAACCGGTGCGTCCAGTAAAACCAGGCATCGTGCGCGACGATCAGCACCGCAACGTTGAACGCGAAATAAGGCCAGCCTCGCACCGCCGCGTCCGTGTCGATATTGAGCGGGCCCAGCCGCGCCGCGAGGGCGATACAGAAGCCGACCATTGAAAAAATCAGCACGGTCCTGAGGGAAGCCAGAATCTCCCGGGCCATCTGCGCGCGCCCCGGACGGTCGCTCCGGATCTTGCGCGCCGCCAGATAGCGCCTCAACAGGACATTGACGACGAGGAATGTTCCGCCGGCGCCGGCTATGTAGCGCAACAGATCCTGTTGCAGAACGATGGGGTAAACGTGCGCAGCGAAATCCAGCAGGGTTGCATGGTCGTGAAGCATCAACGGTCCTTTCTCAAAGAGAGCGGACTGACGATGCGCAAAGCTGCCCGATAACGCCTCCCGTTTTTGGAAATCGGCCGAACATTTCAGGAATCGATCAGGAATTTCCGGAATCGACGGCCTTGGCGAGAGCCTCGGCGCGGTATTCGGATGGCGTCATGCCGGTCGACTGACGAAAGGCCCGGTTGAAAGGGGCAAGGGATGCATAGCCCAGTTCAAAGGCGACCGCGACGATCTGCTCGCGGGCGTTTTCGGGAGCCGCAAGGATGCGCTTGGCCTGCGCCACGCGGTGATCGTTCAGGAATGCTGCGAAGTTTCGGTACCCCAGACCCCCGTTGATGAGACGGCGGAGCCGATGTTCCGGAATCCTGAGCCTTGCTGAAAGCGCACCAAGCGAGAGGTCTGGTTCAAGGCACACGCCTGCGGCGATGGCAGCCTGCAGCGTCCCGAGCTCGATCGCTTCCGCCGCCGACAGTGTATCCGACCGCTGTCTCGGAATACTTACGGCCTGCGTCAGGATGTCGGGCTTTATCGCGGTCAACCAAAGGGCAAACGGCACGGCAAGGCAGAGCAACACGGAGGCCTGCAGCAGATCGATCCAGCCGGGAAGCGGCCGGAACAGTGCGTAGGCCTCGGCGGCGGCGATGGCGAGACCGACGGCCGGCAGTATCAGCGCGATGGCGAGGCGAAAGCGCCGACGTGCATCTATCAGATCGTTCTGAAAGTCACGCACGGCCATCGACAGGACGTGCAGAAACAGGACGACGACGGTCGCTTGATGCCCGAGCGAGCCAACGGTCCGGAATTGTTCGCCCAACCCTCGCCGCAGGCCATAACCGACGAGCAACAGCGCCAGCGGTACGGCGTAGAGTGGCCGCCATTCGAACGAGTCACGAAACAGTGCGAGCGAAAACCACCAGAAAAATGCCGGTGCGAGCGTCGCAAGAAAGATCAGCGGTCCACGCGCCGCACCCAGTGGCTGCGCCAATTGCGGGCTCGATACCAGCGCATACGCCGCGATCCCGGCACAAAACAGAGCGCCGGCGGCGCTGGCAAATCGCAACGGGCGCAGCCGCACCAGCTGGACGGCCATCAGGCCGCAGGATGTGGCGACGGCGGCCCGAAGCATCGGTTCAACGAGATCGAGTGCAGGCGTGTTCATGGCTCGGCAATCTCACGGCCCCTCGCGGCTCGGAGGCAGCGACGGCAATAGCCGTTGCGCAAAGGCTTCCAGCAGGCGCAGCGCCTCGGCCGCGCCCTCGGCTTCGCCCTTTTCAAAGTCCTGATCTGAGAGGCCCATGGTGTTTGTCACATGGGCCATGCAGAGCACGGGGGCGTTTCTTGTCGCAGCAAACGTATAGAGCGCGGCCGCCTCCATCTCAACGGCGAGAAGACCCCTGGCCTTGGCGGCTTCAATCGCCATTGCGGTCTCCCGGAATGGCGCATCGGTCGTCCAGCTCCCGCCTACGACGACCGCCAGACCGGAATCGCCGGCTGCGCTTACCGCATGTTGAACGAGACGCGCATCGGCATGGGCGAAGGTGGAGGGCGCAGCGTAGTGATGACTTGTGCCTTCATCGCGCAACGACCTGTCGATGACTACGAAGTAGGGCGGCGGGCCGGAGGATACGAGTTGTCCTGCGGACGTGACGCTCAAGAGAAGCCTGCAACCGCTGGCGAACAGCTGTTCGGCGAGCAGAACGGCAAACGGTGCGCCGACGGCACATCCGATAATGCCGGCAGGCTGATCGCCGAGGCTGAAGCCATGCAGCTCCGTGTGATAGCAGGACCAGTCGGAAAGCGGCCTCGTCCGGCCTGTGCGCTTGAGGAAGCGCACGATATCGCCGTCGGGATCGAGAATGCAGACGGGCGGAACCGGATTGGCCTGCAGCTGCTTTTGGCGGCGCGCCTCCCGCAACAAGCTTTCCGGCGTGAACGCCGAGGGCGAACCGTAGTGCTTGTCGGCAAGGATCGGCATACGGTTTGAAGTCAGTCACCTTATGCGGCTCCAACAAGAAGGTCGATCAGGCGCGCCACCACCGTATCGATCTCCTCGCGCGTGGTGCCGCGGCCAAGGCTGAAGCGTAGCGCACCCATGCCCGTCTCCGGTGCGACGCCCATTGCTTGCAAAACGGGCGATAACTCGATCCGGCCCGCATGGCAGGCTGATCCCGTCGAAGCTGCAACGCCATCCAGGCGCTGCAGGAGCTCCGCGCCAACCTGGCCGACGAAGGACACATTCAACGTGTTCGGCAGGCGGTGTACCGGATGCCCGTTGAGCGCCACGCGGTTACCAAAGGCCGTTTGCAGATGATACCAGAAATGGTCGCGCAGCGCGCGCACCCGATCGATCGGCGCGAGATCGCGCGCTAGCTCGCAAGCCTTGCCGAGACCGGACGCGAGCAGCGCACTTTCCGTGCCCGCGCGGCGGCCGCTTTCATGCCCAGCGCCATGGATCAATGGCTCGAGCACCACGCCGCGGCGCACGAACAGAGCGCCGATGCCTTTCGGCGCATAGAGCTTGTGGCCGGCGATCGACAGCAGGTCGACGCCGAGTTCACCAGCATTGACCGAAATCTTTCCGGCCGACTGCGCCGCATCGGTATGGAACAGCACCCCGCGCTCGCGCGCGATGCGGGCACACTCCTCAATCGGCTGAATGGTGCCTACTTCATTGTTGGCATGCATGATGCTGACAAGAATCGTGCGTGGCGTGATGGCCTTGCGCAGACCCTCGGGATCAATCCGCCCTGAACGACCGACCGGCAGATACGTCACGCGGGCGCCAAGCCGTTCCAGAAAGCGGCAGGGTTCGATAACCGCTGGATGCTCGATTGCAGTGGTGACGATGTGATCGCCCTTGTCGCGCAGTGCGAAGAACGCGCCCTTCAAGGCGAGGTTGTTGGCCTCGCTGCCGCCGCTTGTAAAGACGATCTCGTCACTATGGCAGCCGAGCAGTCCCGCCACCTTGTCGCGTGCCGCCTCAAGCGCCGTCTTCGCATCGGTTGACGCCCAGTGGCCGCTCGATGGATTGCCGTGATGTTCGGCGAGAAATGGGCTCATCGCATCGGCGACCGCCGGGTCAACCGGCGTGCTGGCATTATAGTCGAGATAAATGCGCTGCATCCTTAGAACACCAACGTTCTGTCTGCCGCCACCGTCTCCGTCGCGAGTTCATCCATCGAGCTCCGCCGCGCGCCCGGCGTGAGCACGGCATCGTCGAGACCGCGCGCATCCATGCAGGTGCCGCACAGGAGCACCTTGCCGTTGCCGGCGAGCAAGCGCTTCAGCATCCGTTCGACATTGTAGTAGCCGTCCGGTGTTTTCTGGCCCACCTTTGCGGCAATCACCGAGTCAGCCATCAGAAAGACAATCAATTCCATCTGCGGGTCTTTTTTCAGCAGCGCCTGCGCAAGCCGTAACCCGTTGTAGACACGCTCGGTGCCGTACGGCGGATCGTTGAGGATGAGAAGGGTCTTCACAACGTATCTCCTTAACGGCTTTCTAGATCGCGGCGCTTCCGTCGTGTAGATGCAACCACGGAAGGCGCTCACCCGCGTAAAGTTCACCCCCGGGCTTGAGTTCGGCCGCACGCTCGAATGCCCCAACATAGTAGTGGGTCTCCGCCGGGAGGCGATCGCTGGCGCAGCTAAGCGTCGAACCGCATCTTCCGCAAAAGCCGCGTTGAACACCGGGCGAAGAACTGTATTTCGCGATGACGCCTTTGGTCACAGTGACTGCGTCGTTTTCGAATGAGACAAAAACACTGCCAGGCGCCCCACTGTGCCTGCGGCAGCTTTCGCAATGGCACCACAGCACCCATTTTGGTTTGCCTTTCGCTTCGAAACGCACCGAACCGCAAAGGCATCGGCCGGAATAGATGTCGCTCATTCCTTCCTCCCCGCGTTAGCTGCCTGGAGCTGTGCGCGACATGACGAGCGCGACGACGGTGCCCGACAGGAACGTCAAGACCCCGATGGCTCCAATGGCCCAAACCATACCGAACAGGTCGGCGATAAGCCCGGCCGACAGTGCTCCGATCGCGTAACCAAGGTCGCGCCAGAAACGATAGACGCTCAAGGAACGCGCGCGCCATGACGGATGGGAGGCATCGGAAACAGCGGCGATCAAACTCGGATAGACCATCGCGGTACCGATCCCGAGCAGCAGGCTGCCGGCAAGCCAATATTCGAATGTCTGGGTCATCGCGGTCAGAATGAGGCCCGCCGCCTGCACCCACATCCCGCCGACGATCAGTCCCTTGCGTCCGAGGCGATCGCTCAACGGACCGGTCACGATCTGAAGGAGGCCCCACGTCACTGGATACACGGCCTTCAGGATGCCGATGCGTTCCACACCTAAACCAAAAGTAGCAAAGAACAGCGGGAAGATGCCCCAGCTCATGCCGTCGTTCAGATTGTTGACCAGTCCTGCCTGCGAAGCGGCAAACAGATTGCGGTCGCGAAATGACGTGAGGGTGAAAATCTCCCAAAAGGAAATCGCGGCCGGTGCACGGGGATTTTCGCTGATTTCGAGCAGCACATGGGCGCGGGTATCGCGCACGAGAAAAATCGAAAGCGCAGCACCGAGCACGGCATAGGCGACGCCAAGATAGATCGGCACCGGCCGCAGGCCGTAGCGGGAGGCGAGGTATCCGGTGAGAAAGGCGGTCAGGCCGACGGCGAGATAGCCCGAGAACTCGTTGAGGCCAACCGCAAGGCCGCGCGACTTCGGCCCGACGAGGTCGACCTTCATGATCACTGTCATCGACCAGGCGAGTCCCTGGTTTATGCCGAGCAGCGCATTGGCGGCGATCACCCACTCCCAACTGGGGGCCCCCATGATCATGAAGGGGACGGGCAGCCCAAACAACCAACCCAACACCAGCACGCGCTTCCGGCCCCAAACGTCAGCGAGATGTCCGGAGACAAGATTGGCGAGCGCCTTGACGACGCCGAAGCTGACGATGAACGAGACGATCAGCGTCGTCGAGGTAAGGTGGAATTCCTGCGCGCCGATCAGCGGCACGACGGTGCGCTCAATTCCAACCATGCCGCCGACAAATGCGTTGATCAGGGCGAGCAACGCGAATTGCGGCCAGTTGGCGCGGAGCCCGAGCCGGATGCCCGCGCGCGGCAATGCCGAGGCGTTGGCGTCCGCTACACTCATACTGCAGCAGCCACCGTGCCGGAGTTCGCAGCGCGGATCTTTGCCGCATCGGGCGGCGGCGGCGGCACGTCGACCAGCATGGCACGCAGAAAATCACTTTCATTGTCGATGCCGAACGCCCGGTTGTGGCGCCTCTCGAATCCGATGGTCGAGGTCGGTTTGCCGCTCAGGCTCCGCCCGCAGACCGAGCCGGAATAGGCTCCAGGCAGGACCTCAAGATAGTCCGGCAGGGCTTTCAGCCGCTTCACACTGCGAAACAGGTCGCGCGCGCCCTCCTCGGCGCTGGTGGCAAGTTCGGTGCGACCGAGATCGCCGACCATCAGCGTATGGCCGGTCAGGACGAACCAAGGTTCGCCGGCCCGCGTCCGGTCGGTGACGAGAAGCGAAATATGTTCGGGCGTATGCCCCGGCGTGTGCAGGATCTTGATCGCGACGTTGCCAAGATCGAGTTCGTCGCCGTCACTGACGCCCCGAAAAGGAAACGTGACTTTCGCATTCGCGAACAGCGCATAGTCTGCGCCGCTTGCGGCCGCGAGTTCGCGGCCGGGAGAGAGGTGATCAGCATGCACATGCGTATCGATCACATAGCGGAGCCGCGTACCGGTGCTTTCCGCAGCCTGCAGATAGGGCGCGATGTCACCGACGGGATCAACTACGGCAGCCGCGGCATGGCCCGCGCAGGCGACGAAGTATGAGGCGGCGACGGGATCGGCGTGAAGAAACTGGCGCAAAATCATCTGAACCCCGCTGTGTGCACCGCCGCGACCCCAATAATGCTTGACGCCGCGCGCAATTTCATTCAATTATTCCATTGAATGTTAGTACAATAGGTGAGCATGTCAAGCACGGGCCCCAAGCAGGCGCTATTCGGTCAATTCGCGGCGGTGGCAAAGACCTTGGGCCATCCCCACCGGCTGGAACTGCTGGAGCAGCTTGCCCAGGGCGAGCGCAGCGTTGAGGTTCTTGCCGAAAAGACCGGGCTTTCGGTCGCGAATACCTCACAGCATCTTCAGCAGATGCTGCGCGGCGGTCTCGTTGCGAACCGGCGTGAAGGAAAATTCGTGCATTACCGGCTTGCCGATGATGCTGTGCTCGATGCGCTTGCCGCCCTCCGCCGGATTGCCGAGCGCAACCTCGCCGAAGTCGGGCGTGTGGTGCGCAGCATATTTCGACGACCTCGACAGCTTGGAGCCGGTCACACGCAAGGAGTTGATGCGCCGGCATCGCACCGAAGGCGTCACGATCCTCGACGTGCGGCCGCCGGATGAATACGCGCTCGGCCACCTGCCCGGCGCGCTGAATATCCCGCTCCGCGCCCTGAAGGCGCGACTCGCCGAGTTCGATCCGTCACGCGAGATCGTGGCGTACTGCCGCGGTCCCTATTGCGTGCTGTCCTACGAAGCGGTGTCCGCGCTCCGCGCCCGCGGCTTCAAGGTGCGTCGTCTGGAGGACGGATACCCGGAATGGCGCGCGGCGGGACTGCCGGTCGTCACCGGCAAGGCGTGATCGAGCGAGGCAACTTGCGTGCAACGCGCCTATTCAGCTGCTCCGCACGGATAGGTGCCAGTTCGGGAAATTCCGTGAGGCGCGGCGGAGAACGGCTGAAGCCCATCGCAGGTGACTGCTGCATGTCTTGTTCTTATGGCACCGTGCCGTGCCGCCCGTCCAGGCTGGTGATTGTTGCTCCGGACCGGCCTACTTCGCGTTCTTCTTCAGCCAGTCTTTCATCTGTGCGATTTCCTTCTCCTGATCGGCAATGATTTTTTCAGCCAGGGTGCGGATCGCCGGATCCTTGCCGTGCGCCAATTGCACCTTGGCCATATCGATCGCGCCCTGATGGTGCGGGATCATGCCGCGAACAAAATCCACGTCGCTGTTGCCGCTGTAAGGCACCGTCATGTCGCGCGTCATCTTCATGTGCGCTTGCCTGAATGCCCTGGTCGACGCCGAATCATTCGCCTGCACCGCGTGGCCTGCCGCGTGGGGGTCCGACTTTTTCATGCCTTGCGCCACGGCAATTCCGCCGAGGCCCAGGACGAGGGTAACCGTCAGAACGCTGCGTGCAAGGGAGGTCATTGGACGTCTCCATTTCCTTTGGTTGGGCGAACGACCGCCGGGTTCACTTGAATTGGCTTACTTGAATTGACCCTGCGCGACCTTGCCGTCCGGCGCGGTCAACTGCACCACGCCTTTGACGTTGGCCGGCAAATCGGAACCGGCCTTGCCGCTGAGCCTGGAGCCGGCGGATTCAAGCGCAACGCGCTGCACCTTCCCGCCCGCATTGAGAATAGCAACGGCTTTAAATCCGGCCGCCGCGAGCGCTTTGTCGTTGCCGTCGCTGACAAAGACATCGACCTGCGCACCGCGAACGACCAGTTCGACGTGATAGCTGCCTGCATCGACGATACGGCCGCCGTTCGGGCCCTTGGATTCGTGGGCCAGCGACGGCCCGGCGGCCAGCAGCAACGCTGCGGCAAGAGCAAGCTTGAGACGATTCATGGAGATCTCCTTCATGGTTAGAACGCCTGAACAGGTTTGCTTGAGTCCGAACGGCCGCCCTCGACGCCCGCTGCGAAGGCGCGCAGGCGTTCGAGCGGTTTGCGCCCGAAGCGCAAGAACAGGATCGGCGTGATGAAGGCATCCAACAGCGTGGCACTGACCAGCCCGCCGAAGATCGTGATCGCAACCGGATGCAATATCTCTTTGCCGGGCGTCGCGGCATCGATCAGCAACGGCGCGAGCGCAACGCCTGCGGACAACGCCGTCATCAACACCGGCGTCATGCGCTCCAGAGTGCCGCGGATGATCAGATCGCGCCCGAACGGCACGCCTTCATGCAGCGACAGGTTGATAAAATGGCTTATCTTCAGGATGCCGTTGCGCGCGGCGATACCGGTCAGGGTGATGAAGCCGATCATGCTCGCGACCGATAGAGGTTGCCCCGCCAACCACAGTGCGGCCACCGATCCGATCAACGCCAGCGGCACCGAACCCATGATGATCAGTGCCAGTGCGGTCGAGCGGTAGCGGCTGTAAAGAACGGCGAAAATCATCGCCAGCGAGAGGATGGAGAGCAGACCAATGGTGCGACTCGCCTCTTCCTGCGCCTGGAAGGTCCCCTCAAGACTTGCGGAAAAGCCCTCCGGCAGCCTGGCCGCTCTCAACTCCTCGCGAATTGCCGCAACGATTTCCGCGGTGTCGGTGCGGCCATCGGTATTGGCCAGCACCACCACGCGCCGCCGCCCGTTCTCCCGCAAAATCTGGTTGGGTCCTTCGGTCTCACGGATATCTGCGATCTGACGCGCGGGAATCCAGCCCGAAGGCGTTTCGATCAAGAGATCGCCGAGCCTCTGCGTGGTGCGCAGATCGTCCGGCAGGCGCAGCATCACATCAAAGCGGCGATAACCATCGGCGACGCGCGAGACGACGCGGCCGTTCGAAAGCCTGCTTAGTTGCTCGACCACGGCGCCGGGCTGCACGCCATGGAGCGCGGCGCGCTGGTAATCGACGCGGATTTCCAGCTGCGGAATGAGAACCTGCTTTTCCACCTGCAGATCGGTGAGACCCGGAATGCGCGCCAGCCTCCCGTGCAAATCCCCGGCTACGCTGCGCAACCCATCAAGATCGTCGCCAAAAATCTTGAGTGCTATTTCCGCGCGCACGCCGGAGAGCATGTGATCGAGCCGATGCGAAATCGGCTGCCCGATATTCGTGGCAAGCGGCAACACGGACAGGCGCGATCGGATATCGGCGATGACGTCGGTCTTCGCGCGCGTGGTCTCTTTGAGGTCGACGTCGATTTCCGAGGAATGCACCCCTTCGGCATGTTCGTCCAGTTCGGCGCGCCCGGTGCGACGGCCCACCGACTTCACATCGGGCACCTGCAGGATCAGACGCTCGGCAATCAGGCCGACGCGGCTGGATTCGCTCAAGGAGACGCCCGGGTTGAACAGCAGATTGACGGTAAAGCTGCCCTCGTTGAAGGGCGGCAGAAACGCGCGCGGCAGATAGAATGCCGAAATCCCGGCACCGATGATCAACACCGCCACAACGCCGGCGACGCCACGTTGCATGCCAAGCGCCCGCTCCAGCGCTGCACGGTTTGCGCGCTTGAGCACCCGCACCAGCGGACTTTCGTGTTCCTCCAGCCGCTTCATGCGCGGCAGCATGTAAAAAGCCATGACCGGTGTCAGCGTGATCGACACCACAAGGCTCGCCAGAATGGAAATGATGTAGGCTTCGCCCAGGGGCGCGAACAGGCGCCCCTCGATACCCGAGAGCGCAAACAGCGGCACGAACACCAGGACGATGATCATCGTGGCGTACACGATGCCGGAGCGCACTTCCTGCGAGGCGGAGACAATCACGTCAAAGACGGGGCGCGGATTTTCCGTCAGCCGGTTTTCGCGAAGTCTTCGTGAAATGTTCTCGACATCGACGACCGCGTCGTCGACCAGTTCGCCGATGGCGATGGCGATGCCGCCCAAGGTCATCGTGTTGATGGAAAGACCGGCCATGTAGAAGATGCCGGCCGTGGTCAAAATGGAGACCGGTATGGCAGTCAAGGAAATCGCGGTGGTGCGCCAGTTGAGAAGAAAGGCAAAGAGGATGACGGCGACCACGAGCGCGGCTTCGAGAAGCACGCGTTTCACGTTGGCGACGGATGTTTCGATGAAGTTGGCTTGCCGGAACAGGATTTGATTGGCCTTGATGCCTTCAGGCAGGCTCGCGCTCATGTCCTCCAGCGCGGCCTCGATTCGTCGCGTCAGGGTGACGGTATCGACGTTGGGTTGCTTTTCGACCGAAACGATCACCGCGGGCTTACCCATATAGCCCGCATCGCCGCGCTTGAACCGCGGCGCAAACGACACACTCGCCACTTGATGCAGATAGATGAGGCGATTGTTGATCGTCGTGACGACAACGCTGCGCAAATCGTCAAGCGAGATCGTGCGCGCAATGTTGCGGATAAGATATTCGCGCGCATGCTGGTCGGTAAAGCCACCGCCGGTGTTGACACCGAATTGCGTCAGCGCCTTTTCGATCTGCTCGTAGCTGACGCCCAGCGCCCGCACGGCCGCCGGCTGCGGCGAGACGCGAAACTGGCGGACCTCGCCGCCGATCGGGATCACTTGCGCCACCCCCGGGATGGATAAAAGCCGCGGGCGCACGGTAAAATCAGCGATCTCGCGCAGCGCCATCGGGCTTGCCGTGTCGCTGGAGAGGGCGACCAGGAGAATCTGGCCCATGATGGAACTGACCGGCCCCAGTTGCGGCACGGTGTTGGGCGGCAGCTGGTCGCGCGCTTGCGCCAGACGCTCAATCACCTGCTGGCGGTTGCGGTAGATATCGGTGCCCCATTCGAACTCGACATAGACGATCGACAGGCCCACGCCCGAGACCGAACGTACGCGCGCGACGCCAGGCACCCCGTTCATCTGCGTTTCGATCGGGAACGAGACGAGTTGCTCCACCTCCGGCGGGGCCAGCCCTTCCGATTCGGTCATGATGGTGACGGTCGGTTTGTTGAGATCCGGAAATACATCCACCGGCAGCCGCGTCACGCTGTAGCTGCCAAAAGCAATCAGAACGCCCGCAAGGGCCAGGACCAGCAGGCGGTTGCGCAGGGATTGGGTGACAAGAAATGTGAACATGGTTTATCGCCTTCTAGCGGACGTGATCAACAAGCTCGGCGGCTTGTGTCACGACGCGCTTGCCGGCGCCGAGGCCCGTTGTGACGAGCACGTTCTCGCCGTCGAGCGGCGCAGTGCGCACCGGACGCGGGGTGAAGATTTCCGCCGCGGTATGCTCGAAGACGATGTCCTGCCCGTTGGCCGCGCGCACGAGGCTGCTGCGCGGAACGGCGATGCCGGGGCGTTCTTCATCGGTGCGTATCAGCACGCTCACGAACTGACCCGCGCGCAAGCCTGCGAGATTCCCTTCAATCGCAAAATGCACCGGAATGGACTGGCTGCGATCCGCAAAGCCCGACCCGCGATAGGCAACCCTGAACGTTTTTCCGGTTGAAGTTCTGGCGAAGGCCTCCTGGGTATCCGCAATGACCTCAAAGCTCAGTGCTTCGATCCACAGCTTTGCGGGATCGATGATGTGAAAGACGATGGCATTCGGCTGCGCGATCTGTCCCGCGACGGCATTGCCGTCCGCAACGATGCCTGACACCGGCGCAACAAGCGCTTCGGGATCGCGCTGCGACTTGTCGAGCATGGCGCGGCGTTCCTTCAGGCCTGCCACTTCGGTGCGCGAATCTTCAAGTTGCGAGCGCGCAACCGAGCCCGAGGGCGCCAGCGTTTCGTTTCGCGCAAGCTTGCGTTCGGCAATCGCAATCTGCTGATCGAGCTCGCCCTGCTTCTGACGCATATCCGAAACATCGATGGCCTGGAGCGGCGGTGTGACATAAGCGAGAATGTCGCCCGCCTTGACCGGCGTCCCAAGGCGCGGAAAGCCCCCGGGCGGCGGCGACAGTCGCCCCCCAATGGCGGCCTGAACGAAGCCGCTCGCATTGGGATCAGGAATGATGCGGCCCGGTAGTTCCGTGCTGCGGTGATGCGCTCCGGTTTGCGTTACGATGGTGCGCAGCGCGAATATCCGCTGCGCCGCTTTCGGCACAAACACGCTTCCATCCGGCAGGCGCCTGGCTACGTCGCTCCGGGCGGCAGGTGCAGTTTGCGGCTGACCATGGTCGTGACCCTCATGCGCCGAAAGCCGGCTGCCACTGAGGAGAAACATGCCAAGCAGAAGTCCGGCGAGTGCGCGGCGCCGCAACGCCATCGCGCCGGCGCCGACGAGAAGCCCGACAAGGGCGGCACCGGCGATCGCAAGGATACTGGTGCTCGCCCCGATGCGCCCCGGGGTAATGTCGTTTGCTGCAGCTTCCGGAATGACGAGCGTCACCGGCAGGATATCGCTCGCGCCATCGGCTGTTGCGATTGAAAAAATCAGCTCAGCCTTGCCGGGCTTGCCGAGCCAGGGTGCGGCAAGCGTATAGGCGTCGCCAGGAACGACAGTGGCCGTGGCTGGACCCGTGGGCGTTTCGACCTCGATCCTTGCCCCTTCCACCGGCTCGTTTGTTGCGAACCGATCCAGATAGATCGCCAGCACCTCACCCCGCGCGACGGCCACCAGTTCAAACGCTTCGGACGCGGCCTCGCCACGCGCAAGCGCCGAGGGTCCCGAAACGGCGGGGCTTCGTGCATGATCATGACCTTCATGCGTGCGCCCCGGCGCCGCCAGCAGAATGCTGATGAGAGCGGCCGCGCCAATGGCGGCAGCAAAAAAGTAACGCATTGGGAAAAAGCCTTCACCGTTGAACATGGGTCCGCTTTTGATGGCTGCATGGCGCGCGCCCAAAGGCGCGGCTCGAGAGCCGTCAAGCGATCAGATCAGGCGAAGGATCTTGGAGGTCTGCGCTGGGCCGCGGGATCGAGGCCGCTCGGCACGGGCGCATCGATAGAATGCTCGCGCACCCGAACCCAACCGGGCCCGTCATTGCTGGCAGGAGACGACAGGGTGAAGGCGCAGCACCCATGTGAGGCGCCGCAGCATGTTCCGAAACACCTGGGCGCCGGAATGCCGGCCTTCGGTTTGGCGGAGGAGACTTCTTCAACAGCCGGGGCCACGCGGGACGCAGGCTCGGATACGGCAAGCGGTTCCGGCGGCGCTGGAGCGTTCACCGACGGACCGGCATGGCTGTGTCCGGCGTGGGCCTCGGCGCGCGACGGAGCGCAAAGCAGCACGATCAAGCAGATCATGCCCGCCAAGAGTCCCATGTGCGTGTTCAGCTTGCGCATACGAGCTTTGTTACCACGTTCGGCCGCAGTTCCGGAATATAGGTTCGGCCATGGCTAATTCCAGTTCAAGCATCCTAAACTTTCCAGGCATGGGAAGGTCAAGCGATCAAATCGATGTAGCCCGAAGCTCCAGAGCCCCGCGGACAGGTGCCAGAAAAGCGACTTATCGAGGGTCAGCGACAACCGCTTTGGGGAAGATCGCGGTGAAGGTCGCGCCCTTGCCCGGCACGCTTTCGATCATCAGGCGGCCGCGGTGGCGGTTCAGGATGTGTTTCACCAGCGACAGTCCGAGGCCGGTGCCGCCTTGCGCCCGGCTGTCCCCGACGTCGACCCGGTAAAAGCGCTCGGTCAGGCGCGGAAGATGCTCCGGCGCGATGCCGGGACCGTAGTCACGCACGGTCACGCGCACTTCCTTCAGGCTTTCCGACTCCGACAACTCGGTCAACGCGACGTCGACCTTGCCGCCGGAGGCGCCGTATTTCAGCCCGTTCTCGATCAGGTTTTCAAACAGCCGCAACAGTTCATCGCGATCGCCCGGCACGACGATCGGCAACTCGGGAATGTTCACCGAAACGGTCACGCCGCGTTCGTGCGCGAGCGGCTCAAGGCCGTCCACCACCTGGCGCAGCAGCGGCGTCAGGTCGACCGGATCGCTCGGCCGCACGTGGGCGCTGAGCTCGATGCGCGACAGCGACAACAGATCGTCAATCAATCGCGCCATGCGCGTCGCCTGGGTGCGCATGATGCCGAGAAAGCGCTCGCGCGCGTTGGCGTCGTCCTTGGCCGGTCCCTGCAGCGTGTCGATGAATCCCGACAGCGCCGCAAGCGGTGTGCGCAACTCGTGGCTGGCATTGGCGACGAAGTCGACGCGCATTTCCTCGACCCGCCGCAGCGGCGTCTGGTCGTGAAACGTCATCAGCATGCAGGTGTCGGAACCGCCGAACTGGGTCGGAACCGGAATCGGCGTCACCACCAGTTCCATCCATCGGTCGATCGGCACGTGATCGACATAGTTAGCGCGCTGGACCTTGTTGGTCGCAAGCGCCTGCCGCAGCGTGGCCACGATTTCCGGCGAGCGCAACGCCGATTGCGCAAGTTCGCCGCGCCGAAGCGCCGGCGCGAGTTCCGCCGCGGCAGGATTGAAGTGCAGCACGCGCCCGGCGCGATCGAGCAGCACGGACGGGTCCGGCAAGCCTGCCACAAGCGAGCGGACCACCACGGTATCCACCGGATCGTCACGCGTCTCCGCCTCCCGCGAACGCATGCTGTCATGCAACTGCCAGGGCACGAGCGCCGCTGCCGCGATGCAGAGGAACGCGACTATCCCGCGCGCGAGGCTCAGATCCGTCATGACGACAAGACCGCCGAGCACAAATGCTGTGACGAGAAGAATGATCGCAGCGCGCTTGATGCGATCGGACCACGGCGCCGATGGAGGAGAAGCACTCGCAGCCAACGCCCGTCCTCCGGCAAGAGATGCAGATCAACTGCGGTTTTGAATTTGGCGCTTCCAGCGCAGCACTTGCCGCGAAACCGACAGGAATTGCAAATTCACCGCGCCGTTCAGGCGCGGCGTTCCTCGCGCACCACTGACGCCGTCTCTCCGGCTTCGTCAAGGCTTCCGGCAATGACGTCGGTCGCCGCGGGCGGCGCAAGCGGCGGTGGCGCGACCGGAGCAACCATGGAGTCGCGGCCTCCGAACAGGATTTCCCGCGCAGCCAGAGTCAAAAGCGACAGCACGAACGGCGTGATGTAGTAGAGCACGCGAAACAGCAGCATGCCGGCGAGCAATTCTTCCTTGTTGAACTGCCAGAGACCAACCAGCATCGCCGCATCGAACACGCCGAGCCCGCCCGGCGAGTGGCTGGCAAATCCAAGCAACGTCGCCGAGACGAAAATCACGGCGACTGTCACAAAGTCGATATGTGGCGTATCCGGCACAAGCATGTACATCGCCAGCGCGCAGAAGCCGAGATCGACGATGCCAATGACGATCTGCAACAGCGTCAGCGGTCCGCCCGGCAGCGTGACAGTCCATTGCCCGCGCCCGACGACACGCGGGCGAACTCCACACCCAGGCGACGTAGCCCGCAAGTCCGGCAAGAATGATGAACGCTGCGATCTGATTCAGCCAAACCGGCAGCCTGTCGATCTCGGATGCCGCGTCAGGATGATAGGCGATGCCGAGACCAAGCACCGCGGCGTTGCCAAGCCAGAAGGTGAGGCCGGCGACAAAGCAGACCTTGGCGACGTCGACTGCATTCAATCCCCACGCGGAATACACGCGATAACGCACTGCGCCGCCGGTGAGCGCGCTGGCGCCGACATTGTGTCCGATCGAATAGCTGGTGAAACCGGCAAGCGCTGCGATCCGGTACGGCACATCGCGACGGCCGATCGCCCGCAACGCAAACAGATCGTAGAACGTCAGCGTGAAATAGCCGGCGGCAACAAACAGCATCGCCAGAACGATCGACTGCGCGGACTTGGCTTGCAGCGCCTCGACCAGGGCATCGAAATTCAGGTTGCGCAGCATGTGGTAGAGAACGTAGCAGGCGATCACGATGATCGTCAGGCTCATCGCAAAGCCGAGCTTCTTGAGAATGTGCTTCTCACGAAGAAACGCAATCGTCTTGCGGATCAATCCCAGCATCGGCAATTCATTACTCTGCGTGCCGGACATGCTCGGCCAATCCACCCTGTTTTCCGGTTTCAAACGACAATGCCTCACCGGTTCCTAGCAGAACGCTGAAGTCTCCGCGAGGGCGGCAACGGGCCGCTGCACAGGCCGTTCAGACGGCTTGACTCCGCGAACTTGACACGGCGAAGAACCTGGGCTTCGAAGAACCTGGGCCTCGAAGAACCTGAACCTTGGAAGAATTTGGCCTTCCGGCAGGCCGCTGCCTTCAAAGCGAGCACCTCTCATATCGAAACGCCGACCGGTCTTGTAAAGGAAGAGTCCCTGACGTTTCCGGTGTTAACCACGCCGCCTCTCATGGCGTGGAGCGATCATCGGCGACCAGCAATTCGCGCAACCAGGCGCCGATCGCACAGCCCAGAAGGTAGACAGCGAACATTACAAGTCCAAGATCGAGCCAGTAACCGAACCGGCCGGGAACAATCCTCGCAAAGGCGCTGGCGATCGCCAGCACGAGAATGATCGCAGTCCACTGCAAGCCGCGCCTGGACAGGCCGCGGCCGCGATGAACCACGCCGACCCACCCCATCAACAGCCCGGTGACTCCGGCCGCCGCCAGCCAGCCCCAGTGAAATTCCGCGAGAAACAGCACGATACTACCTCACCGTGAATTCGATGCGACGGTTTTGCGCCTTGCCTTCGGCGGTATCGTTGGAAGCGACGGGCTGCAGCTGGCCATAGCCTATGGCGCGCAATCGATCGGCCGGCAATCCGGCGCGCAGCATGTAGTCGAGCACGGCCTGCGCCCGGCGCTCCGACAGCTTCACGTTCGCTTCCTCGTCACCGTCGGTATCGGTGTGACCGGAGATCTCGACACTCGAGGTCGGACAACGCAGCGCAATTTCAACCAGGCGATCCATCAAGCCACGCGAGTCGTTGTCGATGTTGGCCTGTCCGGACAGGAAACGGATTTTGCCGATCGCCAGCAACTCGGCAAACAGTTGCTGACAGACCGTCGCGTCTACGGCACTTGCCGGTGGCCGGGTGGAAACTTCGGTATTGATGCGCCAGCCCTGCGGCAGCTCGCCTGCGAGCCCGGTTCGTATCTCTTCCGCGGCGACCTCATAGAAGGCGTCGCCTGACAGCTTGACCTCGCGATCCGACATCGTCAGCGATCCGGTCGAGAGCCGTGACAGCGCGCCGAGCGCCGCAGCAGCGGCGTTGGCAAAGCCGCCCGGCGCCCCGACACTGGCTTTCAGATTGTCGATGATCTTCTCGTTGAGGAATTTTCGCTTCGCCGTTTCGATCAGCGCCGCATGTACGGCGTTGTCGGGCACATAGCCGTTGAGCGTCACCGCAACCGCGACCGGATCCTTGTTGACCTGGAAGATATAAGGTGGCGCCGAGACCGCATTTTCGGCGATCGTATATCCGTCCGGCAAATTCCTGAGCGCGGCGGCGATCGCCTCGCGCCCGCCGAGATCACGGGCGATGCCGCCCAGGCGGACGGATGTGTCGGACAACGCAACCTTGCCATCGCGCAGCCTGCCAAGCTGCTCGATCAGCAGCAGTGCAGCGGCGTCAAAGCGCTGCGGCACGCCGCGCGCAAAAACCATCTGGTCGGCGACCTCGACACCACCCGCGATGCCGCGCGATGCCTCGATCAGCCGGGCCCTCGCGGCCGGCAGCGAGACATTGCCGGACAGCGTCAGGCGCGACACATTCCTTTCGGCCGACCAGGAGAACGGTTTTGCTTCATCGATGATGCGCGTCCGGTCGCGCACCAGCCGGACGCCCGGCACGGCTTCGGCGATGGCGATGGAACTGCGCCGCCCCTCCTCCGAGAATGCGTCGGCCGAAACAGTCAGATCGCGGCCGGCCGCGTCGACACGGGTCTTGTCAAGGATCGTTTCACGCAGCGAAAGCGCTGTCCGGCCGGCAAGTTCGGTCTCGAACGGGACGGTATTGAGCCACGCCGCCAGGCCCCAAAGGATCGCCAAAGGCAGCAATCCCGGCCACCATTTGCGAACCACTCTCAGCAATGCGCGCATAAAGATACCTAACGAGCCTCCCCCCACAAAACAAACCCCTCGAGGAGTGTCAAATTGCAAATGGGCGGTTACCGGAAAGCGCCCGATTTGGGGCAATAGCTAACCGTTTCTTCAACGCTTTCTGGCATTTGACACTAGTGGGCATCCGCCATCCTGCGGATCGTAATGCACCGTCGAAGACCATGAGCCAGTTACGCAGCAACATCTTCCGCGCCGGGCTCGAGGCACTCTATTTCAGCGGCGCCCACCGCCTGCTGCGACCCTTGCTCGCAGGTGTCGGCACGATCTTCATGCTGCACCACGTCCGGCCCGCCTCAGCCGCCGCATTTCAGCCCAACCGGCACCTGGAAATCACCCCCGATTTCCTGCGCGCAACGCTCGAACACGTCCGCAGCCTCGACATCGATATTGTCACCCTCGACGAGATGCATCGGCGGATGCGGGAGCGGGATTTTGCGCGCCGGTTTGCGTGCTTCACATTCGACGACGGCTATCGCGACAACCGCGATTTCGCGCTGCCGGTGATGGCCGGGTTCGGCGCACCGTTCACCGTCTACGTCGCAAGCGATTTCGCGTCCGGCAACGGCAGGCTCTGGTGGGTGGCGCTCGAACGTCTGATCGCCAGGGCCGACTCACTGGACGTGCCTATCAACGGTGAGACTACGCGGCTGGACTGCCGGAATGCCGCAGCAAAGGCCGAAACCTTCGCACGCGTACACGCCTGGCTGCGCGGCATGCCGCCGGACATCGACATCAATCGCACCGTCTCCGATCTCTGCCGCCGCCATGGACTGAACGACTCCGCGATCGCCCGCGAACTCTGCATGTCGTGGCAGGAACTGCAGGCGTTAGCCGCCGATCCGCTGGTCACTATCGGCGCGCATACGCTGAGCCACTGCAACCTCGCCAAATGCCCTTCGGACGCAGCCGAACGCGAAATCGCCGCGAGCCGCGGCAACATCGAAGCAAAACTCGATCGCCCGGCCATGCACTTCGCCTACCCCTACGGCGACAAGGATGCGGCCACCGCGCGCGACTTCGCGCTGGTGCGCAAGCTCGGTTTCAGGACAGCGGTCACCACCCGGCCCGGAATGCTGTTTGCGGAGAACGCAGACCATATGACTGCGCTGCCGCGGCTTTCGCTGAACGGCAACTATCAGGACCAGCGGCTGCTGGAAGTGCTGACCTCGGGCGCGGCGACCGCGATGTGGAATGGTTTTCGCCGTGTCGATGCAGCCTGAGAACATCACGCCGGCGTCCACGGCGGCAGCGCACACCGGCGCGATCCTGCTTGGCGGCGCACACGGCGCGCTCGCGCTGGCGCGCAGCTTCGGCCGCAACCGCATCCCGGTCGTGCTCGTGACCGACGACCATCCGCTGCCGAAATTTTCCCGCTATGTGCAGCGGCGTTTTGACTGGCCCGGCGCCAACGCCGCCGAATCTCCGCGCTGGCTTGTTCAACTCGCCGAACGCGAGAACCTCCGCGACTGGCTGCTGGTGCCCTGCGGCGACGGGGAAGTCAGACTGATCGCCAGTCATCTGCAGCTGATGCGTTCCACCTTCCGGGTGGAAAGTTGCGATTGGGAGCATCTGCGCCGGCTGTGCGACAAGCAATTGCTGGCCCAATCGGCAGCGGTGTCGGGCATTGCCGCACCACGCGCCTACCGCTTGCGTAACGAAGTGGACGCAGCCGCGCTCGAAGTCGTTTTCCCGGTCGTGCTGAAGCCTGCGATGCGGACCGGGCGCAATACGTTCACACAGGCGAAGGCCTGGCGCGCCGATACGCGGGATGAACTGGTCGAGCGCTATCGCGAGGCCGCAAGGCTCGTCGGTCACGAGAATGTCGTCGTGCAGGAACTGATCCCAGGTGGCGGCGAGGCGCAGTTCTCCTACGCAGCGCTCTGGCACCAGGGCAAGCCTGTGGCCGAACTCACCGCGCGCCGCACCCGCCAGTATCCGGTCGATTTCAGCTACACCTCGACGTTCGTCGAGATCGTCACCAACGACAAGGTCAAGATCGCGGCGAATGCCCTTTTGACGGCGGTTGCGTTCGAAGGGCTGGTCGAAGTCGAATTCAAGTTCGATGCGCGCGATCAGGAATTCAAGGTTCTGGACGTCAACCCGCGCGCATGGTCATGGCTAGCACTGTGCGAACCTGCCGGCGCCGATCTCGCGCTGATGATGAGTTGCGTCGCTGCCGGTCTCGTCGTCAAGACCGTGGCGGTACTGCCCGGCCGCGCCTGGATGCACACCGCGCGCGACCTCGTCGCCGCCGCCCATCTGATGATCCGGGGCCATATCAGCTTTGCCGACTACGTGCGTTCGCTGCGACAAAAGCTGGTCTTCGCATCGTTCGCCTGGGACGATCCGCTGCCCGGCATCATCGAAATGCCGCTGACGGCTTATCGCGTGGTCACCCGCTCGATCGCCTCGCTCTGGCGGAGAGGCGAACCGGCGAAGGCCACGACCACGGCGATATAACGGCAGGCCGCCTGTGCGACCTCCCCTTTCCGGGGGAGGTGAAAGAGCGCTACGCCGCCGCCTTGCGGCGCGTGCCTTTCGCCGGCGGATCGTTCGGCGCACCTGCAAAACACTGCGCGATCTGCATCCAGCGCTGCGCGGTCTCGCCCTTCATGACGAGTTGGGTGTCGGCGATGTTGCGGGTCTGCGCAACCACCTGGCAGAACTCCACCGCATCGCCCGTCACCGACGCGCCGCTCGCAGGATCGTTCCACTCCCAGACTTCGCCGGACGGCCCGGTGACGCGGACGTAAGGCACGTCCGCGGGCACCGGCAGCTTGCGGTTGGCGAAAGTCCAGCCGAACGTCTTGACGCCGATCACGGCGATATTCTTCAGACGATCGTGAAAGATGCGGTCCTTGCCCATCACGTCGTAGATTTCCTGGCCGTGCGCCCAGGTCTCCATCTGCCGCGCGGTGGTGAACATCCGCACGCCCATGCCGGGACCGGCCCAGTTCAATCGCGCCGACGGATCCTTCGCCGCGAGCAGCGCGCAAAGATCTTCGAGCTGATCCCACCAGCGCGTCAGCAGCGCCTTGCCCTTCAGCCCGGGGAAGCGCTGGCGCGATTCCTCGATCATCGACAGGCCGCCCTTGCGCTTCTCCCCGATTTCCGCGCGCAGCGCGTCGTATTCGGCGGGATCGCGCACGGAGGCCGCGGCAGAGATGTCGCTGCAATGCAGATGCAGCACCACGTCGTTGACGGTCCAGTCCTTGAACAGCGTCTTGCGCTGAAAATCCTGGTCGCTCAGCGTTGCGAGCAGACCGCGCAGCTCCCTGCCTTCGTCATGGAAATCGGTGATTTCTTGCAGCACGTCCCGCCCCTTTTTTCTTTTTTGGTCCGCCGTGACGTCTGGTTAGAGGTCGACCACCACGTAGTCGTTCTCGATCGAGACGGCGAGCGTTTCGGCCACATAAGGCCCCTTCACCACGCTTGCGCCGGGCTCGACATTGACGTCATAGGCGCGCACACGAAACTTCTTCGGATCGCAATATGACTGGCCGGTGCGGATGTCGAACTCCCAGCCGTGCCACGGGCAGCGCAGGATTTCGCCGCGGCGCGTGTATTTGATGTCGCCCGGAAGCTCCGCCTCGGCTAGCCCGATCAGCGGCCCTTCGCAGAGCGCCGCGCCCTGATGCGGACAGCGATTTAACAGGCCGAAGAACTCGCCCTTGACGTTGAAGATCGCGATCGGACGTTCGTCGATGGTGAGAAATTTTCGCGAGCCCGGCGGCAACTCGTCCACCGGGGCAACAACGTGACGTGTCATGCCGTGATACCGAATACCTTGCGCGCGTTGCCGAGGTAAAAGGCGTCGCGATTTTCCTTGCTGACGCCGGCGGGCAGCACCCGCGACGGATCGTCATAGTCCCAGTGCGGATAGTCGGTGGCGAACATCAGCTTGTCCCAGCCGAGCCAGCCGATCACATCGAGCAAATGCTCCTTCGAGTCCGGCTCTTCCATCGGCTGCGTGGACCACCACACATGCTCGCGCAGATATTCGGACGGCTTCTTCTTCAAATTCGGCAGTTCGCTGCGCAGGCGATCGAAATGCTTGTCGAGCCGCCAGGCCAGCGACGGCACCCAGCCGAAGCCGGCTTCGATCGAGATGACCTTCAGCTTCGGGAAGCGCTCGAACACGCCTTCGAGCACCATGCTGGCCAGCGCCGACTGCTGGCACTGCGAGTGCCCCACCATCTCTTCGATGTAGTAGCTCGGCCAGCCACCCGGCGTGATCGCGTGACCGCTGTTGCCGAACGCATGGATGCCGATCGGCAGACCCGCCTCTTCGGCCGCCTCATAGATCGGCCAGTAGCGGCGCTGGCCAAGCGGCTCGAGGTTTCGGCTCATCACCAGCACCTGCGCGAAGTTCTTGTCGCCGGCACGGCTGCGGATTTCCTTCGCAGACCCTTCACCATCCTCGTTCGAGACAACGATCGAGGCACGCAGGCGCTTGTCCTGGCTGGTCCACTCGGCAACCTGCCAATCGTTGGTCGCGCGCGCGAGTGCTGCGCCGAGATCGAGGTTGCGGAGATTTTGCAGGGAGAGCGGGCACAGGATGCCGAGCGCGACATTGTTCGGATCGAGGTGCTGCTGCTGCATGAATTTCAGCGACGAGCCCTGGACACCACCTTCCGGCGGTACGGCATCGCGGCGCGACGCGTTCGGCTGGCCCTTCGGATAGAGCGGACCGACGACCATGCCCTGGTAGACGAGCGCGCCGTACTGATCGAGATGGTCGCGCCAGCGCTTTTCGAGATAGGGGTAAAGGCCCTTCGGGTCCTTGCGCTGAGGGTGGACGTCGCAGTCGGCGATGGCCTGCTTGACGACCGCATCGGAGCCCTGCTGCTCTCCGGGGCGAAACTGCATGTTCATGGCGCGGTCTCCTTAGCGGTCAAATTCAACCATTCAGACGCGGATAGGTCGCGAGCGGATTGTCGATCATGATCTTGCGCACAAGATCCGAAGAAATCCCTTCCGGCAGCACGTCCTGACCGTCGAATTGCCAATGCGGATAGTCGGTTGAGAATAGAAGCAATTCGTCCGACTGCATATGGTCAATAACGCGGTTCAGCATCGCCGGGTCCGGCGGCGCATCCACCGGCTGCAGCGAAAAGCGCACGTTGCTGCGCACAATTTCCTGCGGCGCCCGGTCCACCCACGGGGTTTCCATCCGCACCCCGCGCCAGAACTTGTGCAGCCGCCAGAGATAGGTGGGCAGCCAGGTAAACCCCGATTCCAGCATCACCACCTTCAGGGCAGGGTATTTCGCGAACACGCCTTCGATGATGAGGCTGGTCAACTGGGTCTGGAAGGCCTGGCTTTGGCCAACATAATCCTCGGTGTGATAGGAGCCCCAACCGATCGTCATGGGCGCGTTGTGATAGTTGCTGCCCGCATGCACGCCGAGGGCGAGGCCATGGCGTTCGCAGGCCTCATAGATCGGCCAGTAGACGCGGCGTCCGAGCGGGTTGTCGTTGCATACCAGCATCAGTACCTGCACGAATCGCCTGTCGCCTGCGCAGCGCTCGATCTCGGCGACGGCCTTTTCCGTGCTCTGCACCGGGATCACGATCGAGCCGCGCAGGCGCGCATCCCTGTCCAGCCACTCCTTCACGAGCCAGTCATTCAGCGCCGAGCAAAACGCGGTCGCCATGTCCTCCGAGAACACCATCTGCACGCCGTAGAGCGGATTGCAGATGCCGAACTTCGTCCCATACGGATCGAGCGCATGCTTGGTCAGGTCCGCGAGCACCGAACCGGCCTTGCCTGTCTTCGGGCGCCAGTCCGGCCGCGACGTCAGCGGCGAATTCAGCGGATAGGAAGCCGAGACCAGATCGACCATGCCGCGATTGGTGACCTGATCGCTCCAGTAGTCGTTGAGATAGGGAAGCAGACTTTGAATGCCGGGCAGCGCCGGATGCAGATCGCAGTCGATTCCGCCTGAAATGACCGAAGTCATGAACGCTGCGCCTCCCGATCGGCCGGTCAACCGGCTATCTTCTTGTTCTCAAAGACCTTAGCTGCGCCGGAACCGGCCCGCAATTGAAGGCCACTGCACGGGACTCATGCGGCCCATGCAGGCGGAAGGGAAATCCTGCGAAATCGGCCAGATCCCGGCGCTGGAGACAAATCTGGTTCCCGGTGTCACACCCGGCAAGGCTCACTCGTCTTGCGTCATACGGCCACGAGGGCCGGCACATGACTTAGGAGATCGACATGAAATCGAGACTTGACCCGTTCAAGGCAGCGCCCGGCGTCCTCAAGGCAATGCTGGACCTGCAGACCCGCGTCGACAGTTCCGGCCTCGAGAAGAGCCTGCAGGAACTGGTGAAGACCCGCGCGTCGCAGATCAATGGCTGCGCCTTCTGTCTGCACATGCACACGCGCGACGCGCGCGCGGCGGGCGAGTCCGAGGAACGGCTGTTCCTTCTGAATGCCTGGCGCGAGTCGCCTCTCTACAACGAGCGTGAGCGCGCGGCTCTCGCCTGGACCGAGGCGCTGACACGGCTGTCCGAAACGGCCCTTGTCGCCGACGACGTCTATCAGACGCTGCGAGCGAGCTTCACCGAGGAAGAAATGGCAGAATTGACGCTGCTCATCAACGCGATCAATGGGTGGAACAGGATCAACGTCGCGTTCCGCGTCGTTCATCCGATGAAGGCGAAGAATGCAACGTCAGCAGCCTGACACCGCAGCCAGCACGTTCGCGCCCCTGCGCCCGCGGCTGATCCGCATCGCCTATCGCATGCTCGGATCGGTCGCGGAAGCGGAGGACATCGTGCAGGACGCATATCTGCGCTGGCATGGCGCGGACCGCTCAGGGGTGACCGACACGAAGGCATTCCTGTCGAAGACCGTCACACGGCTCTGCCTCGACCATCTGAAATCCGCGCGCGTCAAGCGCGAGACCTATATCGGCCCCTGGGTGCCCGAACCGATGATCGAGACGGCCGAAGCCAATGAGGCCGACGACATCACGCTGACGCTGATGATGGCGCTGGAGCGCCTGTCGCCGCTGGAGCGCGCCGCCTTCCTGCTGCACGACGTGTTCGGTCAGGATTTCGACGACGTCGCGCAGGCGATCGATCGTGACGCTGCAGCCTGCCGCCAGCTTGCGAGCCGGGCACGCGAGCATGTCCGCGCGGCAAAACCGCGCTTTCCGGTCTCGCCATCACACGGCGCAGATATCGCAAAAGCCTTCTTCGAAGCCTCGCGCAGCGGCGAAGTCACTCCGCTGCAGTCGCTGCTGGCGAAGGACGTCATTCTTTACTCGGACGGCGGCGGCAAACGGATAGCTGCGCTCAATCCGATCTACGGCGACATGAACGTCGCGCGGTTCTTTGCAGGAATTGCACAAAAGGCGCCCGTCAAGGAACCGCTCACCTGGCGGCAGACGACCGTCGATGGCTTGCCCGGGATCGTCGTGATCGAGAACGGCGAGGTCATGCACACCATGGCCTTCGAGATCGACGACGGCCGGATCACGGCGATCTATGTCGTGCGCAATCCGGACAAGCTGAGGCATGTGAGTGCGACGGCCGTGATGCACTAGCGCGCGCGATCCGTAACCGCGGTGATTGTCCTCAATCACACCTTGCGCTCATGCCGCCGTCGAGCACGATCTCGGTGCCCGTCACCCAGCGCGATTTGTCGGAGGCGAGGAACAGCGCGGCATTGGCCGTATCGCGGCCGTCGCCCATGAAGCCGAGCGGGATACGCGACTGCCGCTCGGCCAGGAGCTTGTCCACATCGCCGCCGGCGCGTGTTTTCGCGAGCCGCACCTCGACCATCGGCGTGTGCAACTGGCCGGGAACGATGGTGTTCACGCGGATATGTTTTGGCGCATACTGCACGGCGACGACTTTCGAGAACTGGATCACGCCGGCTTTTGAGGCCGCATAAGCCACCTGCGCAGCGCCGGTCCAGCGGATGCCGGAGGCTGACGCCGTGTTGATGATCGAGCCACCACCCTGCGCTTCCATCACCGGCAGCACATGCTTGCAGGTGAGGAAAATGCTCTTCAGGTTGAGGTCGATCTGCGCGTCCCACGCCTCCTCGGCCATCTCGACCGGACCGCCGGGCGCCGAACCGCCGACATTGTTCACCAGCACGTCGATGCGGCCGAACCTGTCCTTGCAGGCCTTGGCCATGGCCGCCACGGAGGATTGCTGCGTGACATCGCAAAGATGCGTGGCGATCTCGCCGCCGGCCTCTTTCACCCGCGCGACGGTTTCTTCCATCGGCGCCATCTCGCGGTCGACCGCGAAGATTTTCGCGCCTTCCTGGGCAAACAGCACGCAGGCCGCGCGGCCGTTACCCCAGCCCGGACCGACGCAGCCCGCGCCGACGATCAGCGCGATCTTGCCTTGCAGACGTCCCGCCACTCACTTCGCCCCGGTCGTTGCGTGCGAGTCGATCCACGACCTCAGCTTGCCGGCCACCAGCGCCGGCGTCTGCACATGCATGAAGTGGCCGCTTTCGATTTCCTCGAAGCGGGCGCCCTTCACCTTGTCCGCAAGTTCCTTGACCAGCGCAGGGGTCCGCAGCGAGTCATGCTTGCCGGCGAGGAACTGCACCGGCACCTTCAGTTCGCTTAAGCGCTCTTCGAGGTTCGAGTTCAACAGTGCATAGTTGCAATAGGCCCAGCCGCGCGGGTCCGACTTCAGCATGGTTTCGCGGAAGCGCGCGAAGCGGGCCTTGTCGTGGCGCACGATCTCCGGATAGGAGTTCGTCAGCGCGGCGTCGGTCACCACCGCCATGCCCTTTTCAATCGCCAGCTTCGAGCGATCGCGAAACGCCTGCTTGCGCACGGGATCGCTCATGCCGAGCGCCGCCGCCATCAGCGTGACCGAGGCGGTCTGCTCCGGATACTTCAGCGCGAACGCCGTCGCGATCAGCGAACCCGCCGCGGCGCCGACGAAGTGATACGGCGGCTTCAGCCCGGTAACCTTCAACATGTCCAGCAGATCGACGAGATGGCCGTTCTCGACCGTGTACTCGTCCGCCGGCACCTCCGACTGCCCCGCCCCGCGCAGGTCGTAGCGCAGGACGCGAAAGTCCTTGGCGAACGCCGGGACGACACCGTCCCAGCTGTCCATGCTGCCGCCAAGCTCGTGCAGCAGCACGAGGCTCGGCCCCGCCGTTCCATCGACGGCGTAACGGAGCTTGACCGCTCCCTGATGCCAGCTTGCCATTTTGTATCCGCCTACTGATCGAGCTTGATGCCGGTGGCGCGGATGACGTCACCCCACTTCTTGGTTTCGTCGACGATCATCTTCGCAAATGCTTCCTGCGTCGAGCCTTCCGCGTCGACGCCCTGGATTGCGAGCTTGTCGATCACGTCCTTCGACTTTGCTGCTTCGTTGGCGGCCTTGTTGAGCTTGGCGATGACGTCCGGAGGCGTCGCGGCCGGTGCGATCAGCCCGTACCAGTTGTCGGCGAGAACGTCGGGCAGGCCCTGCTCCACAAACGTCTTGAGGTCAGGCAGCGCCGGCGAGCGCTTCGTGGAACCGATGCCGAGCGCCTTGAACGTCCCGGCCTTCACATGCGGCAGCAACACCGGGATGTCCGCGAACATCCACTGCACCTGACTGCCGAGCAGATCGTTCACGGCCGGCGCAGCACCGCGATAGGGAACATGCAGCGCCTTGACGCCGGACTTCAGCTTGAACAGTTCGGCCGCGAGATGCGGCATGCTGCCGGCACCAGTGGATGCAAAGTTGATGTCCTGTGCCTTGCTGAGCGCCAGCAACTCCGCCACCGTCGTCGCTTTCACGTTGGGCGCGACGACGAGAATTTCCGGCACCCTGACGACCAGACTGATCGGCTTCAGATCCTTCGCCACGTTGTAGGGCATGTTGGTCTGAACGCTCGGGTTGATCGCCATCGCGCCCGGGCTTGAAATGCCGATGGTGTAGCCGTTCGGATCCGCCTTTGCGACCGCATCGACGCCGGTGATGCCGCCCGCTCCGCTGCGGCTTTCGACGATCACCGGCTGGCCGAGGATTGCCTGCATGCGCTCGGCGTAGATCCGCGCAATCGTGTCAGCGGGACCGCCGGCCGGGAACGGCACGATCAGCTTGATCGGACGATTGGGAAAGTCCTGGGCGAAACCCATCGTCGGCAACAGCACCGCGACGAGACAGAGCCACGCGAACCGCGACAGCTTCAGCATTTTGAAAATCTCCCTTATGGAACCGGTCGTTACCGCGCCGGCAGATGAAAGAACCCTCGCGGCTGTTTTCACTGTTTTTGCAAGCCTTGACAATCCTTCGACCGGCCAGGGGACGGCCAAGGCCTGCGTGCCGCTTTACGGCACGCGGATCGCTCTCAGCCAAGGCCCGGACGCGCGTCATCGCCCCTCGTTCATCTCCGGCTCGGGGTTCGCCGGTCTCTTTGTTCCTTGATCCCCCGAAGGGGCGTGCGGAACACAGGGCGTTTCACCGCGCCCGCGGCGCCACGTGGGTGACCACGTGGCATCATGTGCTTTCCAGGCACATGACACCGTGTGCTGGTGGAACAGCACACGGCAAACAGCAGCCTCAGACGCAGTGCAAACGCCTGCGTTCCGCACGCGACGGTTTTACCGGCTTGCAACTCCCAGCGGCACCACGACGCCTGGTGCCTTGACTGAATGCTGGGCATCGCCGCATTGCTGGGTCCTTGGGCCGCCCACCCCGTCTGCGGGTCGTCGTCCTTTCACTACTTTGCAGCCAGCACACCTCACGGCGCGCCGTCGCACGAAAGGCCCACAGACGCGACGGGTCCGTCGCATCCCGCTCCTGCGCCGACGACGAAGCCGGCGCACCTCTTTGGCTGGAGCGGGATGGGAAGAACGATAATCCCGACGCCAGAACAAATCAAGAACTATTTTCTGTAAATCAGAAATACTGCGTTTGTGAGAGGCGCAGCAACGCCAACCTGCTCCCTCCCCTGCAAGGGGAGGTAAAGATGAAGCCGTCCCGCCCAATCCATCAGTTCACTTCGCCGCCGCCTTCGCCCGCATGGCCGTCGATACATCCTTGCCGAGCGCAAGTCCGCTTTCGAACGACAGTTCGGTCATCCGGTAGAACATGTTCTTGGTCGCGGCGAGCTGCGCTGCGTCGTTTTCGGTCCAGGCCTGGGCGATCCCGATCGCCGTCGGCAGCACGGCCTCCGGCGCGACAGAGCGATTGGCGAGGCCGAGACGCATGACATCGTCGGCAGTGAAATTCGCGCCGAGGCTGATCATCTCGAACGCGGCCTTCGGTCCGACCTGCTTGACGAGGCTGGTCAGCACGGCCGTCGGCGTCAGGTGATGCTTCAATTCCGGATAGCCGAATTTCAGGTTGGTCCCGACCACGACCATGTCGCAGCAGATCGCGAACGACGCGCCACCGCCGATGGCCGCGCCGTGCACGGCGGCAACGACGGGTTTCGACAGGGTCCGCAGCATCACCTGCAGTCCTGACATCAGGCTGGAACGCAGCGCATTGCGCTTGACCAACTCCGGCGTCTGATCGCCGCGAAATTCGCTCAAGTCGGCGCCGGCGGAAAATCCGCGTCCCTCGCCGGTCAGCACCAGCGCGCGCACGCTGTCGTCCTGATCGGCGGCAGCGAGCGCATCGCGCAAGGCCACAAGCAGCGCGGTGTTGAGCGCGTTCATCTTGTCGGGCCGGTTCATGGCGATGACGCGCACCACGCCGTGATTGTCGATCCGCACAACGTCGCTGTTTGCTGCGCTGCCCTCAACCATGTCGCCCCCTCATCCATCATTCATCGGTTTGCACCGGTTTGCGGTGCCATTGTCCGGCACATGATCGCAAAGCTGAACGCAGAGTGCACCTTTCGCCGACGCATTGCAGTCATTCATCGGGCAAGCGGCCTTGCGGCGCAGCGCCATAAGCGGGAAAATTCAGGCAGAAAAGCATGTTAAGGGCCGCATAGGCGAGGAACGCTCAAAGCGCGATGAAATCAACGGCGGTCTATGCGCAACCCAATCTGATCCGTTTCATCTGCGCGCGCATGATGATCGTGCTGGCCTTGCAGGTGCAGGCGGTAGCCCTTGGCTGGTTTGTCTACGCTCAAACCGGCAGCGCCTTCAGCCTCGGGCTGATCGGCCTTGCGCAGTTCGCCCCCTCGATCCCGCTGCTCGCGATCGCCGGTTACGCCGCCGATCACTTCGATCGCCGCAAGGTGGTGATGGTGTCGCAATCGGTACAGGCGGTCGGCGCGCTCGGCCTCTATGCCTGCATCCACACCATGCCGACGCGCATGCTGCCGGTCTATCTGATGGCGATGCTGATCACCAGCGCGCGCTCGTTCGCGTTGCCGTCCACGGCATCGTTGTTGCCCAACATCGTCACCCGCGAACAATTTCCGCAGGCCGTCGCCTTTTCATCGTCGTCGATGCAGTTCGCCTCGATGGTCGGCCCGGCCATCGGCGGCTTCGCCTACGCGCTGATCGGCGAAGACATCTTCCTGGCTCTGGTCGCGTTGCCGGCGGCGGCCGCGCTGCTGATCCTCACCGTGAAGACGCCGCCCGCCGTCCAGCAAAGCGGTGACGGCTCGGCATGGCAGAAGGCCGTCGCGGGATTCAGCTATGTCCGCCACAACAAGCTGATCCTCGGCGTGATGTCGCTCGACCTGTTCGCCGTGCTGCTCGGCGGCGTCACGGCGCTGCTGCCGATCTTCGCCCAGGATATCCTGCATGTCGGCCCGGGCGAGCTCGGCATCCTGCGCAGCGGGCCGACCTTCGGCGCGCTGCTGATCGGCATCGGCCTGACCTGGCTTCCGGTCAGCCGCCACGCAGGCAGGACCATGCTGTGGTCGGTGGTCGTGTTTGGGCTGGCGACCATCGTGTTCGGCCTGTCGACAAACTTCTGGCTCTCGCTTGGCGCGCTGATCGTCGTTGGCGGCTCCGATATGGTGAGCCTCGTCATCCGCCAGACCACCATCCAGATGACGACACCCGACGCCATGCGCGGCCGCGTCAGCGCGGTCTCAACGGTGTTCGTCGGCGCATCAAACCAGCTCGGAAGTTTTGAGGCCGGCGTAATGGCAAGCCTCTTGGGTGCTGCGACTGCGGCGGTGGTCGGCGGTTTCGGCACGCTGCTCGTCGTCGCGGCAATCGCGTTCACCTTTCCGGAACTGAGGCGAGCCGACAGGCTGCCCGGCGGCGAACCGGGCAGCGTGCCGATCAACGAAAACGAAATTGCCTCAATCTCGGGCGAAGCCGAACCGATAGCCGCGACGGAACAGCCGCGCAAACAGGAAAAGAGCGCGATTTAATTCAAGAGATGAAGCCCGCGCATGCGTACCTGCGCCAGAGGCAGGCCGTTCCGCTGGACCGCGGACTTGCCTCCGTGAATAATTCCACTAACAAGGACACGACCCGGGCCGAGTGGCCACAAAGAACATCAACATACAGGGGGAGACTGCTTCGATGGCTGAACCGCAACGCGCGCGTCCGAAGGCGACGCCGGAAACCAAGCACTTCTGGGACGGCACGCAGGCCGGCGAACTGCGCCTGCAGCGCTGCAACAAGTGCTCGAAGGCCTTCTTCCCGCCCCGCCCGTTCTGCCCCGAATGCGGCCACCGCGAAGTGAGCGTGTTCAAGGCGAGCGGCAAGGGCTTCCTTTACAGCTACGTCATTCATCATCGCCCGGTGCCCGGCTTCACGCCGCCCTACTCGATCGCGGTCGTCGAACTCGAGGAAGGCCCGCGCATGATGACCAACATCGTCGATTGCCCGCAGACGCCGGAGGCGCTGCAGCTCGACATGAAGGTGCAGGTCAAGTTCGAGGCGCTTGACGACAAGGTCACGCTTCCTCTGTTCGTTCCAGCGAAAGGCTAACCACCATGCGTAGCAATCAGGTGGCCGTCGTTGGCGCGGCCGAAACAACCAAGCTCGGCGTCATCCCCGACGTATCGCAGATCCAGTTGCACGCGGACGCGGCACTGAATGCGATTGCGGATGCGGGACTGACGATCAAGGACATCGACGGGTTTGCGACTGCCGTCGAGCAGCCGCAGCAGGTTTGTCATTATCTCGGCATCAAGCCGACATGGGTGGACAACACCTCCGTCGGCGGATGCTCGTTCATGATCCATGTCCGCCACGCCGCAGCTGCGATCGAGGCCGGTCTGTGCAAGACGGTTCTCATCACGCACGCGGAAAGCGGCAAGTCGAACATCGGCCGCCCGCCCCGTTCGGTCGGCGCCGACAGCCTCAACGGCCAGTTCGAAATGCCGTTCGGCGTTGCTGGCCCGCCCAGCATGTTCACGATCCCCGTGCTGCGCTACCTGAAGACGCACGGCATCACCCAGGAGCAGATGGCGATGGTGTCCGTCGTCCAGCGCGAATGGGCGGCGAAGAATCCGCGCGCCAGCATGAAGGACCCGATCACGGTCGCCGACGTGCTCAACTCGCGCATGATCGCCTACCCGATGCGCATCCTGCAGTGCTGCCTCGTCACCGACGGCGGCGGCGCACTGATCCTGACCAGCGCCGATCGCGCCAGGGATTTCAAGACCAAGCCGGTCTACATCATGGGCACCGGCGAGAGCGTGGAAACCCCGATGGTCAGCCAGATGGAGACCTTCAACTCCTCGCGCGCGTTCAAGGTGGCGGGTCCGCTGGCGTTCCAGGAAGCCGGCGTCAAGCACAAGGACGTCGATCACCTGATGATCTACGACGCCTTCGCGCACCTGCCGCTTTATGGGCTCGGCGACCTTGGCTTCATGCCGCATGAGGAAACCGGCAAGTTCATCGCCGACGGCAATACGCGCCCCGGCGGCAAGCTGCCGCTGAACACCAACGGCGGCGGCCTGTCCTACATGCACTCCGGCATGTACGGCATGTACGCGCTGCAAGAGAGCGTGCGACAGATGCGCGGCACGGCGGCGGCACAGGTGCCGAACGCGAAGATTTCGGTCTGTCACGGCGTCGGCGGCATGTTCGCCGCGTCCGGCACGGTGATCTTCACCAACCAGCGCTGACGGACAAGAGGGAAGCGCCTGGCGCTTCCCTCTTTCCTTGTTTGTTGCCGTTGCAGAATGCTGACGCCCGGAAGTCAATTCCGGGTCTTCTTTTGAGCGAACGGAGAATGACACCCCATGGCCGAAGGGCTTTTCGCCGGACTGAAGGTGATCGACTGCGCGAGTTTCATCGCCGCGCCCGCCGCGGCGACCATTTTCTCCGACTTCGGCGCCGACGTGATCAAGATCGAACCACCCGGCGAAGGCGACCTCTATCGCTCGCTGCATACGCGTCCGGGCTCGCCGACGGTCGACCGCGACTACGCCTGGATCCTCGACAACCGCAACAAGCGCGGCCTCGCCCTCGACCTGAAATCCGGGCATGGACACGAGGTGCTGTGCCGGCTGGTCGCACAAGCCGACGTCTTCATCACCAACATGCCGTTTCCGGTGCGGCGAAAGCTCAAGACCAACTACAGGGATCTCGCGCATCTGAATCCGCGGCTGATCTATGCCTCCTTTACGGCCTACGGCGAGACCGGACCGGAGTCCGAGAAAACCGGTTTCGATTCCACCGCCTATTGGGCGCGCTCGGGACTGATGGACGTGGTGCGGCCCGATGCGGACGCGACGCCCGCGCGCTCGTCGCCGGGCATGGGCGATCATCCAAGCGCGGTGGCGCTGTTCGGCGCGATCATGACGGCGCTGTGGCGGCGCGAGAAAACCGGACTTGGCGGCCATGTGGGCTCCTCGCTGGTCGCCAACGGCCTGTGGTCGAACAGTTATTTCATCCAGGCAAGGCTGATCGGCGCGGAATTTCCGCCGCGCCCGAAGCGCACCCATGTGCTGAATCCGCTGAGCAACGCATATCGCTGCAAGGACGGACGCTGGTTCATTCTGTCGATGGTCAACGAGGCGCGGCAGTATGCACCGTTCATGGCAGCGATCGGGCTGGAGCACCTGACTGAAAAGTACGAGGTGCAGATGGACCGTCAGACCAACTCGCCCGAGCTGATCGAAATCTACGACAAGGTGTTCTCCGAGCGCCCGCTCGAGGAGTGGCGGAAGATTCTGGACGACGCCGGCATCACCTTCGGTATCGTCAACACGCTGGACGACGTGCTCGACGACGAGCAGGCGCGGCATGCGGGCGCCATCGTTCCGTTCGCCGATGGCTCGGGGCAGACAATCAGCAGTCCGTTCACTGTCGAGGGCGAGACAAAGCGGCCGCCAGGCGCTGCGCCGTCGATCGGTCAGCACAGCGACGAGATTTTGCGTGAATACGGATACAGCGACGTCGAGATCAGGAAGCTGCGCGACACGAAGGCCGTCGGCTAAAACCAACAACAAGGATATGCGGCAATGACGGATCAGCTGTTTGCGGGATTGAAGGTGATCGACTGCGCGAGCTTCATTGCAGCTCCCGCCGCCGCCGCGGTGCTGTCGGACTTCGGCGCCGACGTGATCAAGATCGAACCGCCGGGCGAAGGCGACGGTTACCGCAGGCTGCATGCCAATCCCGGCGCGCCGAAGAGCGGCGTCGACTACGCGTGGATGCATGGCTCACGCAACAAGCGCGGTATCGCGCTCGATCTGAAGACACCGCAAGGGCTCAGCGTGCTGCATCGGCTGGTCGACACGGCAGACGTGTTCATCACCAACCTGCCGTTGCCCGTGCGCCGCCGCATGAAGGTGACATATGAGGATCTCAGCCCCCGCAATGCGCGGCTGATCTACGCGTCGTTCACCGCCTATGGTGAAAAGGGCGCGGAGGCCGACAAGACCGGCTTCGACTCCACGGCCTACTGGGCGCGCTCCGGCCTGATGGATCAGGTGCGGCCTGACTCGACCTCGCCGCCGGCGCGCTCGGTCGCCGGCATGGGCGATCACCCCTGCAGCATGGCGCTCTATGGGGCGATCGTCACCGGCCTCTATCGCCGGCAGGCGACTGGCAAGGGCGGTCTGGTGTCGTCCTCGCTGCTGGCAAATGGTCTGTGGTCGAACGCCTTCCTGGTGCAGGCGCGCCTGACCGGCGCGAGCATTCCGCCACGACCGCCACGCTCGGAATCGCAAAGCGCGACCAGCAACATGTATCGCACGCGCGACGAGCGCTGGTTCAACCTGGCGATGGTCAATGACGCGAAGCAGTACCCCATACTCGTCGCAGCGCTGGGGCGCCCGGAACTCGCCGCCGATCCGCGCTTTACGACGACGGATACCCGGCGCGCCAATGTCCGTGCGCTGATGGCGGAGCTCGACGCGCTGTTTGCGCAGTTCGATCTCGCCTACCTGCGCAAGACGCTCGACGCCGCCGGAATCACCTTCGGCTTCGTCGGCACCATCGACGAAGCGATGCACGACCAGCAGATGCGCGATGCCGGCGCAATCGTGCCGACCGCGGATGGCAAGAGCGAGATCGTCTCGAGCCCCTTCCAGATCGAAGGGTCGCCGAAGACCGCGCCGAAGCAGGCGCCGAATATCGGTCAGCACACGGACGAGGTTTTGCGCGAATACGGTTACAGCGACGCGGATATTTCCGACATGAGGGCGGCAAACGCGGTTGCGTGAGCACTTAACCTCTTCCCGCAAGCGGGGCGAGGGAGCGCGACGTCAACTGCAAAACTTCCCCGGATTGCACCATAGCCGATGCAAAGCATCGGCGTTACTATCGCGGACGGCGGCCAGGATGCCGCCTATGCCGTCCGGGCTGCACTCATCACGAAGTCTCCGACCCTGGGGAGATCGTCCGTGGACATCAAGGTGCTGGTCGATCTTGCGATCGAGGATAATCCGCACGCGCCTTGCCTGTGGCTGCCGTCGAAGCATTTTCCCGCGTTCTGTTCAGCGATACGACAGCAGCCGAATGTGATCGGCGCGGTGATCTATCGCAACAAGACCATCCGCGACGGCGGATTGATCGACAGCGTCCGGACGCACCGGCCCTGAGCGGGCAGCGCCACATCGCAAAGCCGCCCCTCCCTGCCCCGACGTCTGCGCGATTGCCTCATGCGGCAGAGCGTATTGCTTTAGCCTCGAATCCAGTCACCATGGGAACGAACACGACAGGGAACGGCCTCGCGCACGATGAACTACCGATTTGTCGTTCCCATGATGGCGACTGCGTTCTTCGAGCTGTCGGTCATCTCGGTCGTCCGCGTCACCACCTCCTATCGCGCCATCGAACTCGGATTGTCCGCGGCCTGGATCGGAATTATCACCGCGGCCTTTGCCATCCTGCCGGTGTTTCTGGCGTTGAAGGTCGGCCGGGCCATCGACCGCGGCAACGATGTGAAAATGATCTGGGCCGGGACCGCGTTGCTGGTCGTGGCCTGTGCCGGGATCGCGCTGGTCCCCTCGATCTATGCGCTGCTGTTCTTCACCGCCGCACTCGGCACCGGGCACCTGCTGCTGAGCATCGGCCTGCAGGTGCTCTGCGCCCAACAGCCTGGCCCGGGGGTGATGGAGCGGATGCTCGGCAACTACATGATCGCCACCGCGATCGGACAGGGCGCGGGCCCCGCCATCGTCGGCTGGGTCGGCGGTTCCGCCGCGATCCCGCCGACGCAGCCGCTGTTCTGGATCGGATTGGCAACCGCCGTGCTCGCCTTCCTCAGCAGCCTCTTGCTGCGCTCCGGCTACAAGCCCGTGCCACATGTCGAGGGCTCCAAGCCGATGCCGGTTCGCGACATCGTCCGCAGTCCCGGCTTCGCCATCGTCTGGTCCGTGAGTGTCGTTGCTGTCGTCGCGCAGGATCTGATCGTGGTCTATCTGCCGCTGATGGGCACCGAACGGAATATTGCCGTCGATGTGATCGGTTCGCTCCTGGCGGTTCGCGCATTCGCGGCCGTGGTCTCGCGCCTGTTTTTCGCCAGGCTCAGCATGATGCTCGGCAGCTCGACGCTGATGATCGTGAGCACGGTTGCCGGCGCACTGGCATTTGCCGCACTCGCTGCTCCAATATCGCTCCCGCTGATGTACGTCTCGATTGCCGTCCTCGGCGGCGCGTTGGGCGTCGCGGTGACGACGGCGATTTCCGGCCTGCTCGGGCTTGTCAGCAGTGAAGTGCGCGGCACCGCCAACTCGCTGCGGACGGGCGGCACGCGACTGGGTCAGGTCATCATTCCGTTTCTCGCAGGAGTGCTTGCAACGGCGATGGGTGTTGCGAGCGTATTCCTCGTGCTCGGCGCAAGCCTTGCGGTCGCCGCCACGGCAGTGCAGTTTACCCGTGCAAAGTCGCCGAGCTAGACTATTCAAGGCACGCCCTGATGCCCCGTTTCGCCGCAAACCTGAACTGGATGTTCCAGGAGTGGCCGCTGCTCGACCGCTTCGATGCGGCGGCGCAGGCCGGCTTCACCGCGGTGGAAGTCCTGTTTCCCTATGAGCAGCCGCCGGATTTGATCGCCGAGCGGCTCTCCCGCAACAGGCTGACGCCCGCGCTGTTCAATATGGCGTCGGGCAACGGCGCTGCCGGCGACCGCGGCCTCGCGGCGCTGCCGGACCGGTTCGCGGATTTACAGCAGGCGGTGATGACCGCGCGCGCCTATGCGCGCGAGACCGGCGTGAAGCGCTTTCACCTGGTGTCGGGCAAGGCCGACCGCAGCGATCCACGCGCGGTTGCGGCTTTCAAGAGGTCGGTCACATTCGCCGCGGAAACCCTCGGCGCCGACGGCATCGAGGTGATGCTCGAGCCGATCAATCCGCGCGACATCCCGGGCCTGTTCCTGAACAACTTCGATTTCGCCGAACAGATGATCCGCGAACTGGCGCTGCCGAATGTCTGGCTGCAATTCGACATCTATCACCGCCAGATCATCCATGGCGACGTCGCGACCGCGCTCGCCCGGCTGATGCCGATCACCCGTCATGTCCAGATTGCAAGCGTGCCATCCCGCAACGAGCCGGATGGCGAGGAGCTGAACTTTCCGTATCTGTTCGGCGAACTCGACCGGCTCGGCTACGACGGTTTTGTCGGCGCCGAGTACCGGCCGCGCGGCAAGACGCTCGATGGTCTTGGATGGTTTGCGCCGTACAAGGGCAAGCGTGGCTAACTTTTCATCTTCGTTGCGAGGAGCACAGCGACGAAGCAATCCAGTCTTCCTTTGCAGCTCTGGATTGCTTCGCTTCGCTCGCAATGACGGTGGCCAGCGCAAACCACCCTGCTATGTTCATCTATCCGCAGGAGAACGAGTTCCATGACCACTCAGCACGCTGCGCGCCGCACCGAGCCCGCCATTTCCGACATTGTGATGATGGACGCGCTGCCGCTCGGCCGGGCCTTGCGTGCGCGTCAATTGTCCTGCGTCGAGGTCATGAACGCCTACCTCGATCACATCGAGCGCTTCAATCCAAAGGTCAACGCCATCATCTCGATGCGCGAGCGCAAGGCGTTGGTGGCCGAGGCCACCTTGCGCGACGAGCAGCTCAAGCGCGGCGAGGACATGGGTCCGCTGCATGGCATGCCGCAGGCGATCAAGGATCTCGCCGCCACCAAGGGCATCCCCACCACGCAGGGCTCGCCGATCTACAAGGACACGATCCCCGACGCCGATGCGCTGTTCGTCGAGCGCATGCGCAATGCCGGCGCGATCATTATCGGCAAGACCAACGTGCCGGAATTCGGCCTCGGCTCGCAGACCTACAATCCGGTGTTCGGCCTGACGCGGAATGCCTACGATCAAACCAAGACCTCCGGCGGATCGAGCGGCGGCGCGGCAGTGGCGCTGGCGCTTCGCATGCTCCCGGTCGCCGACGGCAGCGACCACGGCGGCTCGCTGCGCAATCCGGCGGCGTTCAACAACGTGCTCGGTTTCCGCACCTCCTACGGACGGGTGCCGCACCACAATGAAGACGTTTTCCTGACCGGGCTCAGCGTCAAGGGACCGATGGCGCGGACGGTGCCGGACCTGCAGATGCTGCTGTCGGTGCAGGCCGGCTACGACGACCGCGTGCCGCTGTCGATCGCCGATCCGCATTCCTATGCGGTGGAGTCATTGAAGTGCGACGTCAAAGGCAAACGCATCGGCTGGATCGGCGACTATGGAAACCTGCCGATGGATGCAGGCATTCGCGAACTGTGCCGGGACGCGCTGCGCACGTTCGAAAGCATGGGTTGTATCGTCGAGGAGGTGACGCCGGACTTCGATCCGGAAGCGATCTGGAAGGCCTGGCTGGTGATACGCGCCTGGCTGACGGGCGCGAAACTGCGTCCGCTCTACGACAATCCCGAGACGCGCAAATTGATGAAGCAGGATGCGCAGTGGGAGGTCGAGGAAGGCTACAAGATCTCCGCCTACGACCTTGCAGCGGCGTCGGACGTTCGCAACGCCTGGTATCGGGTGGTGCGGCAGCTGTTCAAACGCTACGACTATCTGACCTTGCCGAGCGCGTCGGTATTCCCCTTCCCCGTCGAAACCCCGTGGCCGAAGGAAATCGCCGGCAAGACCATGGACACCTATCATCGCTGGATGCAGGTGGTGATTCCAATCACCATGTCCGGCTGCCCGTCACTCGGCATGCCGGTCGGCTTCAATGCCGCGGGCTTGCCGATGGGTATGCAAATGGTCGGCCCGATGCATGGCGAGCACGCCGTGCTGCAGATCGCCAACGCCTATGAAGAGGCGACGGGCTGGACGAAGAAGGTGTTGCCGCCCATCTTGAGTACGTGATTCTGGATCCTCCGTTCAGCGCTCCCTACGCGCCCGACGATCGCGGCCTCGCACGGGGCCTGCTCGCGGACGCGCGGCTGTCCCCCGACCAGGACGCGCGCATCGACCGGACCGCGCGGCGGCTGATCGAGGCCATTCGCGCCGAGCGCAGCGGGGTCGGCGGCGTCGAGGACATGCTGCGCGAGTTCGCGCTGTCCACCAAGGAAGGCCTCGCATTGATGGTGCTGGCCGAAGCGCTGCTGCGTGTCCCTGATGCTGCGACCGCCGACAAGTTCATCGAGGACAAGCTCGAGCAAGGCGACTTCGCGCATCACCAGACGAAATCGAGCACGCTGGCGGTAAACGCATCGGCATGGGCGCTCGGCCTGTCGGCGGCCGTGATCCAGCCCGGCGAAACACCGCAAGGCACCATCGGCCGGCTGGTGAAGCGGCTCGGGCTGCCTGCGGTGCGGATCGCAACGCGCCAGGCGATGCGGCTGATGGGCAGTCACTTCGTGCTTGGCGAGACCATCGATGCCGCGCTCGAGCGCGCGCACTCCGGCGAGGCCCATGCCGATCGCTATTCGTTCGACATGCTGGGCGAAGGCGCCCGCACGGCAGTGGACGCCAGACGCTATCTCGACGCCTATGCGAACGCGATCGATGCGATCGGCCGCGCCAGCGGCAACCGCCCCCTGCCCGACCGCCCCGGAATTTCCATCAAGCTGTCGGCGCTGCATCCGCGCTATGAGGCGACAAGCCGGACGCGGGTGATGAAAGAGCTCGTGCCGCTGGTGGTCTCTCTCGCGCAGCAAGCCAAGAGCTACGACCTGAACCTGACTGTCGACGCGGAAGAGGCCGACCGGCTCGAACTCTCGCTCGACGTGATCGGAGCTGCCCTCTCCGACGCGTCGCTTGCCGGATGGGACGGCTTTGGCCTCGCCGTACAGGCCTATCAGAAGCGCGCAGGCGCAGTGATCGGCCACATCGACGACCTGGCGCAACGGCTGAACCGGCGGCTGATGATCCGCCTCGTCAAGGGCGCGTACTGGGACACTGAGATCAAGCGCGCGCAGGAGCGCGGGCTTGACGGCTATCCCGTGTTCACGCGCAAGGCGATGACCGACCTCAACTACCTCGCCTGCGCGCGGCAACTGCTGGCCCTGCGTCCGCGCATCTTCCCGCAATTTGCGACCCACAACGCGTTGACCGTGGCGACGATCCTCGAACTCGCAGGCGACGGCTACGAATTCCAGCGACTGCACGGCATGGGCGACGCCCTCTATGACCAGTTGCGCGAGGATCGCCCCGAGTTGGCCTGCCGCACCTATGCGCCGGTCGGCAGCCACCGCGATCTGCTCGCCTATCTGGTGCGCCGGCTGCTTGAGAACGGCGCGAACTCCTCGTTCGTTGCGGTCGCGGCCGACACGTCCGTTCCGGTTGCAAGGCTGCTGCGGCGTCCCGCCGAGATGATCGGCTCGCCCGAGAAGGCGAGCCACCCGAAATTACCCCTGCCGCGCGATCTCTTTTCACCGCAGCGGCTGAACGCGAGGGGCATCGAGTTTGGCGAGCGTGCTGCACTGGAGCAGCTGCTGGCGGAGGTTGCGTCGGAAGCCGGCAAACCAGTGGCCGCGCCAATGATCGATGGCAAGGCTCTCGCGGGGCAGTCGCGCGATGTGGCGAGCCCGATCGACCTGACGACGATCGCAGGGACAGTCACGGAGGCGACCGCCGGGCAGGCGACCCGCGCGATTCTCGCAGCAAAAGCCGGCTTTGATGGCTGGAGCGCCACGCCCGCGGACAGCCGCGCTGACAGCCTTGAACGCGCAGCCGACATGGTCGAGCAGCGGCATGCCCGTTTCATTGCGTTGCTCCAGCGCGAGGGCGGCAAGACGCTGGACGACGCGCTGTCCGAGGTGCGCGAAGCGGTCGACTTCTGCCGCTACTACGCCGCCGAGGGACGAAAGCTGTTCGCCCGCGACCAGCCGCTGCCGGGCCCGACCGGCGAAAGCAATGCATTGCGCCTGCGCGGGCGCGGCGTCATCGTTGCGATCTCGCCCTGGAATTTCCCGCTGGCGATCTTCCTCGGACAGATTTCGGCAGCGCTGATGGCGGGCAACACTGTCGTTGCAAAGCCCGCCGAGCAGACACCGCTGATCGCGGCCGAGACCGTGAAGCTGCTGCATGAAGCCGGCATTGCCGCCTCCGCCCTGCAGCTTGTTCCGGGCGACGGCAGCGTCGGCGCTGCGCTTGTCGCCCATTCCGATATCGCCGGCGTGGTCTTCACCGGCTCGACCGATGTCGCGCGCAAGATCAACCGGGTTTTAGCGGCGAAGGACGGACCGATCGTGCCGCTGATCGCGGAAACCGGCGGCATCAATGCCATGATCGTCGACGCCACCGCGCTGCCGGAACAGGTCGCCGACGATGTCTGCACCTCCGCCTTCCGCTCCGCCGGTCAGCGCTGTTCCGCGTTGCGGCTGCTGTTTCTGCAGGACGATGTCGCGGACCGCATGATCGAGATGATCGCCGGCAGCGCCCGCGAACTCACTGTGGGCGATCCGCGTGACATCGCAACCCGGATCGGCCCGGTGATCGACCGCGATGCGAAGGCGCGGCTGCAAGCGCACATCGCGGCAATGACGACGGCCGCGCGCGTTCATTTCGCGGGCAAGCGCGCCAGCCACCGGCAACTTCGTTGCGCCGCATATCTTCGAGATCAGAATTGCGAGCGAGCTGACCGAAGAAGTCTTCGGCCCCGTGCTGCACGTCGTCCGCTATCGTGCGAGCGAACTCGCGCGGGTTGTCGAAGCGATCGCGCGCAGTGGCTACGGACTGACGCTCGGCATTCACTCGCGCATCGACGAGACCGTCGACGACGTCATCGCGAAGCTGCAAGTCGGCAACATCTACGTCAACCGCAACATGATCGGCGCCGTGGTCGGCGTGCAGCCGTTCGGCGGGCACGGATTGTCGGGCACGGGCCCAAAAGCCGGCGGCCCGCATTACCTCGCGCGGTTTGCCACCGAACAGACCATCACTGTGAACACGGCGGCTGCCGGCGGCAACGCGGCGCTGATGGCGCAGGAGGAGGAGTGAGGATTCCAAACGCGTGTCGTCCCGGCCAAGCGAAGCGCGAGCCGGGACCCACACGCCGTGACGCGAATGATGTGACGTGCGCGAACTGCCTTAAGGCCACAAACGCCGTGAACCACCAACAACTTCAGGGACTATGGGTCCGTGCCATAGGCGAGCGAAGCGACGCCGTTCTTTGAACGGCTATGCGCAGGGACGACCGCGAAAGTTGTTACAAACTCACTACGACGCGGCGCTGTCGCCGACGCCCCAGAAGCGGCGCTGATAATGCACCATGCCGTCGCCCGGATCGCCGAGCAGGCACTCGGTGACCTCGCCGACGATGATCACTGGTCGCCGCCGGGGAATTGGTCCTGCTTCTTGCAGATCAGGGTCGCCAGCGCCATCGTGCACCACCGGCAGGCCGCGTGATGCGAATTGACGAAGTGGCCCTCGATGAATTTCTCGGCGCCGCGCTTTGCGAACCGTTCAGCGAGTTCCTGATGATGCGGCCGCAGAATGCTGATGGCGAACTTCTCGGCGGTCGCAAACACCGGATAGCACTCGGCGGTCAGATCAAGGCACGCAGCACCAGCGGCGGATTGGCCGAAACCGACGTGAACGAACTCGCCGTAAAGCCCTTCGCGGCTCCTGCCGAGTCGGCGTCGTCACGATGACGACACCGCTAGGATAGCGGGAAAAGACTTCCTTGAACTGCCCAATCTGCGACATCGGCCGTTTTGGCTCCCGCGTGCCGGTCAAAACAACCGCCACTCCTGTAC
>CAVZHJ010000009.1:0-219626 GCA_963774995.1 uncultured Alphaproteobacteria bacterium
GCCCGTTGTGAATGCGCCGCTCGCGCGCGACTTCGACGATCAGGATGGCATTCTTGGCGGAGAGCGCGATCAGCAGGATCAGGCCGATCTGGACATAGAGGTTGGCGTCGATCTTCAACGCAGTCAGGATCGAGGCCGGTCCGACCAGCGCCAGCGGCACCGACAGCACGATCGACAGCGGCGCATACCAGCTCTCGTATTGGCCGGCGAGCACCAGATAGACGAGCAGCAGGCCGAGGCCGAACACGAGGTACATCTGGCTGCCGACGATTTTTTCCTGATACGACATGGCGCTCCATTCGTATCCGGCGCCGGCCGGCAGGGTGCGCGTCGCGATCTGCTCCATCAGCGCCATGGCCTGGCCCGACGAGAAGCCTGGTGCCGGCATGCCCATGACCATCGCCGACGGGTAGAGATTGTAGAGGCTGATCAGCGGCGGGCCGGTCGTCGGCACGATCTCGGCGAGGGTGCCGATCGGCACCGTTCCGCCTTGCTGGTTGCGCACGGTGAGTTGCGCGATGTCCTCCGGCCGCAGGCGGAACTGGGCATCGGCCTGTACATAGGCCTGGAACGTGCGGCCGAACTTGTTGAACTGCACCACAAAGGTCGACCCCATGAGGGTCTGGATGGTCGAGAACACCTGGTCGACATTCACGTGCAGTGTCTGCGCTTTCACGCGATCGACATCGATGCGGTACTGCGGCGCGTCGGAGCGGAAGGTCGTCTGCACGCGTTGGAGGCCGGTCTGGCTCAGGCCCGCGGCGGCGACCGCGTTTGCGAGTGTCTGCAGCTTGGTGAAGTCGAAGCTGCCGTCGCGCAGTTCGAGCTGCATGGTGAAGCCGGACGCATTGCCGATACCCTGGATCGGGGGCGGCGGCACCACCAGCACGCGCGCATCCATCACCTGCTGCATCGCCCGGTTCATGCCGGTGAACAGCGACAGCAAATCCTGACCTTCGCCGCGCTGGCTCCATGGCTTCAGCGTCACATAGGCGACGCCGGCATTGGCGAGGGAGGCGGAGTTGTCGAGCGGCGAGATGCCCGCGACCGTCACCACCTGGTCCACGCCGGGCGTCTCGCGCGCAATCTTCGCGACCTGATCCATCGCCTTCTGCGTTCGTTCCAGCGACGCACCATCAGGCAGCTGCGTCGCGACCAGCAGATAGCCCTGGTCCTCGATCGGAATGAAGCCCGCGGGCACGCGCGTCAGCCCCCAGCCGGCGAGCGCGACGATGACCAGCGCGATGGCGACGGAGATACCGCTCTGCGCAGCCATCCGGCCGATCAGCCAGACATAGCCGCGCTCGAGCCTGTCGTAGCCCCGGTTGAACCAGCGATAGATAATGTTGCGCTTTTCCGGCGGCACGGGCGGCCGCATCCAGAGCGCGGCCTGCGTCGGCTTCAGCGTGGCGGCGTTGATCGCGCTGAAAAGCGCGGTCGCGGCAATCACCAGCGCGAACTGCGCGTACATCTGCCCGGTGAGCCCGGGCATGAATGCGGCCGGCACGAATACCGACATCAGCACCAGCGTGATGCCGATGATCGGCCCGAACAGCTCGTCCATCGCCTTGATGGTGGCATCATGCGGGGTCAGCCCGCGTTCGATGTGATGGGCAACGCCTTCGACGATGACGATCGCGTCGTCGACCACGATGCCGATCGCGAGCACGATCGCGAACAGGGTCGACATATTGACGGTGAAGCCGAGCGCCGCCATCGCGGCGAAGGCGCCGATGATCGTCACCGGCACGGTGGTGGCCGGGATCAGCATCGCCCGCCAGTCCTGCAGGAACACCAGGATCACGATCGAGCACCAGCAGCCGGCCTCGATCAGCGTCTTGTAGACTTCGTTGATCGCCTCATCGACGAACAGCGTGGTGTCGAACGGAATCTCGACGGTCAGCCCTTTGCGGGAATTCGCGCGGCCAGTTCATCCATGCGCTTGCGCACCGTCTGCTCGACGTTGAGCGCGTTCGCGCCCGGCGGCTGGAACATGGCGATGCCGGCGGCCGGCTGGCCGTTGACCTTGAAACTGGCCGTAAGTCTGTGCGCCGAGCTCGACGCGGGCGACGTCGCGCACGCGCGTGATCTCGCCGGCGCTGCCGGTCTTCACGATGATGTTCTCGAACTGGTCGACATCGGCGAGCCGGCCGGCCACGTTCACCGTGTACTGGAAGGGCTGTATCGGCCGGCGCCGGCGGCGCGCCGATCTGGCCGGCCGCGACCTGCTGGTTCTGTTGCTGCAGCGCCTGCGTCACGTCCTGCGTGGTCAGGCCGCGCGCCTTCAGCTTTTCCGGGTCGAGCCAGATGCGCATCGAATACTGGCCGGCGCCGAACACCAGCACGCTGCCGACGCCGGGCAGGCGTGCCAGTTCGTCCTTCAGGCGGATCGTGCGCGTAGTTCGCAAGATACAGGCTGTCGAAACGTGTCGTCCGGCGACGTCAGGGTGACGAACATGCAGGATCGAGGTCGACTGCTTCTTGACGGTGACGCCTTGCTTCTGGACGGCGTCCGGCAGCGACGAGAGCGCAGCCGAGACGCGGTTCTGCACCAGCACCTGCGCGAAGTCCAGATCGGTGCCGACCTTGAACGTGACGACCAGCGAGTAGGTGCCGTCCGAGGTGCTCATCGACTGCATGTAGATCATGTTCTCGACGCCGTTGACCTGCTGCTCGATCGGCAGCGCGACGGTGTCGACGATCGTGCGGGCGCCGGCGCCCGGATAGCGGGTCTGAACCTGCACGGTCGGCGGCGTGACGTCGGGATACTGCGCGACGGGCAGACGACCACAGCGCGACCGCGCCGATCACAACCATGAGGATCGCCAGCACGTTGGCGAGGACCGGCCGGTCGATGAAAAATCTGGAGATCATCGCGCGCGGCCCGTTACTTCGCCGCGGTCTGGGTCTGCGGATCGACCTTCTGTCCCGGAATGGCGCGCAGCAGGCCTGCGATGATCACGCGCTCGTCCGGCTTCAGACCGCTGTCGATCACGGCAAGCTCGCCGACGGCCGGGCCGACCGTGACCTTGCGCTGTTGCACCATGTTCTCGCCGTCGACGATCATCAGGTAGCGTCCGGCCTGATCGGCGCCGAGGGCTACGGACGGAACGAGCAGGGCGGGCGCTTCCTCAAGCGGCACGCGGATGCGGACGAAGAAGCCGGGCAGCATCAGCCGTGCGGTGTTCGGCAGTTCGGCGCGTGCGGCGAGCGTGCCGGTCGCTGCGTTCACGGTCGGGGCGATGTAGTCGAGTTTGCCCTTGTGTGGAAAGCCCGGGTCGGTCTGCAGGCCGACCTCTACCTCGCTGCCGAGCAGGTCGCCCGCGGTCTGCTTGCGTTTGACGAGCATGTCGCGGACATGCAGCACGTCGCGTTCGCTGGCGTTGAAATTCACGTAGATCGGGTCGAGTTGCACGATCGTTGCCAGCACCTGTGTGCCCGAACCGCCGACCAGTTCGCCGAGCGAGACCTGGCGTGCGGTGACGATACCGTCGAACGGCGCGATCACGCGCGTATAGTCGAGGTTGATCCGGGCCTGCTTGGTATCGGCCTGTGCCTGCAACAGCTTGGCCTTGCTGGAATCGCGGTTCGCGGTGGCGTTGTCGAGGGCGGCCTTGGACGCGGCCTGCCGCGAGACGAGCTCCTGCTGGCGGTCGAATTCGGCCTGTGCCTGCGTTGCGGTCGCCTCAGCGCCGGCTTCCGCGGCCTGCGCCTGCTGCAGCTTGAGCTGATAGGGTTCCGGCTCGATGGTGAAGAGATGCGTCCCCTGCTTGACCGGCATGCCGTCCTGATAGGCGATCTCCTTCAGGAAACCAGAGACGCGCGCCACCAGATTGGCCGAGTTGATTGCCGCCGCATTGCCGGTGGCCTCGAAATAGCGCGTGACCTTTTGCGCGACGGGCACCGCGACCGTCACTTTTGGCGGCGGCGGCGCCACATAGGTGTTGTTTTGCCCGCAGCCTGCGAGCGAAACAACCGCCGCGAGCGCAGCGACCGCGCCCCATTTTCCTGAATGTAGATCGATCATCATGTCCCGCTCGACCAGCATCACCGATGCTATCGACCCTCATTGCCAGCTTCTATTCCACCCGGGTCTCGGTGGTTGGCTATTGTACCAAATTAATTGCGGTCGCGCGATGACCACCCGGTGTGCCTGTCGGTCCGGCGGGTCAAGTGCCGATGCTTCTGTCTTCCCTGGCGCTCGTGACGGCCCTGGTCGCACGAACGTGCTTGTCCATGCGGCGGAATGCGAGATCTGCGTTTTCAGCTTCGATCGCATCGGCGATGCGGGCGTGAATGCTGATCGCCGCCTTCCGCACCTCCATCGTGTCGTACTCGTCCGCCATTGTCGACATCGCCACGCCGAACGACATCGAGAACATGAAAGCCGCGAGGAGATCGTTGCGGCTCGCAACCGCGACGGCGTTGTGCCATGCGACGTTGACCGCCGCAAATTGAGCGCGATCGGCGACCGCCGACGCGAGGTCGTCGTTGAGCGACCTGAGCTTTGCGACATCCTCGAGGCTGCGCCGTTCGGCGGCAAGTCGCGCCAGCGTCGGCTCGATGGTCTCGCGCGTTTCCTGCAAGGTTCGCAGCGACAGCTTGCGACCGACGACGAACTGATTGATGAAATGTGCGATGGATTCCTTGCCGGGCAGGCTGACGATGTTACCACCGAGGCGCCCGTGACGCGGCCGGACGAGACCCTCCACGGCCAGCATCCGTAAAGCCTCCCGAACCGATCCACGGCTCAGACCGGTCTGGCTGACGAGTTCGCGTTCGGTGGGCAGGCTTTCGCCCTCCCGAATGGCGCCGCCAAGAATCGTCTCGCGCAACCTGTCGGCGAGCACGTCGTAGGATTTCGGAACTGAAACACGAGTGAGGAGCGGGTCGCTTTTGCGGCTGGGTTTTTGCATCGGCGGGTTCCTTGAGGTCCAAGTCTGGTGCGGCAATCATTTAATGGTAGGAGCAAATCGCAAATTGTGCCAATATTCGATTAATGGACGCGATGCTGCGGCGCAATGGCCGGATGGATGGCACCGCTGCGCGGCGCGCGAGGCGAGGGAGGAAACGATGCGGGGAGGCCCGGAAATGAAAGTGCGTGTGGCTCTGGTGAGCGCTCTCGCGTCTGTTTTCGTCTGGTTTGCCGGATCTGCCGTCGCAACGGCGCAACCCTTTCCCTCCCGTCAGGTCACCCTCGTCGTGCCGTTTCCCGCCGGCAGCGCAACCGACGGCGTCGCCAGGCGGCTGGCGGAGAGCCTGAAGGAAGCGACAGGCGCGACGGTGATCGTCGAAAACAAGCCCGGTGCGGACGGCAACCTCGCTGCTCAATCGGTCCTGCGCGCCGAGCCCGACGGCTACACGATATTCGTGACGACGAACTCGACTCATGCGGCGAACGTCAACCTGTTCAACGCAATGCCGTACGACCCGAAGGCCGATTTCGCGCCGGTCGCGGGGATCATGACCATCCCGATGATGCTGACGGTGAAGCCGGATTTTCCCGCGAAATCGGTGAGCGAGTTCATCGCATATGCGAAAAGCCGCGAGAAACCGCTGTCTTTTGCGAGTGGGAACACATCGAGCCGCGGCGCGTCCGAACTGTTCCGCTCGCGTGCCGGCATTCCCATGCAGCACGTGCCTTACCGCGGCATGCCGCAGGCGCTCACCGATGTCGTCAGCGGTCAGGTCGAACTGATTTTCGCGGATACATCGAGCGGAATGGGATTGGTCCGGGACGGCACGCTGCGCGCGATCGCGGTGACGGCGCCGAAGCGGCTGGCGACTTTGCCGGATGTCCCGACGATCGCCGAGAGCGGGGTGCCGGGTTATGAGTTCGCGGCCTGGGTCGGCGTGTTCGTCCACGCGAAGACGCCGCGCGAGATCGTGACCAAGCTGAACCAGCTCGTTACTGCCTTCGTCAATCATGCGGCAACAACAAGCTATCTGGTGACGATTGGCGCAACCCCGTTTCCATCGACGCCTGAGCAACTGGCGGCTTTCGCGGAAGCCGACACCAAGCGCTGGGCAGAGATCGTCGATGTGGCAAAAATGGAAAAGAAATGAGACGCCGAAGCACCTGTTGATCGCACGCCGCGGGCGTGACGGTCCGCCGACGCAGCCGAGATCACAGCGGCATCGCAGTTTCCCATTTCGGCTAAATGGTCAAACCATTTGACAAGGCGCCGGTTTCCGGCGGGAAGGGCGAACGGGCTTCGAAAATGCGTGGACTTTCTGACGAACAGCGCGCGATCCGGGATGGCGTTACTGCGGTATGCAAGCGCTTCGATGACGAATACTGGTCGAGTTGCGACCGCGACGCGCGGTTTCCATTCGAATTTCACAAGGCGATGGCGGCTGACGGCTGGCTTGGCGTCACGATGCCGGAAGCCTATGGCGGCGCCGGCCTCGGCGTAACCGAGGCTGCGATCGTGATGCATGCGGTGGCATCGCACGGCGGCGCCATGGCCGCGGCATCGTCGATCCACATCAACATGTTCGGCCCGCATGCCGATGGTCGTGCACGGGACGCACGAGCAGAAATCGCGCTGGATCCCGCGGCTGGTGACGGGCGAGGACCAGGTCTGCTTCGGCGTCACCGAGCCGGACGCGGGCCTCGACACGACCAGCATCAAGACCTTCGCGCGCAAGGTGGACGGCGGCTATCGCGTGTCCGGGCCGCAAGATCTGGACGTCGACGGCGCAGGTCGCCAACAAGATCCTGCTGCTGACGCGGACCATCGCCAAGGCCGATGCGCAAGCGCTCGACCGACGGCATGACGATCTTCTACACCGACCTCGATCGTTCGAAGGTCGAGGTCAAACGCATCCCCAAGCACGGACGCGCCGCCGTCGATTCCAACGCGGTCTTCATCGACGACCTGTTTATCCCGGACGCGGATCGCGTCGGCGAGGAGGGCCGGGGATTTCACTACCTGCTGGACAGTCTGAATCCGGAACGAATTCTCGTCGCGGTCGAGGCGATCGGCATCGGGCAGGACGCGCTGCGGCCGCGCGGCGCGCTATGCGCGCGAACGGACCGTGTTCAACCGCCCGATCGGCCAGAACCAGGGCATCCAGCATCCGCTCGCCGAGTGCTGGTTGCACCTCGAGGCCGCGCTGTTGATGGCGATGAAGGCCGCCGAACTCTACGACGCCGGCGAGCCGTGCGGCGCGGAAGCGAACGGCGCGAAATTTCTCGGCGCGCGCGCCGGACATCAGGCCTGTCTGCAGGCCGTTCTGACCCATGGCGGCATGGGCTACGCGAAGGAATATCAGGTCGAGCGGTTGCTGCGCGAGGTGCTGGTCACGCGCATCGCGCCGGTCAGCGAGCAGATGATCCTCTCGTTCATCGCGGAAAAGGTGCTGGATCAGCCGAAGTCGTATTGAACCGTTCGCAAGGACGCGCACGAAAGACTGAAAATGAAGCCGTTGACTGGCATCAAGGTGCTCGACTTCTCCAAGGTGCTCGCGGGACCATTGTGCACCCAGTATCTTGGCGATCTCGGCGCCGACATCATCAAGGTGGAGGCGGTCGGGCTGGGGGACGAGACGCGCGGCTGGCCGCCGTTCCGCGCGCCCGGCCTCGGCACCGTGTTCCTCAGCGTCAATCGCAACAAACGCAGCATCGCGCTCGATCTGAAGACCGAGCGTGGCAAGCAGATCGCGCATCGAGCTGGCCGCGCGCGCCGACGTGGCAATCGAGAGCTTCGGCACTGGAGTTGCCGAACGCCTCGGCATCGATGCGGCCACGTCTGCTGGCGATCAACGAACGGCTGGTCCATTGCAGCATATCGGGGTTCGGACGATCGGGGCCGCTGAAGAACTCGCCGGGATACGACGTGATCCTTCAGGCCTTCAGCGGGATCATGTCGATGACGGGCGACGAGGGCGGCGGTTATATCCGCAGCCCGATTTCGCCGATCGACCAGATGACCGGCTCGCATGCGTTGAGCGGCATTCTGGCGTCTCTGCTGGAGCGGCAGCAAACCGGCAAGGGCGGCACCGTGAAAGTCTCGCTGCTCGAGACCGCGATCGGACTGCTCGGCTACAACCTGCAAACCTATTGGGAACGCGGCGTGCAGCCGCCGAAATGCGGATCGAGCCACGAGTCGCTTTGTCCCTATCAGGCCTTCGAGGCCGCCGACGGGCCGATCATGATCGGCGTGGCCAACGACAATCTGTGGCGGAAATTCTGCGCGGTCGCCGGACTGAACGCGATCGTCGACGATCCGAAATTCCGCACCAATGCGGATCGTGTGGCCCATCGCGCCGAGACGCTCGGACATGTTCAGACCGCGCTCGCAAAGCGGACGGTCGCCTGGTGGGACGATGCGCTCGCCAAAATCGGCGTGCCGTGTTCGCCGATCAATTCGCTCGCGCAACTGCTGGAACATCCGCACACCGCATCGACCGGCATGATCCTCGACTATGACCATCCTCTCGCGGGGCCGCTGAAGGGCATCGGTCAGCCGGTGCTGTTGAACGACACCGCGCGAAGCGCAGGGACACCGCCGCCGACGCTCGGCCAGCACACCGACGAAATACTGAGCGAGGTTGGCATGTCCAGTTCGCAGATCGATGAGCTGCGCCGTTCGAAGATCGTGACGTGAGCAGCACGCTGGCGAACAAGACAACAAACAGAAACAATAATAATGGAGGAATGAAATGAGAAGCCAACTCGTTCGTGCAGCGGTGTTGATACTGGCGGCTGTTTTGCCCGGCGCTGCAAGTGCCCAGTCCGTGGAGGCAAACTACCCCTCGCGCGTCGTTCGTTTCATTGTCCCGGCCAGCGCCGGGGGACCGAGCGACATTGTTGCGCGCCTCGTTGCCGACAAGCTCGGCCAGGCGCTCCGTCAGACCGTCATCGTCGAAAACCGCCCCGGCGGTTCGCTGATGATCGGTACGAGCGCGGTGGCCAAGAGCGATCCCGATGGCTACACGCTGCTTGTCACCACGAGCACGCCCATCGTCACTGTGCCGTTCACGATCAAGAACGTCCCTTACGACGTGCAGCAGGACCTGGTCACGGTCTCACACCTGGGGTCGACGCCGCTGGTGCTCTATGTCGGCAACGCCTCGCCGGCGAAGACTCTGAAGGAGCTTCTGGACCTCGCGAAGGCGAAGCCCGACAGCGCGAACTACGGGTCATATGGCACGGGCTCAAGCGCGCATATTCTGAATGAGCACCTGATCAGGCAGACCGGCGTCAAGATGGTGCACGTGCCCTACAAGGGCGTTGCTCCCGAATTGCAGGATCTGGTAGGTGGGCAAATCCTCACGGCGGTGGCGGACATCGGATCGGCGGCGCCGCTGGTGCAGGGCGGGCAGATCCGCGCTGTGGCAGTGACCGGTACGAAGCGGTCCAGCTTGCTGGCGGATGTTCCGACATTTGCCGAGCAGGGTGTCACCGGGCTGGAGCCGTTCTCGCCCTGGTGGGGCGTGTTCGCGCCGAGGAAGACGCCGCAGGTGATTGTCGACCGGCTGTCGGGCGAGATTCAGAAGATCGTCAAGTCGCCGGAGTTCAATGCCAAGATGGCGAGCCTCGGGATCGAGCCGACCGGATTGCTGTCGGCGGAGGCCGATCGCACCACCCGGGACGAAATGGCGCGCTGGAAAGGGATCATCGCCAACCTGGCGGACGTCAAGTTCGAATAGCTCGGCCGGCGTTTTCGGAGATCGTCATGAAGGCGCTGGTTTGCGAGCGATGGGCTCACTATAGCGAGCTCAGGTTGAAGGACATTCCCGGACCCCGGCTCGAGCGGGGCCGGGTCCGCATCGCAGTCAAGTATGCAACTCTGGGGTTTGGACAGACGCTGGTGGTGGCCGGCAAGTATCAACGCAAGCCGCCGCTTCCATTCGTTCCGGGGACGGAGATCGCTGGCCACGTGCTCGAAGTCGCGAGCGACGTGACGGCGTTCAAGCCTGGTGATCGGGTCGTCGCGGCGCTCGATTGGGGCGGGTATGCGGAAGAGGCGGTGGCGACCGCCGTGACGACGTGGCCGGTGCCGGACGGGGTTGATCTGGCCGAGGCCGTCAATATTCCGTTGAGCTACGGCACTTCCTATGCGGCGCTGCATTGGCGCAGCGGGATCGAACCGGGGCAAACGCTGGTCGTGTTCGGCGCTGCGGGCGGAGTTGGCCTCACCGCCGTGCAGTTGGGCCGGCTCGCCGGCGCGAAGGTCATCGCCATCGCGGGCAGCAAGGAGCGCGTCAATCTGGCGATTGCTGCAGGCGCCCATACAGGTCTGGTGCACGGGAGTCATGGTCTCGCAAAGCAGATCAAGGACCTGAACGGAGGTCGGGGCGTCGATATTGTCTATGATCCGGTCGGAGGCGATCTGTTCAACGAGGCCCTGAGCTGCGTCGGCGCGGAGGGAAAGATCATCGTCATCGGCTTCGCCAGCGGCACCATTCCGCAAATTCCGGCGAATATTCTGCTGGTGAAGAATATCGAGGTGATCGGATTCAATTTCGGCCTTTATATCGGCTGGGGACTGACCGATGAACGTGCGGTCTATGCCGACCGGATGAGCGGCATGGTGCGTACCCTGTTCGGCCATGTCGTCGGCGGTGAATTGAAGCCCGGTGTATCGACGCAGTATCCGCTTCAGGATTTCGTCGCGGCGTTCGATTCGGTTGTCGCGCGCAAATCCGTCGGTCGTGTGGTTCTGAGAATCTGAACGGCGCAAACTTTCCGCTATCCGGGTCTTTCTGGTTGTGGACCCGACTGGCAGCCGAGCACGGCGATGGCCACAACCAATGGAGCGAGCCAGGCCAGCCGGCTCTGATAGCGGTCGTGCGGATTCGACAGCACGCCGCAAATTGCCGCGTTCAGGATGAGGGCCGCCAGCACCAGCGCGGCAAACGCAGCAATTCGCCGGGCCGGCCTGGTCAGAATGATCATCGGCAGCGCGGCGATCGCCAGTGCCTGCACTGGAACGTGGATGAAATTGATCCAGGTGAAATCGAACGTTGACGTGGCCTGTCTGCCGACAACGTAGCTGTCCAATGCTCCGGGTGCGAATTGCTCGAAGGCCAACCGTGTATACCAGCTCCAGGGTGTGAGGCCGTCGCCGGTCGCAATTGCAACGAACTGCTTGATCATGCTGACGAGCGCGGCCTTGAAATGCATGGCGGGATAGAGCGCCAGACTTTCGAAGACGATCCGCCGCGCCTCGGGCTCGAATTGTTCGAGGCCGCCAAGCTTGTAGTTCGGGCTGTCGAGCGCCCATAGCCAGTCGTCGGCCGTTTGCGGCATCTCTGCGCGATAGGCGCAAAGCCCGATCGTGACGTCGGGGCAATGATCGAGAAGATAGCGATCCACGATGCCGTCCTGGACGAGCCGGCTGAACACGAAATTGAAGCCGCCGGGTGTGAAGGCCAGCTGGTTGGCTATCGCGAAATTCGAAAACAGCGCCAGCAGGACCCCGCCCGCTACCGCCATCGCGGGCAGCAACAAGGCGGGTTGAGGCAACGGGATGCGCGATCCGAGCGCGCGCAGAATGGCCAGCAGCGCGACGATGCCGAGCGCCAGCGCGAGAATCGACATGTGGCTTGCGATTGCGGCGGCAATCAAAACGATAAGCATCGCGCTTTCCCATCGCCGGAGGCCGTCTGCATGAAATGCCAGCAGCGTGATTCCAAGCACGAAGATCGGAACCAGGATGTCAGGCATGAGCTGTGCGACGTACCAGGGCAGGCCCGTAAACACGCACAGCCCGGCCAGGATCGCGGTCGCGAGCCATGGTCGGCCCTCGAATCCATGCAGACGCAGCGTCAGCAGGACAAGCCAGGCGACGAGGACACCCTGCACGATGATATTGGGCCAGAAATTGTAGTCGATGCCGAGCAGGAGAAATGCGCCGTAAATGGCTGCACGGCCCATCAACAGGGTCGCCTCGAATGGCCGCGCGAGATACCCGCCGGTGTCGTAAAAGACGATCGGAAAGCCGTTCCACAGCGCCGGCCAGACCAGCGCAAGCAGCATCAAAACGCAGGCGATCACCCGGTCGCCCGCGCGATCGCTCAGCCAGCTGGATCCCGCATCAGCTCGAAACATGGGTTCGCCGTTGAAATTCGACCGAATACCATTCCGTGCAAATAGGTGCGCACGCGGCGTTTGCAAATACCCATTTCGACTGACGCGCTTGTCTTAGCCGACGATACCCTCGCCACGCAGCTTCTGAATCTCATTGGTGCTGAACCCCGCAGCCGTCAGCACCTCGTCATTGTGCTGTCCGACAGTGGGTGCGCGCCTGGCCTTGATCTTGTTCTCGCCTTCGATCCAGAACGGGCTTGAGACCGTCATCGTGCCGTCTTCCGTCGGTACCAGCACGCCGGCGATCTTTGCCTGCTCGTCATTCGGCACATCGGAGAGGGCATAGACGGCGCCGAACACCACGCCGTTCCTGTCGAGGATCGCGCCCCAGTCGGCCGCGGTCTTTTGCGCAAAGATGGTGTCGAGTGTGGTCGTCAGCGCCTGCGCATGCGTCTTGCGGTCGGGCGTGGTCTGAAACCGCGGATCGTCCAGCAGCGGCGATTGCAGCGCCTTGCGGAACACCTCCCAGCGTCCGTCATTGTGCACGATCGAGAGCGCCAGCCATTTACCGTCGCTGCACTTGTAGGTGTTTCGCCACGGCATCAGATGTTCGTGCCGCGCCGGCTGATGCTCGACGGTGTCGCCGCACAGGGTGGACTGAACCGAACACGCATTGGCCCATAGTCCGTTCGCCAGCAGCGACGAGCCGACATGCGCGCCCTTGCCGGTCTTTTCACGCCGGTAGAGCGCGGTGACGATCGCCGAGTAGAAGCCCATGGCGGACGGATGATCGCCCATGCCGGGCGGCGAGCGCACCGGCGGCGCGTCGCCCGCGCGGACCAGATCCATCATGCCCGAACGCGCCCACCAGACGGTGGCGTCGAACCCGGGTTTGTTGGCGTCCGGCCCGGTTTCGCCATAGCCGGTGAACGAGGCGTAGATCAGCCGCGGATTGAGCGCCGAGATGTCGTCGTAGCCGACGCGCAGGCGCTTGCGCACATTGGGCGGGTAGTTCGTGATGAAGACGTCCGCCTCCTGCACGAGCTTGTAGAGGATGGCGCGACCGGCGTCAGACGCCAGGTTGATCGCAAGGCTCTTCTTGTTGCGCGAGTCCATCAGCCAGTTCGGATTGACCGGCGAGCGCGCATCGACCGGCGGCTGTGCCGGCGTGCGGTAGGGGTCTCCGGTCAGCGGCTCGATCTTGATCACTTCGGCGCCGAAGTCCGACATCACCGTCGCTGCAGCAGGGGCCGCGATGTAGCTCGCGCAATCGATGACTTTTAGTCCTTCAAACAAGCGACACGTGTGTCTCCTTGTTGGCAGCGGTCGTCGTCCCCGCGAAGGCGGGGACCCAGTATCCCAGAGCGTTCGCGTTAAGATCGCAGCCGCTGCGGCGTACTGGATGCCCGCCTTCGCGGGCATGACGGCAAGTGTGATTGCATTACTCCGCCGCATCCTGCGCGGCCGCCTTCTTCTTCGGTCTTGGCGGCAGGGCCACGGTGCCGATGACCTCCCGCTCTTCCAGCGCCTTCAACTCGGCGTCGGTCAGCCCCAGGACTTCGCGCAACACCTCGTGATTGTCGCGCCCGAGTGTCGGCGCCAGCGAACGCACCGGCGCCGGCTTTTCTGCATCACCTTCCCGATAGGCGTTCAGCGGTACGAGGTGCGGCCCGACAAAAACCTTGTCGACCGGTTGCCAGTGACCGACGGCCAGAAGGTGCGGATCGTGCGCGAGGTCCATCGGCAGTTTGGCGATCCCGGCGGGCACGCCTGCGGCCTGCAACTTCACCATCGCCGAATCCGGACGGACGATGCTGGTCCACTTCGCGATCTCGGCCTCGATCATGTTCTCGTGCTGGCGGCGGCCGTGCGCGGTCTTCAACTGCGGATCGGCCGCGAGATCCGGCCGGCGCATCGCCTGGCACAGCGCCTGCCAGTCGTTGTCATCGCGCACCGAGATCGTGAGCCATTGATCCTCGCCCAGCGCCGGGAAGCATCCCTGCGGGACGTAATGCGGATGGCGGTTGCCGATGCGCGGCGCGGTCGTGCCCGTGGCCGACTGTTCGACGATCGAGGGCGCCGCCATCGGCAGCATGCATTGCACCTGCGCGAGGTCGATGTGCTGGCCTTCGCCGGTGTTCTTCTGATGCATCAGCCCGAGCAGCAGTGACGTTGCGCCATTGAGGCCGCCGATCGGATCGCCGTAGGCGATGTGGCTCATCGACGGCGGATCGTGTTCGAAGCCCTGCACGGTCGGCAGCCCCGAGGCCTGCTCGAGCGTCGAGCCATACGCGCGGCCGTTGCGCCAGGGCCCCTTCATGCCGAACGCGGGCATCGTCACGACGACCAGCTTCGGGTTGATCTTCAGCATGGCGTCGGCGTCGAAGCCGAGCCGGGGCAGCACGTCGGCGGCGTAGTTGTCGATCACCGCGTTCGCCTCGCGCAGCAGGCGCGTCAGCAGCGAACGGCCATCCTCGGACGTCAGGTCAAGCGTGATGCCGCGCTTGTTGCGGTTCATCACCTGGATCCAGTGCGTCTTCTCGTACGTCTGCTCCTCGTGATAGGGCGGGCGGGTGTCGGTGCCGCGAAACCAGTCCGGATACTGGATCGAACTCCACCTTGATGACGTCCGCGCCGAGGTCGGCGAGCTGGCGCGTCGCTGTCGGCCCGGCCCAGCCCATGGTGAGATCGACGATCCGCACACCCTTCAACGGCAGCGCGGCATCGGCCGCGACCGCGCCTTTGGCGACGCGCGAGCGCTGTGGCCGTGAGACTGTGTCATGCTCGCCGGCAAGCGGGGCAGGGCCGTTCGGCTTCGGCGGCGTGCGTCGCATCGTCTGCGGCAGCACGGGTCCCTCGAATTGCGCCTTGCCGATTGTGACCGGCCCGAACGATCCGCGCTCGCGATGAAACGGCTGCGCCAGCAATTCGCGCATGTTCGGCACCACGGCCAGCGGCACCCGGGCCTCGATGCCGAGTTCGAACCATTCGCTGGCCGTTCGTGTCTTCAGGATCGGCGCAAAAATCTGCTTCAGCTCTGCCGCATGAATGAAGCGATCAAGACCCTTCGAATACTTCATGTCCCGGCTGAGTTCGGGTTTGCCGATGATCTGACAAAGGCCGGTCCATTGCGCCGGCGTGGCGACCGTGACGCCGAGGATTCCGTCGGCCGTCTCCCAGGTGCCGGATGGATAGCCGCGGCCGAAAATGTTGATGCCGCTGCGCAGGCGCGAGTAGCCGAGTTCCAGGGCGATCGCGGTGTCGAATTCGGTCACCTGCAGCAACGCCTCGTAGACATTCGTGCGATAACGCCGCGCGCCGTTCTCGCGGCTGTAGAGCGCGGCCACGCTCGGAATGAATGCAGTCAGTCCGCCGATGACCGCGGCCTGGCCGTCGCGGCCGAGCATCGGCGGGCCCTCGACCGCGCCGATCAGCTTGACCATGCCGGCGAGGCTGCGCAGCACCGCCTCGCTCGGCTGATACTTGCTGTAGGGACCGGTGTCGGAAAACCACGAGATCGCGGTGATGCCGAGGCCGGGGTCGCTCTTGCGCAAGCTCTCATGCGAGAGGGCCGAGGCCTTGATCTCGTCCGGATGCCGGCTGTCGAGCAACAGGTCGGCGGTTTGCAGCAAGGCCCGAACGCGCTCCACGTCCGCGGCCTCGGCGATGTCGGCGGTGATGCTCTGCTTGTTGGTGTTCAGCCAGGCAAAGTGCGCGCTCTCGCGTTTGCCGGTGCCGGCATCCACCAGCACGCCGAGCGCGCGCGAGGGGTCACCGCCGGGCGCTTCGATCTTGATGACCTCGGCGCCGAAGTCGGCAAACTGCTTGCCGCAATAGGCCACCGCGTCGCCGGATCCAAGCTCGACGACGCGCAGTCCCTTCAGAGGCAGGTCAGACATTTAACATTTCAAAGACCGAGCACGGCCTTTGCCAGAATGTTGTGCTGCACCTCGCTGGTGCCGCCATAGATCGTGACCTTGCGGTTGTTGAGATAGACGCCGGTGGCGACGCCCGCCCAGTCCGGTCCGATCGCGTCCTCGTCGCTCTCCGCCTCAAGCGCAAGGCGCGCTGCGAACGGGCCCGCGACTTCCATATAAAGGTGCGTCAGTTCCTGCCGCAGTTCGCTGGAGCGCAGCTTCAGCAGCGAGGAGAGCGGGTTCGGCGCATCGCCGCGCTCCTTCTTTGCGTCGCCGTCGAGGATGCGCATGGTGGTGATCTCGTGCGCCTTGGCCTCGACCTCGAGCGACAGCAGGCGGCTGCGGAACGAGGGATCCTCGATGATCGGCTTGCCGTTCTTGATCTCGGCCATCGCCAGCTTGCGCAGGTGCTGCATCCGTTCGCGCATGGCGCCGACGCGGGCGGCACCCGTGCGCTCGTTGCCGAGCAGGAATTTTGCGCAGTCCCAGCCCTTGTTCTCTTCGCCGATCAATTGATCGACCGGAACCTTCACGTCCTCGAAGAAGCACTGGTTGACCTCGGCGCCGCCCTCCATGGTGTACACCGGGCGTACGCTGACACCGGGGCTCTTCATGTCGAACAGCAGGAACGAGATGCCTTCCTGCTTCTTTGCCTTCGGGTCGGTGCGGACGAGACAGAAAATCCAGTCGGCGTGTTGCGCGTTGGTGGTCCACATCTTCGAGCCGTTGACGATGTAGTGGTCGCCTTCGCGGCGTGCGCTGGTCTTCAGCGAGGCAAGGTCGGAGCCGGCGCCGGGCTCGGAGAAGCCCTGGCACCACCAGTCGTCCAGGTTCGCCATCCGCGGCAGGAAGCGCTTCTTCTGTTCCGGTGTGCCGAAATGCGCCACCACCGGTCCGCACAGTCCGGTGTTCATGCCGTTCGGCAGCGGCGCGGGCGCGGTCTCGAGTTCCTCGCGCAGGATGAAACGCTTGGTGGCGCTCCAGTCCTGGCCGCCCCATTCCACCGGCCAGTGCGGCACGGCCCAGCCCTTGGCATTGAGCTTTTTGTGCCAGCCGACGATATCCTCCTTGTTCGGGACGACACCGTCGATCAGCTTCTGCTTCAGCTCGGCCGGCAGGTTCGCCTTGATCCACGCGCGCACTTCGTCGCGAAACGCCAGTTCTTCGGCGGTGAAGCTCATGTCCATGTTAGCGTTTCTCCACGTTTCTTCGGAAACACGGCATGCCGCCGCGTTACGTATGCTGGAACAGCCCGGTTCGCCGTTCTTGGTTGCTTTGCACAAAACGGCGCCCGGATGTGCGAGGCGTTCTGACGCGAATATGGGCGCGACTATACACGGCGCGCGCGAGCCGACCACTGCCCGGCAAATCGTAAGCCATTCCTTTTTTGCACGACCCCAAGGCAAATATCGGTCTCGCCCCGCCGCGCACGCCCATGACAAATGTCGCCAGGGACGAACGCCGCCAAGTCTTAATCTTTAGACCTATGGCTCAAGGACCTGAGGTCAACCTCGCGACGCAATGTAACGATTTGCGCCCGGCGCTTGCGCCGTGATTAGATCGCGATACCTGAGCGTTTCGCAAAAAAGGGCAGGACACAGCTGAATGAGTATCAAGGGCAAAGCTTACATCATGGGGGCTTACGAGCACCCCACGCGCAAGGCGCCGGATAAATCCGTTCCGCAGCTTCACCACGAATCGGCGATCGGCGCGTTGAAGGACGCGGGCCTGACCAAGGACGACATCGACGGCTACTTCTGCGCCGGCGATGCGCCGGGCCTCGGCCCGTTGAGCATGGTCGACTACATGGGCCTGAAGGTGAAGCACGTCAACTCGACCGATGTCGGCGGCTCTTCCTACATCATGCACGTCGCGCATGCGGCTGAGGCGATCGCCGCCGGCAAATGCTCGGTCGCGCTGATCACGCTCGCGGGCAAGCCTTTGACCTCGCCGGTTCCGCGCGCCGTGATCCCGACTGCACCGGATGCGTCGTTCGAGTCGCCTTACGGCATCGTCGTCGCCAACTCGTACGGCATGTGCGCGATGCGCCATATGCACGAGTACGGCACCACCAGCGAGCAACTCGCCTGGATCAAGGTCGCGGCCTCGCATCACGCACAATATAACGAGCACGCGTTCCTGCGCGATGTCGTGACCGTCGAGCAGGTCGTCAATTCGCCGATCATCTCGAACCCGCTGCATCGGCTCGACTGCTGCGTCATCACCGACGGCGGCGGCGCGTTGATCGTCACCAGCCCGGAAGTGGCCAAGAGCCTCAAGCGTCCGCTGGTGAAGGTGATTGGCGCCGGCGAAGCGCCGAAGGGACAGAACGGCGGCGATACCGACCTGACCTACTCGGGCGCCCGCTGGTCGGGGCCGATCGCGTTCGCGGAAGCGGGTGTGAAGCACGCCGACATCAAGTATGCGTCGATCTATGACAGCTTCACCATCACGGTGCTGATGCAGATCGAGGACCTCGGCTTCTGCGAGAAGGGCCAGGGCGGCAAGTTCGTCTCCGACGGCAACCTGATCTCGGGCGTCGGCAAGCTGCCGTTCAATACCGACGGTGGCGGGCTGTGCAACAACCACCCGGCCAACCGCGGCGGCATCACCAAGGTGATCGAGGCGGTGCGGCAGTTGCGCGGCGAAGCGCATCCGAAGGTGCAGGTCAAGAACTGCGATATCGCGCTGGCGCACGGCACGGGCGGTTCGCTCGGCGTCCGCCATGGTGCGGGAACACTTATCATGGAGCGCGTGTGATGGCGGAGCGTCAATTTCCGGCGGCATTTATCAATCCCGAGAGCCAGCCGTATTGGGATGCGGCGGCGAGCGGCAAGCTGATGATCAAGTTCTGCAAGGGCTGCAAGAAGAACTTCTTCTACCCGCGCTCGATCTGCCCGTTCTGCGCCAGCTCCGACACCGAGTGGAAGGAAGCGTCCGGCAAGGGCGAGATCTACACCCACTCGACCATGCGCCGCGTGCCCGAGCCTTACACGCTTGCGTATGTGACGCTCGCCGAAGGCCCGAAGATGCTGACCAACATCGTCGATTGCGATGTCGACAAGCTGAAGATCGGCCAGAAGGTGCATGTCGTCTTCAAGCCGGCCAAGGAAGGTCCGCCGATCCCGGCTTTTGCGCCGGATTGAGTTTAAGCAACTGGCGGCGCGGGCGGTTCGCCACCCGCGCCGTTTTTACGCCGATGAGCGGTGTCGTCCCTGCGAAAGCAGGGACCCATAGCCTCCGAGTCAATTAGCCAACGAGCGCTTGCCGCCTTAACTGGCGACACGGCGTATGGGTCCCGGCTCTGCGCCGACGCCGTTCTTCGAACGGCTATGGCTTGGCCGGGACGACGTTAAGAGCATCACGCGTTAAAGGAACGACATGGATTTCGGTCTAAACGACGAACAGAAACTGCTGAAAGACAGCGTCGACCGGCTGCTCGCCGAAAAATACGACTTCAACGCGCGCAAGAAGATTGCCGAGAGCAAGCTCGGCTGGAGCCGCGAGATGTGGAACCAGTATGCCGAGCTCGGCCTGCTTGGTGTTTCTTTCAGCGAAGAGCACGGCGGCATCGGCGGCGGACCGGTCGAGACGTCGATCGTGATGGAAGCGATCGGGCGTTCGATCGCGCTGGAGCCTTATGTGCCGACGGTCGTGATCGGCGGCGGCTTCATTCAGGCCGGCGGCACCGACAGGCAGAAGGCCGAGATGCTGCCGGCGATCGCGGACGGCAAGCTCCTGCTGGCTTTCGCCTACACCGAGCGGCATTCGCGTTTCGACCTCGCCGACGTATCGACCAAAGCGCGCAAGGACGGCCAGGGCTGGGTGCTGGACGGCGAGAAAGCGCTGGTCTGGCACGGCGACAGCGCCGACAGGATTTTTGTCACCGCGCGGGTCTCCGGCAATCAGCGCGACAAGGACGGCATTGGCGTGTTCATCGTCGATGCGAAAGCGGCGGGCCTCACGCGCAAGCCGATGAAGCTTGCCGACAGCCATCAGGGCGCAGACATCATCCTCAAGGGCGTCAAGGTCGGTCCTGACGACGTCATCGGCGAGCCGGGCAGGGCGTATCCCTTGATCGAGCGGGTGCTCGATCGCGCGATCGCAGCCACGATTTCCGAATCGATCGGCTGCATGGACGAGATGCTCGCCACCACGACCGAATACCTCAAGACCCGCGAACAGTTCGGCCGTCCGCTCTCCAGCTTCCAGGCGTTGCAGCACCGCGCCGTCGACATGCTGATGAATGTCGAGCAGGCGCGGAGCATGTCGATCCTGGCCACCGTGATGTCGGATCAGTCCGACAACAGCGAGCGCCGCAAGTCGATCTCGGGCGCCAAGGTGCATGTGTGCAAGGCTTCGCGCTATGTCGGCGAGCAGGCGATCCAGCTGCACGGCGGGATCGCCATGACCATGGACTACAAGGCCGGTCATTATTTCCGCCGGCTGCTGACGATCCAGACCCAGTTCGGCGATCTCGATCACCACATGGAACTGTTGTCGGACGCCGGCGGGCTCGCCCCGGTCGACGAGTAACTTCGCACCGCCAAGGAGGTTTTTCCATGTCGACACAGTTCGCGCCCTACAGCATCGTGGCGTTCAACGCGGCAAAGCTTTCCGAAAACAAGATGCACGACGACACGGTGGCCAAGAAATTCGGCTTCACCGGCGGCCTCGTGCCCGGCGTCGATGTCTACGCCTATATGAGCCACGCGCCGCTCACCATCTGGGGCCGCGCGTTCCTCGAGCGCGGCAATATGGAAGGCCGCTTCGGCAAACCGCTCTACGATGGTGAGACCGCGACGGTCACTGCGATGGAGCGTGACGGCGGCCTCGACATCCAGATCGAAAGCAAGGGCGTCATCTGCGGCACGGGGCGCGCGACGCTGCCGGCTGCCAGGGCATCCGCCTCGCTCGACGACTTCAAGCTTGCGACGCCGCCCGACAACGAGCGCCGCCCGCCCGCCGACGAGCAGAGCTACAAGGTCGGCGCCTGGCTCAACATCCGCCCGTTCACCTTCTCGCAGGAGGATCAGGCGAACTACCTGAAGAGCATCTGCGAAGCCGATCCGGTCTACGGCAAGGAAGGCATCATCCACTCCGGCACCATCCTGCGCGCCTGCAACTGGGCGCTGACCCACAATGCGAAGATGGGTCCGTGGATCCATGTCGGCAGCACCATCCAGCATCTCGCTTCCGGCCGTGTCGGTGACGAGATTTCGGTGCGTGCGAAGGTCACGAAGAACTTCGAGAACAAGGGCCACAAGATCGTCGAACTCGACGCCCTGGTGATCGCCGGCAAGACCCCGATCGCCCGCGTCGCCCACGCCGCGATCTACGAGCCGCGGCAGGTGCGGGCGGCTTAACTTCCGACAACGCTCATGACTGCGCCCTCTCCCCTTGTGGGAGAGGGCATTGAGGCATTGGCCATTGCATTGTGCTGGGTGAGGGGTCGCCACAACCACTGAGCTCGTGCCGTGTCGCGACCCCTCACCCGACAGAGCTTGTGGTCGATGTGGTACATGCCCTCTCCCACAAGGGGAGAGGGCGCAGTTATCCGCGCCGCAGTCTGAGACTGCCGCAGTATTAGATATTCAATTGTCAAACAGCCCGCGCGCCTGTCGCCAGACATGCGTCATCGCCCCTCGTTCATCTCCGGCTCGGGGTTCGCCGGTCTCTTTGTTCCTTGATCCCCCGAAGGGGCGTGCGGAACACAGGGCGTTTCACCGCGCCCGCGGCGCCACGTGGGTGACCACGTGGCATCATGTGCTTTCCAGGCACATGACACCGTGTCCTGTTGGAACAGCACACGGCAAACAGCAGCCTCGGACGCAGTGCAAACGCCTGCGTTCCGCACGCGACGGTTTTGACCGGCTTGCAACTCCCAGCGGCACCACGACGCCTGGTGCCTTGACTGAATGCTGGGCATCGCCGCATTGCTGGGTCCTTGGGCCGCCCTGGCAAATCCGGTGGCTTGGCCCGGACGACCTGGGCTTGCCACTGCCGGACTCGCCACCCCCGGCCAACCCCGCATAGGCATACGGCCCGGCCATGGCGCCAGACAGCCGGTATTCGGGCAGCAGCTTCGACTGCGGATGTACGTCAATCCACGGCAGGGGCTGATCGAGCCGCGATATGTTATGGTCGGCGATGCGGGCGAGCACATCGGCAAGCCGGCGATCGGCGTCGTTGAGCCTGGTTGTCGTGAAGTTCAGCGCACTCTGTGTCATCCCATTCCCTCGCTGCATGGAGCACTTCGAATGTCAGCCCCGAGATTGCTTGTCGCATTTGGTTTTGTGGTGAGCCTTACGTTATCGGCCGCGTCCGGACCACTGGAGGACGGAATTGCCGCATATGACAAGCAAGACTACTCAACCGCTCTTCGGATTTTCCGTCCGCTCGCAGTGCAGGAAAATGCAGCCGCTCAATATTTCCTGGGAAAAATCCACAGCAAGGGCGAAGGCGTCCCGCAGGACCTCAACGAATCGATGATCTGGTATCAAAGAGCGGCTGATCAGGGTCACGTCAAAGCCATGGCCGACCTGGGAATTGCTTACAGCGACGGCCCGCGCCAAAACTATATTGAGGCCCTCAAGTGGTTCAATCTTGCAGTTCTACGAATTAGTGCGTCGGACGATGGGCAAGCCGAAACTCGGAAAATCGCCGAAGAAGGCCGCATGGTTGTCGCCGCCAGGATGAGTCCTTCGCAAATTACCGCGGCGCAAAGGCTCGCACGCGACTGGAATCCAAAGTAGTCATGCACGTCGGAGAAACTGCTTCTGCGGCGACTGCATCGTGCATGTGGCGGTCGGCATCACCACCGAGCAGCGTCTTGCGCTTAACCGGGCAAGTTCGCGCATAAAGGGTGAGACCGGTGCGGGCGCTCATACCTGCGTTGCCGACCATGGATCACCAACGTGCGCCGCGGAATGGCTGCTTCATTCAGATCCGCGGCGATGGCTCCCGGTGAAACAGCGCCGCCACCTGTAGCCTGGCGATTTCAGAGCCGATATCTCTGCCGCACGCGCTCCGGTCGGTACGTACGCGATATAGCGGACCATGAACCGGGTGCGGGGCATCTCGGGCCGCCCCACAAGTTCGCGCGGCCTGAGAAGACACGTGCGCGTGACTGTCGAAGCCGGCTGATCCGATATCGAATAGCGCCGCGGCCTTTTGTTGCGTATGTGACGTACCTAACAGTGTGCTCCTTGAGTATGCGCGAGCCTGGACATGTTCGGACCATTGGGAGGCTGACGCCATGCGCATGCTGAAATCGATCGCGACTGCATTGTTTTTCGTTTCCATAAGTTTCGGTGCCGCGCATACAGCCAGTATCGAAGGCATGCCGATCCGCGTCGGCGACACCCTCGACAAGGTGCAGGACGTCTACAAGACCGATATGATGCCCGAACCCGTCAAAAGTATCCGCGAGGGGACGAAGGGACTGCGGTTGAAGACCAGGGGCGTCTGGTTCTTCTTCGACAAAGACGGCAAGATCGAAACGATCCGCCTCGATGCTCCGTTCGAAGGCGCAATCAATGGTGTCAAGATCGCCGATACGTCCGCGAAAATGCGCGAAGTACTGGGAGAGCCGGCCAAGACCCTTAAACCGCGGGCCGAGGGCTATCTCTATTATATCGACGACAGGACCACCGCCAGGTTTGACCTCGGCGAGGACAAGAAAATTGAAACGATATTCCTGTTCGAATAGCCGTACTGGATGTGCGATGCTCGCGCCCACGCGCGAGCCTTGAGAGCAGTAGAAGGCGACACCTTAACCAAGGCTGTCGCCTTTGTGCTTTCCATCACGGGGATGAGCCCATTGTCCGTTGCGCGCCCTGGCCTGAAACTCAGCGGGCTTTTTTCAAGAGGTCTTCTGCTGCCTGAACACCGCGCATGGCCTTGAGCGTCAGAGCTGTTGGTTGCGGCTTCCATTCGGAAACCAGTTTTTCTGCTTTCTCAAGTTCCGGTTTGGACAATATGGTGGCCATCCCGTTCACCTTGTCTTTTGGCGGCACTTTCGAGAGTTTGAAATACGCATACGCCAGAGATAAATCCTTTGGCGCTCCTTTTCCCTGAAAATACGAACCGGATAAACTGTAGAGGGCATCAGGAAATCCCTGATCGCCTGCCGTCTTCCACCATTTTACTGCTTCTTCAGAATTTTCCTGTCTGGCATAAAGAATCGCAACATCGTGCTGGGCCAGCGCATAACCGGCTTTGGCAGCAACAAGTTTGTATTTCAGTGCTTCATTTGCGTCAGGCGGTACAACGCCCGCAAATTGCCCGGCATAATAACAACCAAGCTTGTAGGCTCCGAGCGGGTCGTTGGATGCCGCCGACTTTTGAAACCACTCAAATGCCTGCCTGGGATCTTTTTGTGTGCCGATGCCATTATTGTGCATCATGCCAACATGGTATTGCGCCTCTGCATCTCCCTTGTTGGCCAATGCGACCATCGCCTTGAAGGTGTCTGCGTCGTTTGCACTGGCAGGCATTGAAAACATCAGCAGGCACGAAAAAGCCAGGACGCTAAACTTGGCGATAAACCTGGCGCTAAATCTGGCGATAAATTTCATGTCCACTCCTCAACCCGGTGGCGACCGGCTGCCATTTTGACCTGACGGCTGCCCCGGACTGACGGGATGGAGACCAAGGCATCGCAGCGCCAGTGTCCGCATGATGGATACGTCGATTACACTCACCCAATTAGACGGCACAGCATGCCGGGAGGTTCATGCGTCCGGTGGTGCGGGCGCCGGCCTTTTGACCGGGAACTTCGGTATCGGTGCAAGCCAAGACCCCGTGACATGCGGGCCCGGGCGGCAATCCGCGGCAACCTCTATCCAAAGATGGACCAGCCGAGCCGTCTGGTCAGCATCTCGAGGGCGGTGCGGCCGAGGTGAGAGTTGCCCGAGGCGTCGAGGCCCGGCGACCAGACGGCGATCGAGGCTTTGCCCGGGGCGATGGCGAGGATGCCGCCGCCAACACCGCTTTTGCCGGGCAGTCCGACCCGGTAGGCGAACTCGCCCGACCCGTCATAGTGACCGCAGGTCAGCATCACCGCGTTGATCCGCCGCGCACGCTCGGGCTGCACGACCGAATGTCCGGTGTCGGGGTTTTTTCCCAGATGCATCAGGAAACGTCCCGCCGCCGCAAGCTGCCGGCACGACATGGCGATGGCGCACTGGTGAAAATAAACGCCGAGCGTGAGGTCCACGGGGTTGTCGAGCACCCCGAAGGATTTCATGTAGTTGGCCAGCGCGACATTGCGAAATCCGGTTCGCTGCTCGCTCGCCGCAACCGCCTGGTCGATCGTGATCGATGGATCGTCGGCCAGAAACCGTATGAACCGCAGAATTTCGCCCAATGCCTCGCGCGGCTGATGGCCCGACAGGATGACGTCGGAGACGGCGATTGCGCCGGCGTTGATGAACGGGTTGCGTGGCACGCCGCGTTCAAACTCGAGCTGGACGATCGAATTGAACGGGCTGCCGGACGGCTCGCGACCCACGCGCCGCCACAGCCGGTCGCCGATCAGGCCCAGCGCCAGCGTCAGCGTGAAGACCTTGGAGACGCTCTGGATCGAGAACGGCATATCGCTGTCGCCGGCTGCCGCCAGATGGCCGTCGGCATCGATCACGGCGAGGCCGAAGCACTTCGTGTCGGCCCGGGCAAGCTCGGGGATGTATGTTGCGACCTGGCCGCGATCCGGCCGCTGGGCCATCTCCGCAGCGATGTCCTGGACGGCGAGGTCGAGGTTTTTTGAGGCTTCCGTCATGTTGTGAATCCATGCACGATTTGCGCCAGCGATGGGTGTGGTGTGCGACGATATCTGTCGATCGTCGGTGGCGGCGCATCGTGAGGTTGAGTGATATCAGCGCGCACGAAAGATCGCGACCGCCGCGGCCACCAGAGCCGCGTTTGTCTCCGCAACCGTTCCATCCGGCAGAGACCTGCCGTCTTCGAGGCCGACCCGCGTCGACCATCGGCGTTGCCGTGCGAGGTTTACGAACGGCCACACGGTCGCGTCCGATCCGTGCAGCAGGATCGGGCGCTGCAGGTCTGCGCGCGCGAGCACTGCGGCAATCGCCCCGGCGATCCGTTGCGCTTCCGCGAAATCCTGCTCGCCGATCTCGATCAGAATGCGGAAGACGCGGGTGTGGCCGGCAAGCGCGATGAAACGCCCGGCGTCGGCAATCGAGCCAAGTCCCGCCTCGATTCCGACGCCGCGGTCGCGCAGCGACTGCATGACCGCGGGTGCATCGGGCTCCGACAGATTGACCGACGCGTAGTCGGGCAGGGCGGTCCATGCGGCGATGGCCCGTCGTGTGCCTGCTTCGTCGTCCTCGATCCAGGCGCCGGTCGAAACCCCGATCAGGGTGCCTGGACACGCGCGCCGGACGGCGGGGATGGTCGCATCGATCGCCGACAGGCTTTCCCGTCCATCCGCGCCGCGCGGATGGATGTGCAACTCGGCCGCGCCGGCCGCGACGGACGCCGCCGCGTCGCGGGCGATCGCGTCGGCGGTCAGCGGCAGCATCGCGTGGAAGCTGCTGCTGCGCGCGCCATTGAGGCAGGCCTGTACAATCACGGGAAAGCCGATCGGGTCATCTCGCACTCACTGCAGCAGATCCGGAAGACCTTTGGCGGCACGGATACTCACCCGGGATCGGGACTATTTGGGCAGAGTATCCTTGAAGACCTGACCGTCCTTCATGATGACAAGGAAATTCTTCGCTGGATCCGCGATCAGCGAAATATTCTCCAGCGGATTTCCGTCGACAAGCAGCAGGTCCGCGAGCGCCCCCTGTTGCACGACACCAAGCTTTCCCGGATATGGATTTCGCTTTCCGGACAGTTCCAGCAGTTCGGCGTTGGTCGAGGTGCCCATGATGAGCGCTTCGGCGGGCGTGAACCAGCGCGTGAGTGAGGCGAGAATTGCTCCCTGCTGCCGCGCCAAGGCGGCGGAGAACAGAACATCGGTGCCCCACGCGGTCTTGATCCTGTACTTCTTCGCCAGTTCGTAGGTCCGGGCTATGCCGGGCCAGACCTCGTCGGCCTTGGCCCGCTGCACCGAGCCGACAGGAAAGCCCAGCCTCAGGTCCTCGGGAAGCGGCTGCATGCTCAGCCAGATGCCCTTTTCCGCCATCAGCTTGGCGGTTGCTTCGTCCATCAGCATGCCGTGTTCGATACACTTGACGCCAGCCTCAACGGCTCCCTGGATCGCATTGACGGTAAAGGCGTGCGCGGTGACGTACGTGCCCCAGTTTTCGGCTGCTTCGACCGCGGCGCGCAGCTCGGGCACGGTGAAGGTGGTCACATCGATCGGACTGAACGGCGACGACACCCCTCCGCCCGCCGTCAACTTGATATGGCTGGCGCCTTGCATGAGCTGTTCGCGGACGCGCACGCGCACCTCGTCGGGACTGTCGGCGACCATTGCACCGCCGGTCTGCTCCATGCGGTGGAGCATTCCGCCGATGGTTCGCGGCACATCGCTGAGCTGGCGGAAATCGCCATGCCCGCTGGTGACGGTGATCACGGCACCCGACGGATAGATACGCGGGCCCTTGACGGTGCCCTCGTCGATGGCGTTCTTGAGACCAAATACCGGCCCGCCGACGTCGCGAACGGTGGTGAAGCCACGCATCAGAGTGTCGGTCGCCTCGGCGCCGGCCAGCAGATTGCCGTAGCCGACGTCGCCCATCGACTGCGCCGGGGTCACCCGGATCAACATCGCGTGCCAGTGCGCATCGATCAGGCCGGGCATCAGCGTGCGCCCGCCACCGGCAATGATGCGCGTATCGGCGCGACGATCGACCGCAATCGGCGTGATCGAGATGCGTTCGATAACGTTACCCCGGATCAAAACACTGGATGGAGCCGAGAGCACGGCGCTCTTGCCGTCGAAAATGCGCACGTTCTCGAAAAGTGTGACGTTCGACCGCTCCTGCGCGCCAATCGGATGGCAGAAAGCAATCGACAGAGCGGACAGCAGAGATGAAGCCAGGGTGCGACGTAGCCTGTTGCTCATTGCATGACCTTTCATTCTTGTGTCGATCCTCGGGGACTGCGATCGTTTGCTGCGATCGTCTCCAGGCCCGACGTCCATTTCAAGAACGTCCTTGCGTGATTGAACGTGGTGAACTCATCGAAGTGAAAGATTTGCGACGCCCACGGCGAGGTTAATGCCGACCTCGCCGTGAAATGACAGCGGCTGCAGCGACGGACAGGTTTCAGAGCAACTTGATCCTCCGCAAAACGAGTTCGGTGCGGGCCGAGCCGAACCTAACGATGGATGTACCGCCTCCCGACAACACGGCCGGTTCGGGCGTCGATGGTCAGCCGCAACAAGTCGCGCCAACGCCGTGTTTCGCCGCTGACAATCCAGTATCGCCCCAGCATATTCACATGACTCACCCGATCGATGCCGTTTCGTCGCGCGATGCGTACCGCCTCGCGACGATCGATCCCGCGCGATCGTCGATCGATGCGGACGCCGTCACGATCGATCGTGACGCTTTGTGCCAGTGCTGACGAGACAGAGGGAGAGGCTGGTGCGCCGAGACAAAGCGCCACGACGGCAAGAGAGGCAGCAAGAGAAAGGGGGCTGGCCTTGTTCACAACGGCCTCCTTCACGCAATTTAACTTAACTTGCGCGCTTCGCGCCCTTACGGCCCGATGGCGCGGGTTCGCCGGTCGCCAGAGTTTGATCGCAAGAAAGGCAAAGAAAGAAAGGCAAGAGGGCAGCGCATCGCAGCCGGTAATGCAGAAATTTTAGTATGAAAATGCTCCTTGGCAATCAAAAAAAGAAGCACCGGAGGAGCCCGGCGGACGGTGGCCTGATTTTGCCTGCGTCACAACAAATAGCGCTTTGGTGCTTGACGCATTTTGCAAGTCGATCCCAAGATGCCGGCCGTCAGAAGGTCGACGGACCAGCGGGGAAACTCGGTGTCGGCATCGGTGAAGGATCTGATCGCGGCGTGCTTCGCGCCAAGGCGCCGAGCGCAGACGATCATCGAACTCGGGGAGCGCGAAGCGTGGCCCCGGAACTTGCACGCCAACCAGTCGAAATCGCATGTTGAGAAGGTCCGAGGGGCCTTGATCCCGTCAAAACGCACAGCCTCGCCTAGCAGCGGCGGGAGAGCGGGGTGAGTTCACCGAGCTGGCTCAGATGGTCGCTCGGCTGGTTAATCGCGGCGATTGGAATCTTGTGCCGGGTTGTGCTTGTCGCGTGGGCCACCCTGGCAATCTACTACTCGAATCTGCCTGTGACCGAGCTGCGTCTGGCGCTCGCGGTGGCTTTTGTGGCATTCGCGATCTGGGCTCTATGGATTTCACGCCGGCGGCGTATGCCATTGATCCTGGCCGCACTGTTCCTTGGCGTTGTCGTGTGGTGGATTTTAATCCCGCCGTCGCACGATCGCAATTGGCGACCGGAAGTCGCGGTGATGCCACGGGCGGTGATCGACGGCGACCACGTGCGCCTGACGGGTGTCCGCAACTTCGACTACCGTACCCGGAATGATTTCACGGTGCGCTACGAGGAACGTGAGGTGCAGCTGTCGCACCTGATCGGCCTCGATTTCTACGTGTCGTACTTTCTGGAGGGGCCGGTGGGACACACGTTCGTCAGCTTCATCTTCGACAACGCACCGCCCCGGCTATTTCTATCGAAACACGACCTGAGGTCGGCGAAGGCTTTGCACCCGTCGCATCCATGTTCAAGCAGTTCGAGTTGATCTACGTCGTGGGAGAAGAGCGTGATGTTGTGGGCGTGCGCACCAATCACCGTGACGAGCCGGTTTATCTCTACCGCCTCAATACCTCGGCCGACGATGCACGCCGGCTTCTGCTGGTGTACCTGACGCGGATCAACGAACTGGCCGATCGGCCGGAGTTTTATCATTTGCTGACCAACAGCTGCACGATCAACATCGTGCGCTACGCGAATGCGGCCGGTCGCAGTGGCCGGTTCGATATCCGTCATCTCCTCAACGGGTTGATCGACAGCTACCTCTATCACTCGGGGCGGGTCGATACGACGCTGCCATTTGACGAACTGCGGCGGCGCTCCCTCATCAACGAGGCCGCGCACGCCGCCGATGGCGCAGCCGATTTCTCGCGGCAAATTCGTGCATCCCTGCCGGGGACTCCTCGCTGATCTCGCGAGGGGGGCGGAGCGGCGCGCGCAGTCGACGCGCGCCGCAGCGACGCCGTTCCAAGAACACCTATGGCCAACCCGCCTATTGATCCAGCTGCACGCCGAGGCCGCTGGCCGCCGCGCGCCAGATCGGGGCCTCCTCGCGCTGCAGGCGGGCGAACTCCTGGCGGCTGGTCGGCGGCTCCTCGGCGCCGGCTGCCTCCATGCGCTGCCAGGTCACCGGATCGGTGCCGGCCGCGACGCACAGCTTCGAATAGGTCTCGGCGATCTCCTCCGGCAGGCCCGCCGGCGCCACCATGCAGGTGTAGCCGCTCAGTCTGAAGAAGCTTCCGGTGAGGCCCTGCTCGAGGTAGGTCGGCACGTCCGGCATCTTCTTCAGCCGCTTCTTCGACAGCATCGCCACCGGCCAGCCCTTGCCGGTGTCGACGATGTTCTGCGCCGGCACGGGGCCGCCGATGCCGCCATGGAGCGAGCCGCCCGCAAGATCACTCCACATCGGCGCCTCGCCGCGATAGTGCACCGCCTCGATCTTCAGGTCGAAGGACTTGTTCAATTCGGCGATGCACAGGTGCGCGAAGGAGCCGGCGGCGTAGGTGCCGACATTGCACTTTTCCTTCCTGGCGAAATCAACGAACTGCTTGAGCGTCTTCGCGCCGGTCGAGGTGGAAGCCACCAGCGGCAGGCCCGGCACCGGCACGTAGGAGATCAGGTCGAAATCCTTGTCCGTGTCATACTGCAGGTTCTTGTACAGCACCTTGTTCAAAACCATGGTGGTGGAGATGGTGTACATCAGCGTGTAGCCGTCCGGCGCCGCGCGCTTGACCTCGAGCGCCGCGACACTGCCGCTCGCGCCCGCCTTGTTCTCCACCACGAAGGACTGGCCGAGCTGCTTGGAGAGATAGTCGGAGAAGGCACGCGCCAGCGCGTCGGAGCCGCCGCCGGCGGGATAGCCGCAGATGACCCGCACCGGCTTCGTCGGCTTCCAGGCCTGCGCTCTTGCGCTGCGGCCGATCAGCGGCACGCTCGCGAGCGCAGCTCCTGCGCTCAAAATGCTGCGACGGGTGAATTTCGATGACATCGTTGCCTCCCCCTGTGCATGCGGCTTGCCGTTAAAGGCTGCGCGTCATGTCTGATTGTGCGTTTGCTCTTCCCGAATTCCCTTATGCGCTGGCCGCCGGTTATCCCGGTCTATCGGGCAAGAGTACCATCCCCTCCGGGGGCGACAATGCGGTTTGTGAGCGCGGCCAGGTCCGGCTGTGTTGCGGCGTTGGGGGGGAGACCGGCCTCGCGGCTCATGCTTTCGGCGACGTCGGAATTAAAGCCGAGCGTCCCGGGCCCGGCTCCGATATCGCCGAAGCCATGCAGGAGAACAACGGGAAGCCGTACATCCTCGCCAGCACGGGTTGCGCAGGTTGTCCTCGAACGTCGGCTGCGGCCGGGCCATGTCATGGATGCAGTCGAATGCGGAGATCAGCTCGTTCCGCTATCGCAAATCACTTCGCTGGAGTCCCGGCATCGAGCATCCGCATCAAGTTCACGGCCAGAGACAGGCTCAAGCCCCGCTCATCGCGTTGAGTGACGCGATCTGTGCAGATGACAGCTTCAGCCTGGTGGCCTTGACAAGATCTCCGAGCTGTTCAGGTTTCGAGGCGCTGGCGATCGGTGCAGTAATGCCGGGCCGCGCCATCAACCAGGCGAGCGCTACCTGCGCAGGTGTCGCCGCGGTCGCGCCGGCGACCTCATCGAGGGCGGCCAGCACCTTCGTGCCTTTGCCCTCCAGATATTTTCCCGCCGACCGGCCGCGGGCGGAGCTTTTGCCCAGATCAGCCGTGGAACGGTATTTGCCGGTCAGAAAGCCGCTCGCGAGGGAGTAATAGGGAATGACGCCAAGCCGGTGTCGCAGGCAGGTGGCCTCCAGTGCGTCCTCGTAGATCGGCCGCTCCACCAGATTGTAGTGTGGCTGCAGCGAGACATACGGCGGCAGATTGTTGTCACGGCTGGTCGTGAGGGCCTCCTCCAGCCGCTGGGCGCTGTAGTTTGAAGCGCCAATGGCGCGCACTTTGCCCGACTGGATCAAATCGGCGAAAGCCGAAAGTGTTTCGGGCAGGGGAGTCGCCGGATCGTCCTGATGAGCTTGATAAAGATCGATGTAGTCGGTTTGCAGTCGCTGAAGCGAATCCTCAACCGAGCGCTTGATCCAGGCGGGCGACAGACCTTTGCCGCGGCCCGGCATTTCCATACCCACCTTGGTCATGATCGTGAGATCGTCGCGTTTGCCGCGTTTGCCGAGCCAGCGTCCGATGATGGTCTCGGACTCGCCGCCCTGGTGTCCCGGAACCCAGCGCGAATAGACGTCAGCGGTGTCGATCGCAGTCAGCCCGCCCTCGACCAGCATGTCGAGCAGGCGGAAACTGGTCGCCTCGTCGGCGGACCAGCCGAAGACATTCCCGCCGAACACAAGTGGCGGAATTGAAAGCGAAGAAGAACCAAGACGGCGCCGCTCCATGGAATGCTCCTCGTCTTTCCCTGCCCACACACGTTGACGAGGCTGCGTTCACCACGCAAGCGGGCAGAAGAACCAGTTTGCTTGTACCCTGGATCGTGCCTTCGTTGAAGCGCTGCGGGCATCGCGTGTGGAGCGACCGGTGCAAGCCAAATGGAAAACGCTCTAATGCACCGGATCCAGCACGACCACCGGTATCTCGCGCTCGGTCTTGAGCTGATAGTCTGCGTAGGGCGGCCAGAATTCGAGCGCCTTTTTCCAGAGCCGGACGCGTTCCTCGCCCGCCACTGTCCTGGCCCGCGCGGTGATCTTTTTGGTGCCGACCTGGACCTCGACCTCGGGGTTCGCGAGGATGTTGCGATACCAGCCCGGGTGTTCGGGCGCGCCGCCCTTTGAGGCGATGACGAAGTAACTGTCGCCCTCCGTTCCGTAATACAGCGGGAATATGAACCTGTCGCCGGACTTGCGGCCGGTGGTGGTCAGCAGCAGCGCCGGCACCGTCATCTCACCGCGCCCGGGCACGGTTGTCTTGTACATGTGCCCGTCGGTTCCGCCGCTGCCAAGATAGCGGTTCGCGTGTTTGATCATCCAGTCCGGCAGGTTCGGAGCGAGTTTCGCTTCAGCCATCATGTCCTCCTTCAACGCTGCCGGGAGCATACCACCGGGCGGCGGATCGGCCAATTCGGGCTGCAAGAGCAAGCCGATCCGGCGCGGCGAAGATGCCGCGACGCACCCCTCACTTCGGTTGCGCCGGAACGAGCCCCAGTTGCTGCATGATAGCGAGGCTGTCCATCAGGTTCCAGGTCTCAACGATGCGGCCATCAGTATCGAAGCGATGCATATCCCAGAATGTCGCCTGAACCTGCCGGTTGGTGGGTGCTGCTCCCATCACCGTTCTGGCGTGCGTCGCAGTCGTCGTGCATCGCCCGACAACCCAGTCATCCTCCGCAACAGCATGCTCGACGACGATCACGAGGTCCGGCCAGCTCTCATGCATCGACGACAGGAACCGCTCGATATGCTGGCGTCCCGGCCCGACATCGCGCGACCGGATGTGATGGCCGGGCGCGTAATAGCTCATGCAGCCGGCCATATCCTTTTGATTGAAGGCCGCTTTTGCTTTCAGATAATTTTCCCTGTTTCTTGATGAGATTGCACGCCGGCTCTGCTCCTCCACGACCTTGTCCTCCATGTGCGTTTTCCTTCATGATGCATACGCTCTGGCGATCAGGCTTGCGTTGAACAAACGTGCGGACGATAGTTTGCCGATGTCGAGCGCCGGCCTTCCGTTTCCCGCATCGGTGTTCTCGGTGGATGTCGGGCACCTCGCCCCGCATTGCAATCCGGCCCCCTGCGTCATCGCAGGGAGGCGGGGACCGGTTTCGGTCATCAGCGCCGGCGAGCAGGTGACGGGCGACGTTCTGTTCATTCGGCCCGGCGTCGCGCACAAGGTCATCTGTGCGGATGGCGGCATCAACGTGATCTATCTGGACGGATTGAGCTGGCCGGGCAATTTCTCCTGCGCGCAACGGCTGCAGGGGCGGCTTGCGGACATCGCGGTCGACGCCCTTTTCCAGGAAGCCGGCGCCCAGACTGAGCTGCGCGATCGGCTCACGTCCGGAGCAACGCCAATCCCGCAGCCGCTCAGTGTCGTGATCGAGACCATCATTGCCGAACCGATGCTGCGATTGTCCCAGATCGAGCTGGCGCATCGCCTGAAGATGGAGCGAACCGGCGCGCTGCGGATGTTCAAGGCAGCGACCGGCGTCACTTTTCGCCGATTCAAGCAATGGTCAGCGCTCCAGCATGCCGCGCGCCAGATCGCTGCCGGTGAACTGGTGCGGACAGCCGCCATGGACGCGGGCTTCGCCGATACGGCGCACCTGACCCGAACCTTCCGCGCGTCCTTTGGCCTCACCCCATCGGAAGCGATCGCCGGAGGCGCCCGGGCCGGCGCGAGCTAGCGTAGGGTGGTCCGGACAAATGGCGTCGTCCGCTCGGCGTCATTGCTGTCGATGTTCACTCATTCGCTGATTGGATTGCGGTGGTCCTGGTAGCGGCGAATGCCTTCGGGGTTTGTCCTGCGCGTTCAAATCCCCCCTCAATTCGATGACAGTCCGAGGCCACCGGTCATCTCGGTCCAGACCGGCCCTTCCTCATTCACCCATCGCTTGAACTCGGCTCGACCGATCGGCCTCGTCTCGGCACCGGCTGTCATGAATTTCTCCCACGTCGCTTCGTCCCGACCGGCCTCGACCGACAGTTCTGAGATCGTATTGATGATGTGATCCGGAACGCCGGCCGGCGCGAGGATGCCGGTGACGCTCATCAGCGAAAGTCCCGGGTCCGATCCGCCAAGTTCCAGGAACGTGGGAACGTCCGGATATTTAGAAAGCCGGTTGCGTCCCTGGATCGCGAGCGCCGTACCCTTCCCGGCGAGAATGACGTTCATTCCGACCGCGCCGCTGGCAATGCCTCCATCCAGCGAGCCGACCATGAGATCGGCCCACATCAGACCGCTGCCACGGTAATGCACTGGCGTGAACGGTGCCTTGTAGAATTTTTCCATCGCCGCAATGCCGACATGCGCCAGCGACCCTGCGCCATAGGTCCCGATGTTGGCCGGCTTCTTGCGGGCGTATTCGACGAACTGCTCCAGGGTTTTGGCGCCGGTCGCCGGGTTGACGATGAGCGGCAGGCCCGCAACGGGCTGGGCGGCGACAGGCTCGAAATCCTTGACGGGATCGTAGGGAAGATTCTTGTGAAGAAGCTTCTGCGTCATCAATGCCGAGCCCACCATGTAAAGCAGCGTATAGCCGTCCGGCGCCGCGTTCTTCAGCTCGGTGGCTGCGATGACGCCATTGGCACCGGGTCGATTGTCGGCGAGGACGGGCTGTCCGAGCCGCTTTGTGAGATACTCGATGAATATGCGGCTCACCTGATCGGTGCCGCCTCCTGCCGCATCGCCGATAATCATGCGGATCGGCTTCGATGGACGCCAGCTTTGTGCGACCGCCGGTGCTGCAATCAGCGACGCACTGGCCGCTCCAACAGCTGAAACAAGAACATCGCGACGGGTGAAACGTCCAGTCATCTGCGCAACCTCCACATTTGTTGTTTTTGTGGAGGCGAGCCTATCCGAAATTGATCAGCTGTAAACGCCACCTCAGCTCTGCAATTACAGTTCGAGCAGGGGCGCCTTATCGCTTCGAGGATGCCCCCAGAGCCAGTCTTGTGTCGTTGATGACCTGGGCCGGCGTGCGTTTGCGCCAGGAGACGCGCTGGCCGATCGGAAGATTCTCGATTTCGGGATGCACTTTATTCCAGACGAACACAGGTCCCGGACTGGCGAGGATTGTCGGCAGCTGCTTCGAGACCTGCGCGATGTCGGTGAATGCGTACGTCCGCTCGATGCCGCAGGCGCGCGCGACGGCGTCGTATGCGACTTTTTTGGCATTCGGCACGGGTTGGCCTCCCGTCGTCGCGTAGACTTCGTTGTCCATCAGGACGTAGTAGAAATTTCGCGGAGCCTGCTCGGCGATGGTGGCCAGAATGCCGAGATTCATCAGCAGATCGCCCTCGGTATCGAAAACCACCACCGGCCGATCGGGTTGCGCAAGCGCCAGGCCAAGACTGAAACCTGCATGTCCACCCATGGACGGATCGCCAAGCGGCAGGTCGAATTCCGTTTCGCTGAACTCGCTCCAGTACCTGCCGGCGCGCCCCGAGACGACCAGCGCATTGCCACGATGGGGGGCAAAGGCCGCCACCAGTTCCTTGATGTACATCATGTGGCGCCTGGATCGTGATGACGTTTCTTCAAATCGTCATCACGATCCATCCTTTTGTTTGGAGCATGATCTTTTCGGAAAACCGGTTTCCACTTTTCCGGATCATGCTCTAGTTAAAACCGTGGAATTCGTCGGCGATGAGGACAACCACCGGGCGGCGTGTCCGTTCAGCCTCGGCGAACGCAACGGAGATGCGTTCCGCGTCGTCGTTGCTCTCGATCATGTAAAACGGCAGATCGAACGCCATCAGGAAGCGCTCGGTGTAGGTTGCGGCGCTGTCCTGGTTGACGCCGTGACGCGTGTAGCCGCGGTAACCGACCAGGAATACGACCGGGGCCTTGAGATTGAAAAGCCAGCCCCGCAATGAATCTCCCGACTCCATCAGGCCGGTATTCTGGATCAGAATAACGGGCTTTGCCCCTCCGGCGTAAAGGCCGGCCGCAATCGAGCAGGCGTGACCTTCCCGCGATACGCCGACAAGCGCGAGAGAATTGTCCTGACGCATCTTGAGGAAGAGGTGATTTGTTTCGCTGTCCGGAAGCCAGACCACGTGCGACACGCCGTTGTTTCGCATCTGCTCGATGACCGAGTCAGGGCTGAGCGCGGCCGACTGATTTTCTCTCATGCTCCAGGCTCTCCGGCAGGTTTGACAAGGTCAAACAGTTTCTGAAGGACGCCGATTGCGTAAGTCGGGCCTCGGATGACAGCGGAGAATAAACTCCGCTACACCTTCGCCTTCACGAATGCCGCCGCGCTCTCGATCATCGTCTTCGCCAGCGGCAGGTGCCGGACGCGGTTGATGAAGCCGTGGTTGAGACCTCTAGCGAGGATGAACTGGTCGCCGCTGCGGAGTTCGCGGAGCTTCTCGTAGAACTGCACGGAGTCGTCGTGCAGCACGTCGCACTCCGCCGCGCAGACCCAGGCCGGCGGCATCGACGTCAGGTCGGCGTTCATCGGCGTGATCGCCGGATCGCCGGCATCGCCCTTGCCGACATAGATGTCGAAGAACATCTTCATGCGGTCGCGCGAGAGGCCGAAGCGGCCATCGCCGAACGCGAGATACGACGCGGTCTCGAATGAATTGCCGAGCACGCCGTAGAACAGCAGCTGCGCCTTGAAGGTGCCGGGCGGCGCGCGCAGCGCCACGGCTGCCGCGAGGTTGCCGCCGGCCGATCCGCCGCCGACCGCAAGTCGCGACGGGTCGCCGCCATATTTTCTGCCTTCGGCCTTGATCCAGCGCAGCGTCGCTTCACAGTCGTGCAGACCGGCCGGATAGGGCTGCTCCGGCGCAAGGCGATAGCTGGTGGAGACGACGACCGCGCCCGATATCGCCGCGAGATGCCGTGCCAGCGGCTCGGTCTCCTCGATGCTGCCGAACGCCCATCCGCCGCCGTGGATCAGCAGAACCATGGGTGCTGCTTCATTCGCCGTCGGTCGATAGACGCGGGCGCGAACGGGACCGGCTTCACCCGGCACGCTGACATCGGTCGTCTGCTGCATGACCGGCGCACCTTCGACCCAGTAGCCGCAGATGCCGGCGCGCAGGGCGCGCTCTTCCGGTATGGTCTTGGGCTCCGGTTTTCCGGCGCGAAGTTTCGCGTCGATTGCCATCACCTCGCGCATCGCAGGACTCGGCTCGGCGCCGATGCGCGCCGCCTTTGCTTCAGCCTGAGCCATGGTCGTTGCCCCTTATGTTACGCCGCCTTCGACTTTGCGGTCTGGATCGCCTGCCAGACACGCTCCGGCGTCAGCGGCATGTTGATGTGCTTGACGCCGACATCGGCGAGCGCGTCCATCACCGCGTTGACGATGGTCGAGAGGCTGCCCGCGCATCCGGCTTCGCCGCAGCCCTTTGTGCCGAGCGGATTGGTTGTCGCCGGCGAGGGGTGACTGTCGAGCACGAAGTCCGGGATGTCGCCGGCGCGCGGCATGGCGTAGTCCATGAATGAACCGGTGACCGGCTGGCCGCTCGAGTCGTAACTGACGCATTCCATCAGCGCCTGGCCAATACCCTGCGCGACGCCGCCGTGCACTTGCCCGGCGACCATCAGCGGGTTCACCACCACGCCGAAATCGTTGACGCCGGTGTATTTCACGATCGCGATCGCGCCCGTGTCGGGATCGATCTCCACTTCGGCGACGTGACAGCCGTTCGGATAGGTCGCCTGAACGTCACCTGTCACATGATCCACGTCGAGCGAGGAGGGGCCGCCGTTGCCTTTGCCCTCCTGCAGCGTCCTGGCGAGATCCATGATGTTGATGCCGCGGTCGGTGCCGGCGATGGTGAAACGTCCGCCGGAGAATTCGATATCGGCGGATGAGGCTTCAAGCACGTGGGCGGCGGCTTCCTTGCCCTTTTCGATGACGAGCGCGGATGCCTCGACGATCGCCTGACCGCTCGCCGTAATCGAGCGCGAGCCGCCGGTGCCGTTACCGGTGTGCACGATGGCGCTGTCGCCCTGCACGAGACGGATCTTCTCGAACGGCACGCCGAGCCGGTCGGACAGCACCTGCGAATAGGGCGACGCGTGGCCCTGGCCGTAATCCAGCGTGCCGGTGATCAGCGTCACGCCGCCGTCCTTGTCGAACACGATCTTGCCGAGTTCCTTGCCCGGAGGTGCGGTGACTTCGAGATAGGCGCCGAGCGCGACGCCGCGCAGCTTGCCCTGCTTGCGGCTCTCCTTCTTGCGTTTGGCGAAGCCGGCATAGTCGGCAGCCTTCAGCGCATTCGCCATCACGCCCGGGAAATCGCCGCTGTCATATTGCAGGCCGGAGGAGGCCAGATAAGGCATCTGCGCGCTCTTCACGAGGTTCTTCCTGCGCAGCTGAATGCGGTCGATGCCCATCTCGTCGGATGCGCGCTCGATCAGCCGCTCCATGAAATAGTTGGCTTCCGGGCGGCCCGCGCCGCGATAGGCGCCCATCACCGTGGTGTTGGTCAGCACACACTTGATGTTCACTTCGATCAGCGGCGTCTTGTAGACGCTGGCGATGTTCTTGGCGATGCCGAGCGAAAGCGGACTCGGCATCACGCCTGCGAGGTAGCCGCCGACATTGCCGAAGCCGGTGACGCGCACGGCGAGGAAGTTGCCGTCCTTGTCGAGCGCGAGTTCGGCCGTCACTTCGCTGGCGCGGCCGTGGCTGTCGGACAGGAAGCTGCCGGAGCGTTCGTCGGTCCATTTCACCGGGCGGCCGAGCAGTTTTGATGCGTGCAGGATGCAGGTGTATTCGGGATAGTTGACCGACTTCATGCCGAACGAGCCGCCGACATTGCCGGTGAGGATGCGGATCTGGTCGGCCTTCACCTTCAACAGCGTCGCGAGCAGCACGCGGTTGCCGGCCACGCCCTGGGTCGGCACATGCAGCGTGTAGAAGTCGCGCGTCTTGTCATAGTCGCCGATCCCCGAGCGCGGCTCCATGGCGACCACTGCGACGCGGGTGTTGTCGAGTTCGAGCTTCGCGACATGCGCGGCCCTGGCAAAAGCTTCGTCCACCTTCGGCGTCTCGCCATAGTGGAAATCGAGCACCATGTTGTTCGGCACGCTCTCATAGAGCTGCGGCGCACCCGGCTTGATCGCATCCGCGGCGCGCGTCACCGCGGGCAGGGGATCGATATCGAGCGACACGGCTTCGGCAGCGTCCTTGGCCTGCGCCAGGGTTTCGGCGACGACGACGGCGACCGGATCGCCGACAAAGCGCACCTTGCCGACGGCAAGGATCGGCTTGTTGGATTGCAGCAGCGGGGTGCCGTCCTTGCTCTTCAGCGGCATGCGGCTGACGAAATTGCCATAGCCCGCGGCCACCATGTCCTCGCCGGTCCAGATGCCGAGCACGCCGGGCATCTTCCTGGCGTCGGCCGTATCGACCTTTTTGAGCACGCCGTGCGCATGGCTCGAGCGCACGATCACCGCAAAAGCCTGCCCAGGCAGGTTCAGATCATCGGTGTATTTGCCCTTGCCGCGGACCAGCGTGTCGTCCTCCTTGCGGACCACCGGCTGGCCGATGCCGTACTTTTGCGCTGCAATGGTGTTTTCGACCGAGCGGGATGACGGATGATCTTGCATTGCGGAATCCGGACCAATGAATGGGATTTGGACGCATTTGACGGGTGCGCGTGCATAAAAGTAACGAATTGCTGCGACAGCGACAATGACGATTGCAGCATGCCGCCCGTGCCGGGGCGGCGGTCAAGGAATTCTCCCTGGCGCGCCGCAATTGAGGTCACGCCCCAGCCTTGCACAGGTTCTCGGCACTGCTAGACTTTGCCTGAATCGGAAACATCAGGCCGCCTGGGCATACGTCCGCGGCCGCAGGAATTTGAAATGGTACAGGAGTCGTGGCCGCGCGCTGGCGCGGTGCCGCGCGATGAGGCGCACGGGCGTAGCGCGTCCCGGCGTCAGGCGCACGATGTGGCCTATGCCGCGCTCGATCTCGGCACCAACAACTGCCGGCTTTTGATCGCACGGCCGACCGATGCGGGGTTCCGCATCGTCGATTCGTTCTCGCGCATCATCCGCCTTGGCGAAGGCATCTCCCAGACCGGGCGGATCTCCGAACCGGCGATCGATCGTGCGCTGGGCGCCTTGCGCATCTGCCGCGACAAGATCGTCAGCAAGCGCGCGGGGCGGACGCGGCTGATTGCGACCGAGGCCTGTCGCGCGGCGTCGAACAGGGACGATTTTCGCGAGCGGGTCGATCGTGAGCTCGGCATCCGTCTCGAGGTGATCGACCGCGAGACCGAGGCCATGCTGGCCGTCACGGGTTGCCTGCCGTTGCTCGATCCGCACGCGAACGGTGCTATTCTGTTCGATATCGGCGGCGGATCGTCCGAACTGGTGCGGCTGGACTGCGATCCGGCACGGCCCGGGGCCATGCCGAAGATCGGCGGATGGGTCTCGCTGCCGGTCGGCGTCGTGACGCTCGCCGAGCGCCGCGGCGGCGTTCATGTGACACCGCAATCCTATGCGGCGATGGTCGATGAAGTCGCCGCAATGCTCGCGCCGTTCGCGCAGGAGCATGGCGGTAACCTCAGCGGCATGCACCTGCTGGGCACGTCCGGCACGGTGACCACCGTCGCGGGCATTTTTCTCAATCTGCCGCGCTATGATCGCCGGCAAGTGGACGGAATCTGGATGGACGATGCCGACGTGACGAGCACCGTGCAGCGGCTGCTGGCGATGAGCTATGAGGAACGCGTGAACAATGCCTGCATCGGCACCGAGCGCGGCGACCTCGTGCTTGCGGGCTGCGCGATCCTCGATGCGATCCGCAACGCGTTTCCATGTCCGCGCCTGCGCATCGCCGACCGGGGCCTGCGCGAGGGCATGCTGGTGCAGATGATGCGCGAAGACGGCTTGCTGCGGTCGGCATGAGCAAGGACAAGACAGGCCGTCTGCACGTCACCGTCAGGAGCGGCGGCAAACGCAAGCTCTCCTCAAAACTCTGGCTGGAGCGCCAGCTCAACGATCCGTACGTGTTGCGCGCGCAACGCGAAGGCTTTCGCTCGCGCGCGGCCTACAAGCTGAAAGAAATCGACGACAAGTACAAGCTGCTTAAATCCGGCATGGCCGTGGTCGATCTTGGCGCCGCGCCCGGCGGCTGGAGCCAGATCGCGGCAGCCAAGGTCGGCGCGACCGACGGCAAGGGCAAGGTCGTCGCGATCGACGTGCTGGAGATGCCGGAAATCCCCGGCGTCACGTTCGCGCAGCTCGATTTTCTGAGCAACGATGCGCCTGCGAAGCTGCGCGCGATGCTCGGCGATGGCGCGGACCTCGTCATGTCGGACATGGCGGCCAACACCACCGGTCATCGCAAGACGGATCAGTTGCGTATCATCGGTCTGGTCGAGATCGCCGCGGCCTTCGCCTGCGAGGTGCTGAAGCCCGGCGGCGCCTTTCTGGCAAAAGTGTTTCAGAGCGGCGCGGAAGCGGAATTGCTCACCCAGCTGAAGCGCGACTTCACCACCATCCGCCACGTCAAGCCGGCCGCGAGCCGGCAGGATTCCTCGGAACGCTATCTGCTGGCGACGGGGTTTCGGGGCGGTGGGGCGAACAGCGAATAGCGAACGGATCAGCATCGGCGCACTTCCTGTTCGCCATTCGCTATTCGCCCAATCACCCCAACCTTTGATCGCGCGCGTCCTCGGTCTCTTCGATCGCCTGCTTCTCCGCCGCCTTGTCGACCTCCTTCTGGCTGGAGATTTCCTTCGCGCGGCGGCCCGAAACCTGGTGGCCCGCGTCCGACGGCATCCTGAAGAAGAAGATCGCCGAGGTGGCCGAGATCAGCGCGACCACGAGGAAGGCGGGCGCGAAATCCGCCGCCGACAGTTCGGCGCCCTTGCGCATCAACAGCGTCAGCTCCACCGAGAACGCGCCGACGGCGACGCCGGCGGAGATCGCGAGCTGCTGGGTGACGCTGACCAGTGTGGTGGCCCGGCTCATGCGCGCCATATCCACCTCGGCATAGCCGATGGTGTTGATCGCCGTGAACTGCAGCGAGCGGAAGAAGCCGCCGACGATCAGCAGGACGAGGATGATCGACAGCGGCGTGGCCGGCGTGAACAATGCGCAAACCGCAAGGAAGACGGAACTGACGATGGCGTTGACCGTCATGATGCCGCGGAAACCGAACGCATTGATGATGCGTGCCGCGAGCGTCTTCATGAACAGTGCGCCCACCGCCGAGCCGAACGTGATCAGTCCGGATTGAAACGGCGACAGGCCGAAGCCGACCTGCAGCAACAGCGGCAGGAGGAACGGCAGGGAGCCGATGCCGAGGCGGAACAGGAAGCCGCCGACGATCGCGGCGCGCATGGTTTTCAGCCGCAGCAGACTGAAATCCAGCACGGGAAACGCGACGCGCCTGTAGTGCAGGAGATAGAGCGTCATCGAGATGGCGCCGCCGACGATGAAGGCGATCACCGCCGGCCAGGGCAGGACGTTGAGGCCTGCGACCGACAATCCGAAGGCGATGCCGCCCAGGCCGAGGCCGGCCAGGATGAAGCCCTTGAAGTCGAACGGCTGGATATCGTCGCTCCTGATCGGATCGATATAGCGCTGCGCCATATAGATGCCGATGATGCCGATCGGGATGTTGATCAGGAAGATGTAGTGCCAGGAAAAGTAGGTGGTGATGAAACCGCCGAGCGCGGGGCCGACGACGGGGCCGATCAGGGCCGGCGCGGTCACCCACGCCATCGCCGAGACCAGTTGGCGTTTGTCGATCGAGCGCAACAGCACCAGGCGGCCGACCGGCGTCATCATCGCGCCGCCGATGCCTTCAATGGTGCGGGCGATGACGAAGTGTTCGATGCTCTGCGCCAGCGAGCAGCCGATCGATCCAAGCATGAAGACGACGATGGCGCTGGTGAACACGCGCCGCGCGCCGAAGCGGTCTGCCACCCAGCCGCTCGCCGGGATGAACACGGCCAGCGCCAGCAGGTATGACGTGATCGCGAGCTTCAGCGTCAGCGGGCTGGTGCCGATGTCGGTGGCGATGGCGGGGAGCGACGTCGCGATCACGGTTGCGTCCATGTTCTCCATGAACAGGGCCGCGGCAACGATCAGGGGAACGATTCTTTCTTTTCGCATCGCCCGAATGAAATGATGGACCTCTCCGGACCTCGCGAGCAGCGGCGCCGGGTGTCGTGATCAGGTCAGTATGAAACGCGCCGCTCGGAGCGATTGCCCCTCGACCGCGACTTCTCCTAGTTAATCCGTTCCCGCCTGTCACCGGCGCGCGCTGCAGGCCTGCTATCCGGGAAAAACACCGGAAAATGCGTGCAATTCCGCATTCCACGCAGCGCAGCCCTTTGCATGGGGGAACTCCCGTGCTAACGACCAGCGCCAATCCAAACGAAGGGTTCTCGATTCGGCTGCAGCGAGCTGCGGGCCGGGTGGAGCCCTTTATCATCGTTTCGTCGATACGAGCGAAACCGGAGGATATGGCGATGAACGGTCAGGACTGGCGTAACGGCATTCGCGAAGCATTCACCTTCGACGATGTCCTGCTGAAACCCAGGTTCGCGGAAATCCTCCCTTCCGAAGCCGACGTCCGCTCCCGCCTGACGCGCTCCGTCGCGCTGAATATCCCCATCATCGCATCCGCAATGGACACCGTGACCGAGGCGCGCATGGCGATCGCCATGGCGCAGGCCGGCGGCATCGGGGTCATTCACCGCAACTTCGATATCGACGGGCAGGCGGCGCAGGTGCGCCAGGTGAAGAAATATCGAGTCCGGCATGGTGGTGAACCCGCTCACCATCGGCCCCGACGAGAAACTCGTCGATGCATTGAACCTGATGAAGGCCCACGGCATCTCCGGCATCCCTGTGGTGACCGGCGGCAACGGCAAGCCGGGCAAGCTGGTCGGCATTCTCACCAACCGCGACGTCCGCTTTGCCACCGATCCGGACCAGCGGGTTTCCGAACTGATGACGAAGGAGAAACTCGTCACGGTGCGCGAGGGCGTCAGTCAAAGCGAAGCAAAGAAGCTTCTGCATCATCATCGCCTCGAGAAGCTGCTGGTGGTCGACGATCAATATCGCTGCGTCGGGCTGATCACGGTGAAGGACATGGAGAAGGCCGTCGCCTGGCCGAACGCCAGCAAGGACGAGCAGGGCCGTCTGCGCGTCGCGGCTGCGACCACGATCGGCGACACCGGCTTCGAGCGTACCGAAAGGCTGATCGAGGCCGGCGTCGATGTCGTGGTGGTCGATACCGCGCACGGCCACTCCTCACGCGTGCTGGAGGCGGTGAACCGGATCAAGCGGCTGTCGAACGCCGTGCAGGTGATCGCGGGCAATGTGGTGACGACCGAGGGCGCGCAGGCGCTGATCGATTCCGGCGCGGATGCGATCAAGGTCGGTATCGGTCCAGGCTCGATCTGCACCACGCGTATCGTTGCCGGTGTCGGCATGCCGCAGCTCACAGCGATCATGGATACGGTGGAGGCTGCGAAGAAGGCGGGCATTCCGGTGATCGCCGACGGCGGCATCAAATATTCCGGCGATCTCGCCAAGGCGCTTGCCGCAGGCGCGGACATCGCGATGGTCGGCTCGCTGCTGGCCGGCACGGATGAGACACCTGGTGAGGTGTTTCTGTGGCAGGGCCGCTCCTACAAGGCCTATCGCGGCATGGGCTCGGTCGGCGCAATGGCGCGCGGCTCGGCCGACCGCTACTTCCAGCAGGACATCAAGGATACGTTGAAGCTCGTGCCCGAAGGCATCGAAGGGCAGGTGCCTTACAAGGGCCCGGTCGGCAACGTCGTGCACCAGCTGGTCGGCGGCCTGCGCGCTGCGATGGGCTATGTCGGCGCGAAGAACCTCGACGAATTCCACGACAAGGCGGAGTTCGTCCGCATCACTGGTGCTGGCCTGCGCGAGAGCCACGTGCACGACGTGACGATCACCCGCGAGGCGCCGAACTATCCGGGCGGGGTGTAGTTGGTCGTTCGCATAGCCGTTCTTCGAACGGGTATGCGCGAGGACGATCCGGTGCGCTCTCGAGGCGCATTCGCCCACTCTTTTTGGGCGTCTTGTCATTGTCCGCTCGCCGATGGATGATCGCGCGTTGAACAACATGCGCGCGAGCCCATCGCGCCAGAGATGTCCGGGAGCGGCGGAGCGGGTGGCGGCACAAGAACAGCAAAACGAGCCGGAACCGGTCGCGCCACCAGAGCAGGGCTATCGCAACACCATCATCTCCGGCGCCTGCCTGAGCATCGCCTGGTTCGGCGACGGCGTGATCTATATCGTGCTGCCGCTCTATGCGGCGACGTTCGGCCTCGACGCACTTCTTGTCGGCGTGTTGCTCTCGGTCAACCGCATCGTCCGCATTCTCGGCTACGGCTGGGTCGCACCGCTTGCGCGGCGGTTCGGCGCGAACATGCTGACCGCCGCCGCTTGTCTGGCTGCGGCCTTGACTACGCTCACTTACGGCCTTGCGACGAGCTTCATCGTGTTTTTCATCGCCCGCTGCATCTGGGGCGGGGCGTGGGGCATCCTCAACCTCACCATGACGGCCTACGCCTATGGTGACGGCCGCGGCGCCGGCAAGCGCATCGGCGTTGCGCGTGCGGCCAGCATCGCCGGACCGCTGCTCGCGCTGGTCGCCGTCGGCCCGCTCTGCATCGCGATCGGCCCGCACCAGATGTTCGTGCTGTATGGCCTGTTGAGCCTCGTGGCTGTTCCGATCGCTTTCATGCTGCCGCCGATGCGGGCCGAACCGAAAGGCGATGCGCCGGTGGAGAAGCGCTGGACACCGACGCCGTTGAACATCCTGTTCTTCGGTCTGGCGTTCGCCGCCGACGGTGTGCTCGGCACGACGATCTCGGTGCTGCTGTCGGGATTCATGTCGACCTCGCAGGCGATCATCGGCGCAGGTCTGATCATGGCCTTTCGGCATGTCGTCGGCATCTCGCTTGCGTTCGCCAGCGGCCCGGTCACCGACCGCATCGGTGCGCACCGTCTGCTGCTCCCGTGCACGCTGTGCGTGATCGCGGGTCTGGCCGTCGTCGCCGCCGGCTTCATCTACGCCGGCGCGCTCATCGTCATCTGCGCGCGCAGCATCCTGTCGACCGTCGGCCCGGTCCTGGCCGCCGAGAAATCCACCGATCGGATCGCGGCGCTTGCGTCTTACTCGACCTGGACCGATGTCGGCCTCGCGGGCGGCGCGTTTTTCGGCACGGTTGGTGTTGCCTCGCTCGGCTACACCCCCACATACTCGCTGATGGCGACCGCGCTTCTGCTCGCGACCGCCTGGCATTTCTTCGATTCCAGAAAAGTCGCAACCTGAAAAGGGAAAACGTTCATGGCCACCGCACAACGTATCGCTCTTGCCGCGCGTCCTGTGGGCGAACCGAAACCGGAGAATTTCCGGCTGGAAGATGTGGCGATGCCGTCGCCAGGGTCCGGCCAGGTCCTGCTGCGGACGATCTGGCTCTCGCTCGATCCTTACATGCGCGGGCGCATGAGCGATGCGGCGTCCTATGCGCAGCCGGTTCAGATCGATCAGGTGATGGAGGGCGCTACGATCAGCGAGGTCACCGTGTCCAATCATCCGGACTTCAAGGCCGGCGACGTCGTACTGAGCCGCGTCGGCTGGCAGACCCACGCCGTCTCGGACGGAAAGGGGCTGCGCAAGATCGATGCGAAGTCTGCGCCGACATCGACCGCACTTGGCGTGCTCGGCATGCCGGGATTTACGGCCTACACGGGCCTGCTCGACATCGGCAAACCGCAGCAGGGCGAGACGGTCGTCGTGGCGGCGGCGTCGGGGGCGGTTGGTTCGGCCGTCGGCCAGATTGCGAAGCTCAAGGGCGCGCGGGCCGTCGGCATCGCCGGCGGTGCGGAGAAATGCAGATACGTGAAGGACGTGCTCGGCTTCGATGAGTGCCTCGATCATCGCGATCCCGAAATGGCGGGCAAGCTCGCGGCCGCGTGTCCGAAGGGCATCGATGTCTATTTCGAGAACGTCGGCGGCAAGGTGTTCGAAGCGGTGCTGCCGCTGCTCAATCCGTTCGCGCGCATTCCGGTCTGCGGCCTGATCTCGCAATACAATGCATTCGAGCAGGAGGTAGGCGGCAAGGCGATGTCGTTCCTGATGCGCAACGTGCTGACCAAGCGCCTCACCATCCGCGGCTTCATCGTCAGCGACTTCGCCGCGCGCTACAACGACTTCCTCGCCGACATGACGACATGGTTCGGCGAGGGAAAGATGAAGCATCGCGAGACCGTCGCCGAAGGCCTCGCCAACGCGCCGCGCGCCTTCATGGGCATGCTGCGCGGCGAGAATTTCGGCAAGCAGCTCGTGCGGATCGGACCGGACAAAGCATAGTTCGCATCAAGAGACGCGCGTTCTTATCTCTGTCCTTGCAGGAAGGATGGTCCGAGCGTGCGAATTTTGCGCGCGACTTCGTTCGCCACTCGTCGTTTGCCATGGCTTGTGGTTCTCGCCGCTCCCCCACCCCGGCCTCCGCTTCGCCATAGCCGATGCGAAAGCATCGGCGTTCCAGATGAGAACGGCGGCCGGAGGCCGCCTATGCGACACTCCCCACATGGGGAGAGATTCAACTGGCGCCGTGCCTACAACCACCCCGTCGGATCGTCGATCGGACGGCCGTCGATGGCGCGGACCATGCCGCGGATGATGCGGAAAAGCTGCCAGACGAAGACGACTGCGACGATAACGAAGCCGATCAGAACGAGCATCAGCACGCCGCCGAGAATGTAGCCGATCACGCTGATCCAGAATGTGCGGATCGCCGATGTCATGTGCAATTCAAATGGCGTGCCGGCGAGCTCGGCGCGTTTCACATAGGCGATCACGACGCCGACGATCAACGTGATGCCGCCTGTGAAGTATGAGGCGATGTAGAGGCCCCAGACGATCAGCGCCCAGGTCTTCGGTTCGGTGCCGCTTTCGGTCGTCTGCATCGACATGCGCTGCCTCATTGAGTTTCTGGTGCGATCATCCGCAAAATCTAGTGCCGCACATGCGGTGTGTCCATGAATTCTCTCGGACGGATGGCTTCTCTCAAAGCAGCCCGAGCGGCTTGTCGATCGGCCGTGCGTCGACGGCGCGCAGGAAGCCGCGGATGATACGAAGCAACTGCCAGAGCATCAGCGGGAAAAATACGAGACCGGAGTACTCGAACGGTGCGGCAAACCCGAAGATGGTGACCGCGACCGTCACCCAGAATGTCCAGATCGCGTAGGTCATGTGCAACTCGGCGGGCGTACCGGCAAGCTGCGGCCGTTTCACATGCGCAAGGATCGCGCCGGCGAGCATCGTCAGACCCATGGTGACGAACGCGCCGAGGTAGAGCGCCCAGATGATGATCGGCCAATTGGTCGTGCTGGCCGATTTTGGCGCGTGCTTCTGCGAATGCTCAACGGACATCTGAACCCGATCCTTCAGCGAGAGTGGGCATCCTCGCTGGCCACAGCTTTGGCCGCAAGCGACGCCATCAGCAGCTCCGCCGCCACGACCGTCGGTCGAAGCGGATTCGTCATGGCGTCCTCGGTCTTCGGATTGATCAGATCACGCGGTAGCGGATCGCAAAATTGTCGTCGAGCGGGGGACGCTCGCGGTCGCCCTTTGCGTTGGCGACGAAATCGACCAGATGCCACGGGCTGAATTCAGCCGTGCGACCGGGATTGGCAGCGAGGCGGATCTTGAACAGCCGTTGCGGCTGGCCGGGCAGGTTGAGCACGAGCGTGCGCTGCGCGGTGCGGAACTCGATCGGCACGAAGCCCTTCAGGATCGCACGGCCGTCGTCGCTTGCCGACCATTCGGCGCCGCGCAGTTGCGCGATGGTCTGATTGAGGTCGGTGAGCAGTTCGACTTGCGCTTCGCGTTTCGATGAGCCGGTCGCGACCACCGGAGGGAGGCGGATTTCGAACTCGATGGTACGCGCACCGGCGTTCAGGCCGAGATGCTCCATTGCGCTCAAGCGCAGATTCGAGCCGGCGGCGAAGATGACGGCCAGCGCGGCCGCGACGACGAGGCTGCTTTGCGCGCCCTCGCGCATCGACCTTGCCCGTCCGGAAAAGCGCAGCGTGAGGCCGATGGCGAGCAGGAAACCGGCCATGGCGCCGAGCTGGTTCAGCAGGTGGAAGGTGTCGGGCAGGGCATTCGCGGTCAGCGGCATGCCGAGCATGTGCATGATCGCCACAGCTGCAAATCCCGCGGCAATCCAGCCGAGCGCTGCACCGGCAAAACCTGCAATGATGGCAACGACGTAGGCCATGACGATCCAAAGGGTGCGACAGTGCCTGAGCGCGTGTTTTCAGGCCTCTCTGGCAGTTGGTCTGGGACCCCGAGGTAAGGTTCAAGGCCGCTCGATTGTCACGGTTAATTGAGCCCGATATAGCCAGCATGGGCGCAATTTTGACGCCCTGGGGGAGGCCAGCCATGTCAGTCGCTGAGGTGTTGCTGCCGGTATTCGTGCTTGTCGCGCTCGTATTCATCCTGCTGTTCTGGATGGGCAAAGAGCGGCGCGGCGCGCTGGTGGCGCGCGATGTGCAAATGAAGGACATCGCGCTGGACGAGCCGAACTGGCCGAAGAAAGCCACGCAAATTGCCAATTGCCTGAAGAACCAGTTCGAGTTCCCGGTATTGTTCTACGTGCTCGTCGCGGTGGCGCTGCCGCTGCGGCAGGCCGATTTGATGTTCGTGCTGCTGTCCTGGGTGTTCGTCGTGACGCGCTATGTGCATGCGGGCATTTTCGTCACGTCGAACAACGTGAAGCACCGCTCGCTTGCCTTCTTCGCCGGTGTGCTGGTTCTGCTGGTGATGTGGATCCTGTTTGCCGCGAGGATGCTTCGCGTCTATTGAGCGGGGGACAAAGCCCCGTTTGATTGGAACTCCATGATTCCTGCTGCCCGTCTTTCCGCTGCGATGGAGGTGATCGCCGCCATCGATACGCAACGCGTTCCGGCGGCGAATGCGCTGAAGGATTGGGGCGTGGCGCATCGCTTTGCCGGCTCCGGCGATCGCGCAGGCATTTCCGGCCTCGTCTACGACGTGCTGCGGCGACGATCGTCGTCGGCCTGGCTGATGGATGACGACAGCCCGCGCGGACGTGTCCTGGGGATGCTGAAGCTCGAGCGCGGGTTCGATGCCGAGCGGATCGCAAAGCTTTGCGACGGCGGTCGCTTTGCGCCGGCACCGCTCAGCGACGGCGAGCGCGCGGCGCTGACCTCGCGCACGCTCGATGGCGCGCCGGCCCACGTGGTGGGCGATTATCCCGAGTGGCTCGAGGACGAACTGGCAAAGGTCTTCGGCGATGCGCGGATCGAGGAGATGAGCGCGATGGCGCGCCGCGCACCGCTCGACCTGCGCGTCAATACGTTGAAGGCCGGGCGCGACAAGCTGCTCGCCGCGCTGCGTCACCTTGGCGCGAAACCAACGCAGTGGTCACCTTGGGGTATCCGCATCGAACTCGACGCGGATGCGCGCAGTCCCGGCATTCAGGCCGAACCCGAATTCATCAAGGGCGCGATTGAAGTCCAGGACGAGGGCTCGCAACTTGCGGCTCTCTTCACCGGCGCAAAATCCGGCGAGCAGGTGATCGACCTGTGCGCCGGTGCGGGCGGCAAGACCCTGGCGCTGGCGGCGATGATGGGGGGGCGCGGCCGTCTGATCGCCACCGACCGCGACAAGCGCCAGCTTGCGCCGATCCACGAGCGGCTGTCGCGCGCCGGCGTTCACAACGCCGATGTCCGCTCGCCGAAGGAAGGCGATCCGCTTGCCGGTCTCGCCGGTACGTCGGATCTGGTCGTGATCGACGCGCCGTGCACCGGCACCGGAACCTGGCGGCGCAACCCGGATGCGAAATGGCGGACGCGTCCCGGCGCGCTCGAGCAGCGCGTGAAGGATCAGATCGAAGTGCTCGACCGCGCAGCGAGGCTCGTGAAGCCGGACGGCCGCATCGCCTACATCACCTGTTCGGTTCTGCCGCAGGAAAACGGGGAACAGATTCGCAGCTTCATTTCGCGTCATCCGGATTTCGAAATTGTCCATGCGACAAATGTCACTGCCCCCTTAAACGATCGCGCGGTTGCTTTTCGCGATGCGGCATTGCTGTCGGCGGAAGGTGTGTTGCTGACGCCACAGCGGACGAAAACCGACGGGTTTTTTGTATCTGTCTTGAAAAGACCTCATTAGCGAGGCGGTCGTAGAGCGCTAGACTTGCGTGAGGATGCGGCGACGTTGTGTTGCCCGCGATGAAAGGAACATGACGTTGAAAAAGGTTTTGCTGCTGGCGTTGATTGCCAGCTCGGTTGCGACAAACGCCTTTGCGCAGGCCGGCACGCGCGATGCTCAGGAGCGGTCATGCGGCCGCGACGTCTCGCGCTTTTGCAAGGCCGTGATGGATGCGGGTGACATGGTTATTCTGAGCTGCCTGCAGCAGAACCGGCCCAAGATTTCGCCGGCCTGCCAGAAGGTGCTCAAGGATAACGGCGTTTGATCTTACGCCGCTTGCGCAAGATGGTTCGCTGAACCCTGCACAATGAGACCTGCGTTCGCGCCAACCTGGCCGACGCGCAGGTACTCGCAGATCGTCTGCCCGCGATCGTTGGTGTAGTGCACCACCACGCTGTTCGGGCTCGTGAACAATCCAATCGGCGTGAAGTGCAAGTCAGGGAGCGTCGCCAGCGCCTTGCTCCAGTAAGCCCTCAGGTTCTGCTTGCCGCGCACTGAACCCTGTACCGTGAAACCCAGCCGGACGATCCCGTCGGAGGTCATTTCCGCATCATCGGCATAGAGTGCCAGGATGCGGTCGAGGTCGCGCGAATTCCACGCGGCGATCCAGGATTCGCCCAGGGCGATCAGGTCATTGTGCGCGTCGTCGCTCATGGCAGTCAGCCTTCCATATAGGTCAGTATTGTTGACGTATATGGATTTGTCCAGTCCCGAATGTGGAAGACTCGGAAGGTGGGCTCGGACATGTTGCCGTGCGGCAGCGATGCGTTTAATTGCTGTCCATGACCCCAGCCAATGCAAAGCTCGAAGTCGGCGCCGCACACGGCACCGGCGCATGACAAGATTCTGATTGTCGACTTCGGCAGTCAGGTGACGCAACTGATCGCGCGGCGTGTGCGCGAGGAGGGCGTCTATTCCGAGATCGTGCCGTTCCAGAAAGCCGAAGCGGCATTCCGCGACATGAAGCCGAAGGCGGTGATTTTGTCGGGCGGACCGGAGTCGGTGCATGAGGCGGGCTCGCCGCGTGCGCCGCAATCGATCTTCGAGTCAGGCGTGCCGGTGCTCGGCATCTGCTACGGCCAGATGACCATGGCCGCGCAGCTCGGTGGCACGGTCGAAGGCGGGCACCACCGCGAATTCGGCCGTGCCGATGTCGAGGTGAAAGCCAAAAGCGATCTGTTCGAAACCGACTGGAAGGTCGGCGAGCGGCATCAGGTCTGGATGAGCCATGGCGACCGCATCACCAGGATGCCGCCGGGCTTCGAGGTCGCCGGCGTCTCGCAGAATGCGCCGTTCGCGATCATCCAGGACGAGAAGCGCAAATACTACGGGCTGATGTTCCACCCGGAGGTGGTGCACACACCGGATGGCGCAAAACTGATCCGGAACTTCGTGCGCAAGGTCGCAGGGCTGAAGGGCGACTGGACCATGCGCGCCTTCCGTGAGGAGGCGATCGAGAAAATTCGCGCCCAGGTCGGCAAGGGCAGGGTGATCTGCGGGCTCTCCGGCGGTGTCAACTCGGCCGTTGCCGCCGTGTTGATCCACGAGGCGATCGGCAGCCAGCTGACGTGCGTGTTCGTCGATCATGGCCTGTTGCGACTGGCGGAGGCCGAGACGGTCGTGAACCTGTTCCGCAATCACTACAACATCCCGCTGGTTCACGTTGATGCGTCAAAGCTATTCCTGGGAGAGCTTGCCGGCGTCGCCGATCCAGAGCAGAAGCGCAAGACCATCGGCAAACTCTTCATCGACGTGTTCGACGAAGAGGCGAAAAAGATCGGCGGTGCAGAATTCCTCGCCCAGGGCACGCTCTATCCCGACGTGATCGAAAGCGTGTCGTTCACCGGCGGGCCGTCGGTGACGATCAAGTCGCACCACAATGTCGGCGGGCTGCCGGCGCGCATGAACATGAAGCTGGTCGAGCCGCTGCGCGAACTGTTCAAGGACGAGGTCCGCGTGCTCGGCCGCGAACTTGGCCTGCCGGACGTGTTCGTGGGCCGCCACCCGTTTCCGGGACCGGGCCTTGCGATCCGCTGCCCGGGCGAGATCACGGTGGAGAAGCTCGACATCCTGCGGCTGGCGGACGCGATCTACATCGAGGAAATCCGTCGCGCCGGACTTTACGACATCATCTGGCAGGCGTTCGCGGTGCTGCTGCCGGTGAAGACCGTCGGCGTGATGGGCGACGGCCGCACCTATGATTTCGTCGTCGGCCTGCGCGCAGTCACGTCCACTGACGGCATGACCGCAGACTTCTATCCGTTCGATATGAAATTCCTCGGCCAGACCGCCACCCGCATCATCAACGAGGTCAAGGGCGTCAACCGCGTCGTCTACGACGTGACGAGCAAACCGCCGGGGACAATTGAGTGGGAGTAGGAGCCGGCGGTATTCGGGCCAATCCCGCCGCTACGAGGGCAGGTGATATACCAAAAATGCGGTCCTCGGCTCGAAGACGTTTTGCCCGGGAATCGCAGCTCGGTGGCCGCTGTTGCGAGCCGTGGGTACGTAGCCGCCGCCTTCTTCCTTGAGCCGCCCTTCGGCGGTCATCGGTTTCGGCCGCAGGCGATAGGTCCGCTGCAAGCAAGCGTCATCCGGACATGCAATGCGCATGGTCCGCAGCCAGCGCGTCTGGTCGACGCGAAGGCACGCGCCAGCCCCCGCGAGCTTGTCGACCGCGACCGCATAGGAGCGCGCCAGCATCTCATCGAGGCGGAGAGTTCCGGGCTCGCGCGAGCACGGCGACGGTGACCTGCCCGCGCTCGATCCGGCCCTGATCGGCCGCAGTGCCGCACCTTCGAGCCTTGTGCTAACGTTCTGGAATGAGCTTGCCGCCCGATTGATATGAGCGCTGCCGTCATGACCGCCGATACCGAGTCCCGCTTCGCCTTCGACGGCGTGCGCCACCTCGATGATGAGGCCGTCGACGCCGGATTCCGCAAAGCTCTTGACGACGCCACGGGCGTAGAAAACTTCGATTGGCGGCGGATCGAGGCATGGACCAACGAGATATCTGTAGTTCTTCACGCCGTGAGGGGGCTCGCCAGGACCAGGCGGGCGAACGTCGCGCTGAAATTGGCAGAGCACGCAATTGAACAACTCGATCTCGCCATCGACAAGATCGATCGGGACGATTTCAGAATCAACAGACTGCTTGATCGTGCACAAAAAATCCATCTGGCCGCGTCCAGGACGGCGCGTCCCGATGCGTTCGAGCTGGCTCGATCCCTGTCGAGGTTGGATTGCAGCAGTGTCGGGTACAGAAATCGACAGCTACTCGTTCAAGGCCTACGCCGACGTGCTCGGCATGTCCGGCCTCGCCGAATATCGCCAGCTCACTGAGCGAGCATGGGCGGATCTACCTCTTTGCACCCCAAGCACCAACGGCGGTCCGGGGCCGGGCATCTACCGGCATTTGAGGGGCATTCTCGATCATTACGCTGAAAGCGAGGGCAACGTAGACGCCCGCATCGCGCTCCGGGCAAAGTATCTTCCATCGACGTATGAGTATGTCTCTCTGGTCGATTTCTGTCTTCAGCAGGGTCGCCCCGACACGGCCCTGCAGCATGCCGAAGAAGGTTTGAGCGCCCTTGCCGGCAAACCCCATGTCGCACTCGCGCGCCTAACCGCCAAACTGCTCGTTGAGCACGGACGCAAGGCGGAGGCGCAATTGAGGCTGCGCAACGGCTTGAACGCGGCGGAGATTGGGAGCCGCTTCGGCATATTGGAAGCCCGCAATTTGTGTGCCGAGCTCTGCGCATTCGGGAAGCCGGCTCGCGATTGGGTCATTGCGCGTCTCGAGGCCAAGACTGAAGCCGCTGACAAGAAATCCAGGGTTTACTTTGCGGATATTCTGCTTGGCATCCTGCTCGACAATGAAATGCTGGAGGCAGCCTGCAATGGCGCTCGCAAGTTTCCATGTTCATTGGAGATGAAGGAGCGAGTTGCGGAGACGATCGGGCAGGTGTTTCCAGCGCAGTCGATTGAACTTTTTGAAGAGCTCGTCAGGCTGCGCCTTGCCAAAGGCAGTTGGCCGCATTTCTCGAGGGCGCTTGGCATGCTGCAGTATCTCAATCAACTGCACAGCGTGGATCAACACAAGGCCTATGTTCGTCTCTTGAAAGAGCGCTTCGCGCGCAGGCAGCGCGTCCTGGAGTTCCTGGATTGGGCGCTGGAAAAGGGCGTGAGGCCAGGTCGTCGGGATTCGCAGCAAACTTGATGACACTCATGGGCTTAGCATTTTCTCTGCATACGTGTGCCGACGCATCATCAACGAGGTGAGGGGCATCAACCGCGTCGTCTACGACGAGCAAACCGCCGGGGACAATTGAGTGGGAGTGACTCAGGCCGCGCGGAACCGCCGGCTCTTCGGGCGCACAGCCCCGAGCAGCACCCACGTGAAGACGATCAGCGCCGCCAATGGCAGCAGCGCAAACAGGTAGGCGGCGCCCGGGCCGCGCGTGAGGAGTACGGTCCGCACGTCGAGGGGGTCGAACCAGCACGGCTGGACCGAACCGACCGCGAAGCGTTCGAGCTGGCGCTGCGAATGGCCGATCCGGCCGAAGCTGACGGCGCTGGCCGGCGGCGCGGCCGACGCGTAGATCTCCGTACCGAGCGCTGCGTAGCGAACAGCAAATTCCGGCGCGTATGTTTTCGACCTGCTTCTGTTGCCGCTGCCTTGAACGGCGCGGATCGTCGAGTCGAAGACGGAGCACGAGGTCTCGCGATAGTCGGTGTAGCTCCGCAGATCATTTCGCGCGAGGCCGACGAAGATGAACAGGAACCCGACCGAAACGACGACTGCGAACCAGGCGCCAAGTGCGATGCCGCGGCGGCCGCCGTCGCGCGTTGACGCAAACATGACGACCGCCGCACCGGCGAGGCCGATGCCAAGCAGCGTGAGCATGACCAGTCCGGCGCGCGTGATCCCCATCGCGCCAGCGCGGACGATGTTCGGGTCCGGTGGCGTCGCAAGCACCGGGGCAGCTTCGACACGGTGATAGCCGGAGGGCAGCACCATCGATATCTCGGTGACGAGCGGCGCCGACGTTCCGGCTGCATCGCGACGGGTGAGCAGCTCAACGCGGCACTGTCTGGTCGCGCCGGCCGCGAAGCGCCCTTGCTGCCAGGCAATCCTGCGGTCTTCACGATCTGGTGGCGCGGCGGCGCAGTCGCCACTTGCGCGAATAAAGTAACCGCGCGGGAGGGTGGTCGTGACGCCCGCATAGCCCGCGGCGCCGCCTGTGTTGGTGACTGTGACGGTGTAGTGAACGACGTCGCCGGCGATGACTTTCGTTGGCTCATGGGTCACGGTCGATGTGGAGAAATCCGGTTCGGCCGCAAAGGCTGGGCCGGCAATGGTGACCGCCAGGATGAGCCCCAGCCATCGCATTCTGATCGAGGTCATTCGCGCTTTCGGCATGGGGTGTCGGTTTCTGGAGCCTGACTTCCGAACTCTGCCGCCATGATGGAAGCGGCCTCTCGGACGAATGAATAGTGTGCGGCCCGTCCAGTCGGGTTCAACGCAACGCCGTACGAAGGCGATGCCGGGCAGGAGTGTCTGGACAATAAATTAGTATTGACTAATGTATTAGCAGACGCTAATTGATTGTCATGACCGAAGCCGCCGCCATCAACGCCGTCATGCGCACGCTTGCCGATCCGACGCGGCGAGCCGTGTTCGAGCGGATCGTTCGCGCTGACGAGATCACCGTGGCCGAACTGACGCGGGGGAGCGGCGTAACGCAGGGCGCCATCTCCCAACACCTGAAATCGTTGAAGCAGGCCGGCCTGGTCGCCGAGCGCCCCGAAGGGCGCAACGTCTTCTATCGCGCCGAGCCGGAGGGCCTCGCCCCGCTCGTCGACTGGATGAGCCACTACGGCGTGTTCTGGCGCGAGCGGTTCGCCGACCTCAGAACGCTTTTGAAGGAGATTGATCCATGAACGACGCCGCGTTGAAGTCCGACACCCAAGACATCGTGGTCGACGAGGTCTTCCCGCATGCGCCGGAGATGATCTGGAAAACGCTGACGACCGGTGAACTGATCGGCCGCTGGCTGCAGATGACGCTGACAGGGTTCGAACCGGTGAAGGGCACACACTTCACGTTCCAGACGAAGCCGGCCGGCGCGTGGGACGGCGTCATTCACTGCGAGGTGCTGGAGGTGATGCCGAACGAACGGTTCGCCTATGCCTGGAAAGGCGGACACGAGGCAAACGTCGGCTACGGCTCACGCCTCGACACGGTCGTCACGTTCATCCTCTCCAGGGTCGAGAGTGGCACGCGCCTTCGTCTTGTCCACTCCGGCTTCGTGCTTCCGGGGAACGATACGGCCTTCCGGAACATGAGCGACGGCTGGAAGAAGGTTGTCCGGACGATCGACACCATCGCTGCGGAACAGGTCTCCCCGAAATCGCTGCACTGACGCGCGCTCGAAGAGCAGATCGCGCTGGCAGTTTGCGCAGTCGCCAACTCTGGAAGGAGGAGTGGCAATGGTCGATATTTTGCACAAGGTCGGAATCAGATCGTCGTCCCTGAACGATGCCTATGGGGCATTGACCACGCTCGAGGGTCTCTCCCGCTGGTGGACGAACGATACGCGAGGGGACAGCAGGGTCGGCGGCGTGATTCAATTCCGCTTCGGCGCCGGCGCTATCGAGATGAAGGTTCTTGAGCTCGATCCCGTCGGGCGCGTGCTGTGGCAGGTGGTCGGAGGACCCGACGCATGGATCGGCACAAACGTCAGTTTCGAGCTCAGGCAGGAGGGCGACTGGACCCTCATCTTCTTCAGGCACCTGGGATGGAAAGAGCCGGTGGAGTTCATGCACCATTGCAGCACCAAGTGGGGCGTTTTTCTGCTGAGCCTGAAGTCATTCCTCGAAACCGGGAAGGGCGCTCCCGCGCCGAACGATATCAAGCTCGACAGTTGGGATTAGTGCCACACCGGCCGGCAGGAGAAACGACATGAGCGAGGCTTACACCGGCGGATGCGCCTGCGGCGCGATCCGCTATGAAATCTCCGGCGACCCGATGGTTTCGAACGACTGCCAGTGTCGCGACTGCCAGCGCAAGAGCGGCACCGGGCACGGATCCTATCTGACCTTCCCGGGCAGGCAGCGCGTGAAACTCGACGGCGAAGCGAAGCGTTGGGACATCGTCGGCGACAGCGGCAATGTGAAGACGCGCGCCTTCTGCCCCAATTGCGGATCGCCGGTCTATCTGACGTTTGCGGCCATGCCCGATCTCTTCACTGTGCACGCTGCGAGCCTTGACGATCCAGCCCGATACAAGCCGCAAATGGTGACGTACGGCGTACGCGGTTATGCCTGGGACCACCTCGATCCGGCCCTGCCGAAATTCGACAGGATGCCGCCGACGTGAACATCGGCCCGCTTCGCCACAATTGAGCCTCGGCGAGACGCTGCGCGGAACCACTGCGCGCTTCTCGTTTTCAGAAAAAATATCTGGATTTCGTTCCTTGGTGCTCGTCGCGCTTCAGTCGCCAGTGGTTTCCATGCTGCGAAGCACTTTGAGATACAGATCTTCAACGATCTGTCGCTGGCGCTCACCGGTCATGGCGTAGTGATCCAATCCGGGCGCTGCGTTGATTTCCAGGATCGCGTAGTCCAGCAGCGGGTCCATCAGCGTGCCGGACACCATGAGATCGACACCGCACAGCCGCAAACCCATGTCCCTGGCAAGCTGTGTGCACAGCCGCCGGACGTCCGCCGAGACTTGATCCGTGACGTCAATGGCATCGCCGCCGCAGGACAGATTCGCGTTATCGAGCAATTGAACGACGCGATCCCTTGGAGGGACTGTTTCGAGCGACATGTCCTGACGGCCAAGCTTCGAGGCCGTCCGGCTGTCGTCGGGATTGATGCGCGTATCGCGTCCGATTGAGACAAAGTCGGCCTGCTTGATGCGCAGCAACTCCCGAATGGATGAGACGCCATCGCCCGTCACATTCAACGGGACGCGCTGGTAGGCTGAAATGACTTCGCCATCCAGGACGACGACCCTGTAGTCGTTTCCGCTGAGTTTTGGTTGAACGATGGCGACGCGGTCGATCTTGAATATCTCGACGACGGCATCGTCGAATTCCTGTCTGGAGGAGACGCACGCAACGCCTCTGCCCTGGCTGCCGGCATTTGGCTTCAGGATGACGGGAAGCCCCAATTCAAGTGCGCACTTCCACCCGAACGGAGGCCCGCAGTCGGGCGCAAACATTTTCGCCCACTCCGGATGGTAGAACGTTTGCCCGGGCACGGCCGGATAGCCGAGGCCCGCCATGAAATGCCTCGCGTAATCCTTGTCCTTGGCTATTTCGGAAGCGCCCAGCGGGTTCAGGTCGATGCTTGAATAGCGGAAGTACCGCTTGCGACCATTCGCGAAAACGATCTGGCCGGCTGTCTTCCATTTCGGTTCGAGGTTGACGACCGCACCAATCCTCGGAGCAAGCTTCTCAAAAATCTTGCCCAGCAATGGGACGTGGGTGTGAAAGTGTTCGCTCATGCGCGCAGATGTAGTCGGTTCTGACGCCAGGAGAAAGCTTGCGGATCCAGAGATCCGCGGTGCTCAGCGGCGGTAGGCCGCCAGAAACATCCTGGTCGCAGAGGCGACAACCTTCGCGATCTGCGCGCGTGACGGCGGCGGTGTGACCTGCAGGATGAACGGCAAAAACAGCTGCGCCTGGCAGGTCAGCATGAATTGCTGGGCTGCGAGCTCCGTGTCGTCGATCGACAGTCGGTTCGCTGCAACTTCGGAATCGAGATAGGCCGCCAACTCGCGCGTGGTTCGATCGATGACATGCTGGAAGTACTGCCGGCCGACGTCAGGCATGCGCTCGGCGATTGCCATCACCGTGCGGATCGCCGAGCCGCCTTGCGGGCGGCAGAGGATTTCGATGTAGGCTTGGCCGAACTGGCGCAGCGTGGTCTCCGCGTCGCGACCCGGGCTCAGATCGAAGCTGATCCGGCCTTGATCGATCGCTTCGCGTTCGACGACCGCGCCGAACAGCTGGCTCTTGTCGGCGAAGTAGACATAGAGAGTGCCCTTCGACACGCCGGCCACGCGCGCGATCTCGCCCATGCTCGCGCCGTCGAACCCGAGGTCCATGAAAACCTTGTGAGCGCCGTCCAGGATCTGCCGCCGCTTCGAAGAATCCTCTTCGCTGGGCCGCGGGACCGGATAGAGGGCGGAGCTGGAAACCATGTCGTTGGTCTGCGGGGATGGCCGGACGCACCCGGCAATGAACCTTGGGTCGTTCTCAAGACCATAACTTGACCGAACCGTTCGGTCAATGATAGTTTGACCTCAAGAAAAAGGACGATCGCCGCCGTTTGCCAATGACGCCGTCAGACGCTCGGCGATGATGCTGCAAAAGCAGGAAAGCAGGAGGGGGTTGGTAATGGCCGCAGGACGTGATCATGCCGCCCGCGTCGTTCGCGACGAAGCTCCAGCCGAGCCGCAAGTTCCGCAGTCCCCGCCGGCATCCGAACCACCGAGCCCAGCTGGTGCATCCGAGGCCGGGGCGTCACCCCAACAAGCCACCGAGGGCGGCGGCCGTCGCCGCAAAATTCTGCTGGGCGTGGTCGGCGTGGTCGCGCTGGCGGCGGTTGCCTACAGCGTGAACTACGTTCTGGTTCGCCGCTTTCAAGTGTCGACCGACGACGCCTATGTTCGCGCCAACAACACGACGCTGGGCGCGCGCGTGTCCGGGCATATCGATGCGATCGTTGTGCACGATAATTCGAAGGTGCACGCCGGCGATGTCGTCATCAAGATCGACGCCGGCGACTATCGGATTGCCGTGGATTCCGTTCGCGCCCGGATCGGGACGCAGCAGGCGACGATCGACCGCATCGGTCAGCAAATCGTCGCGCAAGGCAGTGCGGTCGATCAGGCAAAAGCGCAACTCGAGTCGGCAAAAGCCGGAGTTGTGCGCGCCAGGGCCGATTTCGATCGCCAGCAGGCGCTGAGCGATCGGGGTTTTGCATCGAAGGCGGTTCTCGAGGGATCGGTGGCTACGCGCGACCAGGCCGCAGCTTCCGTGCAGAGTGCGCAGGCCGCCTACAATACGGCGCTGACGACGGTCGATGTCGTCAAGGCGCAGCAGGTGGAAGCGCAACAGCAGCTTCTCGAGCTCAAGGCGCAGCTGGCCAAGGCCGAGCGCGATTTCGATTTCACCAACGTCAGGGCGCCCGTTGACGGCTACTTTTCCAACCGCATGGTGAATGCCGGCGATTTCGTGCAGCAAGGGCAGCGCCTTGGCAATGTCGTGCCGCTTGAGGGCATCTATATCGATGCAAACTTCAAGGAAACACAGCTTGAACGCCTGAAGCCCGGCCAGCCGGTGAAGATTTCGATCGATGCGTTCAGCACCCGCAAGATCGATGGCGTCGTCGAGAGTCTGTCGCCGGCCTCCGGTGCGGTGTTCTCGCTGCTGCCGCCCGACAATGCGACCGGCAACTTCACCAAGATCGTGCAGCGGGTGCCGGTGCGCATTCGGGTGCCGAAGGGCGTTGCGCGCGCGCAACTGCTGCGGCCGGGAATGTCGGTGCATGTCACGGTCGACACCAAGAACGCGCCGGACGATCCGTCCGCGGCGCTCGATGTGTCCGAGCATCCCCAATAGAAGCGGTCGCAATCACAGGAGCCGCCTGATGGCCGGCGCCACCACAGCAACGCCGGCGGCCGCGAGCGTGCCGGCCAGTCCGGCGGAAGAGCGGATCAATCCGCGGCACCTGCTTGCCTTCGTGTTCATGGTGTTCGGGATGTTCATGTCCATCCTGGACATCCAGATCGTCTCGGCGTCGTTGTCGGAAATTCAGGCAGGGTTGTCGGCGAGCTCGCAGGAAGTCTCCTGGATTCAGACGGCGTACCTGATCGCCGAGGTGATCGCGATCCCGTTCTCCGGCTACATGTCGCGCGCGCTCGGCACGCGCAACCTGTTCGCCATCTCCGCCGCTGGCTTCACGGCCGCAAGCCTGATGTGCGGCCTCAGCCAGACGATCGGCCAGATGATCTTCTGGCGGGTGGTCCAGGGGTTCCTCGGCGCCGGAATGATCCCGACCGTGTTCGCGTGCGCCTATTCGGTGTTTCCGCGTTCGAAATTTCACATCGTCGGTCCGGTCATCGGTCTGGTGTCGACACTGGCGCCGACGATCGGCCCGACCGTCGGCGGCTATCTCACCGACGCGTTCTCCTGGCACTGGCTGTTCTTCATCAACATCATTCCTGGCATCATCGTCACCTTCGCCGCGCTGACGCTGATCGACTTCGACCAGCCGAACTACGGCTTGCTCAACCGCCTCGACTGGTGGGGCCTGGCGTCGATGGCGGGCTTTCTCGGCTCACTTGAATATGTGCTGGAGGAGGGGCCGAAGAATGACTGGTTCGAAGACGACTGGATCACCAGCTTCACCATCGTCATGCTGGTGTCGGCGGCGATCTTCTTCTACCGGGTCTTCACCGTCAAAGAACCGATCGTCGATCTGCGCGCCTTCAAGGATCGCAACTTTGCGCTCGGCTGCTCGTTCCAGTTTTCCGTCGGCATCGGCCTCTACGGCCTGACTTATCTCTATCCGGTCTATCTGGCGCAGGTTCGCGGCTACGACCCGCTGATGATCGGCAACACCCTGTTCGTGACCGGCGCGACCCAGTTCCTGTTCTCGCCGCTGCTCGGGCAGTTGCTGCAACGGGTGGATTTGCGCGTCTTGATCTTTGCCGGACTGATGCTGTTCGCGCTCGGCACCTGGCAGATGACGTGGATTACGCGGGACTTCGATTTCTGGGAGCTGTTCGTGCCGCAGATGCTGCGCGCGTTCGGCCTGATGCTGGCGATGGTGCCGGCAAACAACATTGCACTCGGCACGCTGCCGCCGGAGTTGATGAAGAACGCGTCCGGACTGTTCAATCTGCATCGCAATCTCGGCGGCGCGGTGGGTCTGGCCCTGATCAATACGGTGCTCAACTGGAGGACCGACTTCCATCTGGCGCGCCTGCACGAAAAGGTGACGTGGGGCAACATCACGGCGGTCGAAACGCTGAACAACCTGACCCAGAAATTCCAGGGGACGGGTGACGCGCAATTGAAGGCGATGAAGCAGTTGATGCAGATCGTTCACCGCCAGGCGGTAGTGATGAGCTTCGGCGACATCTTCATGATGCTGACGGTCGGCTACCTGTTTCTGGCCTGCCTCGTATTTTTCGTGCGCAGGATCGACATCATGCAGCAGCCCGGCCGGCGCTGACCTCCGCGACGGCAATTGTTTCGGAAGGTTCGCCGCCCGCGAGAGGTGCTCGAACTTTCATTCTTGCTCCCGTTTTCCTGACAGTCGTTGGTCGACCGCGGTTATGGCTTCCCGCATATGGCGCGCAGCTTTGCGGTCGCTGCGTCATCGACCTCGCCGTCGGCGTTGATCGCCACGCCATAGTCGCTCGCCGCCGCTTCGCGCGAGACATAGTCTTCGCGAACGTCGGCAGCCACCTGCGCCGGGTCGCGGGCAAAGGGTGACTCATAGCCGCCACCGCCGCCGCTGACGAAATTGACGACGTCGCCCGGCTGCAGCAGGCGCTCGCCCTTGTAGAAGCGCTCGCGCTCGCCGCTGACGCGCTCAATCTCCACGTAGCCGGGACGGCCCTCGGCGCCGCCGCGCAGGCCCCACGGCGGACAGCCCGCGCGGTCGAACTTCGTCACGATGGAGCAGGGGTGCAGGAAGCGATAGCGCTTCTCAACGCCGATGCCGCCGCGATGCCGGCCGGGCCCGGCGGAGTCGGTCCTGATCTGCTTGGCCTCGATGCGATAGGGATATAGCGCCTCCTGCATCTCGACCGAAATGTCCGGCACGTCGCCATGGGCCGCCGAACGGAAGGGGCCGGGACCATCGGAGTGTGCCGATCCGCCCCATCCGCCGGTGACCGTGTCGAGGTTGTGGAAGCGTTCGCCGGTGTCCGGGTTCATGCCGAACACGGTGTGCACGCCGTAGATGCCATGATGGGCGGCTGCCACCCGATCCGGAAACGCGCCCGCCATCGCGCGCAGGATGGTGTCGACGACGGTCGGCATCATTGCGCCGGATCCGCCGATCGGCGCATCGGGTCGTGCGCTCAGGAACTTTCCATCGGGAATCTCCACGGTCAGGCGCGAGAAATCGCCTTCGTTGACCGGCGTATCCGGCGAGAACAGGTATTTGAACGCGATCCGCGCGCCGGCGACCGCGCCGCCGTTGCGTCCGGCATTGAATGGTCCCGCCACCTGGTCGGCGACGCCGGACAGATCGACCGTGACGGCGCCATCACCGACGATGACCTTCACCTCGACCGGCACGCGCTGGTTCATCCGCACGCCGTCGTCGTCGAGAAACGACGACGCGGTGTAGACGCCGGGCGGCACTTTCTTCAGCGCCTGCTCGACGGCTGCGTCCGCCGCGCTCCACATATCGGCAATCGCGTTACGGACGGTGCCGACGCCGTGTTTGGATGCGATCTCCTTCACGAGACTGCAGCCCATCAGACAGCCGCCGAGCTGCGCCTCGAGATCGCCCAGCAGCATGGCGGCGAAGCGCGAGTTCGCCGCGATCAGGCGGAACATGTCCGGGTTGCGCCGGCCTTCATTGATCAGCTTGACGGTCGGATAAATCACGCCTTCCTGCCAGATGTCTGTCGTGGTGGTGGACTGGCATGAGCCCGGCACCGAGCCGCCGAGATCGATCCAGTGCACCAGCACGGCGAAGAAGCCGAGCAGATCTTTGCCCATCCGTACCGGCGTATAGGCGACCACATTGTTCAGGTGCTGGCCGAGCGTGCCCGGGTCGTTGGAGATCACCACGTCGCCATCGTGCATCCCCGTCGCGCCATAGATCGACAGGCCGTGCCGCACGGCGGTGCCGAGCGCGTTGGCGACGAAGATCGGCAGGCTGCCGCGCGACTGAGCGACGAGGCGGCCTTCGGGATCGACGAAGCCGACGGAGTAATCCTTGTACTCCTGCACCAGGGGGCTGAACGCGGTGCGCTCGATGTTGCGCTCGATCTGGTTCGGGATCGCGATCAACTCGTGACGGATGATCTGCAGCGTGATCGGGTCGCTGGCCGCATCCAGTTGCCGTGACGGCGCGACATTGACGTTCATGACAGGCTCCCGCTGGCGCCACCGACGGCGATATCGAGCTCGCCGAGATCGCCGACGCGCAGTCGATCGTCCGGGCCGAGCACGGTGGTCGAGCTGTATTCCTCGACGATCGCCGGGCCAGACAGCCCGAAACCCGGCGGCAGGTCGGCGCGCCGGTAGACGGGGGTGTCCATGCGGGTCCGAACGGCTTGCGACATAAAGCGAGCGGAAAGTGCGTGGCCGAGGGTTGTCGCGTCGCGCGAGCCGAAGGCGAGACCTCGCGCAGGTCGGGCCGCGCAGTCGGAACGAATGCGGCCACATGCAGCGCGATGAATTCGACCGTTGAGGTTTCGTTCAGGTGACCGAAGCGTATCCGGTAAAGCTGTTCGAAGGCCGTCGTGATGCCGGCGATGTTCGAGATGTCGGCCAGCCGTACCCGGACCGTGTGCTTCTGGCCGTGATAGCGCATGTCGGCCTCGTGGCTGAACGTCACGCGGGAGATATCGAAGTCACCGCTCATGGCAAGGCGCGCTTCGTGTTCCAGGTTTGCGAACATCGCGCGCACGCCGGCAAGCGAAGCGTCGTCGACCGGGCAGATCAGCGACTGCGAGACATCGGTGCGCGCATCGGCGAGCAGCATGCCGAGCGAGGAAAAATTGCCGGGGTGGGGCGGGATGACCACCCGCGAGATGTGCAGCATCCGCGCCAGTTCGGTCGCGGACAACGGGCCGCCGCCACCGAAGGCAAACAGGCAATACTCGCGCGCGTCACGGCCGCGCTCGATCGAAATCTCCTTGATCGCGCTCGATGTGATGACGGAGCCGAGATCGAGGATGCCCTGCGCGACGCGGTCGACACCAGCTTCGCCAGGAAAGCCGAGCGGCTCTGCAAGCTTTGTCCTGATGATGGAGCGCGCGCTCTCGATATCGAGCTTCAACTTGCCCTCGAGGAAGCTGTCCGAGCCGATCCGGCCGAGCACGGCGTTGGCGTCGGTGACGGTAGGTTCCGTGCCGCCGCGGCCAAACGCGATCGGGCCGGGTTCGGAGCCTGCGCTGCGCGGGCCGAGCTGCAGGCGCAAGCTTCCGTCGAGCCATGCGATCGAGCCGCCGCCGGCCCCGACCTCGACGATGTCGAGCACCGGCGTGCGGATCGGAAAGCCCCGTTCGTAACCGCCGATGTAATAGGTGGCCTGCACGTCGAACTCGCCGTCTTCCACCAGCGCGCATTTGGCGGTGGTGCCGCCGACATCGAGCGCGATCATCTTCCTGATGCCGAGTTGCCGGGCGTAGGCGCTGGCGCCGATGCAGCCGCCGATCGGGCCGGATTCCACCAGCGCAACCGGTTGCGCGATGGTTTGCGCGAGCGACATCACGCCGCCGTTGGAACCCATCATGTAGAAGGCGCCGCGGAAGCCGCGCTCCCGGATCCGCTCGTCGAAACCGGAAATGTAGCTCTTCATCCTTGCGCCGACATAGGCGTTCGCGGCTACGGTGGAGGTCCGCTCGTACTCCGCCCATTCGCGGCTCAGTTCGGTCGCGGTGGTCACAAACAGATCGGGCAGGGCGGCAACCAGCCGCTCCTTCGCCTGCTTCTCATGCAGCGGGTTCAGATAAGCGTTGAGAAACGACACCGCGACGGCTTTCGCCCCGGCCTTGCGGATGGTGTCGACCAGGCCATCCAGGTCCTCCACATCGAGCGGTTCGATGACGGCGCCTTTCGCGTCGATCCGTTCCCGGACCTCGAAGCGGAGCGATCGCGGCACCAGCGGTGCGTGGCGGCGATAGCCGAGGTCGAACGGAACGGCGCGATTGCCGCGGGCGATCTCGAGAATGTCGCGAAAGCCCTTCGTCGTCACCAGTGCGGTGACCGAACCGGTGCGCTGGATGAACGCATTGATGACGTGGGTGGTGCCGTGCTTCAGCAGCGCGGCTTCGTCGAGCGTCGCCTCGGTGTCCTGCAGCCCGCCGATCACGCCGGCGACGAGATCGCCGTAGGTCGTGAGCGTCTTGCCGAATGTCGTGTGTCCCGAACTCGAATTGTAGCACGACGACGTCGGTGAACGTGCCTCCGGTGTCGGCCGCGAGCAGAAATTTCATTTCCTCAACCTGGCGCTTGTCGCTCATGCGGTTCTTGCGGCGACATTAGCGGCCATTTGCGGCCGGCGGAAGAAATCTGCGAGAAGCCAGCCGGCCGGCCTGAATTGGTGCCGAAAACGCACGGCTGTCAGACGAAGGGGTGCTCGAGGGCGAGACCGTCCCTCACATCTCCTTCTTGATATACTCCACAAGCTGATCGAGCACCGTGCCCCAACCGGAGTGAAAACCCATCTCTTCGTGCTTCTGCGCCCGGCCTCGTCCGCGGTGGATGGCGGTGGCGACATAGCGCGTGCCTTTGCCGCTTGGCTCGAGCGTCAGCACCGCAGTGAAGAACGGATTTTCAGACGGGCGATAGCCCGGCAGCAGCGCGTCGGTGAATACCAGCCGCTGGTTCGGAATGATTTCGAGATAGCAGCCGTCATTCGGGAATTCCTGCCCTTCGGGCGAGCGCATCACTGCACGAAAGATGCCACCCGGCCTGAGGTCGATCTCGCAGTCGGTAATCGTCCATGGCCGCGGAACGAACCAGTTCCTGAGATGCTTGGGCGTCGTCCATGCGGTCCACACCAGTTCGGGCGGCACATCGACGACACGCTCCAGCACCAGGTCGAGTTTCGGATCGGGCTTGATCACCGTCGGTTTCGTCATGGGGTCTTCTCCTTGAGTTCCAACAGATAGCTGTCGAGCTGGTCGAGGCGGGTGTTCCAGAGCGTGCGCTGTTTCACCAGCCAGTCTTCCGCCTGTTGCAGGCGCTTCGGCACCAGCTGATAGGTCCTGACCCGGCCGGTCTTGCCGGAACGCACCAGGCCATAGCCCTCCAGAATCTTCAGGTGTTCGATGAACGAGGGCAGGGCCATGTCGAATGGCTTTGCGAGTTCGCTCACCGACGCGGGGCTTCGGCTCAGACGTTCAAGCACATGGCGGCGCGTCGATCCGCCAGCGCGCGAAACACGCCGTCGACGGAACGGGCGCTGCTCTCGGTTCGTGTTTGCACGGCTTGCGGCTCCGGGTTCCGGCTCCGGAAAGACTTAGGCATATACCTAAGTATTTGCAAGCCCCCGCGAGGTTAAGCCGCTATAATGCTCTCGCGTGCCGGCGCTGCGCGGCTGATGCCCGGTGTCTATCTTCGGGCCAGCGCTCCGCCGAGCCACGCCGTCGGCAGCGACGAGAGCGCAAGCAGGATCGGATACCAGGCGGGCCCGAGATCCTGCATGATGCCGCCGACCGCGCCGAGCGAACTCAGCGCGAAACCGATGCCGCCGAGCGTGAGCGCGTGGCGCATCGGATTGCGCGGCGCCAGCCGCGCGGTGAGATAGCAGCCGAACGTGTCGTAGACGAGCCGATAGGCGAGGGCGAGCAGGTTGAGGCCGGTCTGGCGCATCGGCTCGCCCCATGGCGGGTAGATGCCAAGCGAATGCATGACCTGATCGGTGCCGAGCGACAGCGCGAAGATCACAACGAAGCCCGCGATCACCGCGAGCGTGCTGCGCATCAGGTTGCGGGAAGAGGCATCGACAACGATCGTCCGGGTCATGCATGTCGTCCTGAAGTCGGGTGCGCCGGAGTTCAAGCCGCCGCAGCCCTCTCGAGAGCAGCCACGTCAAGCTTTTGCATGGTCATCATCGCCTGCGTCACGCGCGCGGCCTTGGCTGCATCCGGATCGGTCATCAGTGACATCAGCTTGACCGGCACGATCTGCCACGACAGGCCGAACTTGTCCTTGAGCCAGCCGCATTGCGACGGTGCGCCGCCGTCCGCGGTCAGCTTGTCCCAGAACGGTCGACCTCCGCCTGATCCTTGCACTCGACGAAGAACGAGACCGCTTCATTGAACTTGAAGTGCGGCCCGCCGTTGAGCGCCTTGAAGCCGCGGCCTTCAATGGTGAAGTCGATCGCGAGCACCTTGCCTTTCTGGCCCGCGCCGACCTCGCCCCAGCCTTCGCCCCAGCGCACCACGTTGTCTATTTTCGAATTCTGAAAGATCGACACGTAGTAGTTGACCGCCTCTTCAGCGTTGCCGTCGAACCAGAGGCAGGGGCTGATCTTTCGCATCCTTGTTTCCTTTACTGTTGACGCTCGCATGGCATCGCGTGCGTGGCGAACAACACGCGATCTGGCGGATGAAACGCCGCTCGGCGGCGCTAGGCTTGATAGGTCAGCTTCGGATACCAGTCCGTGCCGCGGCCTTCGGGCGTGGCGTCGAGGATCGTCCAGATCGGCATCAGGTCGGGCGCGCCGCGCGGATCCTGTCCGGGATCGGCGGTGGCCGACCCATCTCGCCGCTCCAGAAATGGCGGATCGTGCCGTCGCGCCGGGTGAAGACGTTGAACGCCGCATCGTCGCCGCGTCTGGCGCTGGCGTGATAGTCGCGGCTGAACTCGCCGGTCGGTGTCGGAATAGAGCGGAGGTGCGTGCCAGCCGCGCGCCTCTTGAACGCGATCAGCCGCTCGATCGGCGAGCGGGCAACGACGGCGAACGCGACGCGTTGCTGGATATCCGGCACTTCGCCATCCCAGGCGCTCAGCAGCGACGTGCACATCGGGCAGGGCTGCTCGCGCTGCGGCCCGTACATGTAGCTGTAGACGACGAGCGTTTCCTTGTCGCCGAACAGGTCGGCAAACGACGGCGGGCCCGCTCTCGCCGGCGAAGCGATAGGCCTTCTTCACCTCGCCGCCCGGCGGCAGCTTGCGGCGCTGCTCGGCGACCCGCTCGATATGCCGGCGCAGCTCGATCTCCTCGGCCAGCAGCGCATCGCGCGCGGCGCGATACTCCGCCGACTCGTTCGGATAGCGGACGTGATTGGCCTGCACGAGTTCGGAAACGGGTTTCAATGTCTGCTTGCTGATCGTTTGCTCGTTCATTGATCGGTCCTCCGTTCGTACGACAACGCCACCCGTGCCCGATTGTTCTGCAAACGCGGTACCGTCACGGCTTCTGCTTCCGTCGCTTGCGTGTCTTCGGTTCCGCCTGCATCTCGCCCAGCAACGCATCGAGACGCTCAAAACTCGCCTCCCAGAACGCGCTGTAACGCTCCAGCCACTGGTTCGCTTCTTCAAGCCGCCTGGCTTCGATCCGGCAGGGGCGGCGCTGCGCGTCGCGGCTGCGTGAAATCAGTCCTGCGCGCTCGAGCACCTTCAGATGCTTGGAAATCGCCGGCTGGCTCATCGCGAATGGCTTTGCGAGGTCCATCACCGACGTTTCGCCGGACGCGAGCCGCGCGATGATCGCCCGCCGGGTCGGATCGGCAAGCGCTGCGAACGTGGCGTCGAGGCGGGCCGATGGCGTCATCTCATAACCCAAATTGTATATAACCTTTTAGTTATATACGGAATGGCGCAGCGTCAAGCGATTTGTGCCCGACGGTCTGCCGCGGCATAATCGGTGCGCAGACAAGGAAGCGGAGCCACGGCGTGACCACGACCATCTACGGGATCAAGAACTGCGACACGATGAAAAAGGCGCGAGCCTGGCTCGATACGCATCGGGTCGCCTACGACTTTCACGACTACAAGGCGGAAGGGATCGACAAGAAGCGACTCGAAGCCTGGGTGAAGAACGTCGGCTGGGAAACGCTGCTCAATCGGGCCGGTACGACGTTCCGCAAGCTGCCGGAGAACGACAAACAGGGACTGACCGCAGCGAAGGCGATCGCCCTGATGCTCGACCAGCCCTCGATGATCAAGCGTCCGGTGCTCGATCTCGGCGGCAAACTGGTCGTCGGCTTCAAGCCGGAGATCTACAAGGTAGAAGTCGGGGATAAGAAGTAGCCTTGCCGCCAGGTGCTGCACCGTCTCGCGGAACATCGCTGCGAGCACGGCAACGGGTGCGGCGCGTCATGCAATTCCGCGCTTCCGTCAGAACTTGTGCAGGGCAGCGCTGCCGTCCTAAACTCGGCTGAACAACGCACCTCGTTTCTCCGGCCGTCCGGCCCGCTCCCAGCGAACGAAAACGAGCCAACCAGCCAAAAAAGGCGGGAGGATCATGCCCATCAATAAACGTGTCGGCTCCGCACAGGAGGCCCTGGCGGACGTCCGCGACGGCTCCATCGTGATGATTTCCGGCTTCGGTGGCGCGGGCTTTCCGAATTTTCTCATTCGTGCGCTGCGCGATCGCGCGCCGAAGGAACTGACCTTGATCGTCAACTCGGCGACGCATCGGCTGTCATACACGCATGAGCTGATCGAGGCCGGCCTTGTGCGCAAGATCGTCTGCAGTGCCGCACGCGGGCGCGACAAGGGATTGTCGGTGTTCGAGCAGCTTTGGAAGGACGGCAAGATCGAACTCGAATGCCTGCCGCAGGGGACCATGGCGGAGGCGATCCGCGCCGGCGGCGCGGGCATTCCGGCGTTCTTCACCCCGGTCGGCGTCGGCACGGAATTGACCAAGGGCAAGGAAGTCCGCGTGTTCAACGGCCGCGAACATGTGCTGGAGAATGCATTGACTGCCGACCTTGCGATCGTTCGCGCCGATACAGCCGACCGCTTCGGAAATCTCACATATCGCTACGCGCAAGCGAATTTCGGCACCGCCATGGCGACGGCCGCGGAGCTGACGGTTGCCGAAGTGCGCATGATGCGTGACGAGCCGACCCCGCAGGATCGCGTCCAGTTGCCGGGTGTCTATGTCGACCGTGTCGTCGTTGCGCCGGAGGCAACCCCATGAAGCTCAATCGCAGCCAGATGGCATGGCGTGCCGCCCAGGACATCACCGACGGCTCGCTCGTCAATCTCGGCCTGGGCTTGCCGCTGGCCGTTGCCGACTACGTCCCTCAGGGCCTCGATGTGTTCTTCCAATCGGAGAACGGCGTGATCGGCGTTGGCCCGTTGGCGCCGCGCCGAGAGTGCGGACAGCGATCTGGTCGATGCGGGAAGCCGGCAGATCACGCTGCGCTCCGGTGCATCGATCGTCGATTCGGCCTGGTCGTTCTCGATGATCCGCGGCGGGCACATCGACGTGACCGTCCTCGGTGCGTTCGAGGTCGCGGCAAACGGCGATCTTGCAAACTGGGACATGAAGGTCCCGCACAAGGGGCCGCTGGTCGGCGGCGCCATGGATCTCGCGGCCGCCGCGAAGTCCGTATGGATCGTCATGGAGCACAACACGCGCTCGGGCGGGCCGCGCATCGTCAAGCAATGCACGCTGCCGCTGACAGCGCAGCGCTGCGTCAAGCGCATCTACACCGACCTCGCGGTGATGGAGATCGGCCCGTCGGGGGTGATCGTGCATGAGATCGTCGAAGGCCTTTCGCGCGAGGAACTGCAGAAGCTCACGGGTGCGCCGCTGACATTTTCGACCGGCTGCAAGGTGCTGACCGCGCCGCCGCTGGCCGAAGTCGAACCGCAATAGACTGGACACGGGAGACGCGTCATGGAGATTTCGCTATCGGGCCGCACGGCCATCGTCACCGGCGGCAGCAAGGGCATCGGCTATGCCATTGCGACGCGGTTCGTGAATTCCGGTGCGGATGTGATGATCTGCGCACGCGGGAAGGAAGCGCTTGATGAGGCGGTGAAATCGATTACCGCGCAGGCGGCATCCGCGAAGGGCGGCAATGCACGCGGCAAGGTCGCCGGCACAGCCGGCGACGTGGCGAAACCCGAGGATGTCAAGCGCATCTATGACGAGGCCATGAAGACCTTCGGCAAGGTCGATATCCTGGTCAACAATGCAGGCGTGTCGCGCGCCGGCGCGTTCGAGACCTTGACCGACGAGCGAATGCAGGAGGACCTCGATCAAAAGCTGTTCGCGGCGATCCGCATGACCCGCCTGGTCTGGCCGCAGATGAAGGAGCGACGCTGGGGCCGCGTCATCAATGTGCTGAACATCGGCGCGAAGGCGCCGCGCGCGGCAAGCGCGCCGACCTCGGTGTCGCGTGCGGCCGGCATGGCCTTGACCAAAGTGCTGGCGGGCGAGGGCGCGCCACACAACGTGCTGGTCAACGCGCTCCTGGTCGGCATCATCGAGGCCGATCAGCATGTGCAGGCGGCCAAGCGCACCGGCGTTCCGATCGACGAGTACATGGCGCAGCGCGCGAAGACGATTCCGCTCGGCCGGCCGGGCAAGGCGGAGGAATTCGCCAACATGGCGTGCTTCCTCGCCTCCGATCAGGGCGGCTATATCACGGGCACGGCAACGAACGTTGACGGCGGAACCGCGCCGGTCGTCTAGTCGGTCGCCGCCTACAGTTCGACCACGTCGGCTTCGATCGAGATGTGACGCGACGGCGAGGACAGGCCGGTATCGATCACGGCCCGCAATGTGTATTTCGGGGCGTGATTTGCGGGCGACATCAAATCAATATTGGTGAAGCGGCCTTCTTCGGAAAACGACTTGATCGAACCGACCATATTGCGCACCACGCCCTCTTCGCCGAACGGCAGCAGCAGGCGTTCGTACTCGACCTTGCGGTCTTCCACGTCAGTCACGTGGAAGGCCGAGTAGACGGGCAGCCCTGCTGATACGCATTTCTGATAGATCGGCCCGAGGTAGATCCACAGCGCCGGGCTCATGGTATCCTGAAGATAGCGGCCGATGCCGCTGATGCCGTAGGCTTCCATCAGGCGGCGGCCTTCGTGCTTGATGCGATAGCGCGGCTGCGCGTCGATGTACTCGACATCGTAGAACACGAGATCCGGCAGTTCATCGCCGATCCGCGCCGGCTCGAAGCCGGCAAGGGAGGGAAGCGCGTGGTGCCGCGCGTATATGCGGATCCACTCTTTCAGGAAGTCGCGCTGGCGGATCGATCTCACGGCCGACGGGTTGACGCTCTGGAAAACCATGGCTGCTACCAATACTGCTGGCGACCGATGCGCCGGCAATTCAGACGTGGAACTGCGCGCAAAGTTGCGGCAACGAATTTAACAAACGGCTAACGCTGGCGGGCTGAGCCTTGCCGCAATCGTGAGGTGCGTCAGATTTCGACGATGTCACTGGTCGGGGCAGGAGGGAGCTCGCGCGCGGGACTTCGAACCTCGCGCGCAGTTTGATTGACCGCGAGCTCCCGATCAATCACCGCTCGGAGCCTGTATTCGGGCATCTTGTCCGGCGCGCGCAAGAGATTGTTGATTTCGAATTTTCCTTCCTCGCTGATTGTCTTCAGTGAAGCGAGGAGATGGGTGATTCCGGCGCCTGTCGAAAAAGGCATCAAAAGCCGCTCATAGGCGACCGTACGTCCGTTGATGTCGTCGATCGTCGAGATCGAATAGATCGGCAACGTGCGCCTGGCGCATTCCTCGTAGATCGGCAGCACGAGATGGATCAAGCCCGGCCCGATATAATCGCGCAGTTCGGTGCCGATATTGTTCTGGCCCATCGTGCCGTAGGCTTGTGACAGTCGCGAACCGTTGCTGTCGATGACAAATCGCCAGCTGGAGCCGTGCGGGCTGACGACGTAATAGACGATGTCCTTGAGTTCGTCTTCCAGGCGGGCCGGGTTGTAGCCGGCAATAGGGGGAAGCGCACCGAAGCTGGATCGCAGACGCAGCCACGTGTTCAGAAGGTCGCGCTGCTTGACCGAGCGGACGATCGAAGGCGTGGCGCTCTCAAATGGCATGCCAGGATCCGTGCTGCGGCGCGTACTGGCGGTACGCGGTCGTCGGCAAAATAGCTTCCAGTAATCATCAACAGCTACCGAAACAGGATTAAAGAAGGCTTTCCTGCCGCTGCTGGTACGACATGACACATCAATCGGCTGCACCGTCTGATCACCGACGCTGCTGCACGGATCCTGTGCGGTACGACTGCACCGTTAATTCCGCGGCATGATCTAAAAGGCGCCAGGCTGAAATCCTCCGCTTTTCGGCAAGCCCGAGCGCCGGCCCGGTGGAAGCAACAGCCGGCAAGCCATTCCTGATGTCTGTCCGGAGTGGAACTTCGACGTCCGGATACCCGCGACCAATGGCGCGCGCAAACGAACCAGTTGCCTGCCTTTACAGCTTGCGGAGCGCTTGATCTTCAACGCATATTCCGCCCCGCAACGGCCGAGGGAGCAAAAGCTCCATCCGCATGAAGACGGTTACGGCCTGAATGGAAAGCATCAAGTGAGCCGGGCGGGGTTGCTGCCCTCGAAGGTTGCAAGGGGAAGCTGATTGAGTGGCGAGTTCATTCTTGAGACCCGCGGTCTGACGAAGGAGTTCGCAGGCTTCGTTGCCGTGCACGACGTCAATCTCAAGGTGCGCCGCGGTCACATCCACGCGTTGATCGGCCCCAACGGCGCCGGCAAGACGACCTGCTTCAACCTGCTATCCAAGTTTCTGCAGCCCTCGCGCGGCGAGATTCTCTACAATGGCCGGGACATCACGTCGCTGAAGCCGGCCGATATCGCACGGCTTGGTCTTGTGCGCTCGTTCCAGATATCGGCGGTGTTTCCGCATCTGACGGCGCTGCAGAACGTTCGCGTCGCGTTGCAGCGCCAGCACGGCAGTTCGTTCGATTTCTGGCGATCGAAATCGGTGCTCGACCGCTTTAATGATCGTGCGCATGAACTGCTGAGCGACGTCGGCCTCGACGAATTTGCAAATGTGGTTGCGGTCGAGATGCCCTATGGGCGCAAACGGGCGCTTGAGATCGCGACCACGCTCGCGCTCGATCCCGAGATGATGCTGCTGGACGAGCCGATGGCCGGCATGGGCCACGAGGACATCGACAAGATTTCCGCGCTGATCAAGCGGATTGCGCAGAACCACACCATTCTCATGGTCGAACACAATCTCAGCGTGGTCGCCAATCTCTCCAACACGATCACCGTGCTGACGCGCGGGCGCGTGCTGGCCGAAGGCAACTATGCTGACCTGACCAAGGATGAGCGCGTGAAGGAAGCCTACCTCGGAGCGGGCCATGGTTAGTCAGATGGCGGCGCAGGCGGTGGGCGGCCCACGGCCGTCCGCTGCTGCGAATACCGTGCTTCAGGTCAACAACCTTGAAGCCTGGTACGGCGAGTCGCACATCCTGCACGGCGTGAATTTCGAAGTTCGCGCCGGCGAAGTCGTGACGCTGCTCGGACGCAATGGCGCAGGCAAGACGACGACGCTGAAGTCAGTCATGGGTATCATCGGCAAGCGGAGCGGCTCCGTTGAGTTTGAAGGCAAGGAGATCATCCGCACGTCGTCGGACAAGATCGCCAGGCTTGGCGTTGCCCTCTGTCCGGAAGAACGAGGGATTTTCGCGACCCTCGATGTGCGTGAAAACCTGATGCTGCCGCCGCAGGTTCGAAGCGGCGGACTGTCGCTCGACCAGATCTTCGAACTGTTCCCGAACATCAAGGAACGGCTCAACAGCCAGGGAACCAAACTGTCCGGCGGCGAGCAGCAGATGCTGGCGATTGCGCGAATCCTGCGCACCGGGGCGCGGTTCCTGATGCTGGACGAGCCGACCGAAGGTCTTGCACCTGTCATCATTCAGCAGATCGGCAAGACCATTGCGCGCCTCAAGCAGGAAGGCTTCACGATCCTGCTGGTGGAGCAGAACTTCCGCTTTGCTTCGACCGTCGCGGACAGATTTTATGTCATGGAACATGGCAAAATCATTGACACATTTGCCAATTCCGAGCTGGAGGCCAATATGGATAAACTTCACGCCTATCTAGGCGTCTGAACAACCAAACGAACGACAACTCTCAAGGAGGAACGATGAAACAAACCCTTAAAATGCTGACGTTGACCAGTGCGCTGGTGGTGGCCGGAGGCGCGTTTGCGCAAACGATGGACAAGAACGTCAAGATCGGCGTTCTCAACGACCAATCGAGCCTCTATGCGGATATTACCGGTCCGGGCTCCGCACTCGCTGCCCAGATGGCGGTCGAGGATTCCGGCCTGGCGGCCAAAGGCTGGAAGATCGATGTGATCTCGGCCGATCACCAGAACAAGGCGGACGTCGGAACCAACATTGCGCGGCAATGGCTCGATGTTGAAAAGGTCGACGCCATCGCCGACGTGCCGACGTCCAGCGTGGCGCTTGCCGTCAACAACGTCATCAAGGAGAAGAACCGGGTTTTCCTGAACTCCGGCGCGGCGGCTTCGGATCTGACGACCACCCAGTGCTCGCCGAACACCGTGCACTGGACCTACGACACCTATCTGCTCGCGAACGGCACCGGCAAGGCGCTGGTAAAGGCGGGTGGTGACACCTGGTTCTTCCTGACGGCGGACTATGCCTTCGGCCACGCGCTTGAGCGTGATACGGCGGCGGTGGTCACGGCGAATGGCGGCAAGGTCAGTGGCGTGGTTCGCCACCCGCTCAACACGTCGGACTTCTCGTCGTTCCTGCTGCAGGCGCAGGCCTCCAAGGCAAAGATCGTCGGTCTTGCCAATGCCGGCGGCGACACCACCAACGCGATCAAGCAGGCAGCCGAGTTCGGGATCGTCTCGGGTGGCCAGAAGCTTGCGGGCCTGCTGCTGTTCATCAGCGACGTCAACGCCCTCGGCCTGAACACGGCGCAGGGGCTCAACTTCACCGAAACGTTTTACTGGGACCTGAACGATCAGACGCGTGCGTTCTCGAAAAAGTTCTCGGAGCGCATGAAGAACAAGGCGATGCCGTCGATGGTCCAGGCCGGCGTCTACGGTGCCACGCTGCACTATCTGAAGGCGCTGGATGCGCTTGGCGGCAATCCCGCATGATGGCCTCAAGGTCGTCGCGAAGATGAAGGAAATGCCGACGGACGACCCGCTGTTCGGCAAGGGGACCATTCGCGCCGATGGACGCAAGCTTCATCCCGGCTATCTGTTCGAGGTGAAGAAGCCGTCCGAGTCGAAGTACCCGTGGGACTACTACAAGCTCATCTCGACCATTCCTGCGGATGAAGCCTTTACGCCGGTGGACAAGAGCCCCTGTGCGCTGTTGAAGAAGTCGTAGACCAGCCGTCGCCCGGCAGCCCCGTGCTGCCGGGCGATCGCTTCAGGAAAGTGTTTTCTGCAATCGGAAATGCGCGGCGATGGGGATCAACACACAGGCGCTGATGGCGCAGCTTCTGGTCGGGCTGATCAACGGCTCGTTCTATGCGCTGTTGAGCCTCGGGCTGGCCGTTATCTTCGGCATGCTCAACATCATCAATTTCGCACACGGCGCGCTCTACATGATGGGCGCCTTTGTTGCGTATTTTCTGTTGAGCATTTTCGGCCTCAACTACTGGTACGCGCTGGTCCTCGCGCCGATCATCGTCGGCGTGTTCGGGATGATCCTCGAACGCACGATGCTGCAGTGGCTCACCGGCCTCGACCATCTTTACGGCCTGCTGCTCACCTTCGGTCTCGCCCTGATCATCCAGGGGCTGTTCCAGAACTACTTCGGCTCGTCCGGCTTGCCCTATGCCATTCCGAAGGAACTGCAGGGCGGCACCAATCTCGGCTTCATGTTCCTGCCGACCTACCGCGCCTGGGTGGTCGTGTTCTCGCTCACGATCTGCCTGCTCACATGGTTCATGATCGAGAAGACCCGGCTCGGCGCCTATCTGAGGGCGGCCACCGAAAATCCGACGCTGGTGCGCGCGTTCGGCATCAATGTTCCGCGCATGATCACGCTGACCTATGGGCTCGGCGTCGGCCTCGCGGCACTCGCCGGCGTTCTGTCCGCGCCGATCAATCAGGTGCGGCCGCTGATGGGCGCCGACCTGATCATCGTCGTGTTCGCAGTTGTCGTGATCGGCGGCATGGGCTCGATCATGGGATCGATCGTCACCGGCTTCATGCTCGGCGTACTCGAAGGGCTGACCAAGTACTTTTACCCCGAAGCGTCGAATACCGTTGTGTTCGTCTTCATGGTGCTGATCTTGTTGCTGAAGCCGACGGGACTGACGGGCAGGGCGGCGTAGCGATGACAAGCATCACCGAAAACGCCGACATCCGGCAGGCGACGCGATCGGGCCGCGAGCATGTCATTGCGCTTGCAGTGATGACCGTGGTTCTTGCCGCGCTTCCCTGGACGGGTATCTATCCCTATTTCATCATGCAGGCGTTGTGCTTTGCCTTGTTTGCATGCGCCTTCAACCTGTTGATCGGCTACGGCGGGCTGCTCTCGTTCGGCCACGCGATGTTTCTCGGCACGGCCGGCTACGTCACGGCGCACACGATCAAGGAGTGGGGATTTCCGCCGGAACTGGGGATTCTCGCAGGCACCCTCGCGGCTGCGGCGCTCGGTTTGATCAGCGGACTCGTGGCGATCCGCCGGCAGGGTATCTACTTCGCGATGATCACGCTTGCGTTGTCGCAACTGCTGTACTTCGTCTATCTGCAGGCAAAGTTCACCCACGGTGAAGACGGTATTCAGAACGTACCGCTGGGCAAGCTGTTCGGCTTCATCAACCTGTCGCAACCCTTGACGCTCTACTATGTCGTGCTTGGCTTCTTTCTGTTCGGATTTCTTGTCATCTATCGGGCGATCAATTCGCCGTTTGGCGAAGTTCTGAAATCGATCCGCGAGAACGAGCAGCGCGCGATCTCGCTCGGGTATCGAACGGACCAGTACAAATTGCTTGCATTCATCCTGTCGGGAACCCTGGCCGGACTGGCCGGCGCGGTGAAGGTGCTCGTCGCCCAGACCGCCTCGCTCACCGACGTGCACTGGACCATGTCAGGCGAAGTCGTGCTGATGGTTCTGCTCGGCGGGCTCGGCACCATCTTCGGTCCCGTGGTCGGCGCCTTCGTTATCATCGCCATGCAGCAGTATCTTGCCGGCTTCGGCCAGTGGGTGCTGGTGATCCAGGGCGTGATTTTCGTGGTTTGCGTGCTGGCGTTCCGCCGCGGCATCGTCGGCGAAATCGCCTATTACAGCGGCCGTTCGCTCTGAATTTTTGCCGTCAGAGGTTGCATACAAAGCGGTGGATGAGCCGGCTCCGGCCGGTCGCTAATTCGCTTGTTTTCCCTGAAAAGCTGTATGACATCTTTATGACAATGCGCCCCGGCGGCGCATCGGGGATTGCACATGCTACTGCGCTGGTTTCGCGCCCTTCTGCCCCGCGAAGAGCGGTTTTTCGAGCTTTTTAATCAACATGCCCAGACGCTTGTCGCGGGTGCTGACGCCCTGCAGGGTGTGCTGCGCGGCGGGCCGGATATCCAGAAATACTGCCAGCTCGTCACCAAGCATGAAAGCGAGGCGGACAACATCACCCGCCAGGTGCTGACCGCGGTGCGCCGCACCTTCATCACGCCGTTCGACCGCGTCGACATCAAGAATCTCATCACCTCGATGGATGACGCCATCGACCAGATGGAGCAGACGGCGAAGGCCGTCATGCTGTTCGAGGTGAAGGAATTCGAACAGCCGATGCGCGAAATGGGCCAGATCAACGCCGACTGCGCCAACCTCGTCGTGCGTGCGCTGCCGCTGTTGCAGTCGATTGGCCAGAACGTCGCGACGATCACGGCGATCACCGAAGAATTGACCAAGCTGGAAGGCCGGGTCGACGACCTGCACGATATCGGCCTGAAGGAGCTGTTCCTGAAGCATCGACATGGCAACACGATGGATTTCATCGTCGGCGTCGAAATCTACGACCATCTCGAAAAGGTCGCCGACCGCTTCGACGACGTCGCCAATGAGATCAACAGCATCATGATCGAGCAGGTCTGAGCATGATCACTCAAAAGCTTGCCCCGGACTTGATCCGGGGTGAGAACCGGTTTGCGGCCAAGATCATGCTCGAAACAACCATTGAGATCGCGTGCTGCTTCAACTCGATCGGAACGTGAGCTGTGGACGCCACGCTTGCCTTTCCTCTCCTTGTCGGCCTGGTCCTGGTTGCGCTGGCGTTCGATTTCCTCAATGGCCTGCATGACGCGGCGAATTCGATCGCGACCATAGTGTCTACGCGCGTTCTGAAGCCGCAATACGCGGTCGTGTGGGCGGCGTTCTTCAACTTCATCGCTTTCCTGTTCTTCGGCCTGCATGTCGCAGAGACGCTCGGCACGGGAATCATCGATCCGGGCGTCGTGGATCCGCAAGTCATCTTCGCGGCACTGATGGGCGCGATCATCTGGAACCTGCTGACCTGGTGGCTGGGCATTCCTTCGTCGAGTTCGCACGCGTTGATCGGCGGACTTGTCGGCGGCGGATTGGCGAAAGCCGGGTTCGGTGCGCTGGTATGGACCGGCTTGTCGAAGACGCTTGCGGCGATCGTGCTGTCGCCGCTGGTCGGATTTCTGCTGGCGCTGGTGCTGGTCGCGGTCGTCTCGTGGCTGTCGGTGCGCTCGACGCCGTTTGTGGTCGATCGCGCGTTCCGTGTGCTGCAGTTCGTCTCGGCGTCGCTCTATTCGCTCGGCCACGGCGGCAACGATGCGCAGAAGACCATGGGCATCATCGCCGTGCTGCTGTTCTCGCAAGGCTATCTCGGAAGCGAATTCCATGTGCCGTTCTGGGTGGTGATCACCTGTCAGGCGATGATGGGGTTGGGCACGCTGATGGGCGGGTGGCGCATTGTCAAAACCATGGGCTCGCGCATCACGCGGCTGACGCCGATGCAGGGGTTCTGCGCCGAGACCGGAGGCGCGATCACGCTGTTTACCGCGACCGCGCTCGGCGTGCCGGTCTCCACCACGCATACCATCACCGGCGCGATCGTCGGCGTCGGCGCGGCGCGCCGCGTCTCCGCCGTGCGCTGGAACATTGCGAGCTCGATCGTCGTCGCCTGGGTGATCACGATCCCGGCGTCGGCGTTCATCGCGGCCGTGACCTATGGCGTGGTCGCGCTGCTCAAATGATGCAAAGTGCGATCAGGTCACCGCTTTGAGCCCGGCGATGCCCGCGACAATCATGCCGATGCAGGCCAGACGGATCGCGCTCGCGGCTTCCCCGAACAGGTAAATGCCGAGGATCGCTACGCCGACCGTGCCGATCCCGGTCCAGACCGCGTAAGCGGTGCCGACCGGCAGTGATTTCAGCGAGATGCCGAGCAGCACGATACTGCCGAGCATGCAGGCGAGCGTAAGCACGCTCGGCCACGGCTTTGTGAAACCATCGGTGTATTTCAGCCCGATCGCCCAGCCGATTTCCAGAATCCCGGCAATAAACAGAATGGTCCAGGCCATGCGGCCCTCCTGATCGAAAAGGGCAGGGCCGTCCCTGCGGGAGTGTCCGGCGCGGGGTCGTCCCGGCGCGATGTCGATGGCGTTTTCCATATGGAGATTCCGCCGCATATCGCAACCCGGGGCCTGATCCGGCGTCGCCGGATCTGCGCGCAGCCCCTTGATCCCGCCGCGTTTTGCCGTCACAAGGCAGCCGCCATGCGCGACACCACGGCCCACGAGATTCTCGAAGACAACGCTGCGCCGCCTGCGAGTTCGCTCGCGGGCGAGGTCGCGCGCCGGCGCACCTTTGCGATCATCTCGCATCCGGACGCCGGCAAGACCACGCTGACCGAAAAACTGCTGCTGTTCGGCGGTGCGATCAATCTCGCAGGCCAGGTGAAGGCGAAGGCCGACCGTCGCAACACGCGCTCCGACTGGATGAAGATCGAGCGCGAGCGCGGTATCTCGGTCGTCACCTCGGTGATGACCTTCGAGTTCGACGGCCTTGTGTTCAACCTGCTCGACACGCCGGGCCACGAAGACTTTTCCGAAGACACATACCGCACGTTGACCGCGGTTGACTCGGCAGTGATGGTGATCGATGCCGCAAAAGGCATCGAGGCGCGCACGCGAAAGCTGTTCGAGGTGTGCCGGCTGCGCGACATTCCGATCATCACCTTCATCAACAAGATGGACCGCGAGAGCCGCGATCCGTTCGAACTGCTCGACGAGATCGAGAAGACACTGGCGCTCGACACCGCACCCGTGACCTGGCCGATCGGACGCGGCCGCGATTTCGCCGGCACCTACGACATCGCGACCGGCGGTGTACGGCTGCTGGAGTCCGACGCAAGAACGGGCGTCGCACAGAAAATCGCCATTGAGGATCTCGCGAAAAAGAACCCGAACCTCGACGCCAGGGCGATCAGGGATGAACTCGACCTCGTGTCGGACGCCTGCAAGCCGTTCGACCTCGAGGCGTTCCGCGAGGGCCATTTGACGCCGGTGTTCTTCGGCAGCGCCCTGCGCAATTTCGGCGTCGGCGACCTGCTGGAAGGCCTCGGCCGCTACGCGCCTCCGCCGCGGGCGCAGGAGTCCAATATCCGCCGCATCGAGGCTGCTGAACCGAAGATGACCGCGTTCGTGTTCAAGATCCAGGCGAACATGGACCCGAATCATCGCGACCGCATTGCATTTGCGCGGTTGTGCTCGGGCAAGCTGGTGCGCGGCATGAAGGCGAAGCTGGTGCGCACGGGAAAGCCGATGCCGCTGTCGTCGCCGCAGTTCTTCTTTGCGCAGGATCGTGCGCTCGCCGACGAAGCGTTTGCAGGCGATGTGGTCGGGATTCCCAATCACGGCACGCTCCGGATCGGCGACACGCTGACCGAGGGCGAGGACATCGTCTTCGTCGGTGTGCCGAGTTTCGCGCCGGAAATCCTCCGCCGGGTGCGGCTGACCGATGCGATGAAGGCGAAGAAGTTGAAGGAAGCCTTGCAGCAGATGTCGGAGGAGGGCGTCGTGCAGGTGTTCCGCCCGCGCGACGGCGCGCCGGCGCTGGTCGGCGTCGTCGGGCAATTGCAGCTCGACGTGCTGAAAGCCCGGCTTGACGCGGAGTACAGCCTTCCGGTTGAATTCGAGCAGAGCGAATTTCAGCTCGCGCGCTGGATTTCGTCCGACGATGCGAAGAAGCTGGACGCCTTCATCGGCGCAAACGGCTCGGGCGTCGCTGACGACGTCGACGGCGATCCGGTGTTTCTCGCGCGCAACCAGTTCTATCTCGACTACACGCGCGAACGCGCCGAAGGCATCGCGTTTACGAACGTGAAGGACGTGAAGAAGACGGCGTGATTTCAAGTCGTGCGCCTTGATAAAGGAAACTCGTTCATGAGGAGCTTCTTTTCCGGCCTCGTCATTGCCGCCTTTGCCATTGCGCTTACGCAGGCTCCCGTCACGGCCCAAGTCGGCGTCAGCCAGAATCAGAAGATGATTCTCGGAACACGCGCGGCGACGATCGCGAAGAAACCGCCCCCGCAGCTGAATACGCTGAACGATGTGTTCATGGCGTTGCATGCCTGCTGGAAGCCGCCGGCGCTGGAGAATGCGCTTCCCGGCATGCAGATGACGATGCGGTTCGCGCTCAATCGCGATGGCAGGATGATCGGTCCGCCACAGGTCACTTATGCGACGGCCGAAGTAAGCCCGAGAACGCGCGATATCTATCGCGAGGCGATGACGCGATCGCTGGAGGGCTGCACGCTATTGTCGTTCACCGGCGGCCTGGGCGGCGCCGTCGCCGGGCGGCCAATTGTCGTTTGGATCGTTGATCCCCGCGATAGTTCGACCGCGAAGCCGCGGGCGTGAGAATGCCGGCCGTTCGGTGGTCACTCCAGTATGCCGGCCGGCGTCGTGGCGTCAGGCCCGGCGCGGAATAGTCTCTGGCGGAGAGCACGCGCCTCATGACCGGAATTTCATTCATGGCGAGGTTGTTTGCCAGCCTGGTCATCCTGGCGCTTCCCATTGCGCTTGCGCCGACGCCTGCAGCCGCTCAAATCGCTCCGCGTACCTGCGGCGTGCTCGACGGGCCCGGATGCAATCCGAACCAGTGCAGCATCCTCGACGGGCCGGGTTGCCTCGCCCAGGCGCAGGGTGGCGTCGGCGAAAATCTGCAGCTGACGCTTGGCACGCGCGCCACGGCCGATGCGAGGAAGCCGAACGGCGAGCTCAACACCTTAGGCGACCTGTTCGCGGCGCTGCGCGCCTGCTGGACGCCGCCCGCTCCGGACAACGCCCATCGCGGCATGCAGATGTCGATGCGCTTTTCGCTCGGCCGGGCGGGCAAGCTGATCGGTGCGCCGCGCGTCACCTATGCGACGCGGCAGGTGAGCCAGAAAACGCGTGACCTCTATCGCGAAGCGATCGCGCAATCGTTGCAAGGATGCATGCCGTTCCCCTTCACGAAGGGCTTTGCGGCTGCGATCGCTGGGCGGCCGATCGCAATCCGTATCATCGAAAACCGCGAGGATGCTGCGAAGCCGACGGTGTTATAATACCTCAATAATATTGACGGATGTCAGTTCGCCGCCAGCCCCGAGAACCTAGCTTGGTTGCCTGAAGCGTCTTCGAAGGAGTGCGTCGGCTTTCGCCAGGAAGACGGCCCTCTTTGTCAACGCAGATGCGCAGACCGCCGATTTTATTGCCAATCGTTGCATCTGATTCCGGTATTTCGCCGGGTTTCGTTCGCCCGGGACGACAATGGGGAGGTCTCGTGCACCTTCGTTCATGTCCTGTCATTGCAGTTTTGGCCACTGCGCTTGTTTCGACTCCCGCCGGCGCGCAAGTTGGTGTCGGCGAAAACCAGCAGATGACCCCTGGCGCGCGCGAGGCTGCTGACGCGAAGAAGCTCGATGGTGAACTCAATACCTTGCGCGACCTGTTCGCGGCGCTGCACGCCTGCTTTACACCGCCGACGCTTGAGGCCGGGCATCGCGGCATGCAGATCACAATGCGCTTTGCGTTCAACCGCGACGGCAAGGTCATCGGCCAGCCGCTCGTCACCTATTCGTCGCGCGAGGTGAGTCAGAAGATGCGCGATCTCTATCGCGAGGCGATCATGCAATCGCTGCAAGGTTGTACGCCGCTGCCGTTCACCAGGGATTTTGCCAACGCGATCGCCGGGCACCCGATCAACTTCCGCGTCGTCGACGATCGCAACGACGCAACCAGATAGTCAATCCTGTTCCGACAAGCGAGCGACTAGACTAGCGGCCCTCGGCCTTCGCCTTGATGTTCGAAAGCCCCAGCCTGGCTTCCTCGTCGAGTTTTTGCACCTGATCCTCGGTGGGCGCCTTCGGGCGCTGCGGATTGCGCACGGTGCGGGTGAAACGCGTGCCGCCGCCGACGTCTTCGCAATTGTACTGCACGACGATCGGACCGATGAACGTCGTGTTGGTCAGGCCGATCCACAGGCGAGGGTGGTCGCAGGCGATCACCACCCAGTCGAGGTCGACACGGCCGGTGCGCGTGCTCCAGTGCTCGTGGAAGATGTCGCCGAACCGCATCGGCCGGTCCTCGCACTCGATGTGGTGCGATGACGGCAGCCACTCCGGCCATGACTTCGGGTTGGTGACGTAATCGAAGATCTTCGCGGCGGGTGCGGCGATGACAATGTCGTTCTTGTGCTCGAAGGGGACGGTCGGCATGGCATTTCCTGTGCTTGTCGCCGGACCATACCGGCGGCTGGGGCCGCCGCCTACCCTGAACCCGTCCTGCATTCGCTGCGTCCAAGGGAGGCGCCGCTTCTGACCTGGCGGCCAGGCGGGCAGGGCAGGCCATGCGGCTTCCAACCTTTCATTCCAGCGCTGCGAGCTTCGGTATCGGCCGGTTCGGCCGCGCGCCGATCGAACTGCATGCGAGCTTCTTCGTCGCCGCGCTGGCGCTGACCTGCCAGTTCTGGATGCGCTACACGCTGACGGGTCTTGCGCTGACGCTGATCGGGATCGTCGTCATCTTCGGCTCAGTACTGATCCACGAGCTGGCACACGCGATGTTCGCACGGCGCTACGACATTCCCGTTGCGCGCATCGACATCCACATTTTTGGCGGCACGGTGCAGTACGGCTGGCGGCCGAAGCAGCTGTCGCAGGATGTCGCGTTGACGTTTGCGGGCCCGGCGTCGAACCTCGCGCTTGCGGCGGTCGCCGGCCTGCTTTTGTTGCTGTTGCTCGAACCTCACATGGTGAAGGACGGCTGCGAATGGATGCAGCAGGGCTACGAAGACCCGGGCTTTGCCGGGCGGGCGCTGTCTTTTGCGATGTTCGTCAATCTGGGGCTCGCCCTCATCAACCTGCTGCCGGCCTTTCCGCTCGGCGGCGGCTGGATCGCCTATCGCGTGCTGACGCACCGCTTTGGCAAGCGAAGCGCCGGCATGGTGGTAGGGTGGCTCGGCGTGGCGCTCGCTACCGTCAGCACGCTGGTATTCCTCGCTTCGCTGCTCTCAGGCTTTGCGATCTATGCGCCGCCGGATTTTCGCTCGAACCTGGATGCTCTGCGGGCCGTCAGGCGCGACGATCCGATACCGCTTTAGCCATTTATCCGTCACTGCGGGCGAAGCGAAGCAATCCAGCTAACTAAGCCGACAAGGAGCTCCGAAACCTCGTCGGGCACTAATTGATCTTGATTTCAGCCGCTTTGATGACGTCGGCCCAGAGCTTCTTCTCGGCGGCGATGCGCGCGCGCAATTCTTCGGGCGATGACGGCGCAGGGTCGATCAGCTGCGCTTTCAGCTTATCCTTCACGGACTGGATTTTCCAGCGCCTTGCGCACTTCGGCGTTGATCTGCGCGATCATCGCCGGTGGCGTGCCGGCCGGCGCGATCAGTGCGTTCCATGCATCCGACTCCACGTCGATGCCGCTTTCCTTCAGCGTCGGCACGTTGGGCAGATAGGGTGAGCGCCTGGCGGTCGAGACTGCCAGGATCTTGATCTTGCCTTCGCCGAGCTGCGGCGTCACTGCGCTCGCGGGCAGACACGCGACCTGCACGTCGCCGCGGATCACGGCGGTGACCGCCGCGGGCGAGCCGCCGTAAGGCACGTGCACCATCTTCGCGCCGGCCTTCACGCCGATCGCCTCCATCGTCAGATGCGACAGCGAGCCGGGGCCGATCGAACCGTAAGTGATTTTCGTCGGGTCCTTCTTCAACAGCGCGACGAACTCGGCGACCGTGTTGACGCCGAGGGACGCAGGCACCACCAGCGCGCTTGGCAGCGTCGTCAGCATGGTTACCGGCGCGATGTCTTTTTCCGGATCGTAAGGCAGCTTCGAGAACAGGTTGACGTTGATCGCGAGCGGTCCGCCGAGCGAGATGCCGATCGTCGTGCCGTCTGGCTCGGATTTAGCCACCACATCCGTGCCGGTATTGCCGCCGGCGCCCGGCCGGTTGTCGATGACGACCGTGATGCCCGGGTTGCGGGACTGAATATCCTCGGCGATCAGGCGGCCGATGATGTCCGGCGTCGAGCCGGCCGCGAACGGCACAACCAGCTTCACCGGTTTGGTCGGCCAGATTTTCTCCGCCTGCTGCGCGGAGGCGGCAGATGCGAGCGCGAGCAACGCTGCTGCAACCAGCAAGACACTCTTGTTCCTCATGACCTCGATCGCTTCCTCGTTCGCGCGCAGCCGCGCTTGTTGTTAACCGTGTTCCGCCAGTGTCCCGAATCGAAGTTCGCGCCACCACACAAGTGCACGCTTGCCCCTCTTTTCGCGCAATGCCTGCGTACTTTCGCGGCATTGCGTGCAAACGGGCAAAGGTGATACCCGAAGCGCCTCTTGCCTTGCGGCCGGTGCGAACCATATCAGCGCGGGCGGGCAGGTGGAAAGTCTCGTGCAGCAAGGCGCGGGCGGGTCTGGCGGAGGACATCGTGGGGCTGATCGCTATGGTCGCCGGGCTCGCCGTATTCCTCGGCACCCATCTGCTGACGACGCAGCGCGACCTGCGCGCGGCGCTGATCGCGCGGTTCGGCGCGAGCGTCTACAAGGTCGGCTACAGCATTCTGTCCGGCGTCGGCCTTGTGCTGATCGTCTATGGCTTTGCCGCATACCGCGCAACCGGCTGGATCAATGTCTGGTATCCGCCGGCCGGCATGCGGCATCTGGCGCTGGCGCTGATGCTGCCGGCGACGATTATCTTCGTCTCGGCTTACCTGCGCGGCTATATCTGGCGTTTCATGAAACACCCGATGCTGGTCGCCATCAAGATTTGGGCGCTCGCGCATCTGCTCGCGAACGGCGATCTCGGCTCGATCATCCTGTTCGGTTCGATCCTCGCCTGGGCGGTGTTCGATCGCATCTCCCTGAAGCGCCGTGAGGACGCGGGCGGCCCGCCGATTCCGTTCGGCGGCGTGCGCAACGACGTGCTCGCCGTCGTCGTCGGCCTCGTCGCCTATGCTGGCGCTGGTGTTCGCATTCCATCCTGCCGTGATCGGCGTCGCTGTTATCGGAGTTTGAGTCATGTCCGTGCAAACCGCCATCAAGCGCGTGACCGCGCCGGATATCCGCGCCCGCAAGAATGGTGAGCCGATCGTGATGCTGACGTCGTATCACGCGCACACCGCCAGCCTTGTCGACCGCTTCTGCGACGTCATTCTCGTCGGCGACTCGCTCGGCAACGTGATGCACGGCTTCGAGACGACGGTGCCGGTCACGCTCGACATGATGATCCTGCAGGGGCACGCGGTGATGCGCGGCTCAAAGCATGCGCTCGTCGTCGTCGACATGCCGTTCGGCTCCTATGAGGCGTCGAAGGAGCAGGCGTTTCATTCCGCCGCGCGCATCATGAAGGAGACGCACTGCGGCGCGGTGAAGCTCGAAGGCGGCAGACGGATGGCCGAAACCATTGCGTTTCTCACCCAGCGCGGCATTCCGGTGATGGGCCACATCGGCCTGACGCCGCAGTCGATCAACACGCTCGGCACGTTCCGTGCGCAGGGGCGCGACGAGGCGGCCTGGGGGCCGATCGAGGAGGACGCGCGGGCGGTCGCCGAAGCAGGTGCGTTTTCGATGGTGATCGAGGCGGTGGCGGAACCGTTGGCCAGGAAGATCACCGACGTCCATCGACGTGCCGACCATCGGCATCGGCGCGAGTGCGGCCTGCGACGGGCAGGTGCTGGTGCTGGAGGACATGCTCGGCCTGTCGCCGTGGACGCCGAAATTCGTCAAGCGCTACGGCAATCTCGGCCCGGCGATCCAGACGGCGATCGAGACTTATGCGGCCGAAGTCCGCTCCAGAGCATTCCCGGGACCGGAGCACGTCTATGGGATGGCGAAGCAAGTCAAACCGAAGGCCGAGGCGAAGGGTTGATCGAGCCATTTCGGAGCGGTACAGCCCGCGCGTTAACGCTTTGAAACCACACGCTTTGCCTTGCCCTTGCCATACCGGTAGGGTAACCGCCTTCATACTGGGGTGATTATCCGGGCGGTTCGCCCGCTATCTGGGATATGCGCTTGGCTGTCGCTCAGCCGGCGCTTTATGGGTTTATCTTAAGTGTCTGAGATATTTGACGAAGTCCAGGAAGAGGTCAGGCGCGAGCAGCTCAAGAAGCTGTGGGAGCGCTACTCGACGCTGATCGTCGCGGTGGCGCTTCTGATCGTCGTCGGCGTCGGCGGCTGGCGCGGCTATCTCTATTGGGAAGGCAAAAAGGCGCAGGAGGCCGGAGCGCAGTTCGAGGCCGCCGCAACTCTTTCCGAACAGAAGAAGAGCGCCGAGGCTGAGGCCGCGTTCCTGAAGATCGCAACCGAGGGGCCGCAGGGCTATCGCGATACTCGCGAAATTCCGCGCCGCTGCCGAACTCGCGCTCGCGCGACGTGCCCGGCGCCGTGAAACTTTATGACGAGATCGCTGCCGACCGGAACGTCGGCGCAGCCGAACAGGACCTTGCGACGTTACGTGCAGCCGGTCTGCTCGTCGATACGGCGCCTTACGCCGACATCAAGGCGCGGCTGGAACCGCTGACCGCGCCGAACCGCACCTACCGGCACAGCGCGCGGGAATTGCTTGCCGTCTCCGCCTGGCGCAACAAGGACATGACCGCCGCGCGCCAATGGATCGATACGATCACCACGGATTTGCAGTCGCCGCAGACCTTGCGCTCGCGTATGGAAGCTCTGCAGGCGCTGTTGCCGCCGGCGGCGAAGGGTTGAGCGATGCGTGAGACGATTGCCCACCGCCGTACCTTGCGCCTGTTCGCAGGCGTTCTCTTGATTGCATTCGCCGGCGCGCTTGGCGGGTGCGGCAGCTTGTCTGCGCCGACCTGGGACCCGACCGATATGCTCGACTTCCTCGATACGAAGAAGCGGGCGCCGGGCGAACGCAAGCCGGTATTTCCGGAAGGCGTTCCCGGAATTTCGCCAGGCGTTCCGAAGGACCTCGTGCGGGGCAGCCCGGAGGCGCGCGCCGCCGCCGAAGCCAACGTGGCGCCGCCGGTCGAGACGCAGCCTGCGCCAGCGAAGCGCGCAAGAACAGCGGCGCAGCGGCCGGCCGGAGAGGCTCCGGTCGAAATCGCGCCGGATGACGTGAATGTCGAGGATGATCAGCAGCCGCCGCCGCCGCGCCGTCAGGCGCAGCGGCCGCAGCGGGCGTCACAACCCCAGGCAGGGCAGCAGGGCAATCCTTTCCCGACGCCGCGCTAAAGCCTGGGGTCTGATCCGGCTTCGCCGAATGAGACCCGTCGCTTATTTATTTGGGCGTGATCCAAACCGGAAACCGGTATTCACTCTTTGGGATCATGCCCTGAGGGATCAATCTGCACCTTCGCCCGCGCGTCGCGCGGGCGTTTTTCCAGCGTCGAGATATGACCTTTACCATTGCACTGATCGGGCGTCCGAACGTCGGCAAGTCGACGCTGTTCAATCGCCTTGTCGGACAGAAGCTGGCGCTGGTCGACGACCAGCCGGGGGTGACGCGCGACCGCCGTGAAGGCGATGCGAGCCTCGGCGATCTGCGTTTCACCGTCATCGACACCGCAGGCCTCGACGACGGCGCGAAGGGATCGCTCACCGCGCGGATGCGGGAGCAGACGGCGATGGCGATCGACGCGGCCGATGCGCTGATATTCATCGTCGATGCGCGCACAGGCTTGACGCCGCAGGATCGCGCCTTTGCCGATCTCGTGCGCAAGGCAGGCAAGCCGGTGGTGCTGGTCGCCAACAAGAGCGAAGGCCGGCTCGGGCTGGCGGCTGCTGCGGAAGCGTATGTGCTGGGGCTGGGCGACCCGATCCCGGTCTCCGCCGAGCACGGCGAGGGCACCAGCGATCTCTACGATGCGCTGGCCGCGATCATGCCCGAACCCGATTATGAGCTTGAGGACCTCGCAGATGAGCCTGAGGAGGGCGATGCCGAGACCCGCCCCATTCGCGTTGCCATCGTCGGGCGGCCCAATGCCGGCAAGTCGACGCTGATCAATCAACTGCTCGGCGAAGAGAGGCTCCTGACCAGCCCGGAGGCCGGGACCACGCGCGACTCCATCGCCGTCGATGTCCATCGGCTGGGGCGGGCGTTTCGCGTGTTCGACACCGCGGGATTGCGGCGCCGCTCGCGGATCGAGGAAAAACTGGAGAAGCTGTCCGTCGCCGATACTCTGCGCGCGATCCGCTTTGCCGAAGTCGTCGTGCTGATGATGGATTCACAGAACCGCTTCGAGGAACAGGATCTGCGCATCGCCGACCTGGTCGAGCGCGAAGGCCGCGCCCTGGTGATCGCGGTCAACAAGTGGGATCTGGTGGCGAGCAAGGGCGGCGAAATCGGCAAGCTGCGCGAGGATGCGGATCGTCTTCTGCCGCAGGTGCGTGGCGTGCCGCTGGTCGCCGTCTCAGGGCTGACCGGCGATGGTCTCGATCGTCTGACGAAGGCGATCGAGGAGGCTTACGCGACCTGGAACATGCGCGCGCCGACCAGTGCGCTCAATCGCTGGTTCGAGCAGGCGGTCGAGGCCAACCCGCCGCCCGCGGTGTCCGGACGGCGGCTGAAGCTGAACTATGTGACGCAGCCGAAAGCCCGGCCGCCGAGTTTTGTGGTGTTTTGCTCGCGCGCGGATGCCGTGCCGGAGTCCTACAAGCGCTACCTCGTCAACAGCCTGCGCGAGGCGTTCGATATGCCGGGAACGCCCGTGCGCATCATCCTGCGCGAGAAGGCGAACCCGTTCGAGCACAAGCGAAAGAAGATCAGGTGAACGACGGCGCGGCAGGCAGCCCGACCGCGCAAGCAGCACCCGCGGCGGCCGGCCGCGCCGCATTCGGATTCATCTTCGTCACCGTACTGCTCGACATGATGGCGCTCGGCGTCGTCATTCCGGTGCTGCCGAAGCTGGTCGAGAGTTTCCTCGACAACGATACCGCGTCGGCAGCGCGATGGTTCGGCCTGTTCGGCACGGTCTGGGCGCTCATGCAATTCGTTTTCTCGCCGTTGTTCGGCGCGCTGTCGGACCGGTTCGGACGCCGTCCCGTCGTTTTGATGTCCAACTTCGGTCTGGCATTCGATTACGTGCTGATGGCGCTTGCGCCTTCGCTCGGCTGGCTGTTTCTCGGGCGCGTGATTTCGGGAATCACAACGGCGAGCGTTTCGACATCATTCGCCTACATCGCGGACGTGACCCCGCCGGAGAAGCGCGCCGCGGCTTTCGGCTTGATCGGCGCAGCATTCGGCGCCGGCTTTATCCTCGGCCCGGCCGTCGGCGGTCTGCTTGGCGGCATCGATCCGCGCCTGCCGTTCTGGTTGGCGGCCGGATTCAGTTTTGCCAACGCGCTCTACGGCCTTTTCATCCTGCCTGAATCCTTGCCGCGCGACCGCCGCGCGCCGTTTCGCTGGCAGAACGCCAATCCGGTCGGCTCGCTCAAGCTCCTGCGTTCCAATGCGGGCCTGATCGGACTGGCGACCGTCAACTTCATCTCGCAGCTTGCGCATGTGGTGCTGCCGAGTGCATTCGTGCTTTACGCCGGCTATCGCTACCACTGGGACGCGACGATGGTCGGCATTACGCTTGCGATCGTCGGCGCCTGCTCGATGGCGGTGCAGGCCGGTCTGGTCGGGCCGTTTGTGAAGAGGTTCGGCGAGCGGCGATCCGCACTGTTCGGCTATGCCTGTGGCGCGATCGGTTTTGCGATCTACGGGCTGGCTCCCACCGGATACCTGTCGTGGCTCGGCATTCCGTTTCAGGCGATGTGGGGCCTCTCGAGCCCGTCGATTCAGGCGTTGATGAGCCGCATCGTCGATCCGACGCAGCAGGGGCAACTCCAGGGCGCCAACACCAGCGTCAGCAGTATCGCGCAACTGATCGGACCGGGTCTCTTCACACTGACGCTCGCGTGGTCGGTCGGCAGTCACATGCCGGTCGCGCTGTCTGGCGCGCCGTTCCTGCTGGCGGCGCTGATGCTGGTGGCCGCCGGCGTGCTGGTCGCATATCTCGTCGCAAAGCCGCTTGATGCGGTCTCCCGCGAGGCCTTGCGCGGCTGATTAATTCGCAACCATCGTCTGCGGGCGGAAGCGCATCGCCGCGCGTGTGCCGGCATAGATGAAGAGAACCGAGCACCACGATCTGCGCAATCAGGAACGGCGGCTCGGACCCCGTCGGCGCCAGCGCTTTCAAGGCCGGCACCTTCAGGAACAACTGTACCACAAGCACGAAAACGTTCAGGTAGAGCGAGATCAGCGCGGTCGCGACATAAATCCAGCGCCATGAATCTTTCAGGCGGAACGAGTAGCGCGCCGCAGCGGCAATCGCGAGCACGATGAGCGAAATGATCCCGACGATGTGTGACGGCAGCAGCTTCGTGAACGGAAACAGGAATCCGGTGACGCTGGTCGCGACGGTCGTGATCAGGAAAACCGCGGTCCAGCTTTCAAGCCGCCGGCTGTCGAACATGCCGGCGAGCACGATGAATCCGGAAACGATGCCGATCAGGCTGAGCAGGACATGAATGAGGGTGAAGGTATCCATCCCGAAGATCATGGCAGCGGCTCCGCTCCGTTTAGGTAGAGCCAGTCTAATCACAAAAACGGATAACTGGTTGTGCGGAATACGCGCGGTCGCCATGTGACATGACGCGCCTTGCGAAAGGACCACGACGTCGGCCTGCGACTTTGTTGGGCATGATCTGGCCCGAAAACCGGTGCCGACTGTTCGGGATCATGCCTCAAGACGGAGGCTGAAAATCCAGCGCCTTGCGGCTTTTGTAATCATAGATTTTGCCGGTCTCAGTCCATGAGGGAAGGCAGAGCGGCACGATCGATTCGGCGGCCTGTTCGGGCGTGTCGAGCGTCAGCGGATCCTCGCCCGGCATCAGGATTGCGCGCATGCGGGTGCGGATCGGTCCCGGGTTGAACAGGTTCACCCGCAACGGCATGTTCGCGGTCTCGTTGGCCCAGACCCGCGCAAGCGCCTCGAGCGCGGCTTTCGAGGCGGCATAGGGACCGGCATAGGCGGTCGCCTTGGCTGCTGCCGCCGACGAGACGAACACCGCGCGCGGCGCATCGGATTGCTTCAGGAGCGGATCCATGCAGCGCACGAGCTGGAAGTTCGCATTGACGTTGACTGCCATCGTGTCGGTCCACGCCTTCATGTCGATGTGGCCGAGCGGCGAGACTGGACCCAGCACCGCGGCGTTGCCGACCAGCACATCGAGCTTGCCGTGGCGTTCGTGCAAAGCGGCGCCGAGCCGCGCGATGCCGTCGAGATCGGTCATGTCGAGCGGCACCAGCGTGGCGGTGCCACCCTGCGCCCTGATCGCGTCGTCGAGCTCCTCGAGACCGCCAACGGTCCGCGCGACCGCGATCACATGGGCGCCTGCGCGCGACAGCGCCAGCGCCGTGGCATAGCCGATGCCGCGTGAGGCGCCGGTGACGAGAGCAATTCGAGAGGCGAGGGGTTTGGTCATGATCGGGCCGTCTTATGGTACTTTGCAGTCTGGAAATCAAATGCGCGGGAACGCGAAATGCCGGTCTGTGTGGCAATGCTCAGGGGCGTCAATGTCGGCGGAAATCCGCTGAAAATGGAGTGGCTGCGCCAGGTTTGCGGGGAGCTCGGCTTCAGCGAGGTACAGACCTATCTGCAAAGCGGTAACGTTGTGCTTTCTGACCAAACTCGGCGCCGAGGCGGTTGCGAAAAAGCTCAAAGGCAGGATCGACGGCCATACGCGGCTGCCGGTTCCGGTCGTCGTCCGCACTGCCGCGCGAGATGGCGACGATTGCCGCAGAAAACCCGTTCCTCAGACAGAAGGGGATCGACGCGAGCAAGCTCCACGTCACGTTTCTCGAACGGTCACCGGTCAAGCCGGATATCGAAAGGCTCGACAAGCTTGCCGGCACCCGAGACGAGTATCGTCTGGCGAAAAGCGAAGTCTATCTGCACTGCCCGGTCAATTACGGGCAGACCAAACTCTCCAATACGGCGATCGAGAAGGTCCTCGGGCCTGCGACAACCCGCAACTGGAACACGGTGACGACGCTTTGCCGCGATGGCGAGTGAGTAGCGGCGGCTAACTCGCCTCGGCCAGGAGCGAAAGCTGCCGCGGCTGCGGTGCGGCCTCGGTGCGGTCGGTCAGCGGCGTCGGGTAGTCGCCGGTGAAGTAGTGGTCGGTGAATTTCGGCTGCGCCGGGTCGCGGCCGGGCTCGCCCATTGCGCGATAGAGGCCGTCGATCGACAGGAACGCCAGCGAATCCGCGCCGACGATCTGGCGCATCTCCTCGAGATTATGGGTGGCGGCCAGCAGGCTTTCGCGGTCCGGCATGTCGATGCCGTAATAGTCGGGATGGGTGATCGGCGGCGAGGCGATGCGGAAATGCACCTCGCGCAGCGCCCGCGTCGCGCATCATCTTGACGATCTTCTTCGAGGTCGTGCCGCGCACCAGGCTGTCGTCGATCAGGATGATGCGTTTTCCCGCGATCGCCGCGCGGTTGGCGGAATGCTTCATGCGCACGCCGAGTTCGCGCACGCTCTGCGTCGGCTGGATGAAGGTGCGGCCGACATAATGGTTGCGGATGATGCCGAGTTCGAACGGAATTCCGGACTCGTGGCTGTAGCCGATCGCGGCCGGAACGCCGAAGTCCGGCACCGGCACCACGACGTCGGCTTCGACAGCGCTCTCGCGCGCGAGCTCCGCGCCGATCGCCTTGCGCACGTCGTAGACCGGACGGCCGCCGAGGATCGAATCCGGGCGCGAGAAGTAGATGTATTCGAACAGGCAGGGCCGGGCGCGCATCGGCGGGAACGGCTTGTGGCTTTGCACGCCGGTTTCGTCGAACACGATGACTTCGCCGTGCTCGATGTCGCGGACGAATTTGGCGCCGATGATGTCGAGCGCGCAGGTCTCCGAGGCGAGGATCGGGCAGCCGTCGAGGTCGCCGAGCACCAGCGGGCGGATGCCGAGCGGATCGCGCGCGCCGACCAGCTTCTTGTTGGTGAGCGAGACCAGCGAATAGGCGCCTTCGATCGCGCGCAGCGCCTCGATGTAGCGGTCGATGAAATGGCCGCGCCGGGATTGCGCCACCAGATGCAGGATCACCTCGGTATCGGTGGTCGACTGCATCATCGCGCCGTTGCGCACCAGTTCGCGCCGCAGCGTCAGGCCATTGGTCAGGTTGCCGTTGTGGGCGACCGCGAAGCCGCCCGCGTTCAGTTCGGCGAACAGCGGCTGCACGTTGCGCAGGATGGTTTCGCCGGTGGTGGAATAGCGGACATGGCCGACGGCGGAGGAGCCGGGCAGGCGGTCGATGACGTCGCGCTTGGAGAAGGTGTCGCCGACCAGGCCAAGGCGGCGTTCGGAATGAAAGCGTTTGCCGTCGAAGGAGACGATGCCGGCGGCTTCCTGGCCGCGGTGCTGCAGGGCGTGCAGGCCGAGCGCGGTGATCGCGGCGGCGTCCGGGTGGCCGAAGATGCCGAACACCCCGCACTCCTCGCGCAGCTTGTCGGCATCGAGGTCGAGATGATCGTCAGCGGCCTGATCGGCGTCGCCGGAAACCTTGCTGGTCATATCCATCGCGCCTCTCGTGTGTTGGCGGGGCTAGCGCCCCGTCGTCGCCTTGCCTTCGATCAACTGACGCAGCCCGTCACGCTGGTTTTTCGAGTAACCGCCGGTATCGGTCGCGACCGCAGCGTTCTGCGGCTGCGCCGGCGACAGGTCCGTCTGCTCGTCCTTGTCGCGCTTCAGTCTCTTCAAGATGGTGGTCTCGGGGTCATCCGGCAACATCGACATCAGCCAGTTTCCGGTCGATTGCAGCACGCTGAGCGATTTCGCCGTTCGCACCCAGTCCGGCTGCTGCTTGTCGGGAACCAGCCATGCAAAGAACAGGAAGGCGACGACGACGATCAAAAGCCCGCGCCCGAGCCCGAACAGGAAGCCCAGCGTGCGGTCGAGCGCACCGATCCGCGAATCCAGCACCATGTCGGAGATCTTCGAGGTGATGATGGTGGCGATCACCAGCGTGCCGATGAACAGGCCCGCGATCACAGCGATGGTGGCGATGGTGTCGTTCTGGAAATAGGTTTTCGCCTGCGGCAGCAGCCGCGGGAAGCCATAAAGCGTGGCGACGGCGGCGGTCGCCCACGCGCCGATCGACAGAATCTCGCGCATGAAGCCGCGGATCATCGCCAGCAGGCCCGACAGCAGCATGACCGCCAGCACGATGATGTCGAGAAGGGTAATGGGCATCGGGTCGTCAGGTCCGCTTGTGGCCCGGCCGAGGGCCGGAAATGCTCGGGCAAATCGGCGTCACGCGCCTGCTCCTAGTGACGATGCAATCATGCATCCCGCAAGGCCGCCTATTATGGTTCCAGAGCATTAAGTTAAGGTGTGTCCGAGATCACGGCGATCTTGCGCGGGTTGTATAGCGGCGGAGCGGTGGCCCGTCACCCGCCTTGTCGGCCTTAAAGCGGCCTAATACGGCAATTTTACAGGGTTTTTTGCTGAACCGGGCGTCCCGGCCGGGCGTCCAAGGACAGAGCGATCCGGGGACTGTCGCAGCCGGATAAGGGCTTTGAGGACCACCGAGATGCCATCGCCACGCGTGCCGGTCATCGGGACGATTGCCAAAGCCTGGATCGATGCCGTTCGCGCCATGCGAGCCATGCCGGTCGTCGTTGCGATCGCGTTTGCGCTCTACGTGCTGACCGCATTCTGCGCGTCCTCCATAGCCGTCATGATCTTCACGGACCCCGGCCGCAGCGCGGCGGAGTGGCTCGCGAGCCCGGCCGGTGTGTTCTACGCGATCGCAAAGACGAGCATCGAGATCGCGCTGCAGGCGCCGCTCGCCATTGCGCTCCAGCGTTACGTCATCCGCGGCGAGATCGCGACGAGCTATCCGCTCAATCCGCTGCGGCCGAGCTATCTGCGATATGTCGGTACGGTGCTGGCGCTGAATTTCGCCTTCCGCGTTCCCGAAATCATCGCCATCCCGCTTGTGGACGCGGACTTGCCGTATGGCGTGACCGTTGCCGCGGCCTACGTGTTCATTGCATGGATGATCGCGGTGCCGATCGTTGTTGCGCGCAAGGTCGCGCTGTTTCCGGCCATTGCCGTGTACGCAGCGAATGCGACATGGCGCGCATTCGCGCCTGCCGGCGCCGGCAACACTTTGCGCATCGTGCTTGTCCTGATCGGCACGGCACTGCCGGGCGCCCTTGGCTTCGTTGCGGTGGAGTTCTTCATGCCGCGGCCGGACTGGCCCTACGGAATCGGGCGCCTCATCCTGATATTGGCGGCAGGGCTGGTGCAGCTGCCGGTGCTTTGCGCACTCGCAACAGCCGCGGCGCGGATCTATCTGGCGATCGGAACCCCGGCAGCGCCGGCGCCGGCTTCCGCTGTGGTCAAACCTGCAACCGTCTGAGGCCGTCTTGCGGATTACTCGTCGTTCGCAGCGCCGCCGCGCCCGGCCACGCGGCGCTTGCTGCCCTTGGCCGCGATCTCCGACACGAGGCTCACCAGCGAGCCGACCGAATGCAGCGCGAGGCCGGCGTCGCCGGCGCCGTCGCTGCGCGTGGTCTCGGGCAGCACCGCGCGCGCGAAACCGAGCTTCGCGGCTTCCTTCAGGCGCGCGGGCATCAGCGGCACGGGACGCACGGCGCCCGACAGCGACACCTCGCCGAAATAGACCGCATCCGCCGGCAACGGTGCGTTGGTCAGCGAGGATACAAGTGCTGCCGCGGCCGCCAGATCCGCCGCCGGCTCCTGAATGCGCAGGCCGCCGGCGACATTCAGATAAACGTCATGGCCGGAAAGTTTGACGCCGCAATGCGCTTCCAGCACCGCAAGCACCATCGACAGCCGGCTCGGGTCCCAACCGACCACCGCGCGGCGCGGCGTGCCGAGCGAGGTCGGCGCGACCAGCGCCTGCAACTCGACCAGCACCGGCCGGGTGCCCTCGACGCCGGCGAACACCGCCGTGCCTGGCGTGCCGAGGTCGCGCTCGGAGAGGAAGAGCTCGGACGGATTGTGCACCTCGCGCAGGCCGAGCCCCGTCATCTCGAACACGCCGATCTCGTCGGTCGGGCCGAACCGGTTCTTCACTGCGCGCAGGATGCGGAACTGCTGGCTGCCTTCGCCCTCGAAGGAAAGCACCGCGTCCACCATGTGCTCGACCACGCGCGGCCCGGCGATCTGTCCGTCTTTCGTGACGTGACCGACCAGAATAAGCGCGGCCCCGGATTTCTTGGCAAACCGGATCAGCGCCTGTGCCGAGGCGCGCACCTGGGTCACCGTGCCGGGCGCGGATTCCACCGTGTCGGTCCACATGGTCTGGATCGAGTCGATAATCACGAGGCGAGGGGCTGCGCCTTCTGAAAGCGTTGCGACGATGTCCTCAACTGAAGTCTCAGCCGCGAGCTGCACCGGCGCATCCGCCAGGCCGAGCCGCTCGGCGCGCAGCCGCACCTGCGCCACGGCTTCCTCGCCGGAGATGTAGACCGCGCGATGTTTTGCCCGCGCCATGATGCTCGTCGCCTGGATCAGAAGCGTCGACTTGCCGATGCCGGGATCGCCGCCCAACAGGAGCACGGAACCGCGCACAAAACCGCCGCCGGTGACGCGGTCGAGTTCGGCCATGCCGGATGCAAGGCGCGGCGCGTCCGTGCTCTCGCCGGTCAGCAATTCAAGGTTGAACAGGCGGCCCTTGCGTTTGGCGCGGATGCTGACGGGCACCGAGGCCGCGCCCGCGGCGTCCTCTTCCGACAGCGTATTCCACTCGCCGCAGGACTCGCACTTGCCCTGCCATCGGCCGTAGGCGGCGCCGCAGTTCTGGCAGACGAAGGAGAGGGTGGCTTTGGCCATGGGAATCGGTCGTTGGAGGGTTGTCCGGCCTTACCACGGCTACAGTCCTAGCAGCCACCCACCGGCTCGCGGCCGGAGCAGTCCAGCACGCAATTGGACTGCCTGCATATCCAGGTTTTTGTCGCTCGTCTTTGATGCGTAGAAGCAGGCGCCGATGCATTCGCGGACCTGGCTTCGGTGTCGGATAACCTGATTGTTGACGGCCAGAACGCCGTTGTCGACTTTGGTGCGTCGTTGTGACCTCGCCGGCATTCGGGATGACGATTGTCGACTGTGCGTCACTCGTCGTCACGCCGGCGCCAAAAACGAGGACGGCCAGGACGATGATCAATGCCCGGTATCCAGCCGGGATCTCGGCAAACCGTGCGCGCCGGCTGTTGCTCATCACCACGCTCATGTCGTCTCGGGACCACATCAGACAAGCCGGGCACGAAGCCTGTCAACTTGCTTGCCGAATTCTCCAGCGGGGACCGCGACGGAGTCGGGCAATAACAATCGAGCGAAACAGGTAGTGCACGAACTCGTCCATGCCGAAAAACTTGGGCCGTGAGGCTGCTAGCGATTTTGGATCCCGGTTCGGGGTCGCGGCCGTACTAATACGTACGCGTGATAGGTTTGAATAGGCTTTGCGGCACAGCCACTTTGACCAATCGCTGTCGATTGCGAGCCAAACGTTGCACTCGCGGAGCCAAGTGCTCGCATACACAAGTACGTGCTTACGTGGCGAACGTTCGTGCTCAGGAGGCTGACCAAATGGTCCAGCGGTTGATGAAAAGAATTCTGTCGGAGGTCGCGCCAACTCCCGCCGTTGTTGCGCCGTCAATCTGTTGTCTGCCGGCATCTCGAGCGCGCGGGCCGCAAATGGACGCCGGCCAATGAGCGACTAAAATCCCATTCGCGACGCCTGGCGCGTCGAGAACTCTCTACCTCTTGAAAAAGTGGAAGCGGCCGCGCCGGAAATGCTGGCGGCTACCAGTTCACCGAACAGGCCACCGAGCGGGTGTCGGAGCCGAAGTAGAGCCGGCCGGCCGCACCTTTTCCGTCAAACCAAATTCCCCTACCGGCATACCGGTACCCGTTGCGCATCGGGATCAGGCGGACGTGGGTTGGGCCTGGTGTCGTCAGCGTGCCCGTCACCAGTTCACCAACGTCGGTCACGCCGATGGGGCAAAGACCGTAGGTTCGCGCGTTCTCACAGACGAGGGTAACGGTGTCGCAGTAGGCCGCTCGCGCCCGCGGTGCATCAATTCCGTCGGCTCGCGCTGTGCCCAAAGAGGCCAGTCCAATTAAACCGCAATTAAATAAGTCGCTGAATATAAAAAGGCAAAACGAGCAGCTCGGTCTGACCACGTCATCATCGGTTCGACTCCCCCAGTCGGGTTAACCTTAGGCCGAGCGGGTCCGCATTTCAATCCTGCACACGAGGCTGCGCCGAAAGCTCACCGTTGCGCGGCGGCCACGCATTTTAACCAGCTTGGGTATTCCTGGGGCATTTTACGAACTTTGTATTGATTCTCTGGCTGCCCTCGGAAATGATGAAAGCCTAACAACCAGTTAACGATCGATCTTCCGACGTTACAAAAATATTTTCAGGTAGGGGTTTCCCAATGAACCGTCCCATCGTGATGGCTCAACTCGGCGGCGCAACACCCACGCAGGCAGCGCCCCTCAGAATCATAAAACTTGCGAAGCCAGCGGACAGTCAGGCCCAGACAATTTTTCTGGGATACGACCAGAAATTCAAACTCGATCTCACCGGAATTGCGAACGAGAAAATAACGCTCGTCCATGTCGGCGAGCGTTTAATTATTTTATTTGATAATCAGTCGACGCTGACGATCGATCCGTTCTTCAATTCAACCGGAGCGCCGCGCGCCAATATCGCGTTCGACGTGAACGGCCGCGAGATCAATGGAAGTGAGTTCGCCTCGACGTTTCCAATAACCACCGATCAATCGGTGCTTCCCGCAGCCGGTGACGGCGCGGGCGGACCGGCGGCCGGCGCTAATTTCAAGGACGCAGCTGTCGATCCGTTCGGCGATCGTCCGCCGCTTGCGCTGCTCGGACAGGAAGAGCTCGGCACTTTCGTCATCGAAGAGATTATCGGTTTCGCCGTCGAGGAAGACATCAAGCCCGAAGGCGGGGCCTCGGGCTTGCTGCTGGTTGATGACGAGGATCTCGCGAACGGTACGTCACCGAACGCTCCGGTCACCGACAGCACGGTGCTCGAATTCATCGCCGGCAGTGAGCCTCTGGTATCGTTCGTGTTCGGTTCGACGATAATCTGAGTGCAGCCCTGAGCTGGGTTCTGTCCGGGGGCGGCACGATCCTGACGGGCTCCGACGAGCGCGGCCCGGTTGTTCGGCTGACGCTGATTGCGCCGGCATCGATCGAAGCCAACTCCATTGGAGACGTGACGGTAACGGTTGAGCTGCTCGCAAACTTCGACACCCATCCCGGTCTCAACGACGATCTCTTCAATCTCGGCTTCGTGACCGTGATCGCGACCGATACCAGCGGGGACGCCGTTACTGGAGAGGTGAGAGTTCGCATCTCAGACGACGTGCCGGAGCTGGCCGCAAACGGCGCGAAGGTCACTGCCGTCGTTCTAGAGGACGGCCTGTCTTCGCTGACCGGCGATTTCAGCGACGGCAACCGCGAAGCGGGCGAGACGGATGCTAGCGACGAAGCATCCGGCCTGGCCGGTTCACTGACGACGCTGTACAAGTCCGGCGCAGATGCGCCGCTGACCTTCTCCCTGTCGACGATAACGAGCGGCTTGCCGGTTCTGTTCTCGCATGGCGTACAGCTGACCTACACGGTCAGCGGCAACGTGCTGACAGCCTCGACGCCGGCCAACGCCGTGTTCACCCTGACGGTGAATGCCACCACCGGCGCGTGGACGTTCGACCTGCTTGACCAGCTGGACCACGTCGACAACGGCCTGAACGACGAGAATTTCGGCCTGGTCGGCATCGGCGCCACCACCGTGCCGTTTATCGACTTTTCGTCGGTGATCATTGCACGGGATGTCGACGGCGATCGCGCGCCGGCGCTGCTGGCCGGTTCGTTTGCGATTCAGGTTCAGGACGACGTTCCGACCCAGATTGAAAACACGGAAGGCGAGCAAGGCGGGGAAGGTGGGTTCCGTCCGGTCATCGCTGGCCTCGTCGAAGAAGACGGCATGTCGCTGGCGACCGGGGACCTGTCGGAAGGCAACGAAAGATCTTGTCGGCGATACCAACGCGGATGATGAGACCAGCGGCGATGTTGGTCAGTCGCTGCAGACGTTGTTCTCCTCCGGTGCGGACGAGCCGCTGACGTTCTCGCTGCTGGAAGACACCAGCGGCCTGCCGACCCTGTTCTCGAAGGGCGTTGCGGTCACATATGATGTGGAAGGCGGAGTCCTGACGGCCTCGGCTGGAGCACGCACGGTTTTTGTTCTCACGGTCAATCCGGACGGCACCTGGACGTTCGATCTCCAGGATCAGCTCGACCATGTTGATACGGGAGCAAACGACGAGAACTTCGGGCTGCGCACGTCGGCAGACGGCTCGACCAGCGTATTGGGAATCGACTTCTCGTCCATCATCGGCGCGACCGATTCGGATGGCGACAGTGTATCGGGTCTGAACCAGGGCTCGTTCTCGATCCAGGTTCAGGATGACGTTCCGGTCGTCCTCGGCAAATCCGTCCAGGCTTATACATCGACCGATGAGCCGATCCGCATTCCGGGAGCGGGCACTTTTGGGCCGCCGGTGTCTTCCATCATTAATGTGCCGGATGGTGGATCGATCCAGGATCTCAATGTGATCCTGAATCTGACCCACACTTTTATGTCTGATCTGGTTGTTACTCTGACATCTCCCGGTGGGACGACGATCACGCTGTTCTCCAATGTTGGTGGCGGCGACGATCCGACCGGCGGCGACATCGTTCTCGATGACGAGGCCTCGCAGAATATCGGCTCTGCGCCAGCACCGTTCACGGGCACATGGCAGCCGGAATCCGATCTGTTGTCCGCGTTCGACGGCGAAAATCCCGCGGGCAACTGGACCCTGACGATTTCCGATGCTGTCGGAGGCGACAGCGGCTTCCTCGTGAACTGGGACCTCGTCGTCACGACGGGATCGGGCTCAGGTCCCGTCACCCAGACCGTCGCGGTCGACGAAGACGATCTCACAGGTCCGCTCTCGGTCGGAAACGACGACGTGCAGGATGGCGACGATCTTCCGGTTGGCGGATCGCCTTCGGTTTCCGGCGCGCTGGCGTTGTCAGTCGGCGCGGACGAGCCGGCAGATGTCACGTTTGTCGCGATGCATGGGCTCACCGTCACCGGCACGTTCAGCGACAACAGCATCGGCCCCGTCGAATCCCAGGGCCGTCCTCTTTATTACTTCTGGGACGGCACGACCCACACGCTCTACGCAACCTGGGTCGCTCCGGCGGATTTCGGCACCGGCAACCCGGCCAACAACGCCGCGTTCAGCGTCGTGGTCACCCCGGCAACGGGCGCGTATACGCTCACGCTGCTCGATCAGCTAGATCATCTGCCGAATTCGGAAGAAGTCGAACAGGAGCAGCCTGAATCTCTGGTCGCACTCGATATCAGCGAATTTGCCCTGGTCGGTGGGACCGCGTTCGAGGATAACATCCGCCTCAACCTCACCTACACCGTCACCGATTTCGACGGCGACGAAGCAAACGGCACCGTCAACTTTGACATCGACGACGACGTTCCGGTGCAGGTTGGCGAAGCGGTCGTGCTGGGTCAGGTCGACGAAGACGAGCTGCCGGACGGCATCACCGATGGCGACGGCGTTACGACGGTTGCCACCGGCAACCTTTCGAGCCTGGTGTCGGTCGGCGCCGACGAAGACGGTACCTTCACGATCGGCCAGACCGGCCTCCTGCCGCAGAACCTGACGTCGCAGGGCGCGCCTGTCGTCTATAATGTGAACGGCGACACGCTGACGGGATTCGTCGATACCGGCCCGGTCGGGCTGGATGTTGACGATCGCCTTGTCTTTACTCTTCAGGTCAATCCGAACGGCGCCTTCACTTTCACGCTGCTCGACCAGCTCGATCATCTGCCGAACGTTCCGGCGAACGACGACGATCAGACGCTGACGATCGATTTCTCGTCGGCGATTCAGTTCACCGATTTCGACCTCGACACCATCACGCTGCAGGGCGGGTTCTCGATCGCGATCGAGGACGATGTTCCGAATGCGATTGTGCTCGAGATTGCAGCCGACACGCTTGTTCTGGACGAGAGCGCGGTGGGCACCGAAACCGACGGTGACAGCGACCCGCGGGTCTTGCGACCGTCACGGCGAACTTTGCTGACAACTTTGCTTCGGCAGGGATTTACGGAGCAGACGGCCCCGGCACCACGACCTATGCGCTGACGCTGACGGGTGCGAACGTCGACTCGGGTCTGTTCGCGCTTGGTGTGAACGGCGCGCCGGGCACGTAGATCGTGCTGAACCAGGTCTGGCAACGACATCATCGGCACGGCGAACGGCGACGAGTACATTCGCATCAGTATCGATGCGTCGGGTGTTGTGACCTTCAGCCAGAGCAAGAACGTCTGGCACGCGGACACGAATGACGACGACGATACCTCGACGCTGACGCTGACACTGCAGGACGCAAATCTGCTGCAGCTGGTGCAGACGGTGACGGACGCCGACGGCGATGTCGACACGGCGTCGATCAACCTCGGCACCGGCGTGTTCCAGATCGAGGACGACGGTCCGAACGCGGTCGTGCTCGACATTGCAACGCGACACGCTGGTTCTGGACGAGACGCGCCGTCGGCACCGAGACGGACGGCGACACGGCCCCGGCTGGTCTGGCGACGGTGACGGCGAACTTCGCCGACAACTTCGCATCGGTCGGGGTTTACGGCACCGACGGTCCTGGCACCACGACCTATGCGCTGACGCTGACGGGTGCGAACGTGGCCTCGGGGCTGTTCGCGCTCGGCGTAAACGGTGCGCCGGGCACGCAGATCGTGCTGAACCTGGTCGGCAACGACATCATCGGCACGGCGAACGGCGACGAGTACATTCGCATCAGTATCGATGCAGCGGGTGTTGTGACCTTCAGCCAGAGCAACAACATCTGGCACGCGAACACGAATGACGACGACGATACCTCGACGCTGACACTGACGCTGCAGAGCGCGAATCTGCTGCAGCTGGTGCAGACGGTGACAGATGCCGACGGCGATATCGACACGGCGGCGATCAACCTCGGCACCGGTGTGTTCCAGATCGAGGACGACGGTCCGAACGCGGTCGTGCTCGACATTGCGACGCGACACGCTGGTTCTCGACGAGACGCGCCGGTCGGCACCGAGACGGACGGCGACAGCGATCCGGCTGGTCTGGCGACGGTGACGGCGAACTTCGCCGACAACTTTGCGTCGGTCGGCGACTACGGCACCGACGGTCCTGGCAGCACGACCTATGCGCTGACGCTGACCGGTTCGAACGTGGCTCCGGGCTGTTTGCGCTTGGCGTGAACGGCGCGGCCGGGCGCGCAGATCGTGCTCAACCAGTCGCGGCAACGACATCACCGGCTCGGCGGACGGCGACCGAGTACATTCCGCATCAGCATCACCCCGATGCACGGGTGTGGTGACGTTCAGCCAGAGCAACAACATCTGGCACGCCGAACACCGGCAGACGACGACGATACCTCGACGCTGACACTGGCGAACGCCAACCTGCTGCAGCTGGTGCAGACGGTGACGGACGCCGACGGCGACGTCGACACGGCGTCGATCAACCTCGGCACCGGCGTGTTCCAGATCGAGGACGACGGTCCGAACGCGGTCGTGGCTCGATCGGTTGCGGCGGACACGTGGTGCTCGACGAGACGCGCCGGTTGGCACCGAGACGGACGGCGACAGCGACCCGGCTGGTCTGCGACGGTGACGGCGAACTTCGCCGACAACTTCGCGGCGGTCGGACTTACGGCACCGACGGTCCTGGCAGCACGACCTATGCGCTGACGCTGACCGGTTCGAACGTGGCGTCCGGGCTGTTTGCGCTTGGCGTGAACGGCGCGCAGGGCGCGCCGATCGTGCTGAACCAGGTCGCGGCAACGACATCACCGGCTCGGCGGGCGGCGACCGAGTACTTCACGATCAGCGTCGACCCCGGCACGGGCGTGGTGACGTTCAGCCAGAGCCAGCAACATCTGGCACGCCAACACCGGCAACGACGACGATACCTCGACGCTGACACTGGCGAACGCCAACCTGCTGCAGCTGGTGCAGACGGTGACGGATGCCGACGGCGACGCGACACGGCGTCGATCAATCTCGGCACCGGCGTGTTCCAGATCGAGGACGACGGTCCGACTGTGTCTGGAAACCAGACCGTCTTTACCGACGATGAGACGGCCACGAGCCCGGATGATGCCCCGAATTTCGGCGGCACGGATGACTACGACGGGACGATTCCGTCTGCCAACCTGACCGGCACGCTGGCGCACGCCTACGGCACGGACGGCGCGGGCTCGACCCTGCTGCTGGATACGAATCCGACCGCGGGCTTCACCTACGCACTGAGCTCCGGCGGGACTGTTCTGACGATCAGCCAGGTGCAGGACGGCTATCCGGTCGACGTGATGCGGGTGACGCTGACCAACCCGACGTCGGGCGCCTATACGGTCGAGCAGCTGAACGAGATCGATCACCCGACACCGGGCGTGAGCGAAGAAAACCTTCTGCTCAACGTCAACTACCGCGTCACCGACGCGCGATGGCGATACCGTCGACGGCGCGCTGTCGATCGATGTCGATGACGACACGCCGACGGTTGTCGCCGACGACATTTGCGAGGACATGCCGGCGGAGCCGGGCGACGTCGCCAACTTCGTGCTCGTGCTCGACACCTCGGGCAGCATCGAATTGGGCCAGCTCTGCGCTGATCCAGGATGCGGTCGAGAGCTTCCTCAACCAGCTCGGTTCGTCGGGTGCGCAGGACGTTCGCGTCCACATCGTGGAGTTCGACACCGACGCCAGCTCGCTTGGAACCTACGACATCATCTCGGGCGGCGTGCTCAATGCGGCGGTCCTTGCCGACGCCATCGCCGACGTCAATGCGCTGTCCGCGGGCGGCAGCACGAACTATGAGGCAGGACTGCAGCAGGCGCTGCCGTTCATCCAGGGCGTTCCCTCGCAGACGATCAACGTCACCGACCTGATCTCGTCGTATGACGCCAACAGCAACGGTGGCAGCGGTAATACTGACACGGCGCGGATCATCGGCAATGGCTCGACGCAGATCGCGCTGGTGTCTGGCTGGACTTCGCCCGGCACCACCAACGGCCAACTCGTCGATGTCGAGAACAATACTGGCGACGTCGATGACGGCTGGGGTGTTCAGGGCGGCAGCAGCGACGAGGACGTCAATACGACCGAATTGCTGCGGTTTGACTTCGGCTCGTTCAACAATTTCGGCGTCGCCGACTACACCTCGGGCGGCTTCGCCGGCATGAACGTCGTCAGCGCCACGTTCACGCTGGACGACAACAACGGCGGCGGCAGCACCAACTTCGGCTACACCATCCACTTCGTTGGCGGTGCGACGCAGAGCGGCTCAACCAGCATCAACAACGTCGACACCAACATCACGCTGTTGGGCACCGGCGGCAATGCCGGTTTGCTGATCGACTATATCGAGTTCTCGGTGACCGGCGCCGGTGCGTTGGGCGACATCGATCTGCAGTCGGTTGTGACGCCTGCGGTCCTCCCCGGCACGCTACCGAATGCGGACGTCAATTCGCTGATCTTCATCTCGGACGGCGAGCCGAACACCGCCAATAACGACGGCGGGACTCCGTTCAGCGTCAACGCGCAGAATGCGATCGACCAAATTCTCGGCGTCGACGATTCCACCAACGAGGTCGGCCAGACCGAGACTGACGGCGACGGCGTGGGCCCCGATCAGGCGTTCACCATCGAGGCGTTCCACGTCGGCTCGCCGACGGTGACGCTTACCGTCGACGATGCGGACGACAACGACGACGCAAACGCCGCCAGTGGCAGCAGCAATGACGACGACGTCGTTGTGCTGAGCAGCAACGGGGTCGATGTGGCCCAGGTTTCCGGCTGGTCGTCGGCCTCGCTGGCGCTCACCGCACTGGTCGACGCCAACGGCGGGACCGGAGGCCTCGGCGTCGAAGGTGGCGCCGATGGCAGCCAGCTCGACGCCAGCGAAGTCCTGCGTTTCGATTTCGGAGCGGGGACGGACTTCGACGGCGCCGGCACCAACTATTCAACGCTGGGCTTCAACGGGCCGCCGGTTTCGTCGGCGACGTTCGAGTTTGACAGCTTCGGCGGCGGCAGCCACGCCGTCGCCTATCGCGGTGTTCTACAGCAACAACACCTCCGATCCTGGCTTCACGTCGGTTGCGTTCAGCGGCGACGACGTCGCGCAGATCATCACGGCGCCGCCGGGCCTGTTCATCGAGTACATCGAGTTCATCAACACCGGTTCGGGCAACGGCCAGATCGACCTGCAGTCGGTCGTCACGCCGAATCCGGCGCTTGCGCTGCTCGACCAGGTCGAGGGTGCAGGCGGCAATGCGCAGAACATCATTGTGCCGGGCGATCTCTCGAGCAGCCTGAGCGCGCTGGTTGCCTCGCTGGCCGGCACGCCGGGTAACGAGGGCGATTGCGGTCCGATCGTCGTGCACGACGAGACAAGCGGCGTCGGCGTTCAGGGTCCGAACGGGCAGAACGACGTCGCCGGCAGTACGGTGGTGTTCGGTGCGACGACGGTCGCATCGCTGTTCGCGGGCGTTGTGCCTGCGGGCGCCGATCCGCATGCGACACTGGATAACGGCGCAATCGGCTTTGCGCGCAGCGGCGCGGGGATCTCGCCGGTCACATTTACGGCGAGCTACGGCGCCGATGGCCCGGCCGCGGTCAACCCGGTCGCACACACGTTGTCGATTTCGGGTGCGAACGGCGCGGTCGATTCCGGCCTGCTCACCACCGACAACCACAAGATCTACCTGTTCCAGGAGGGCGGGCTGATCGTCGGTCGTGTGGATGGCGACGACGACAACGATGCAACCGCCGGCGATCCGGCGGCGTTTGCAATCGCCATCAACGCGACGACGGGCGAATTGTATGTTGCGCAGTACCTGTCGCTGAGGCACCCGACGCCGGGCGCCTCGCATGACGAGCAGGTCGTCATGGCGAACGACGCCATTCGCGTCACAGTGACGATCACCGACCACGACCTCGACCCGGTCTCGTCCAGCCGGTCAGCATCGGCAAGTACATCGGCTTTGCCGACGACGGCCCGACCGTGACCGCGCTCGACATCGCAACCGACACGCTGGTTCTCGACGAGACGCGTCCGCTCGGCAGCGAGACGGACGGCAACTCGGCCCCGGCTGGTCTGGCGACGGTGACGGCGAACTTCGCCGACAACTTTACCGTGGACTTCGGCAGCGACGGCCCTGGCACAGCGACCTATGCGCTGACGCTGTCGGGTGGGAACGTGAACTCGGGTCTGTTTGCGCTCGGTGTAAACGGTGCGCCGGGCACGCAGATCGTGCTGAACCAGGTCGGCAACGACATCGTCGGCACTGCGAACGGCGACGAGTACATTCGCATCAGTGTCGATGCAGCGGGTGTTGTGACCTTCAGCCAGAGCAAGAACGTCTGGCACGCGGTCACGAATGACGACGACGATACCTCGACGCTGACGCTGACGTTGGAGAACGCGAACCTGCTGCAGCTGGTGCAGACGGTGACGGATGCGGACGGCGATGTCGCCGCGGCTTCGATCAACCTCGGCGCCGGTGTGTTCCAGATCGAGGATGACGGTCCGAACGCGATCGCGCTTGAGGTTGCCCCGGACACGTTCGTTCTCGACGAGACGCGTCCGCTCGGCAGCGAGACCGACGGCGATTCAGACCCGGCTGGCCTGGCGACGGTGACGGCGAACTTCGCCGACAACTTTGCATCGGTTGGCGTTTACGGGACCGACGGTCCCGGCACCACGACCTATGCGCTGACGCTGGCGGGTGCGGACGTGAACTCGGGACTGTTCGCGCTTGGCGTGAACGAAGTGCCGGGCACGCAGATTGTGCTGAACAAGGTCGGCAACGACATCGTCGGCACGGCGAACGGCGACGAGTACATTCGCATCAGTGTCGATGCATCCGGTGTTGTGACCTTCAGCCAGAGCAAGAACGTCTGGCACGCGGTCACGACTGACGACGACGATACCTCGACGCTGACGCTGGAGAACGCGAACCTGCTGCAACTGGTGCAGACGGTGACGGACGCCGACGGCGATGTTGACACGGCGTCGATCAACCTCGGCACCGGTGTGTTCCAGATAGAGGACGACGGTCCGGCGCTTGTGGCTTCGGCTGTGGGTGCTGTGGACGAGGACGACCTTGTTGCAGAAATTGTTGGGACGTCTTCGTTCCAGGGCAACAGCGACACGGTCTCGCCGGGTGATGACGTTGCGGATTCGGCTCCGCTTGGAACGGGCGGCAGCTTCGGCGTGAACTTCGGCGCCGACGGTGCTGCGGCAGTGGGTGCGATCAGCAACCTGACGATGACGGCTGCGGGCGGTCTTGGCCCGGTTGCCCTGACCTCGCAGGGGGACGCCGTCTCGGTGGTCGCAGACGGTGCGAACGCCTGGAAGGGCGTCGCCGATGGCCGCGACGTGTTCACGCTGAGCTTCAACGTCACGACCGGCAACTACACCTTCACGCTGCTGGACAACCTCGATCATCCGATCGGGGACGACCCGGCGACGGCAGTGCGAACGAGAGCACCGAGGACAACCTGGTGCTGACGTTCGGCTTCCGCGCGACGGACGGCGACGGCGACTTTGTCGACACGACGATTGCGGTCAATGTCGACGACGACATGCCGATCGTGACCGGGACGTTGCCGGCAGGCACGCTGACGGTCGACGAGACGACGCTCGATCTCGATGCGACGCTCAACTTTGCCGGCGCGTTCAGCACGCTGTTTGGCGCCGATGGTCCGGGTGCGGGCACCATCATCGAGAGCAACAAGATCGACCTGTACCTGCTGCAGGATCTGTCCGGGTCGTTCGGTGATGACGAGACCAATGTCTCCGGCGCGATTGCGGATCTGATCACGCGCATGGCGGCTCGGCGCCGATCACTGCCTGACGGACACGCAACTGGGCGTCGGCAGCTTCGTCGACAAGCCGATCGATCCGTTCGGTGGCGCGGGCGACTACGTGTTCCAGAACGCGCAGAATCTCACGATCAACTATGCCGCCGTGCAGGCTGCGGTGAACGGCTTCAACGCCGGCGGCGGCAACGACCTGCCGGAATCGCAGCTCGAGGCGCTGCTGTTCGTCGCGCAGAATGCCGCGGCGCTCGGATTCCGTCCTGATGCAGCGCGCACGGTGCTCGTCGCGACCGACGCGATGGCCCATCTGGCGGCGATGAATCGGGCCGCCGAACAATCTGCCCGCCAACGATGGGGACGGCGTTCTGGAGAGCGAGGATTATCCTTCGGTTGCGCAGCTGCAGGCCGCGCTTCTGCTGGCCAACATCGTGCCGATCTTCGCGGTCACCGCAGATGTAGCGGCGTTCTACGACCAGCTTGTGCTCGACCTGGGCTTCGGCTCGGTGGTGGTACTGACGTCGAACAGCTCGAACCTGGTCGATGCGATCATCGACGGGCTTGAGACCACGACCACCATCGGTGGCGGCGCGGTCGACTACGAACTGGGCCTGAGCGTCGACGGTGTCGACTCGGGCCTGGTGCACACGGCGAGCAACAACAGCGTCTTCCTGTTCCTTGAGGGCGGCGAGATCGTCGGCCGCGAAGGCGACAATGCGGGCGATGCCGCAGCCGGCACGATCGTGTTCGTGCTGAGCGTTGACGATGCCGGCGTGGTGACGCTCGACCAGCGCGAAGCGGTCAGGCACGACCCGGATACGGGCCCGGATCAGCCGGTCTCGATCGCGGCCAACCTGATCACGCTGACCGGCACCGCCACGGACGGCGACGGCGACAGCGCCAGCCATACCCTGCAGATCGGCGCCACGCTGGTCTTCGAGGACGATGCGTCCAGCGCTTGTGTCTTCGGCTGTGGGTGCTGTGGACGAGGATGACCTTGTTCAGGAAGCGGCTGGGACGTCTTCGTTCCCGGGCAACAGCGACACGGTCTCGCCGGGTGATGACGTTGCGGATTCGGCTCCGCTTGGAACGGGCGGCAGCTTCGGCGTGAACTTCGGCGCCGACGGTGCTGCGGCAGTTGGTGCGATCAGCAACCTGACGATGACGGCTGACGGGCGGTCTTGGCCCGGTTGCCCTGACCTCGCAGGGGGACTCCGTCTCGGTGGTCGCGGACGGTGCGAACGCCTGGAAGGGCGTCGCCGATGGCCGCGACGTGTTCACGCTGAGCTTCAACGTCACGACCGGCAACTACACCTTCACGCTGCTGGACAACCTCGATCATCCGATCGGGGACAATCCGGCGACGGGCGCGAATGAGAGCACCGAGGATAACCTGGTGCTGACGTTCGGCTTCCGCGCGACGGACGGCGACGGCGACTTTGTCGACACGACGATTGCGGTCAATGTCGACGACGACATGCCGATCGTGACCGGGGCGTTGCCGGAAGGCACGCTGACGGTCGACGAGACGACGCTCAATCTCGATGCGACGCTCAACTTTGCCGGCGCGTTCAGCACGCTGTTTGGCGCCGATGGTCCGGGTGCGGGCACCATCATCGAGAGCAACAAGATCGACCTGTACCTGCTGCAGGATCTGTCCGGGTCGTTCGGTGATGACGAGACCAATGTCTCCAACGCTGTTGCGAATCTGATCACGCGCATCGGCGGCGATCTGCCGACGGACACGCAACTGGGTGTCGGCAGCTTCGTCGACAAGCCGATCGGTTCGTTCGGCAGCTCGGGCGACTACGTGTTCCAGAACGCGCAGAATCTCACGATCAACTATGCCGCCGTGCAGGCTGCAGTGAACGGCTTCAACGCCGGCGGCGGCGACGACCTGCCGGAATCGCAGCTCGAGGCACTGCTGTTCATCGCGCAGAATGCCGCGTCGCTCGGATTCCGTCCTGATGCAGCGAGTACGGTGCTGATCGCCACCGACGCGGTGGCGCATCTGGCTGGCGATGGATCGGGCCCGCCGAACAATCTGCCCGCCAACGATGGGGACGGCGTTCTCGAGAGCGAGGATTATCCTTCGGTTGCGCAGCTGCAGGCCGCGCTTCTGTTGGCCAACATCGTGCCGATCTTCGCGGTCACCGCAGATGTGAAGCCGTTCTACGACCAGCTGGTGCTCGACCTGGGCTTCGGCTCGGTTGTGGTGCTGACGGCGAACAGCTCGAACCTGGTCGATGCGATCATCGACGGGCTTGAGACCACGACCACCATCGGTGGCGGCGCGGTCGACTACGAACTGGGTCTGAGCGTCGACGGTGTCAACTTCGGCCTGGTCCACACGGCGAGCAACAACAGCGTCTTCCTGTTCCTTGAGGGCGGCCAGATCGTTGGCCGCGAAGGCACTTAATGCGGGCGATGCCGAGAGACCGGCACGATCGTGTTCGTGCTGAGCGTTGACGATGCCGGCGTGGTGACGCTCGACCAGCGCGAAGCGGTCAGGCACGACCCGGATACGGGCCCGGATCAGCCGGTCTCGATCGCGGCCAACCTGATCACGCTGACCGGCACCGCCACGGACGGCGACGGCGACAGCGCCAGCCATACTCTGCAGATCGGCGCCACGCTGGTCTTCGAGGACGATGCGCCGATCGCGGTTGCGGACGATGCCGGGATCATCGCGGAGGATGCACCGTTCATCTACAACGTGCTTGCGAACGACACGCAGGGTGCGGACGGTGCGACACTCGTGTCTGCCTCGCTCGTGACGGGCGGCGCCGGTGCGGTCACCGGTGTGCTGGCCAACGGCAACATCACGTTCGATCCGGCGCCTGGCTTTGCCGGTCCGGTTACGATCAACTACACGATCCGCGATGCGGACGGGGACGAATCCGTCTCGACTCTGACGCTGCTGGTTGCGCCGGATTCAGTGCCGTCGGTGACGGTTGTGACGACGGACGGCGTGGTGACGGAAGCAGCGCTGGTGCCCGACGGTTCGGGCATTGACGCGGGCGCAGGCCTGACGGCGAACGGCTCGCTGACGATCACGCACTCCGGCACGGACACGACGGCGCTTCTCGAAGTGCGGGACTTCATCGGCAACTGGATCGACATCCTGGCGAACGGAACGCCGGTGCAGGGCCAGTACGGCCTGCTGAGCGTCAATCTGGACGGCACGTGGAGCTACCTGCTGTCTGACAACACCACCAATCACACCGACACCGAGACCGTGATCGACAGCGATCGCGGCACGGCGGACCAGGTGTTCGACAACTTCGCGGTTCGGGTGACCGACACGGACGGCGACGTGACGGACACCGATGGTGTCTCTGCCGGCGAAACGATCACCATTGCGATCAACGACGACGGTCCGACGGCGACGCTGAACACGAACAGCGTGGTTGAAGGCGGCGTTGTCACGGGCAACGTTCTGACCGACGGTGCGGACGATGTGTTCGGCGCGGACGGCGCTGCGACGACGGCTCCGGCCGGCGGCGTGACGGGCGTTGCGGCGGGCAGCAACACGGCGGCGCCGGTCTCGGGCGGACTCGGAACTCCCGGTTGCGGGCACCTACGGCTCGCTGACGCTGAACGCGGACGGCAGCTACAGCTACGACGGCGCTCCGAACGTGGTTCTGCCTGCGGGCGCGACCGACACGTTCGTGTACACGATCACCGATGGCGACGGCGACACCTCGACGGTGACGCTGACGATCACGCTGTCCGACTCCGGGCTTGCGGCATCGAACGACGACCTGACGGTGAACGAGGCTGCGCTTGCGATCGGCAGCAATCCGGCGAGCACGGCGGAGACGGTGAGCGGCACGGTGGTGGACAATGTGACGCCAGGCGTCGCGCCGTACACCTACTTGCTGACGAGCCCGGCGGTCGGCGCGCACGGCACGCTGACGTTCAACGCCGACGGCACCTACAGCTACACGCTGACGACGCCGGTTGACGGTGCGACGCTGGATAACGGCATCACCACCGAGAACAACGTCGAGACGTTCACCTACCAGGTGACCGACGCGAACGGCAACACGACCACCAGCACGATCACGATCGACGTGACCGACGACGTTCCGACGGCGACGCTGAACACGAACAGCGTTGTTGAAGGCGGCGTTGTCACGGGCAACGTTCTGACCGACGGTGCGGACGATGTGTTCGGCGCGGACGGTGCGGCGACGACGGCTCCGGCCGGCGGCGTGACGGGCGTTGCGGCGGGCAGCAACACGGCGGCGCCGGTCTCGGGCGGACTCGGACTCCCGGTTGCGGGCACCTACGGCTCGCTGACGCTGAACGCGGACGGCAGCTACAGCTACGACGGCGCTCCGAACGTGGTTCCGCCTGCGGGCGCGACCGACACGTTCGTGTACACGATCACCGATGGCGACGGCGACACCTCGACGGTGACGCTGACGATCACGCTGTCCGACTCCGGGCTTGCGGCGTCGAACGACGACCTGACGGTGAACGAGGCTGCGCTTGCGATCGGCAGCAATCCGGCGAGCACGGCGGAGACGGTGAGCGGCACGGTGGTGGACAATGTGACGCCAGGCGTCGCGCCGTACACCTACTTGCTGACGAGCCCGGCGGTCGGCGCGCATGGCACGCTGACGTTCAACGCCGACGGCACCTACAGCTACACGCTGACGACGCCGGTTGACGGTGCGACGCTGGATAACGGCATCACCACCGAGAACAACGTCGAGACGTTCACCTACCAGGTGACCGACGCGAACGGCAACACGACCACCAGCACGATCACGATCGACGTGACCGACGACGTTCCGACGGCGACGCTGAACACGAACAGTGTTGTTGAAGGCGGCGTTGTCACGGGCAACGTTCTGACCGACGGTGCGGACGATGTGTTCGGCGCGGACGGCGCGGCGACGACGGCTCCGGCCGGCGGCGTGACGGGCGTTGCGGCGGGCAGCAACACGGCGGCGCCGGTCTCGGGCGGACTCGGAGCTCCCGGTTGCGGGCACCTACGGCTCGCTGACGCTGAACGCGGACGGCAGCTACAGCTACGACGGCGCTCCGAACGTGGTTCTGCCTGCGGGCGCGACCGACACGTTCGTGTACACGATCACCGATGGCGACGGCGACACCTCGACGGTGACGCTGACGATCACGCTGTCCGACTCCGGGCTTGCGGCATCGAACGACGACCTGACGGTGGACGAGGCTGCGCTTGCGATCGGCAGCAATCCGGCGAGCACGGCGGAGACGGTGAGCGGCACGGTGGTGGACAATGTGACGCCAGGCGTCGCGCCGTACACCTACTTGCTGACGAGCCCGGCGGTCGGCGCGCACGGCACGCTGACGTTCAACGCCGACGGCACCTACAGCTACACGCTGACGACGCCGGTTGACGGTGCGACGCTGGATAACGGCGTCACCACCGAGAACAACGTCGAGACGTTCAACTACCAGGTGACCGACGCGAACGGCAACACGACCACCAGCACGATCACGATCGACGTGACCGACGACGTGCCGACGGCGACGGCGGACACGAACAGCGTTGTTGAAGGCGGCGCGGTTGTGACGGGCAACGTGTCTGACCGACGGCACGGACGATGTGTTCGGCGCGGACGGCGCGGCGACGACGGTTCCGGCTGGCGGCGTGACGGGCGTTGCGGCGGGCAGCAACACGGCGGCGCCGTGTCTCGGGCGGTCTCGGGACGCGCGGTTGCGGGCAGCTTACGGCACGCTGACGCTGAATGCGGACGGCAGCTACAGCTATGACGGCGCTGCCGAACGTGGTTCCGCCTGCGGGCGCGACCGACACGTTCGTCTACACGATCACCGACGGCGACGGCGACACCTCGACGATGACGCTGACGATCAGCGCTGACGGACTCCGGCCTTGCGGCGTCGAACGACGACGCTGACGGTGAACGAGGCGGCGCTTGCCGACGCGGCAGCGATCTGCGGTCGACGCAACGGGCTGGAGACGGTTCGACGGCGGACACGGTGAGCGGACAATGTGACGCCAGGCGTCGCACCGTACACCTATGCGCTGACTGAGCCGCGGCCGATGGCGCCTGCACGGCACGCTGAGCGTTCAACGTCGGCAACGGGCAGCCTACAGCTACACGCTGACGACGCCGGTTTGACGGCGCCGACGCTGGACAACGGCATCACGACACGGAGAACAACGGTCGAGACGTTCACCTACGAGGTGACCGATGCGAACGGCAACACGACCGACCAGCACGATCACGATCGACGTCGATCGACGACGTTCCGACGGCAACGCTGGACACGAACAGCGTGGTTGAAGGCGGCGCGATTGTGACGGGCAACGTTCTGACCGACGGCACGGACGATGTGTTCGGCGCGGATGGCGCTGGCGACGACGGCTCCGGCCGGCGGCGTGACGGGCGTTGCGGCGGGCAGCAACACGGCGGTGCCGGTCTCGCGGCGGTCTCGGGAGCTGCGGTTGCGGGCACCTACGGCTCGCTGACGCTGAACGCGGACGGCAGCTACAGCTATGACGGCGCTCCGAACGTGGTTCCGCCTGCGGCGCGACCGACACGTTCGTCTACACGATCACCGACGGCGACGGCGACACCTCGACGGTGACGCTGACGATCACGCTGACCGGACTCCGGGCTTGCGGCGTCGAACGACGACCTGACGGTGAACGAGGCTGCGCTTGCGACCGGCAGCGATCCGTCGAGCACGGCGGAGACGGTGAGCGGCACGGTGGTGGACAATGTGACGCCAGGCGTCGCACCGTACACCTATGCGCTGACTGAGCCCGGCGGTCGGCCTCGCACGGCACGCTGACGTTCAACGTCGACGGCAGCCTACAGCTACACGCTGACGACGCCGGTTGACGGCACGACGCTGGATAACGGCATCACGACCGAGAACAACGTCGAGACGTTCACCTACCAGGTGACCGATGCGAACGGCAACACGACCACCAGCACGATCACGATCGACGTGACCGACGACGTTCCAGCTGTCGACTTCGCCGGTGAAACCACCGTCAACGAGAATGGCGTGCCGGACAGTGCCGCCAACGGCACCTACCAGTTCCTCGCGGGCGCGGACGGCGTTTTCAGCGGCAGCTTGACAATCGACGTCAACGGCAGCGGCGCTCAGGCAATCACTGCAGCGCAAATTCTCGACAACGGCCACACGATTGTGACCTCCGTCGGCACGCTCGTGCTGAGCACGCCGAACGCTAGCGGCAACGGGACCTGGACCTTCACCCCGGTCGCCGTGACGGCCACCGCGACCGTGAATATCTCGATCACGCTGACCGATGGCGACGGCGATAGCGACACCGACACGCATTCCTTCCAGGTCGTCAACGTCAACTCGCCGCTGGTGTTCAATGCGGTGACCGGTGTGGTCGAGGAAGAGCACGCTCTGCCGGGCGGCATCGAAGACACAGACGACCTGAACGGCTTCGACACGGACGAAGGCGGACCGAACACGGTCACCAATGCCGTCACCGGCAACTTCACCAGCGCGATCGCCAGCGGCGCCGATGGCGCGCTGACCTTCTCGTTCGCTCCGCTGGTTGGCAATCCAGCGGTGCAGACCGTCGCGAACGGGGCGCTCACGTCAGGCGGCAAGCCGGTTCTACTTCGACATTCAGGGCGCGGACCTGATCGGCTATTACAACAGCGACGGAGGTGCGAGCGACTTCGGCGCCGGTGACACGACTGTGTTCACTGTTACGCTGACCTCGGGCGGCGCCTATACCCTCACGCTGAATGCGCCGGTCGACCACCCGGTCAACTCGGTGGAAGACGCGATCGCCATCGATCTGGGCGGCCGCGTGCAGGTCGTCGACGCCGACGGTCCGGCCGCCGACAACCCCGCCGTGCTCAACGACGTGTCGGTCACGGTGATCGACGACGTGCCGGTGGCAGAGGCCAACGCGCGCACCGTTGCGGAAGGCACCATCCAGTCAGTCGACGTGCAGTTCATCGTCGACATGTCCGGCAGCATGTTCAGCGGCGCCGTCGCCGGCGTGCCGACATTCAGCGATGATCGCGCCGGACTTGCGCGCTACGCCATGCTGACGTTGCTGCAAAGCAATGAGCAGATTCAGAACGTGCAGTTCATCGCGTTCGGAGATTCGGCGGCGGGTTCGGTCTGGATGGACCGTGACGACGCGATTGCGTACGTCAACAGCGGTGCTCCCTGGAGCAGTCGCGGCGGCACCAACTACGACCTGGCGCTGTCAACCGCCATGACGAGTTATGCCGGCACAAGGGTGTTGCCGGAGGGAGACCAGACCTTCGTCTACTTCCTGTCGGACGGCGAGCCGCTCAACGGCGCGATCGATGGGGATGGAACCGGCGCGAACGTCTCGATCGCCGAGTGGGAAAGCCACATTACGCACGAACGGCATCGACCAGGCTTTGCCTTCGGCATCGGCGCTGCTCCCGTCAGCGCGTTGAACCCATCGCCTATCCGAAGGTCGATCCGCCGGGAGCGCCGGTCGAGTACGAGAAACGTCATTCTCGTCAGCACCGCCAACGTCGGCGACCTGGCGATCGACACGCTTCCAGGACCTGCTCGGCTCGACCTCGTCCGTGAGCGGCAACATCCTGCTCGACGATCCGAGCACGCAGCACGCGGCGCCGACAGCTTCGGCGCCGACGGCGGGCGGATTCTGTCCATCACGGTCGATGGCGTCACCTACGAATATCTGCCGGGCAGCAACCAGATCGACCCAAGTTCGGGGCGCGAACATCGCGGGCAGCACGCTGACCGTCGTCGACCGGCCCTCGGCGGCACGCTGACCTTCTACTTCGTCACCGTCCGGTCCCAATGCGGCCGGTTCGTGGTCCTATCTCACTGGCAGGCCCGGCACGGAGAGCATCGCGTATCGTGCTGCGTCGACGGCGACGGCGATCAGACGGGCAGCACGCTGAACCTTACGGTCACGCCTGTGAACGAGGCGCCGTCGGGCACCAACAATACGGTCGTTGCGACGGAAGATACCGCCTTCACGTTCACGGCGGCGCATTTCGGCTTCACCGATCCGAACGACACGCCGGCAGACGCACTTGCTGGCAGTCAAGATCACCACGCTGGAAACGGCGGGCGACCTCGAGCTCAACGGTGTCGACGTCACCGTCGGACAGGTCATCAGCAAGGCCGATATCGATGCCGGCCTGCTGACGTACACCGGCGCGCTTAACGCCAACGGCAGCCCCTATGCGTCCTTCACCTTCCAGGTGCAGGATGATGGCGGCATCTCGACGCGGCGTCGATCTCGATCCGACGCCGAACGACGATGACGATCAACGTCACGCGCGGTGAACGACGCGCCGACGGCCACCATCACGCCGTTGACCTACAGCGCCACCGAGCAGGTGAACCTGAACCTGCACGGCACGGGTCTGTCGGTCGGCGATATCGACGCCGGGGCAAATCCGATCTCGATCACCCTGTCGGTGACGTCGGGCATCCTGACGCTCGCGCATGGGTTCGACCGGTGCGACCATCGGCAGCGGCAACGGCACGAACTCGGTCGTGGTCAATGGCACGCTGACGCAACTCAACAACCTGCTGGCCGGCCTCAACAGCGGCACGATCGTCTTCAATGCCAACAGCGATGCGCCGCCGGCTTCGGCGACGCTGACGCTGCTGGTCGACGACACCGGCGACACCGGCACTGGTGGCGCCCTGACGGCGAGCGACACGGCGACGATCAACATCACCGCCGTGAACGACGCGCCGACTTCGGCGAATGATTCGGTTGCGACCAACGAAGACATCACCGTCATCCTGGGGCTGTCCGATTTCGGCACCTATGCCGATCCTGAGGGGACGCCGATCGCTTCGGTGCGGATCACAACGCTCGAGACCAATGGCAGCCTGGAATTCGACACGACTGGCCTCGGCGCGTGGGCTGCGGTGACGCTGAATCAGGACATCACCGCGGCGCACATCAGCGCAGGACGCCTCCGCTTCGTACCGGACGGGAACGAAAACGGGACGCCGTACACCACGGTCGGTTTCCGGGTGAGCGACGGTGTATTGTTGAGCACCGCTGCTTACACGCTGACGCTGAATGTGACGGCAGTGAACGACCCGCCGACGGCGACGATCACGCCGTTGAGCTACAACGCAACGGAGCAGGTGAACCTGAACCTGCACGGCACAGGCATGTCGGTGGCCGATATCGATGCCGGCGCAAGCGTCATCTCGATCACGCTGTCGGTTGGCGCGGGCATTTTGACCGTAGTGGCGGGCAACAGCGGAGTGGACAGCATCACCGGCAGCGGCACCTCATCGGTGACCGTCACCGGCACTGTGACGGATATCAACAATCTGCTGGGCGGTATCGATACCGGAGGCGGCAGTGCCGGCACGATCGTCTACAACGCAAATGTGGATGCACCTCCGGCGAGCACGACGCTGACGCTGCTGGTTGACGATACAGGCGATACGGGAATCGGCGGACCGCTGACGGCAAGTGACGTTGCGACGATCAACATCACCGCAGTCAACGATGCGCCGGTGGTTTCCAACGTCACCGCCACCGAGACGAGCATCGGCTTCAGCATTGCCGACCCCGACAGTTCGTCGTTTACGCTGGTCAACGCGCCCACCGCATTTGCCACCGCCTTCGGCAATCCGGCGCTCGTTCTCGGCAGCAATTCACTGTCGCCGACCCAGCAGGCGTCGGTCCTCTCGGGCACGCTGCAAGTGACTGACGGCGCTACGCCGGACACCGTAGCCGGCCTCTACCTAGGCACGAGCGCGGGCAACACTGCGACGGCGCCAATTGCCGGATCGACGAACATTATGTACGGCTTCGCCGGCAACGATACGATGACCGGAAGCACGGCCGCCGACTTCATCTTCGGTGGCGCGGACACCGATACGATCAATCTCGCCACCGGCCACTTCGTCGCTGGCGAATTGATCGATGGCGGCACGGGGACCGATACTGTCACGCTTACAACGGGCGGCGATGGCCAGAGCATCGACTTCACCGTCGGTACGCTCACGAACGTCGAGAACCTTACGTCCGTTGATGGTGGTGGCGGCAGTGACCACGACCAGACGTTTACGCTCACTGCCGGTCAGTGGGCGGGGCTCTCGTCCATCGACATGAACGATGGAACGGACGTCCTGAACGTTGAGGTGGACGGTACGGTCGATATTTCGTCGCTGGTACCCCCTCGATCGCTGACGTCGAGGAGGGCAATCTCACCGGCACCGGCAACGCCGATGCCATCACGCTGAGCGGCACTCAGCTCAACGCTATTCTGCAAGGCGGAAGCGGTGGAATCGATCTTGGCGGCGGAACCAACACGATCAACCTGACCACAACGTCCACGGACCTGAACGGCCTGTCAGACGCGAACCTGGCTAACGTTCAGAACATTTCAGCAGCTGGAGCGGTTGCTGGCGTCATTATCTCGGCCGGAAGCCAGGCGGAGGCGATCAATATTACCGGCTCGACGAGCGGCGATACGATCACAGCCAGCGATGGCGGCGGCACCATCAACACGGGAACTGGCAGCGACATCGTAAAGATCGATGCAGCTGCCAACACGCACCCGTTCTTGGACGGTGGACGTGGGAAGTGACGCGGTACAGGACACGGTTATCTTCAACCACACTGCGGTGGGCTCGGCCAACCAGACGGTCGTTACCATCAATAACTTCGACGTTGCCGACGGTGACCGAATTGCGGTGACGGGTGCGGGCATCGTAGCCACCGGCACCTTCCAATCGATCACCGGTGACGGTACGGATGTTACGGGAACCAACAAAATCATCGAGATCGCGATTAACGCCGCAAACCGCGTTACGGCGACGCTCAGTGGCGATGGCGATGACGGAACTGTTGCGACTATTATTGCCGCAGCGGTCGACGATTTCCCGGCAGCAGGATCTTATACGTTCATCATCTACTCCTCGACGGCGGCCGATGCCGATGCGGGTATCTATACAGTGAACGTTCTCGACACCTCGGCTCCCACGTCGGACGTTAGCGATATGGTTGTCGAGCACGTGATGACGCTCACCGGCGTCGGGTTCGGTAATCTGTTGAATACGAGCTTTGTGAACCTACCCTGGCTGATCCGCTTATCCTCGATCTCGGCAACCAGGGCATCAGCTTCACCGGTCTCGACAACGGCGTGTCGTTCGACATCAACGCCGATGGCGCGCTCGACCAGATGGCCTGGACCACGGGCGAGGACGGCATCCTGGCGCTCGACATCAACGGCAACGGCGCCATCGACAACGGCGCCGAGATCTTCTCGCCGTACTTCGCCGGTGGCGACTTCGCCTCCAGCCTCGCGGCTCTGGCGAGCCTCGACAGCAACGGCGACGGCGTGATGGACGCCAGCGATGCGGCGTTCGCGAAGCTCAAGGTCTGGCAGGACGTCAACCACGACGGCATCAGCCAGGCGAGCGAGCTCACCGGTCTTGCCGCGAAGGGCATCACCAGCATCAGCCTCGACGCCAACCCGTTCGACGGCACGATCGACGGCCAGCAGGTGGTCTCGGAAGGAACGTTCACCAACGCCGACGGCAGCAGCGGAACGTTCGTCGAGGTCGCCTTCGACACCGCGCTCGCATCAGGCGCGAACGACAATGCGCCGCAGACGTTCACGCTCGACAATGCGAACGTCGCCGAGTTCATCTCCGGCTACTCGGCGGCGCAGGGCGACATCATCGATGTCTCGGGCCTGCTCGAGCGGCCTTCGCTCCGGACAGCAACTGTCCGGACTTCGTCAACGTGCTGCAGGATGGAACGGATGTGACGATCCAGATCGATGCGAACGGCCCGGCCAGCGGCGCGCACTTCGTCGATGTCGCGGTGCTGCAGGGCTACGGCACCAGTGCATCGGACATCGTCCGGATCGCCTTCGAAAATGCGTCGAGCAGCAGATCGCCGTCTGACGACGATCATCAGCATGCAAGATAAGAAACCCGCCGGAGCGATCCGGCGGGTTTTGCTTTGAGGCTGGCGCAAGTCATACACTGGCCGCCAATTTCCTTTGATCTATCGGAACAACCCGCGCCGGGCGGGAACGGTCGATCCAGAACGGCATTTCCGGCAGGTGTAATAACTCGCTCAAAGAGCAAGGAAATTGCTCCGAAAGGACTGGCGCTCCACGCGAAACGGAGCGGTACTCATAATCGGCCTGCGCTACTGTGTTTGGCACCAAAGCCCCACGAGCTTCGCGCTTCGGTGGGGCATCGGCACTGCGGCGGATGGCGCCGCTTCTAGCCGATGGAGCCCACAAGTGAGTGCAATCGAATTTCTTCAGGACGTTTCACCCCCTCACGGCAAGAATCACAGAGATGTCCCAGCAATTGATCGGCGGGCATTTATCGGCGGCTCCGACGCCCGGATCATCATGGGTGAGCGATGAGGCCGCGCTGCTCCGGCTCTGGCGCGAAAAGCGCGGCGAGGTCGAGCCGGAGGACTTCTCCGGCAATCTGATCGTCCAGCTCGGGCAGCGTGACCGAGGACCTCAACCGGCACTGGTATGAGCGCAACACCGGCCAACGGTCGTCACGGACGTGCAGACGACAGGTCTGCCATCCAGTTCACGCTGGATGGCGGCAACCTGGACGGCATGGTTGAGGGCACCGGCGCGGTGTTCGAAGCCAAGTTCATGCTGCCCTGGACTTTCTCGGAGGAGGCGGCGGCGGAAAAGCATATGGCGCAGCTGCAGCACAACATGTGGGTGATCCAGCGCAAGAACCGCGGTGCTCTCGATCATCACCGGCGGCGGCAAATGGGTCGAGATCACCATCCATGCCGATCCGCTGTACCAGCACCTGCTGTTACCGCCGAGAAGAAGTTCTGGCGCTGCGTGAAGAGCGGCGAGGACGCCACGCCTGTTCGGCGTCGAGCCGCCCCGGCCGCGGCTGGAGGCGGTCCGATCGTCGATATGAGCGCCTCCAACGCCTGGGCGGAGTTAGCTGCGCCTCTTCCGCAGACCCGCGGGCCTATCAGGAGCACGACAACGCCAAGGCGGAGCTGAAAAGCTGGTGCCGGAGGATGCCAGGGAAGCGATCGGCCACGGATTCGCGCCAAGCGATCGAAGTCCGGCGCGATCAGTTTTGATCTGCTGGACGACGGGAGGCAGCCATGCACCGCTCCAGTGAGACGATCGGCGCCATCGCCACCGCCCTGGCCAAGGCCAGGCGAAGCTGGAGCAACCCGGAGAAGTCGCTCGATCGCGACCATGCTCGCAGCCCACGCGAGAGGCTGAGCGAACCTTCCGCTATGCCTCTCTGGCCGCGGGCCTCGAGATCGTCCGCAAGGCCTGGGCCAGCACGAGATCGCGACGGTGCAGACACACCGCAATCGACCAGGCAGCGGCCTGATCCAGCTCGACCACCATCCTTGGCCCATGCCTCCGGCGAATGGATCTCCTCGGACTGGCCGGTCTGTGCCATCAGCCGACAACATGCCTAACCCGCACCGGATGGGAGCGGCGCTGACCTATGCCCGCCGTTATGCGCTGTTCACGCTGGTCGGGATTGCCGGCGAGGACGATCTCGACTCACCGGCATTCATGCCGCCAGCCAATTGGTATCGCCAGGAAGCGTCCCGACACACCGAACAAGCGGCCCCCAGTCAGGCCACCGATTGTGATTCCCGCTGACCAATCGGTCTTGCTTCGCAATCGGCTGCTCGAGGAACTGAGCCCACTCACCGCGGCCGACGACCTGACGCTGTGGGCGCTTCGCCGCCTGCCAACCAGGAATACGCTGCAGCAGTTCGATGCCGAGGCTATCAATACGGCTTACCTTGCCAAGCTCGAAAACATTCAATCTGCCGCTTCACAGAAGCCGGAGCTGGCGCGCGATCAGGGTAACGGTCGAGAGGCTTGCCCGGCACCAAAAGTGCTGGTCGAACTGGTGAACCAGCGACAGCCAGTTCTCGACCGTGTGCCTGCATTCGATATACAGCTCTCAAAAACGCTGCGCCGCCGTAACAAGGCCCATCTGCTGTATGTGGGGACCCAACCCTGCTTGATCTGCCAGCGAACGCCCTGCGATGCCCACCACCTGAAGTTTGCTGATCTCGCCCCGCCCCCGAGTTGAAAGGTCAGCGATGAATTTACCGTGCCGCTGTGCCGCGAGCACCATAGCGCGCTTCATCGCCACGGCAACGAAAGGGTCTGGTGGGCCAATGCCGGGCTGCAGCCCCTTCAATTCGCGGCGGATCTATGGGCTGCTACTCAAAACTGCGATGCTGCAAGCCTCGAGGGGTAACGAGCCGCGTTATTTAGAGCATTTGTTTCGAAGCAACGTCGTCGTCCGAGAACGACGGCAACCGTTGTGCTTTTAGTTGGTCGTTGGCTTTCGGAGACTGGCTGGTCGAGAGCATCAAAGGTCTCCTCAACGTATTTGATATCAGATTCGATCTCATTCCGCTGGGGATGGTCCGGTTGATTGCTGAGCAGCGTCTTTAATGCTGCGATCTCGTCGAACGCCTTCCTTCGATGCTCGAGCGCCTCGTCCCAGCGGGCTTTCTCTTCCTTCGTCATAGGCCCCGTAACGCGGATCGATCCAGCCTGGAGGTCGACGACGATGTCGTCTGGATGCGGAACAGGAACCGGCGCCTGGATGCCTACCTGGCTCGGCACTCAAGCTCGCGTTCCCAACTAATCTTGTAATCGATCGCTGTGTTGAACCACTCGTCATGCAGTTTCTTGTTATCGCGCTCGACGGAAGAAAGAAGCTGGGTAAACAGAGTTTGGGCGCGCTGGTTGCCTTTGGCAGCGTTGACAGCGAGTGACCTGACCACGGCTTGTGCCATCGGAATATCGAGCTGGCCATTCTGATCGTTGATGCTGATCGTCCGGTAGGCCTCTTCAAGGATGATGGTCTTCAGTCGCTCATCATTCAATGCAGGCAGTTTATCCTTATCCAGCTTGCGGCCGACCTCGCGGGTTGCCGGATTGGCCTGGCTTGAAACGGGTGGCAACCGGAGGCTTTCCATAACCAACCTCATAGTCTTCGAGCCCTGTGGAAAGGTCAGGCGATCGGCCGGAGCGCTTGTCTGATCATACTGCCCGCCTGCTCGGCTAAGGCCGCAGGCGATCTGCTCGGCCTCGTCCTTGGCATAGGTCTCCCAGCGCTGAGGATCCGATCGCAATAGATCGGATCGAATTCGCAAGAGTAGCCGCGGCGGCCGGTCTTGTGGGCGGCGATCAGGGTCGAGCCGCAGCCGCCGAAAAGATCGAGGACGATGCCACCGCGGCCCGAGACGTCCTTGATCGCGTCGGCGATCATCTGCACCGGCTTGACGGTCGGATGCATCGCAAGCTCCTCGATGCGGCCGGCCTTCAGCGGTGTTGACGCCACGATATTCCCAGACATTGGTCCGGTAGCGCCCGTGCTGGCCGAGTTCGAAGGTGTTGATGATGCGGCGCCGTGCCCTATCTTGAACGCGAAGATCAGCTCATGGCGGGAGCGATAGAAGGTCCCCATGCCGCCATTGTCCTTGGCCCAGACGATCAGGTTCTTCAGCTCGGTGTAGACGGCCGTCGCCGGCGTGCGAGCATCTCGCCCATATGCCGCCAGTCCATGCAGATGAAGTGGATCGAGCCGTCGACTGAATGGCCGCGGCGAGGTTCTGGAAAGCTGGCCTGCAGGAAGTCGGTGAACTCGACCTCGGTCATCTCGCCGGACGCCATCGCGAACTCGCGATGCTTGATCTATGCCGAGCCCACCGACATGGCCGTCGATCGGCACATTGTAGGGCGGATCGGTGAAGACCATGCTGCGCCATCTCGCCGTCCATGAGCGATGCGACGATCGCCGGATCGCGGGCGTCTCCGCAGATCAGCCGATGCGGCCGAGCTGCCAGATATCGCCAGGCTTGCAGCGCGGCAGGGCGCATCGGTCGGGAAGTGAGATCGTCCGCCGGATCGCCCGGCTCCTCCGGCGCAAGGCCCTCGACCAGGCTGTCGATCTCCGCGATCGAGAAGCCGGTGATGCTCGATATCGAAGTCCAGGTCGAGCTCAGTGAGCTCCTTGAGTTCCTCTGCCAGCAGCTCCTCGTCCCAGCCGGCATTGAGCGCGAGCTTGTTGTCGGCGATCACATAGGCCCGCTTCTCCGCCGGGCGTCATGTGTCTCGATCCGCAGGCAGGGAACCGTCTCCACCCAAGAGCTTCGCAGCCGCAACCCGGCCATGACCGGCGAGGATCATGTTCTCGCCGTCGATCAGGACCGGGTTGGTGAAGCCAAAGCTGCGGATGCTGTCGGCGATCTGTCGGATCTGTTTTTTCGAATGCGTTCGCGCGTTGTCGGGCCAGGGCCGAAGTGGGCCGATTGCGACGGTCTTCAATTTGGTAGGCCATGGGCCGCTCCGTATCGTTAAAGACAGTTTCGTAAGATATATAAAACGATCGCTGTGTGTACAAGAGTAGGCACGCAAGCGTAAGACTGAATATGAACGAACTTGACGACAATAGGAGGAGCCGCAATGAGATTGGCAACCCGTGTGGCGAAGCTGCGAAGACAAAAAAGCCAATCGCTGCAAGAGGTTGCGGATGCCGTCGAAGTCTCCAAGGCCCATATTTGGGAGCTGGAAAAGGGCAGGGCCGACAACCCCTCGATGGCGTTGGTCACCGAGCTCGCCGATCATTTCGGGGTGACAGTGGCCTATCTCGTCGGCGAAGATATCGAATCAGGCAGATGCGGATCGGGAGCTGCAGAGGATGTTTCGGCAGGCGCACGAACTTGATACCTACGAGCGAGCCATTCTGGACGACATGATGAAGTCGCTCCTGAAGAGGCGCGGTTGAATGGAAAGCTCGCCCTCGATCGCATGAGCATTGAGGACGTCGGGCTAAACCCTCGGCGAATTGCCGAGGCAATTCTTGCACAGCTCGAGGGAGAGCGGGGGGCGGTGCCGGTCCGAGAGATAGCGTTGGCGCTGGATATCGAGTGGATCAGGGCAGAGCCGCTGAGCAACATTGAAGCGGCGCTGGTTACGACGGCGGAGCGAGATCGAGGCCAAATTCTGCTGAACTCAAGATCCAGTCGCCAGCGTCAACGCTTCAGCCTTGGCCATGAGCTGCTTCATTTCCTCAATCCGTTGCACGAGCAAACGTCCGAAGGGGGGTTTCAATGCAGCCGGCTGGATATGCGAGCTTCGGCCTCGACCCAAGGTCGCCATGAACGACAAGAGTCCGAAGCAAACGAATTTGCGATCGAGCTTCTGACGCCAAGATCCGTCTCAAGCCCTTCCTGCGAGGTGAGCCGGACCTGGAGCGGATCCTGGAGATCGCCGCCGAGTTCGACATTAGCAGGGAAGCCGCCGCCCGCCGATATGTGCAGCTCCATGAAAGCTGCCTCGCGGTGGTGTTCAGCAACAATGGCCGTTTCGCATACTCAGATCGCCGACCAGACTTTCCGTTCATCGATCTTCGCTCGGGCCAAAAATGTGCGGCGCCGATCGTGCAGGAAGGCGCCATATCGGAAGTGGAAGACGTCGACGCCACCGATTGGCTGGCTCGCGACCTGGACGCCCATATGACGTTGCAAATTCTGGGGCAGGCCAATGGCCATGCCCTGATGTTGCTCTGTATTGTCGATCCGGAAGAGGATGAAAGTCCGGGCTCGACGACACGTACGAGCGATTTACACGGCGCGGTGGCTGAGTTCGCGCTGTCGCTGCCAGCGCTCCAGCGGCTCCCTGAATTCCCTGATTGTATGTGCACATTCCCTGTTCCGATGGACAGGGAATTAGTCGCGAATGTACTAAAAAACACGCGATCAACGCTCGGGGTAGAGGCAAATTATCGCCAGAAAGAAGGATAATCCCTGCATTTTCCCTGCTCATCAGGGAATCATGATCCCATCCGAGCAGTCCCGGTTACGGCACCAGCGCCTCGGACATCGTCCGGATCGAGTTCGAAAGCCGGCTCAGCCGGCGGGTTTTTCGTCGGACTGACGCATTCATTCAGGCCGGGCTTGCGACCGGATCTTCAGGCTTTGCGGGGCGCGTGCGCCGGCATTCGGACGTCCGCGCCCCTGTCCGCTCCCATGTCATCTGCGGGACGGCTCCGCTTTCTGCTCCGCGGGCTCCTTGAACGTCAGGTGGTCGGCCAGCCGGCCCTTGAATTCATGGGCGCCGAACTGGCTGACCTCCTCGTCGATCAGGGCATGGATGTGCCCGCCGCACTGTTCGCGCCAGCGCACACAGAACGAAGCGTCCTCGGACAGCCGGCGCTCCCTGGTGCAGATCGGATGGAAGAAGTTGTAAAGCGGCCCGGTCAGGGCGGGGATCGCGGCCGGCGCTACCTTCGATGAAAAGACGATGGCCTTCTGAACCATGGCCTCGAACACGCTGCGCTGGACGAGCGTTGCGCCCATGCCGATGCTGTCGACCTCGAGCAGGCCCTTGGCGACCCTGGTTTCCTTCCGGTTCAGGAACGTGAGCGAAAACCGCGGCTCGAGCTGGCGCTGGGGGCAGGCGAGGCCGACCATTGGCTTGTCGGCCTGCAGCAGCCGCAAAAAGGCATTTCGTCCGAAGCTCATGTCGCCATCGACAAACAGGACGTGCGAAAACGCCGCGTTCTGAACGACGAGCGACGCATACATGTCGAACACGAGTGCGATGTTGCTCCGGTCGATCGTCCCGATCTGATAGCGGGTCTTGCTGAGCGAGAGCAGCTGGCCCGCATCGATAATGCTGGTCATGCAGCGTGGGTGGATCGTGCTGCGGTGAGAAGCCACCGCGATCATGATATTTGCTTCGTCTGCCATGAAAATCTCCATCAACCAATGGTGCAAACCTCAGACTGACGTGCCCGTGCCATGCGGACAAGAGCGTGATGAGTTCAAGTTGAATCAGGTATCACGTCGAATCCATCATCGTCCTGAGGTGTCCGGCGGATCTCCGGGCCGGGCACGGTGACGACGCGGACGACGAGCCGTCGCCTGGCCGGGCGCGCGCTGACGATAAGGGAACTACCGAATGAGCCAATGGCAGCCGATCGATACTGCCCCGAGGGACGATGATCGAAAGCTGGTCATCGGGGGGACATGGATACGCGGAAACAAGCAGCGCATTCCGCAAACCTTTCCATGCCTCGTTGTTTGGGACGAGACTGAATGGTTGATCTGTGACAACGAAGGCCAACGTGCGGTGATACATGGACCAAAGTTCTGGATGGCGATTCCGCCATCCGAGTAGATGTGCTTCTGCCCCGATGCCGAAAGGGCCGGTCAACCGCGGGCCTCTTTGAAACCAGGTCTGCAAACGGTTTTTTAAGCCTTTTGGGCACATAATACGGTGCCCCCAGCATCGGCCTTTCTGTTGGTTGAGTAGCCCGCCGTGCCGGTCGCGCGGCGGGTTTTCGTTGCGGCGCTCAACCGCCGGCTCGCCATCGCAAGGTGGACAAGTTTCGCGCGACAGCTCAGCAGGTGCAGAGCGAATGAAGGTACGAAGGTGCGCTCCCGGCGCACCTTGCCTGAATCCGGGCACCTGAGCCCCCTCCGTTCGTGGCGTGGGATTATTTGCTGCCCCATTGTTGACGCGACTCGCGCGCTCACATCGTCGTGGGAGAACCGCAATGTCGGACTTTATGCGCGCAACACTCGCTGGCGTGGCGTTTGTCTCTGTTGCGACTTGCGCCTTTGCGGTGGCGCTGAGTGTCTTGAATTAGACTAGTGGCCGGTACGACCCCCGGCCCCAGGCGAGTGACCGAAACTTGTCGGTATGCGCTCATGAGAGTTTTTGCTGTCGTCTTACTGGTACTGGGACTTGCTGCCTTGATCGATCGGCAGGCGAATAAGTCGCGCTATACGAATGCCACCATCAAAATGGCGACTGAGATAAGGCAAGGGTTTCTCAAATGGTAGAGGTTCTCATGCTATCGGATTGATTATCCGGTGACGGACATGATGTGAGCTTGAGATCATGTGCGAACGCTTGCCGAAATCGAAGCCAGGATTGAACATTATCGGCAAATGACCGGGGGCATGGACGCGCTGGCAAAGGAGCGGGTCACAAAATTGATCGATGACCTGGCGACCGAATTGGAAGCTCTGCAATCCCGAGCACGACAAGGCTGATCGTGACTTGAAGGCTGATCCCGACCTGGCTTCAGGGCAAACTGGCGTGCGCGTGTCCATCCTGCAAGGCTGTCTGCGCCGGGTGTGGCGTCGGTTCAAGTGCTTGCCCGGTCCGCATATCAGGCGAGGCGGCTCTCGCACGCGTGTAGTAGGATCGGGCGGCATCAAGACCTTCGCCTGATCCGGACCGCTGGAGTGCCTGATGGATGCTGTCCTGCCCTACCGGGCCATGGCCTACAACAACGGCTGGGCCAACCATCGCCTGCTGGGCGCCTGTCTGCTGCTGTCACAGGCCGATTTCGAGGCGCCGCGGACCGGCTTCTTTCCGAGCCTGCGCGCGACGCTCAATCACATCCTGATCATCGATCGCTTCTATGTGGACGCGATTGAAGGCGGCACACTTGGGCCCGCCGCCTGGGCGGACCGGGAGCCGTGCGAAACCGCAGGCCTGCTCAAGACTGCGCAAGGGGAGATGGACCGGCGGTTGCTGGCCGTCGTCGGGCGCCTCGGTGCGCCCGATCTCGATCGCATCGTCGAGGTCCACCGCGGTAACCGCATTCAACGCGAGCGGATGGACCGGCTGCTGCTGCACCTGTTTCAGCATCAGATCCATCATCGCGGCCAGGCGCACGCGATGCTGAGCGCGACCGACGTGCCTCCGCCGCAGCTCGACGAGTTCTTCTCCATTGGCGAGGCGCCGCTGCGCGCGGCGGAGTTTGCCGAGCTCGGATGGACCGAGGAGGCCGTCTGGGGGAACTGAGCGAAGCGCTCCAGAGCATTGCGCCGCATATGCTTTCCGGCGGAATGCGTGTGTTTGATTTCAGAATTAAGTACCTGGACTTCGTTCCTGACGCGGAATGCTTATCGCGTCATTTGCGACCGCGTCCGCCACTCATTTGAAAGGCGCACTGGAGTTGGTCACTGCGCGCCACGCACCGGCGGGCGGTTAGCCCGCCGGGGTCGACCGGGTTCCTCAGACGAGCAGGACATCAATGTCCGTGTCGATAGAAACGCTGGCCCGGACGATGTCGTTGAACACGTAGTCGTAGTGGGTCCAGCTTTCACCGCTGGCGTAGGCTGTGGTGCCCTCTACCCAGATTCCGCCGGACAACGTGTGTCCAGCGACATTGTTCTCGAGCCTGATCGTATCACCGGTGTTGCCTTCGATCCGCAGCGCGTCGGTGTCAGAGATGTCGCGCACGTCGTCGAACGACCAGGTCCAAGTCTGGTCCGATCCATCGTCGATGTCGAGGCGTTCGATGGACTCGACCCCGCTCGGCCGTCCGTTCAGGATATCGACTGCGCCCTTGGGCAACTCGAATCTGAGGTGCAATGTGTCGATCCCGGTACCACCGTCGATCAGCAAGCCGGTCCCGCCGAGGCGGCCCGCATTGTCGAGGTAGATGTGGTCGGCCCCGTCATCGCCGAACAGCTGATCGGCTCCGTCCATGCTGCGGATCGTGTCGTTGCCGCTGCCGCCGAACATCACGTCGTTGCCGGTGTCGCTGCCGCCGTAGTCATCCATGAGCAAGTCGTTGCCGGCATCGCCATACATCGTGTCATTGCCCCGCATGCCGATGAGGTCGTCGTTGCCGTCGCCGCCGGACAGGGTATCGTTGCCAGCGGGCGAGGACGTTTCATCACCCCGCAACACGTCGTCGCCAGCCTGGCCGTAGAGCACATCGTCGCCATCGCCGCCATCGAGAGTGTCTCTGCCGTTGCCGCCACGCAGGTCATCGTTGCCGGTATCGCCGTGCAGTGTGTCGTTGCCGTCGTCGCCGCGCAGGGTGTCGTCGTTGCTGCCGCCCTCGAGGTGATCGTCGCCGGTGCCGCCGTTCAGGTTGTCGATGTTGCTGCCACCCTCGAGGTGATCGTTACCGTCGCCGCCATAGAGCGAGTCCCGGCCGCTGCCGCCCTCAAGATGGTCATTTCCGAGCCAGCCGCTGATGTAGTCGTCCCCGGCTCCGCCGCGCAGGATGTTGTCTGCAATGTTACCCCAAATCGTGTCGTTGCCGTCGCCGCCGTCCGCGTTGTCGCGGATATCCCACGGCGCCTGGGCGTTGAGATCGATGGTATTGTTGCCGGTTCCGCCGTTGCGCCATTTGCCATTGTTCAGTGCCATGACATGTCCCTCCCGCTATGTGGGATCGCCCTGCGTCCCTGAACGGGCGGTATTGCCCGTCGCGATAAGCACCATGCGAGAACGGGTTCAGGAAGACTGTTCCTTGCGAAACAGCCGCTTTCTCGAGCGTGCGGAAAATCACATAGCGACGCGCAGCAGGAGGCCCTGAAGCAGGGGCGCAGGGAGTTCGTTGGCGGGCCTGGACCGTTTGCTGGCGCGTGGTGTCGCGCTTCGCGGAATTGGGTCCGCTATCGGGGCATTAGCGACACCAGCTTACGCGACGCTTCTTGGGACCTGCTGAACAGTGAGCCCGCATTGTGAGAGATCATAGCGGCAATCGCCCCTGATCTTCAGACCAGTCGATAAGATCGAACGACATCCCGCGCCGAAGCATCTCGCTCTCCAAATCTCCCGCGTGCTCCTTCCATGCCGGCGTTTCTCGAATTCGAAATCGCGGCATCTCTCCCGTCATTTTCTGGGCATCGTCGGAGGCAAGCGCGCCACGGATGGCTTCATACATCATGGTCAGGCTGTCACTTGTGAACGCGCGATAGTCCATGCGGTCTTCAGCGCAAGGCACATGGCCGGCGCTCGCTCCTTGCCCGTCTCAACAAATACAGCGGTTCGAGGGTAATGTGGAGGCCCTGCTGCAAACACAGCACGTGACGGCTTCGGTCATTTGCTACGGAAAGAAATTGACGCTGACGTGAGATCTATGCACCGCTAATTTGCAGCCGTCAGAGCGACGAAGCGGAAGCATCGCACGATCACACGCATCGCCGCTCGAGAACATTGCATGGCGCTCAAGGCTTCGGACCGCAGCCGGCGCGGCCAAGGCTTCAGCGGGCGGATCAGTCGAAGGCCCCACGGAAGACGCATGAAGTACGTCTGGAGTTTGCTGCGTGCGCTCGCAGAGCGAAGCCGGGCGCAGTGCAAGGCGGATCGTCGGTAGCGGTCCGGGTCCTGCCTGACGTTGACGAACAGGCCACCGCGTCCTTGGCCGCTCTGGCCCGGAGCGGGGGACGGTGAATGTGACAGTTGGAGCCGCGACGCGATTCTTGATGCTGGAGCTTGGCGAGTGAAACTCGGCGCAAACCGGTGATCACGCCGGCCGTTCCATTTTGGCACATCGCAGGCGTGCGTGCGCGGTTTTTTCCATTGAATTTAATATTTAACTTATTTAATCTGAGAGTTCTGGCTAATTATTGGCCTGCATTATCCTCAGTGGGGAAATCAGTCATGGTCGAGCGCCTTCCTCCGCCCGCAAGCCTTGCGCGCCGTCATTTTATGAGAGTCGCAGCTGCTGGCGCGGGACGACTTTCGGCTATCGCAGCTGCTACGGTTTTGTTGGCCGGCAAGCGTGCTGATGCAATGGGCCACTTTCCTCGAGATGATCCTAATTCGGGGCCCCGTCATCACTGTTTCGGAAGAGGAACGCTAATACGCACGGACCACGGCGAAGTGCCTGTCGAAGATCTGGCGATCGGCGACATGGTCATGACGACCAACGGTGCAATGCCGGTCAAATGGGTGGGTCGAAGCACAAGCAGAAAGAACGCCTCTGCCTCCTGGCATCCCGGCGTTTTGCCGATCCGGGTGGCAAAATTCGCAATTGATGAGCAAACTCCGAGCCGCGATCTGTATCTGTCTCAGGGCCACTTTCTCTTGATCGACGGAGTGCTTATCCGAGTGGACCATCTTGTGAATGGCCAATCAATTGTCGTCGATCACGCGGCGGAGGCGTCCGAAACTATCGAGTATTTCAGCGTCGAGCTCGACACTCATCAAGTGATCTTCGCGGAAGGCGTGGCGGCCGAAACGTTCCGGTACGGCGGTGGTCAGATCGCCTGGGATAACCTTGGTGAGTACGAGAACCTTTACGGCCGCGAGCATAAGGTGATGCCGGCGTTTGCGCCGCTGTGCTACTACAAGGGCGGCCGTGCAGAGGTTCGCGCCTTGCTAAGGTTGGCAACTTCTCGCGTGCGCGATCCAATCCAGGTTGCCTATGCGCGGATCGCGGCCAGGGCTAGGTCTATTGCCGCCTGAACGGGCCGGCGTCGCGTCTTGAAGTGCTCTGCGGCCCGTTCGCTTTCTTTGGCGTGGGCTCAGTCCAGGCATATCCCGACTGCATGAAGGCTCACCGCCGGGAGAACGCAAGAACGCATCTGCCGCTTCTGCGCTTGGCGCTTTTCGGACCCCGCGAAGTCCGACTTAAGTCCGCGATGCACAACAAAGTGGGCCCAGCCGACCAGGCCAAATACCCCGCTCGCGCCTTTGACCACATTAAATCAAAACTTTGAGGCGAGGCATGAGGGGTGCGCCGCTGGACTAGATATCCCGGCCTTTGGCCTTGGCATCGCCAACCGTGACGCTCAGCTTCTGCGTCTCGATGCGCCCTTCCGGATACTTGATCTCGATGGAGAACGTGTCGATGCCGTTGAAGGTCGGCGCGGATTTGTAGAAGGCGACGTAGCCGGGCACTTCAAGTGCAAGACATTGCTTGTAGTTCTTGGCGTTGATCTTGGCCGACTTCACGGTGACCGTGCCGTTCGTCGGCTTATCGACCAGACGTATCGTCGGCAGCGGTCCGGACGAGCAGTCCTGCTTGACGTTGACGAACACGCCGACGCGGATGTCCTTGCCGGGCTCGCCGCGCGCCGCACGCGTCACGGATTGGCCAAACGCCGCTGACGACAGGCCGGCGACTGCAACGGCCAGGGCGATGACGCCCAGCGGCCGCAGGGTGGGTCTCAGGACGTGCAGGTGATTGCGCATACGGGCCACACGGGATGGTCTTGGGATGGTCTGCATCGAGGCTTGCAGAGGTCGCTCTCGACGACTATACGATGCTCAGTTGCGCGCGGCGATGTGAAATAAGCACCTCGCGTCAAGGTGACGGAAACGCGGCAACCCGTTGACCGAGACAAGCCCGGGCGCAGAGGAGGGCGCTCACCGAAGCCTCGTTCGGGCCTGTAAGCGTTTAAGGCTGGAGATATCCAAGCCTGGACGTGCCCCTCAGGCCCTGGTCCCGCCCGGCAGCGGCGCGCTTGGGCCTACCGGCCGGCGATCTGCTTCGGCAGCCAGGACGGCCGGCTGGAGGGGGCCACAAAGTTCATCCGCTCGGACGATGTCGCGGCGACGTCCGCATCGGTCGCCATGGCCTTGGCATCGGTTTCCTGCATGTAGGCCCTGGCCGAGATCCACGAGAAGTTCACCGTCCAGTAGGGGCTGTGAAACAGGGCGTCCTCAGGGCGGCCGAACCTGACCTTCGGCGATACCGGCGTCGGGTGCTCCGATGGCGCCAGCGAGGGCTCCACGATCACGCCCTTGACGGGCAGCGGCTCGGAGCGGACGTCCGGATCGAGAATGCGGATCGGCGCAAGCCTGAGCGGCACAAAGCCGAACGGCAGCGTCAGAGGCTCGGCGTCGATCGAGTGTGGCTCCTTCAGGTAGGCGAGCAGATGGCCCATCGCCGCCAGCATCTGGTAGTCGGCAAAGATCGCCAGCGATTGAACGGAGACGAGCGAAACCGACGCGCTGAACACCTGGTTCTGGGCGTTCAGCAGGTCGATCAGCGAGCGCTGTCCGAGTTCGTACTCTTTGGTGTAGGCGTCGATCGTACGGCGATCCGCAGTCACCTGCCGGTTGAGCGCCCCGATCCGCTCACCGGAGTAAGCGCGCGCGGCCCAGGCCTTGTCGATCAACTCCAGCGCGTCACGCTGCAGTCTGGCATGCCGTTGGGTCGTCTCGATGTAGCGCTCGCCCATTTCGTTGCGGCGCCACAGATCCTGGCCGCCACGGAATACGTCCCAGCTTAAGACCACCTTGCCACTCAGTTCGTCGCGCCGTCCGAGCTGGTTGTTGTAATTCTGGCCAGTGTCGCCTCGGCCCTCCAGCGCGACGCTGGGCACGAACGCGCCGGCTGTCGCACGATAGCCGTACTTGGCGGCATCTGCGTCCGCCTGGGCAGCGCGGATGGTGGGATTGTAGCGGACGGCAACCGCCAGCGACGCATCCTTCGTCGCCGGCAGCTCGGGGAGGCGTCCGGGCCATCGCAGATTGTGCGGCTCCAGACCGATGACCTTGCGAAAACGCGCCCGGGCTTCATCGAGGTTTTGCCGGAACCCGGCCAGCGCCGCTTCGGCCGCCGCGACCCGTTCCCGCGTCTGCTGCAAGTCGCCTTCGCCGGCACGCCCGCCGGAGTAGCGCTGATCGACGTTGCGCAGGATTTCCCGGTGCGCCTGCAGATTGCGCGAGGCAAGCTCGACAAGGCGGATGTAACGCACGACATCCAGATAGGATTCCGCCGCATCGAGCGCGAGCAGCTCGGTTCGCTCATAGGTGCGCATCGCCGCCGCATCGGTGCGGGCGGCCTGGCGCCAGATTTCGTTGATGGTGGCAAAGCCGTCGAACAGCGTTTGCCGCACGACAATTGAATATTGCTGGCTGTCGCGCCAGTTCGCGTTTCCAATCGGCGCGGGAACGATCTGCTGATCGATCCGCTCCTTGCCCAATCGGCTTTCGAGCCGAACCTGCGGTAGCAAGGTCGACTGCACCTGCCGCATTTCGGACTCAGTTGCGCGACGGTTTGCGGCAGCTTCAGACACGCCCGGATTGGTCGTGATTGTCTGCTTGATTGCGTCCTGAATCGAAAAAACTTGCGCCTGGGCGGTATGCGTCAGGCAGGCCGTGCACACGAAAAGCAACAAAGTACGCTTGAAAAACGGCATTTCGATTCCGCCCCCATCATTGCGCCAAAACTTAGCAAATTCCTTGCGGGCACAATGGAAAAACGGAGGCTGTTAAGTTTCAATCTTGGGCGTTGTGACAAATCTGCACCGAGGCGTTCAGAGTTGCTCTATCGCTCCCTGAGCGCCTCATCGCGAAGCATCCTCGCGGGCTTCAAGAGGTATTCAAGAACCGTTTTTTGCCCCGTCAGAACCTCAACGGTCGTGACCATGCCGGGAATGACCGGCAGCGGCCGCTCGCTTGTCCCCAGGTGGTTTTTCTCGGTCCGCACCATCACCCGGTAATAGGTCTCGCCCCGGTCGTTCTTGTCGCCCTTGTCGTCGATGATCGTGTCGGCGCTGATGCGCTCCACCTTGCCCTTCAGCGAGCCATAGACCGAGGAGTCATACGCGGAAATCTTGACGACGGCGTCCTGGTCCGGCCGGATGAAGGCGATGTCCTGCGGCTTGATGCGGCTCTCCACCAGCAGGGTGTCGTCGAGGGGCACGATTTCCATGACGGCGCCACCGGGCGGCACGACGGCGCCGACTGTCGTGACGTTGAGCTTGTTGACGATGCCGTTCACCGGCGAGCGCAATTCGGTCCGCCGCACCTTGTCCTGCGCTGCCTTGATGTTTTCATCAAGCACGGCCAGATCGCCCTTCGACTTGGCCATGTCGTCTTCGGCCTGGGCGCGAAACGTCGTCCGGGCGCTGATGATTTTCGATTGGGCTTCCTGCATCGAGGCGTTTGACTTGCCCATCGAGGCCTTGACGATTTCGAGTTGCCCACGCATTTCGCTGGCCTGCCGCTCGAGCCGCAGCATTTCGATTTCGGGAACCACGCGCTGCTCGTAGAGCCTGCGCGTGAGCGCGACCTCGCGCGCGAGGAGTTGCAGCGTTTCCGTCAGTTTCGCTTCGGAGGCCTTGAATTCCGCCAGCTCCTGCTGCTTCTGCGTGAACTGCTTTTCGAGCACGTCGATGTCCTGGGCCAGCCTGCGCACCTGAGCGTCGAACAGACTCTTCTCCGTCTCGACGGCGCGCGGCGCGTCCTGGGCAAGGCCTTCGGGAAAAACGAGCCTGGGTTTTTCGGTGGCTTGCGCTTCCAGCCGCGCCACGCGGGCGGCGGCTGCACCGCGGCGCTCCCTGATCTCGCCATACTGCGACGCAAAGTTGGTATCGTCGATCCGCATCAAGGGCTCGTCTTCGCTGACCGATGCGCCTTCACGCACCAGAATCGTGGTGACGATCCCGCCTTCGAGCGATTGAACGACCTGAACCTGGCGGGTCGGCACGACGCGGCCGTTGCCGCGCTTCACTTCATCAAGTGAGGCGAAGTACGCCCAGATCAGCGCCGACACCAGCAGCGCCAGGGTCGAGAACAGGATCAACTGCGCCGTTCGCGGCGTGCGCAGCTCGGCTGCCGCCGTGACGTCGTTGGCAAATGCGAAATCAGTGCCGCGCATTGATATTCGCCCCCTGGACGTTTCCCCCTTGCAGAGCCTCACGGCCGGTCAGCATCGCAATGACCTTGTCTCTGGGGCCGTCAGCGACCAGGCGCCCCTTTTCAAACAGCAGGATGCGATCGACAAAGTTGAGCACCGACATGCGGTGGCTTGAGATAATGACCGTCCTGGTCTCCGGGCTGAGGGATTTGAGGCGCTCCAGGAATTCCGCTTCGCTGCGAACGTCGAAATGCGCGGTGGGCTCGTCCAGGAAGAGGATTTTCGGACTTCGGATCAGAGCTCTCGCAAGCCCGATCGCCTGCTTCTGTCCGCCCGAGAGGCTTTTTCCGCCCTCGGAGACCGGCATCTCGTAGCCGAGCGGGTGTCCGGCAATGAAGGTCTCGACGCCCGCAAGCCGCGAGGCCTTGACGACTTCCTCGTCGGTGGCTTCGGGATAACCGAGCGCGATGTTTTCGCGCAGCTTGCCGAAGAAGAGATCGGTGTCCTGCAGCACGAAGCCGAGGCCGGTGCGAAGATCGGCGGGATCATACTGCCTGAGGTCAATGTCGTCGACGAGGACCTTTCCGTCGGCCGGATCGTAGAAGCCGGACATAAGCCGCCCGACAGTCGTCTTGCCGGAGCCAACTCGTCCGATGATGCCGACGCGCTCGCCGCTGTTGATGCGAAAGCTCACCTTTTCAAGGGCGTTTTCCGCAGCGTTTGGATACTTGAAGGTAACATTGTCGAAGGCAATCGTGCCGCGTTCTATCCGCCGGGCGATATACGAACGTCCAGGCGGCCGCTCGCGTTCGAGCTGCATGATGGAATCGATTGCGTTCAATGACGTCACGGTTTGACTCGCGCGGGTGATCATCGCCGCAACGCCGGTAATCGGCGCAAGCACGCGACCTGCAAGCATCGATGCCGCAACGAGCGCGCCGACCGACAGCTTGCCGTCGAGAATAAGGAAGACGCCGATGATCATCATGAGCAGGGTCGCAACCTGCTGGGCGGTGCTGGACGCGGTCAGGGCGAGCGACGCCCAGAACTGCACATCCTCGCTTGAGCGTGCGGTCGCTGCGACCGAGCGCTCCCATCGGGACTGCATCCGCGCCTCGGCTCCGACGGCGCGGACGGTTTCAAGCGAACTCAGGCTCTCGACCAGAACGCCATGACGGGCTGCGGATTCGCTTTGCAGCCGTTTCATTGCGGCTTGAAGCGGGCGTTGCAGGAGAAACCCCAGTGCAATCATGACCGGCAGGATCACGATGGGGATCCATGCGAGCGGCCCGGCGATGACAAAAAGGACCGCGATAAACACGAATGCGAAAAGCAGGTCCGTGATCCCGACCACGGTGCCGGATGTGAAGAACTCCCGAACTGAATCGAAATCGCGAAGCTGGTTTGCCAGCACGCCGACCGATGCCGGGCGCGCGGCCATCTTCACCGACTGGACATGCTCGAATATCTTCGCTGCCAGCACGACGTCGATCTTCTTGCCGGTGACGTCGACGATGCGGCCGCGCACCATGCGCAGAACGAAATCGAAAACAATGGCAATGACCATTCCGATCGCGAGCGCGACAAGCGAGGGAATTGCTCCGTTCGGCACGACGCGGTCGTACACGTTCATGGTGAAGATCGGCGCAGCGAGCGCGAGCAGATTGACCACCAGCGCCGCAATCGCGACATGGCTGTAGTTCTCCCAGAACCGCTTGACGATCGACCAGAACCAGTGCGCCTGCGCGGGGGCGGGGCCTGATACCCGGGTCTCGGCCTGGGCAGCCGGACGAGCAAAGAATGTATAACCAAGGTAATTCTGCGCATCGGCGCCGATCGAGACCGGCTTGGGCGAGGCGTGCGAGGGGTCGATAACCTTCGGGTCCTGGCCAACGCTCATCAGAATGCGCGTCGTGCCGTCCTTCATGATCAGCACGGCGGGCAGGACCAGTGCGGGGATATCCCGCAGGCTGCGCCTGACCGCCTCGGTTTCCAGCCCGGCGCGGGCGGCGGCTCGTTCAAACAGCCCGACCGTGAGATAACCGTCTTCAATCGGCAGGCCTGAGAGCAGCGCCTCGCGGCTGAGCGCGCGGCCATGAAACGCTGCCAGAAAGATCAAAGCATCCGCAAGCGGGTCGACTTTCCGCGCAGGCGCAGGCGCTGACACCGAAGTCTCAGTCCCAACGAGGGGGTTTGGCCGAAAATTCAACGCGGTCACCTGCCTGACCATCCCAACATTGCGCGCAAGCTTATCGTTAATTATGGAACTTCGTTGCTGAGCAGCGCGCTTTTCCAAGAGCGTCGGACACTACTAGAATACGAACGAAATAGCGACAATAGTCGCCGGAAATAGCTGGGTTTTTGGAGATTAAAGCTAACGGCGGCGTCGCCGTTTTTCTCCGCGCTCAGGACGGTCCAGCCCCGCCAAAGGAACAGCGGAAAAGCTATCCTGGACGGGCGGTACGACGGGCATCATCGTTCAGGCCGGGCAGAACTGCCTGACCCGTATTGTTTGCCGGCAACGATGCAAAGGGGGCTGCAAACAGGTTGACACCATTCTGGTCCAGCGCAAACAGCGGCATGTAGTGCGGCAGGTCCCGCTCGATAAAGAAGCCTTTCCCGCGGTTGTCGAGAATGAACCATTTGCCGCCCGTGCGAGCGGCCAGCACCGCGTGATCAATGCGCAGGGCGGTATCACGCAAGAGGATTATCTTCAGGTCCCTCGAAGGCACGCCGGCCTGGGCAAGAAGGCGATATTTCAGAATTGCGTAGTCTTCGCAATCACCCTTGCCGAGCTTGAGGGTCGCAAGCGGCGCCGACCATTTATCGAGCTGGCCGTGGGTGGAGAGGTCGGTCGTATACGCAATCGCCAGGTTGACCAGCTGATTTACCCGCTCAAGCTGCGCCTGGCCACGCGCTATCCTGACCTTTGCGACCATGGACCAGAATTGTGCTGCTTCGGCGGTACATGACTTCGGATCTTTCCGGCACGAACGCAGTCGCTCGTCTTCGTCCCACAACTCGTTCGCAAGGGCACGCCATTTCAGCCAAAGCACACCCTCGGGAGCGCGAGCGGCCTGCATCCCGAAAGGTTCATAGCTCCGCGCGATCGCTGCCGGAGCGCGGTCGGTGAAATCTGACAGGCTATGAACGGCTGTGGATGCGGCGAGATCCAGGGTGGGGGTGTCCAGACCGCGCAAGTCGCTGGCCCGCCGCTCAATCCGCGGCATCCTGAATTCGGGATCGAACCATCTTTGCTCAAACAACCCGGGTGACAGAGCGACTTCGCGTTCAGGCGGTTGCGGGGTTTCAGGAACCTTCGTGAGCAGCGGAACGGCGAGAGCCACCAGCGCCGCAACAGCGACGTTGCCGTACTTTTCCCACCGCTTGGCGACGGACCAGAACCGGTGCCTGGCGGTTAGGCTGGTCCCAGTTCCCCCGGTTTGTGAGACCGGACGAATGAAGAATGCGTAGCCAAGGTAATCCTGGGCGTCAGCGCCGATCGAGACCGGATCGGGCGAGGGGTGCGAGGGGTCGATGACCTTTGGATCTTTGCCGCTGCTGGTCAGAATGCGTGTCGCGCCGTGCTTCATCACCAGCACGACTGGGAGAACGATCGTGGGAATTTCCGTCAACTCCCACTTGACCACCTCGGTCTCCAGACCGGCCCGCAGGGCAGCTTGTTCGAACAGCATAACCGTCAATCGGTCGCCCTCGATCGGCAGCCCGGCAACTAACGTCTCCCGGCTGATCGCGCGCCCGTAGGACGCGGCCAAGAAGACCAAAGCGTCAGATAGCGGGTCTGCTTCGTTTGGAGGGGGCGGGCCCGGCAAGAAGCTCGGGCCGCCGGCGGGGATTTTTGGCTGAATATTCAACGCAGTCACCCACCCAACTCACTTGGTACAATGCACCCCTCATCGTGGTAATTCACAAGCCGCGCGCAGCCGGGGGCGCTTATTAACGATCTCCAACCTAATAGAAACCAAAACAAATTGACAATAGTCGTCCCGAATGTATCAACGCTTTTAAGTCGCCATCCCTACAGGAGCACCGGCAGCGCATCGGCGGGTCCTCAGCCCGACGGCTTGGTCGTCCAGCCCGGGCAGAACTGGTGTGCTCACGGAAGGCAACGACGCATAGGGGGCTGCAAACAGCTTGACGCCGTTCTTTTCCAGCGCAAACAGCGGCATGTAGTGCGGCAGGTCGCGCTCGACATAGAAGCCGCTCCTTCGATTGTCGAGAATGAACCATCGGTCGTTGGCGCGTGCGGCCAGCACCGCGTGATCGATGCGAACGGCGGTGTCGCGCACGAGGATGATCTTCAGGTCCTTCGCAGGCACGCCAGCCTCGGTGAGAAGGCCATACTTCAGGATGGCGTAGTCTTCGCAATCCCCCTTGCCGAGCTTGAGGCTGGCCAGCGGCGCCGACCACCTGTCGAGCTGACCATGCAGGGACATATCGCTGGTATAGGCGATCGCCGAATTGGCAAGCTGATTGGCCTTTTCGAGCTTCGCCTGGCCGCCCAACGTGCCGACCTGGGCGACCATGGCCCAGAACCTCGATGCTTCCGCAGTGCAGGAATCCGGCTCGGTCTTGCACGACCGCAATCGCGCTTCCTCGCCCTTTATTTCGTTCTCGAGGGTGCGCCATTTGGTCCAGAGCGAGCCCTCGGGCGCCCGAAAGACCTGCATTCCGAAGGGTTCGTCGCTCTGCGCGATCGCGGCGGGCGCGGGCGCGATGACATCGGACAAGCTGTCGCCAGGCGTCGACGTTGCAAGACGTACCGGGCCAGCTTCGCGTTTCGCCAGGGCGCCGTTGATTGTGAAGAAGCGCGCCGGCGCTTGCGGCATCGTGATCGCAGCATCCGTGCCGATGGCTGACGAGAATTTGGGAATGGGGATTCTGATCGGCAGCGCCGTAAGACGAACCATTCGCGGTGCGCGGTGCTTTCTTCGCGAAAGCCGGGCTGACAAGCGCGGTTGCAAACAATGCACACGCCGCGACCGACGCGTAGCTGCGTCCGCTCAAGTGATTGAACATCTGACGTCCCTGTTCCGGCACGTCGTCCGCGTGAGCGGGATCGCGTGCCTTGTCTGGACGTCAAGGTGGCCGTCTGGGCCTACTGATACGTAAAGTTACGCTGCGTAGTTGTCTCTACCGACGAGTCCGGTCATTCGGTGTGAACACGACCGAAAGCGGTTCGGCCAGATTTGAATCTCATGAATTGCCGGATGGTAACTCCTGCTTAACCATCCGCCGGCGCGTGGCGCCGGACGGGAGCAGGCGGCGCGATGGAAAGTTGTGCGAACGTGATCTGGCAGCCATTGGTGACGAGCGCCTGCGCGAATGCGCGATCCGCCCGAGCGCCTCCGCCGACCGTCACGTCTTCTTTTTTCTTCTTCTTCGGCTTGATCAGCGTCACCTTGTAGACGTTTCCCGACTTGTCGCAGGTCGTCCATTCTCCCGTCTGCTCGCCGTTCCTGAAGCTGCCGGAGCGGAGCTTCGTCCCGTCCTTGCGAAACCATTCCCAGTATCCGGTCATGACGCCATTGCGCATTTTGCCTTTGGCCCGGATAGAGCCATCCTTGTGACGCACGATGCGACTGATGCTCGTTGCTGAAGGCATCCTTGTCCCTTCCCTGGTCGCGCTGTCGCCCGTCCCGGCTGCGCGGTTTTTTGCGCTCGACCGGGAGTTGCCGGCGACCGTCGATGCTGACGGTGCCAGAATGCCGAAAACGGCGATGATTACAAAGTGCCGGTTTCGATTGATGAACTCTTCAACGTCGGCGCGCTCGATCATGCGGTCTCTTATCATCGAGCGGATTTTCATGCGCAAGACGACGAAGACGGCAAAGGAACTGGCAGAGCTGATCGTGGCGCAAATGGCGTCAACGAGCTGTTGATCGGCGTGCGCAAGGATCACGCCTTCGGTTGGCAGCCGATGATCGAATATGCGCCCGGCAATCAGCTCGGCTTTCAGCGTCGCGCGGACGCGATCGCCGACAGGCTCCGGCAGGAATACGAACTGCAGGAGCAGGAACAGGAGCAGGAGCGACCGCCGGGAGCAAGGGCACCGGGACGTGACGGCTACGCCTCGCGGCCGCCGGCGGCTGCGACTGCCCCGACGGGGCAGGCGGCGGCGCTGACGCCGGCGCCCGATTTTGCGCCGCCGGCGCCGGTGCGGCAGGCGATGGCGCCGTCGGCGGGCCCGGGGGTGACGCGGGTCGGCGGTGCGACGCGCACGGCGCGCTTGCTGACGCACAGCGAGGCATAGCCCTGCTCGGGCCATGCGCCGATATTCAGGTTCCGGGTTGTTGTTCGCTGGTTCGGCAGAAACTGCCCGTAGATCGTCGACGAGTAGGTGGCGAAATCCTTGCCGTCCTTGTCCTTGATGGTGCAGTCGACCTCGATGTCGCGTACGGCAAAATCGTTCGGGTTTCGCGTGTCGGCCGTCACCCGCAATGGCGGCCTGGTCGAGGTCTTCACCATCCTGATTTCGATATTCGTGACGGGCACGCTTTGCGCGGCCGCCGGCTGCAAGGCAAGGACCGGCACGATGATCGCGAGTTGCGAGGATCAGAATGACGGCGCGCACTCTCGTCCTCCGGTCACCTGGGTCACATCTGCAAAAGGTCACTTCTGTATAATGTCGCTATTGCAGAAGTGGGTTTGCAAAATTTCGCGCTTCCGAGTGCCTGCGTAGCAGTGGCTCAACCGTAAATGACTAATTCCGCTCTATGGCAACATTTGTGGCTGTCAATTCGCTTCAAAAAAACTTCATCGGTCGGGGCCGCCGCGGTAGACGCGCTGGTAACGCTCGCCGAGGCTGGTCAGCACCTCGTAACCGATGGTGCCGAAGTGGTGCGCGAGTTCATCGACGGTGACGCCGTCGCCGACCAGCGTCACCATCTGGCCGCGCCGGAGCGGCGAGGGAAGGTCGGTGATGTCGATCGCCATCAGGTCCATCGAGATACGGCCTGCGATCGGGCAGCGCGTGCGGGCGACGAGGGCTGTCGGCGGTGCGCGCGCCGTCGACGCCGCCGGCGGCGCGGAAATAGCCGTCGGCATATCCGGCTGCGACGATGGCGAGTCTGGTCGGACGCCGCGCCGTCCAGGTCGCGCCGTAGCCGACCGTCTCGCCCTTCTCGACATTGCGCACCTGCACGACGCGCGCCTTGACATCGACCACCTGCTGCATCGGATTGTCGGCTTCCGGCGTCGGGTTGACGCCGTAGAGCGCGGCGCCCGGCCGCATCAGGTCGAAGTGAAACTGCGAGCCCAAGAAAGATGCCGGATGAATTCGACAGCGACGCGGGGATACTGGTGAACAGCCGCGCCACCTCGCGGAAGGCGGCGACCTGTCTGCCGTTCAACGGATGATGCGGATCCTCGGCGCAGGCGAGATGGCTCATGACCAGCGTGATGCCGTGATCCGGTTGCGCGCGCGCGCAGACAGCGCCTGCGCCTCGGCGAGGCTGATGCCGAGCCGGTTCATGCCGGTGTCGATATGGATCGCCGCGCCGCCGGAATATCCGTTCACCTTGCAGTAGGCATCCCATTCGGCGAGTTCGCCAAGATCGCCGATGACCGGCCGGCAATTCAGCTCGGCGAACGTCGCGCCGGTCCCTGCGAAATAGCCGCCGAGCACATAGATCGTTGCTGCGGCGCGGCGGTGCGGGCGCGCGCGCGCCTCATCCAGCGTCGCAACGAAGAATGTCCTGCAGCCGGCGGCGGCGAGCGCGCGCGTGACCGGCTCAATGCCGCAGCCATAGGCGTTCGCCTTCACCACGCCGGCGCATTCCGCCGGAACGCCGCGGCCTTCCAGCTTGCGCCAGTTGGCGACGATGGCGTCGAGATCGACCGTGAGCACGCCGTTCGCGGCCGGGTCGAGCGTTGTTGCAACGCCGGCAGGCATGCACCGTTCGATATTGAAACTGCCGCTTGCGCCATCGTGTGCTATCCGGCGCCCGTGTCGCGTTTGCCGCGCTTCACAGGCGCTCATTCCAGTGTGTTGCCAGTGTGTTTGCACTGCACATTACGCCGCGAGGGTGGGGGGTCAACCGTTCGCCGCAGGGCGCGGTCCGCTGCCGCAGGCGCGTGCTTACCTGCGATCCGGCAGATAATTGTCCGGAGCCAGATCGGAGAAGCGCGTGATCGCCCCTTCAAAGTGCAGATTGACCGTGCCGGTGGGTCCGTGACGCTGTTTGCCGATGATCAACTCGGCCTTGCCGTGGGCGAGGTCCATCTCGGTCTGCCACTTCTCGTGCTCGGGTGTGCCGGGACGCGGCTCCTTGTTCTGCAGATAATATTCTTCGCGGTACAGAAACAGGACGACGTCGGCGTCCTGCTCGATCGATCCGGATTTACGCAGGTCCGACAGTTGCGGGCGCTTGTCGTCGCGGCTTTCCACCTGACGCGACAACTGGGACAGCGCCAGAATGGGAACGGCCAGTTCCTTCGCCAGCGCCTTCAGGCTGGTGGTGATCTCGGTGACTTCCTGCACGCGGTTGTCGGATTTTTTTGATGAACCGGAAAGCAGCTGGATGTAGTCGACGATCAGCAGATCCAGCCCCTTTTGCCGCTTCAGCCGGCGCGCGCTGCGCAAAGCTGCGCGATCGACAGGCCACCGGTTTCGTCGACGTAGAACGGCAGCGACTGAAGCTCGATGGCGTGATCGCGAATTTTTTCGAACTCGCCTTCGGTGATGCCGCCACGGCGAATGGTGCTCGACGGAATCCCGGTCCGCTCGGCGATGATACGCGTTGCGAGTTGCTCTGCCGACATTTCCAGCGAGAAGAAACCGACGATGCCGCCGTTGACCGTCTTCATCTGGCCGTCGGCCTGGATCTCGCCGCGATAGACCTTGGCGACATTGTAGCCGATGTTGCTGGCCAGCGACGTCTTCGCCATGCCGGGACGGCCCGCGATGATGATAAGGTCGGACTGCTGCAATCCGCCCATCTTGGAATCCAGATCGCGCAGGCCGGACGAGATGCCGGACAATCCTCCGTCGCGCTTGTAGGCGTTCGCGGCCATGTCGACCGCGGCGGTCAGGGCATTTGCGAAGCGCTGGAAGCCGCCGTCATAGCGGCCGCTTTCGGCGATCTCGTAGAGACGCTTTTCCGCCTCCTCGATCTGCTGGCGCGGCGAGGAGTCGACCGGCGAGTCGAACGCCTCATTGACGAGATCCTCGCCGATGCGAATGAGATCGCGTCGAAGCGCCAGATCGTAGATCGTGCGGCCGTAATCCTGCGCGTTAATGATGGTGGTCGCTTCGGCCGCAAGCCGGGCGAGGTATTGCGCGACCGTCATGCCGCCGATGTCGGTCTCGGCCGGAACGAAGGTCTTCAGCGTCACCGGCGTCGCGATCTTGTTCAGCCGGATCAGGCTGCCCGCGACCTCGTAGAGATGCTGGTGAATCGGCTCGAAGAAATGCCGCGGCTCGAGAAAGTCGGACACGCGATAGAATGCGTCGTTGTTGACGAGGATCGCGCCCAACAGGCTCTGCTCCGCCTCGATATTGTGCGGGGCCGTGCGATAGGCGGGCGTACCAATGACGGGCGCCAGCTTCAGGGCAGTCGAATCAGAGAGGGCCATGGACAGGGCAGGTGGACGATGAAGTATGACGGGAACGCGGCGAACCTTGCCAATGGACGAGCGATAAAGCACCGGGCGCAGGACCAGCGATACTGCTCTGATTCCATTTATCCCGCGTCGCCTTTGATTTATCCCCAATGGCGTACCGGTCTAAGCAAAAATACTCGGCGGCGAGTGTTCAACGCTTGACTGCGCACTCACGGGTTTTTGTTGCGCGTCGCCGCAACGCGGACAGATTTGCCGCCTAACCGCAGCCGGAACGCGCTCATCTGGCTACTTCCAATACCCTCACAATCGGCTAGAAGATGACCACGATTTGGCAAGGCGATTGCCGCAAGCGGAGGTTTGAATGAGGAGCCGAGCGCTCAGTCTGGCGGCTTTGGCCCTTCTGGTCGGCGCTTGCGGGTGGACGGATGCCGCGATGCGGTCCGCCATGGCGCAGGCGCTCGATGCCGGCAAACCGCCGGCGCAGATTTTCTCCGGAACTTGTTCCGCCTGCCACCGCTCGCCGCGCGGACTGGTGCGCAACGTATCTCCCGGCGCGTTGCCGGGGTTCATGCGCCAGCACTATACCACCGGCAACGATATGGCCGGGACGATGGCGGCCTATGTCCTCGGCAATGGTGGTACGGCAGCGGTCGCGGAGCCGCCGCCGGCACCGAAACGCGAGCCAAAGCAGAAGGCGAAGTCGGACGGGTCCGAGGTTGCAGCCCGCACGCCCGAGCCGAAGGAGCAGTCGAAATCGGCCAAGCAAAAGGCTGCAAAGAAGGGTCAGCCAGAGCCCGCGGCCGCCCCCAAGGAAGCGCCGGTTAGCGTTGAGCCGGAAAAGGCCGATATCGCAAAACCGGACTTGGTAAAGCCCGAGCCGTCTGCCGCTGAGCCTGCGAAGGCGGAAGCCGCAGCCGTCGACTGCAAGGTTGAAGAGCCGTCGAAGCCGGCTGCTGCAGCCAGCGATGACGGCAAGCCCGGGCTGGGTATGCCGTCGCCCGCCACAACGCCGCCCCGGCAGCCCACAGCACTTCTGACGCTGCCGGGTTTCCCTGCGCCTGTTGCGGAGCCGGAACCTGAGCCGGTCGCGGCCTCTGCTGCTCCAGGCTCGTCTGGATGCGAGCCGGCGGCGAATACCACCGTAGCCGCGACGCGCGCCGAGGAGCCGCCCAAGGAAATTTCAAAGGAAGCTTCAAAGGAACTCGCCCAGGAATCGCCAAAGGAACAACCGCCAGCGGCGGTACCGCCGGTGGCAGAAGCACCGAAGACCGAGCGGCTGCGTCCGAGCGTGACGGAGGCTGCAGTGCCGGCCCCGGCGCTGGACATCATGCAGGAAGAGGTGCACGCGCCGCGCCCCGCACGGACAACAAGCCAGCAGAAGAAGCGCGCGCAGTAGCCTTTGCCACCCGTCTTCAAAGCAAAGAAAAAAGGCGCTGGTTGTGGCCAGCGCCTTTCGCATTTTCAGGTTCGTCCGCTTGAGAGCGATCAGGCCTTCTCTTCGGACGCCTCGGCGCTCTCGCCGTCTTCCTGCTTGCGTGCTTCCGGATCGAAGAACTCTTCCGCGGCGGCAAGCGCCTCGGCGGCCTCATCCTGCTCCTCGCGTCGGACGGTCACGTCCTCGCCGCGCTTGATGCGCTCGGCTTCGTCGGCGCTGCGAGCGACGGTGACGGACACCGTGACCGAAACCTCCGGGTGAATGGCGATCTCGATCTTGTGCTGACCGATCGTCTTGAGCGGTGCGTCGAGCATGATCTGGCTGCGCGCCACCTTGATGCCGTCGGCTTCGAACAGCGTCATGAGATCGCGGCTCGACACCGATCCGTACAGCGCGCCGGTCTCGGAGGCCTGACGCAGCACGACCACGTTGCGGCCGTCGATCTTGGTGGCAGCCTTCTCCGCTTCGCCCTTGGCCTGCAGATTGCGCGCTTCAAGTTCCGACTTCATGCCGTCGAACTTCGCGCGATTGTCCTGGGTGGCGCGCAGTGCCTTGCCGCGCGGCAACAGGAAGTTACGGGCGAACCCGTCGCGCACGCGGACGACCTCGCCCATCTGCCCGAGTTTCGCGACGCGTTCCAGCAAAATGACTTCCATGGTCGTTCTCCGTCTGTGTTGGATGAGGTTGGGTTTCAGGATGAAAGGGTGGGCGGTTTGGCCCTGGTCGCGAAACGTTTGCGTAAGCCGATTGCACCCTCGAGCAGGCCGAGGATAACCACGAGCAGCGCCGGCCAGCCGAAGACAACGACCGCGCCGTAGGCGGCCATCAGCCACCACCAGCGCCCGCCGGACGATTGGGTCGCGACGTGCAGCACGGCGAAGCCGACCAGCAGGTAAGCCATCAACAGCGCAGCACTGGCGATCTGCGACAGCATCCCGAGCAGGCCGCCGGCAAAGGACAGCGCGAGCGCTGCGGCGAGAACCAGCATGACGACTTGCGGCATTTCGATGCTGCGCAAATCGGGCCATGGCCGGCGCAAACGGCCGGAGGTGAGTACGATCTTGCCCGATAGCCACAGATTGAGCGTCAGCGTGAACATCGCCACCAGCGTCGCCGCGGCAGGTGCGATCTGGACAATGGCGTCAAGCACCCGGTCTGTCTCGGTGCCGGGCGCAGTGCCATCGCGCGCGCTGAGAATGCGGCCGAGGCCGCGGCGGAGCGCAGCAATGATCGTTTCGTAATCGGTGCCGAGCGTCAGCAAAGCGCTCGCGGTGATAAGGCACGCAAGCAGCGATATCCAAAGCAGAAGCCGGCCGGGCGGATACCATTCCAGCACGGTCGCGGGGGCCGGCGATGAACCGTTCACGCCGTCCGTCGCATCCGCGGCGGCGGGCTTTGCCAGCAGCGCCAGATGTCCCAGCCAGAATGCAGGCAGACCAACGGTAATGATGAAAGCGAGAAAATAGGCGAGGCCGAATGCGAAGCCGAGGCCCGCGCCCGCAGTGAGGGCTCCGATCAGCACGCTGGCCGGTCCCCAGCCGAGAGCTGCGACCATCAAAGGCAGCGGCGCGAGATAAAACAGCAACAGCGAAATCAGCGCGCCCGAAACGAGCGACGCGAACATCAGGCCGGCTGCGCAGCCGGCCACAATGGCGACGATAATGTTCATCAGCAGCTGTCCCGCTCCCTTCGAGCGGTTAGAAGCGGAGCGTTGCCGTCCGCTTCAACCATCGACCGCGAGTGGAGTCCCGCAGCCTTATGAAATTCAGGAACGCGCGAGTGGCGCGCGTTCCGTTGTCCGATCAACGAATGACGTAAGGCAGCAGTCCGAGAAACCGCGAACGCTTGATGGCGCGCGCGAGTTCGCGCTGCTTCTTGGCAGAAACCGCGGTGATGCGGCTCGGCACGATCTTGCCGCGCTCCGAGACGTAGCGGACGAGCAGTTTCGCGTCCTTGTAATCGATCTTCGGCGCGTTGGCGCCGGTGAACGGGCAGGTCTTCCGGCGGCGGAAGAAAGGGCGGCGCTGGGTGCTTGCGGCCATGGCCATCGGTTCTACTCCTGGGTCTCGGCGGCAGCGGCAGGTGCGGACTCTTCATCGCGCGGACGGCGCGGCGGACGGTCGCCGCGATCGCCACGGTCGCGGTCGCCGCGGAAGCCGCCGCCAAATCCACCACCACCGAAGCCGCGCTCGCCGCGTTCGTCACGGTCGCGCTCGGCCTTGCGCATCATCGCCGACGGGCCTTCCTCGAGTTCGTCGACGCGCACGGTGAGGTAGCGGATGACGTCTTCGTGGATGCGCTCCTGACGCTCGATCTCGGCAACGATCGCCGACGGGCCATCGATGTTGAGCAGCGTGAAGTGCGCCTTGCGGTTCTTGTTCATGCGGTAGGTAAGGGAGCGAATGCCCCAGGATTCGGTCTTGGCGACCTTGCCGCCCAACTGCTCAACCACGCCCTTGATCTGGGCGGTCAGCTCTTCGACCTGCTGGGGGCTCGCATCCTGGCGCGCGAGAAACACATGCTCGTAAAGCGGCATGAAAGTCCTTTCCTGTGTTGGCGCAGCTTCCGGCGGCAAGCCCTTCGAACCCTTCGGGAAAGGTTCGCAAGCTCAGAAGGCGGGAACACCGGACAACGGGCCGACTGGCCCTGCCGCATCAATCGAAAAAGATTGGTGAGACTGTCCGTTCAGCTCCCGGCCGGAAGCGACGAATGGCGCGCGTTATAGGCGATTTTGGCCGGTTGGCAAGCAAAAGTGCCGGCCGGGCAGGGACAACCCTACGCAATCCACCTTGACCATGTTGTTTGTACATCATACAAATAATACAGGAGCGGAACGATGGCAAAACCGCTGAAAACAGGTCCCAAACACGCTGTTCGGGCGACGCGTACGGCCGGGCGCCAGATGCGTTCACGGCTGCTCGATATGGCGAGCCTGCTGTTCAAGGATCGCGGCCTCTCCGGCGTGTCGATCGCCGAGATCGCGGCGCGCGGCCGACGCCTTTCCGAGCCAGATCACCTACTACTTCCGCACGAAGGAAGCGCTGTTCGTCGAGGCCGCCTGCCGCGACGTGCTATATGCGGGTCGCGCGGCCGAGGAGGCTGCGGCCAGGACCCAGACCACGCGGCAATACACACAGGCGCTGGTCGATAGCGTGATGCGCGCCGATGCGCTGCCTTTTTTCGCTGAGGCTTTGACGTTGACGCGGCGCAGGCAAGATCTCGCGCCGCTGATCGAGCGCACCATTGCGCGCCTGCACGCCGAAGGCCTGCGCGCTTACGAAGGTCAGATAAAGGCGCATGGCTGGAGTTCGCGGCTCGATCCGGACGCCTCGGCCCGGCGCTTCTGGGCGCTCGCGCTCGGCGTCACGCTGGAGGGCTACGCCACGGGATGCACGACCGACGAACTGGCGGCCGAGATGTTGCGCGTGCTCGATGCGCAGGCCGATCCCAACCCTTCGGAGTGGCGGCTCAAGCTGGTCGCAGAGGCGTCGCAGCGAAATTCATCCGAACCGGAGACATCGTCATGACCGCGATGCGTCTTCTCGCCCGCGATTTCATGAGCGCGGAACAGCTTGCCGAAGTCCGCGAGCGATCGGACTGGAAAGGGATCGCGCTGATCGTCCACGCCTGGGTGCTGATCCTCGGCGCGATTGCGCTGGTTGCATGGTGGCCGAATCCGCTCACGTTTCTGCTTGCGGTCGCAATCATCGGCTCGCGCCAGCTGGGCCTGGCGATCCTCATGCATGAGGGCGCACATGGCGGTCTGGCGCGCGGCGAGAAATTGAATTTGTGGCTCGCCCAGTGGTTCTGCGCCTATCCGGTGTTTGCCGAGACGCGCGCTTATCGCCGCTATCACCTCAAGCACCACGCGCACACGCAGCAGGACAACGATCCCGATCTTGTGCTGTCGGCGCCGTTTCCGATCACGCGTGCGAGCTATCGGCGCAAGTTTCTGCGCGATATCACGGGGCGGACCGGCTTCCAGCAGCGCAAGGCGCAGTTTCTGAACGCGCTCGGCCGGCCCGAATGGCCGTTTGCCCGGCGCGCGGAGCACTTTTGGTCGAAGCTCGGTCCGCAATTCGTCGCCAATGCCATTCTGTTTGCGGGCCTCACCGTTGCGGGCGTGTGGTGGGCCTATCCGTTCTTGTGGATTCTGCCGTTCCTCACCTGGCAGATGGTGATCACGCGCATCCGTAACATCGCCGAGCACGCAGTGGTGCCCGACAGCGACGATCCGCTGCGCAACACGCGCACGACGCGGGCGAACTTCCTCGAGCGACTGTTCGTGGCGCCGTACTATGTCAACTACCATCTCGAGCATCACCTGCTTTACTACGTGCCGTGCTATAACCTGCCGCGCGTGCACAGCATCCTGTCCGCAGGCCCGTATGCCACGCGCATGGAGGTGCAGCCGGGCTACGCCACGGTGCTGCGCCTTGCGATGTCGAAGCCGAACAGCGAGGACCGGCCCGGCGAAATCACCGGCCATGCGCGCCGCGCCCAGGCCGGGCTGAAGGTGGAAGCCGATCAGGCGGCGTCCGGTTTCTGAGACATATTCTGAGGAATAGGGCTGCTCCGCCGCCTCGGCTTGACATTCCACCCCCTCCCAGTCTTTTACGGCGCAAGTTCATGGCGCGCCCCCAAGGCCGCGCCGGTCGGGGCGGAAGCGGAACATGGCGATTGCATTTACTTTTCCGGGGCAGGGCTCGCAGGCGGTCGGCATGGGCAAGGCGCTCGCCGATGCGTTTCCCGCAGCCAAAGCCGTGTTCGATGAAGTCGACGCCGCACTCGGCGAAAAGCTCACCGATATCATCTGGAATGGGCCTGCAGAGACGCTGATGCTCACCGAGAACGCGCAGCCGGCATTGATGGCCGTATCGATTGCGACGTTACGGGTGCTGGAATCTGAAGCAGGGATTTCGGTGAGGGATGCGAAGTTCGTCGCGGGCCATTCGCTCGGCGAGTATTCCGCGCTCGCAGCCGCCGGCGCATTTTCGGTGTCCGATACGGCAAAGTTGTTGCGGACGCGCGGACGCGCGATGCAGAAAGCAGTGCCCGTCGGCGTCGGCGCGATGGCCGCATTGCTCGGCCTTGAGTATGACGTGGCAGTTGCGACCGCGAAGGAAGCTGCACAGGGCCAGGTCTGCGATACGGCAAACGACAATGGCGGCGGACAGGTCGTCGTGTCGGGCAACAAGGAAGCCGTCGATCGTGCGGTCGAAATCGCCAAGGGCAAGGGCGCCAAGCGCGCGATGCTGCTGCCGGTGTCCGCCCCGTTCCACTGCAGCCTGATGAAGCCGGCCGCCGATGTCATGACCGGCGCGCTGGCAAGCGTGACAATCAACAGGCCCGCGGTGCCGCTCGTCTCCAATGTGCTTGCATCGGCGATCAGCGATCCGGACGAGATCCGTCGCCGGCTGATCGAGCAGGTCACGGGCACCGTGCGCTGGCGCGAGTCGGTTGTGTATATGGCGGGTGAGGGTGTTACGAAATTCTTCGAGATCGGTGCGGGCAAGGTGCTGACCGGTCTTGTCAAGCGTATCGCCGATGGGGCGACCGGCGTCGCCGTCGGCTCCCCCGCTGACATTGCGGCCGCGAAGGCGGCTGGCTGATCGCTTTTCCGGACAGGAGCCTCGTAATGTTCGATCTGACTGGCAAGACCGCGCTCGTCACCGGTGCGACCGGTGGCATTGGTGGTGCGATCGCGCGCGCGTTTCACAGGCAGGGCGCGACGGTGGCGCTGTCCGGCACGCGGCGCGAGGTGCTGGACACGATTGCCGGCGAGCTGAACGAGCGCGTGCATGTGTTGCCGTGCAATCTGTCGAACATTGAAGAGGTCGAGGCGCTGGTCCCGTCGGCCGAGAAGGCGATGGGGCAACTCGACATTCTCGTCTGCAACGCCGGCATCACGCGCGACAACCTGTTTGTGCAGATGAAGGACGAGGAGTGGGAACAGGTCATCGCCGTCAATCTGTCGGCGACGTTTCGCCTGACGCGCGCGGCGACAAAGATGATGATGCGCAAGCGTTTCGGCCGGCTGATCGGCATTACCTCGGTCGTGGGCGTGACCGGCAACGCGGGCCAGAGCAACTACACGGCCGCGAAGGCCGGCATGATCGGCATGTTCAAGTCGATCGGGCAGGAATATGCGAAGCGCAATGTCACCGCGAACTGCATCGCGCCGGGCTTTATCGCCACCGCGATGACCGATGCGTTGAACGAAAAACAGCGCGCGGCGATTCTGGAAAAGGTTCCGGCGGGACGTCTCGGTACGTCCGACGATATCGCGGCAGCGGCAGTTTACCTTGCATCGAATGAAGCAGCCTATGTGACCGGTCAGACGCTGCACATCAACGGCGGAATGGCAATGATTTGAGCATGATAGAGGTTGCCGCTGCGTCGGGAGACCGCGCCCTGGCATGCTGGCCAAGGCTTGGGAAGTATGGTACCGAACCCGATAAATGGGGCGAGGAAACGATGGGATTGCGGGACGGCTCAAGCCCGTATATCTCCCCGGCTCGGCACCCCCAACCTTTTCTGTCACTTAATGGTCGACGCAACCTGGACGACGCAACCTGGACAGTGAGAAGCAGTTGAATGTGTTGCGTGAGGCCCGACGAGGGACTTGCGCCAGACTACCCACCAAAACGGCTCGCATCGGTTCACGGTCGGGTCCAAGAACTAGCACGAGGTTGAGACGATGAGTGACATTGCCGATCGGGTTAAGAAGATTGTGGTCGAGCACCTGGGTGTAGAGCCGGAGAAGGTGGTCGAAGGCGCAAGCTTCATCGACGATCTCGGTGCCGACAGTCTCGACACGGTCGAACTCGTGATGGCGTTCGAGGAAGAGTTCGGCTGCGAAATTCCCGACGACGCCGCCGAGACGATTTTGACCGTCGGCGACGCGACGAAATTTCTCGAAAAGAACGCAAAGAGCTGACGCTGCCTGCTCAGGGCTCCGCGGTTGAGCGCGGCCTCGACGGGCTGGCGGCGGCGGGGGCTCTGACGGCGTCTTGCCGGAGTGCCAACAATGAGACGGGTAGTCGTCACGGGCCTCGGCATGGTCACGCCGCTCGGCTGCGGCGTTGAGCCCGCGTGGAAGCGGCTGATCAACGGCGACAGCGGCGCGCGGCGAATCGAGACGTTTGACGTCTCCGACATGCCGACCAAGATCGGCTGCGTGGTGCCTCGCGGCGACGGCAGCGGTGGAACTTTCAATCCCGATCAGTGGATGGATCCGAAGGATCAGCGCAAGGTCGACGAATTCATCATATTCGCGATGGCCGCTGCCAAGCAGGCGCTGGATGACGCGGACTGGCATCCGGCAGCGCCGGAGGATCAGTTTGCGACCGGTACGATGATCGGCTCGGGGATCGGCGGTATCGAAGGCATTGCCGAGACCGCGATCACGCTCAAGGAGCGCGGGCCAAGGCGCGTCTCGCCGTTCTTCATCCCCGGCAGCCTGATCAACCTCGCGTCGGGATACGTTTCGATCGCGCATGGCCTGAAAGGCCCGAACCATGCGGTTGTGACCGCATGCTCGACCGGCGCGCACGCGATCGGCGATGCGTCGCGGCTGATCGGGCTCGGCGATGCCGACGTGATGGTCGCCGGCGGCACCGAGTCGCCCATCAACCGTATCTCCTATGCCGGTTTCTGCGCGCTGCGCGCGATGTCTACCGGCTTCAACGACACGCCCGCGAAAGCCTCGCGCCCCTATGACAAGGACCGCGATGGCTTCGTGATGGGAGAGGGCGCAGGAGTGGTCGTGCTTGAAGAGTACGAGCACGCGAAAAAACGCGGTGCGAAGATCTATGCCGAGGTGGTCGGCTACGGCATGTCCGGCGACGCGTTTCACATCACCGCGCCGGCGCAGGATGGCGACGGCGCCTATCGCAGCATGAGCGCGGCGCTGAAGCGCGCGGGGCTAGCGGCGTCCGATCTCGACTACATCAACGCGCACGGCACTTCGACGCCGCTCGGCGACGAGATCGAACTCGGCGCTGTGGAGCGGCTGGTCGGCAACGCCGCGTCGAAAATCTCGATGTCATCGACAAAGTCGTCGACCGGGCATCTGCTCGGCGCGGCCGGTGCGATCGAGGCGATTTTCTCCATTCTCGCGATGCGCGACAGCGTTGCGCCGCCGACCCTCAATCTCGACAATCCATCCGTCGAGACGGCGATCGACCTCGTGCCGCACAAGGCGCGATCGCGCGCCGATCAATATCGCGTTGTCGAACTCGTTCGGCTTCGGCGGCACCAATGCGTCGCTGATCTTGAGGCGTGTCGACAGTTAAATCCCTGAAATGGCGAGAACTTCACCCTTTTGCCATATTGAGGGATAACGTCGCGCCAAGGCATGGTCCCGAAAGGTGGATTCCGGTTTTCGGACAAGGCCAAGCCAAAAAAAACGGACAAGCGTCGAGTTTGATTCGAGCAAAGCTTGACCAGAACTCTGGTATCCGGTTTTCGAAGCTCGTTCTTCCTCGCGGCACTCAGATCAGGATCAAGTCACCGATGACTGAAAGGCCGCCGATTTCGCCGCGAAGCCCGCGTGCGGCGCTCGAGCCCGAGCAGCTGCCGCCGCCGCCGAAACGTTCGCGCGGCGCGCGCAATCCGCTGGTGGTGGCCGGCAACGCCATCTTCACGGTGATCCTGCTTTTGATGCTCGCCGCCGGTGGCGGGTACTTCTATGCGAAGCAGATGCTTGAAGCGCCGGGACCGCTTGGCGACGACCGCGTCGTCAATATTCCGCGCACCGCGGGGACCGGCGATATCGCCGATATCCTGCAGCGCGAAGGCGTTGTCAACGTCAACCGCTGGGCATTTCTCGTCAGCGTGATGGCGATGAAGGCCCGGTCCGAACTGAAAGCCGGCGAGTATCAATTCCAGAAGCGCGCCAGCCTGCGCGACGTCATCGACACCATGGTCACCGGCAAGGTGGTGCAGCATTCGCTGACCGTCCCCGAAGGGTTGACGTCCGAGCAGATCGTCGCGCGACTGCTCGATAACGATGTGCTTTCCGGCCAAGTGAAGGAAATTCCGCGCGAGGGAACGCTGCTGCCGGAAACCTACAGATTCGAACGCGGCACCACGCGCGAGCAGGTCATCCAGCGTATGCAGCAGGCGCAACGCCGCTTGATTGCCGAAATTTGGGAACGGCGCAGCCCCGAAGTTCCGATCCGCTCGGTCGAGCAACTCGTGACGCTGGCCTCGATCGTCGAAAAGGAAACCGGACGTCCCGACGAACGCACGCGCGTTGCGGCTGTGTTCGCCAATCGCCTGCAGAAGAAGATGAAGCTGCAGTCGGATCCGACGATCATCTACGGGCTGGTCGGCGGCAAGGGAACGCTGGGCCGTCAGATCAAGCGCAGCGAGATCCAGCAACCGACCCCCTACAACACCTATGCAATCGAGGGCCTGCCGCCTGGACCGATCGCCAATCCCGGTCGCGCCTCGTTGGAGGCAACGGCGAATCCGGCGCGTACGCGCGAACTCTATTTCGTCGCCGACGGCAGCGGCGGACACACGTTCACAGAGACCTACGATCAGCATCAGCGCAATGTCGCAAAGCTGCGCACCATCGAGAAGCAGCAGGCGGTCGACACCGCCGAGCCGGAAGAGGCGACCGCAACCGCGACACCCCCTGCCGACGCCCCGCCCGGCGCCGCCGACACCCCTGCGCGGCCGTCACCACCAGCCGCAAAGAAGCGAAGCGGTGGCACGCCGCCTCAGCGCACGCCGCCGACGGCGCAGAGCGCCACCACGCCGGCGCCGACCGTTCAGCGCTGACGTCGCGGCTCGCTGGTCGTGGACACGGTGCCAACCTCGCCGTCCGTGCTAGTCTGACGCTCGCAAATCTTCACCGCGCCGGCATTTCGGGAACTAACTTTCATGGCGTTATCGAGCATGACCGGCTTTGCGCGAAGTCACGACGCCTGCGGCGCCTACGCCTTCGAATGGGAGCTGCGCTCCGTCAACGCCAAGGGATTCGACCTGCGCATGCGCCTGCCGCCCGGCTGGGATGCGGTGGAGCCGCTGGCACGCAAGCGCGCCACCGAGCTTCTGGCGCGCGGCACGGTCTACGCCAATCTTTCCGTCAAGCGCGCCGATGCCGCGCCGCTCATTCGCGTCAACGATGAGGTGCTGGCGTCGGTGATGAAGGTCGCGGCCGATCTGTCGGCAAAGCTTGCAGCCGCGCCGCCGACGGTCGATGGCATTCTTGCGATCAAGGGCGTGCTGGAGGTCTCCGAGCCGGACGACAGCGAGGCAGACAGGCAAGCCGCGGAAGCCGCGATCCTCAAGGCGTTCGACCGGGCGCTCGGCGGACTGATCGAGATGCGACGCCGCGAGGGGACGTCGCTGCAACAAATTCTGGCATCGCGACTGGACGAGATCGCCGCGCTCGCAAAGCGCGCGGACGCCGCGCCCGGCCGGCATCCCGACGCCGTCAAGGCAAGACTGTCCGAACAGATCGCGGTGTTGCTGGAATCGTCCGAGCAATTCGATGCTGACCGGTTGCATCAGGAAGCGATCATGATCGCGGCAAAGGCCGACATCCGTGAGGAACTCGACCGGATAGCGTCGCATGTGGCGCAGGCGCACGAACTGATCGGCAAGGGCGGTGCTGTCGGGCGGCGGCTTGATTTTCTTGCGCAGGAGTTCAACCGCGAGGTCAATACCACTTGCTCGAAATCCAACGATCTCGAACTTACCAACATCGGCCTTGCGATGAAGAACGTGGTCGAGCAGTTTCGCGAGCAGGTGCAAAACCTGGAATGAGGGGCGAAGGGATGGCAGGCGACGGAGTGGAACGGCGCGGTTTGATGTTCGTGCTGTCGTCGCCGTCCGGCGCGGGCAAGACGACGCTGGCGCGCGAATTGATGAGCAGGATTTCCGGCTTGCAGATGTCCGTCTCGGTGACGACGCGGCCGATACGGCCCGGTGAGGTCGAAGGCCGCGACTACTTTTTCATCGACAAGAAGCGCTTCGACGCCATGGTGAAAAGTAACGAGTTGCTCGAGCACGCGCCGGTGTTCGACCATTTTTACGGTACGCCGGGCGCTCCGGTCGAGGCGGCGCTGTCGGCAGGCCGCGACGTGCTGTTCGATATCGACTGGCAGGGGACGCAACAGCTTCGGGAAAAGGCGCGGCAGGACGTCGTCAGCGTGTTCATCCTGCCGCCGTCCGCTGCCGATCTCGAGAAGCGGCTGCACACCCGGGCGCAGGATTCCGACGCCGTGATCCGCTCCCGCATGAGCCGCGCCAGCCACGAGATGAGTCACTGGGCGGAATACGACTACATCGTCATCAACCGCTCGGTGGATGAGGCGTTTGCCGAGGTGCAGGCCATCCTGAAGGCCGAGCGTCTGCGCCGGGATCGCCGCAGCGGGCTGACCGCGTTCGTGCGGGAGCTGCAGAAGCAACTGGAGAAATAACGGCCGGTGCGGCATTCTTGCCGGACGCACAACAAAAGAAACGGGAAACGCGATATGGCAGGCATTCTTGACGGCAAGGCGGCGCTGGTCACCGGCGGCGCCTCGGGCATCGGACGGGCGACCGCAGTGGTGATGAGCCGGGAGGGCGCGCGGGTCGCGGTGGCCGACCGGACCGAGGAGAGCGCGGCGGGCACGGTTGCGCTCATCAACGCCGCCGGCGGTCAGGCCATCGCCATCGGCGGTGACGTGACGCAGGAAGCCGATGTGGCGGCGATGGTCGCCCGCACGGTCGCCGCGTTTGGACGGATCGATTGCGCGTTCAACAATGCAGGGATCAGCGGCCGTGCGGTCGGCCCGGCAGGTCAGCGCACGCATGAGCTGAGCCGCGAGTCGTTCGACGGCATGCTGGCCGTCAACCTGACGGGCGTGTTTCTGTGCCTGAAGCACGAGATCCAGCAGATGCTCGCTCAGGGCGGCGGCGGCGCGATCGTCAACACCGCCTCGATTGCCGGCCTGATCGGCCTGCCGAACGCCACGCACTACGTCGCGGCGAAGCATGGCGTGGTGGGGCTGACGAAGACGGCGGCGATGGAGTACGCACAGGACGGAATTCGGGTCAATTGCGTCAACCCGGGCTACATCGAAACGCCGATGACCGAAGAGACGATGAAGACGCGCTACGATGCGCTGATGGCAAAGGTGCCGATGAAGCGGATGGGCACACCTGACGAAATCGCGGAAGCGGTCGCGTGGATGTGTTCGGACAAGGCATCGTTCATGACCGGCGCCTCGCACGTGATCGACGGCGGGTATTACGCAGCGTAACGCGTGTACGGGCGCTTTCTGGGTCGCGAACTCAATTCGTCAGCATGATGCGGCCGACGACCTTTCCGGCGCGCAGTTCCTCGATCCATTTCTGCGTTTCGCCCATCGGCTTTTCCTGCATCGGCACCGGCTTCACCTTGCCGGCGCGGGCGAGCGCCATCAACTCCCTGGCCTCGTTGAGCGTGCCGGTCATAAAGCCTTCGATTGTCATGCGTTTGTAGATCCATTGCACCATCGGCAGGCTGAAGTTGCCACCCATCAGGCCGGAGACGACGATCTTGCCGCCGCGCGCCACAGCCGAGACGGCGAACGCCATCGACTTGTCATTGCCGGCAAAATCGACCACGCCGTCGAAGCCGCCATCGGTTTCCTTGATGATGCGCCGGGCAAGCTCAGGTTCCTTCGGGTCGTAGGCGACCGATGCGCCGTTGTTCAGCGCGGCTGCACGCGCGCTCTCGGAAAGATCGGCGACGGAAATCGGTTGCTTGAACATGGCCTGGGCGATCGACAGGCCCATCATCCCGACACCGCCGAGACCAACCAGAAGGATGTTGCGCTGACGCGGGCGATCCACCAGGCGTTTCAGCGCGCCGTAAGCGGTGATCCCTGAACACATCAATGTCGCGGCCATATCGACCGGCACCGGATCGTAGTCGAGCAGGTACCTTGCGTCCGGCACCAGGACGTGGCTGGCGAAGCCGCCATCGATCGAGACGCCGACGAAGCGATTGCGCGCGCACAGATTCTCGTCGCCCGCCAGGCAGTCGCGGCATTTGCCGCAGCCGATCCAGGGAAACACGGCTTTCTTCTTGCCGAGGATATCCTTCGGTGCGTCGGGGCCGACGTCATCGACAACGCCTGCGATCTCGTGGCCGAGCGTGAAGGGCAAGGTCATGCCGCGCGTGGTGTCGAGGCGGTTGCCGCCGCCGAGGTCGGCGTAGCCGTCCTGAATGTGCAAATCCGAATGGCACAAGCCGCAGCGCTCGATGCGCACGAGCACTTCGCCGCCTTGCGGCTTCGGCGTTTCGACTACAGTTTCGCAGAGCGGAGCATCGAACTTGACGAGCGACTGGCGACGCATCAGCGCCATGGCATTTCTCCCCTTAAACGCGGCCTTTGTTGTCGGCGCGTATATTGGATAATTCGCGTGCCATGGCAACAAAGCCATCGATGGACACGGTTTCTGCACGCTGGGTCGGTTCGACGCCGGCCGCGGCCGTCAGACGCACGGGATCGGCGTCGAGCGACTTCAGGCTTTGCCGCAGCATTTTTCGCCGCTGGCCAAATGCGGCTTCGGTGACCCGCTCCAGCATTTCGACGCTCGCACGGCGCAGGCTTTTCTCGCGGAATGAGGCGTACGACAGACGAGGTGACCTTTGGCGCGGGGACGAATGCGCTTGGCGCAACGTCGAACATGATCTTCGCGTCCGCTCGCCATCCGGCGAACACGGCCAGCCGGCCATAGGCATCGTCATCGACGTTGGCGACGATGCGCTCGGCGACCTCGCGCTGAAACATCAACACCATGGCGTCGTACCACGGCGGCCACGGCTCGGCGCTGAGCCAGCCCGTGAGCAGGGCGGTTGCGATATTGTAGGGCAGGTTGGCGACGATCTTTGCGCGTTCGCCGTTCAGCATCGGCCGTGGATCGAATGCCAGCGCGTCCGCAGCGACTATATCGAGCCGTCCGGGATAACGCGCTGCGATCTCTTCCAAAGCCGCGACCGCGCGCTCATCGCGTTCGATGGCGATGACGCGCCTGGCGCCAAGTGCGAGCAGGGCGCGCGTCAGGCCGCCGGGGCCAGGACCGATCTCGACGATGGTGTGGGTGTCGAGGCTGCCCGCGGCGCGGGCAATGCGCGCCGTCAGGTTGAGATCGAGCAGGAAATTCTGACCCAGTGATTTTCGCGCCGACAACTCGTGGCGGCGAATGACGTCGCGCAGCGGTGGAAGGTCGTCGATGGTGTTCACGTCACGGGGCCGGCGATTTGGTCGCCATGCGCGCGGCGAGGCGGAGCGCTGCGACCAGGCTCGACGGGTTCGCACGTCCGCTGCCGGCGATATCGAACGCAGTTCCATGATCGGGCGAGGTGCGGATGAAGGGCAGGCCGAGCGTGACATTGACCGCGTCATCGAACGCGAGCGTCTTGATCGGGATCAGCGCCTGGTCGTGATACATGCAGACCGCGCAGTCGTAGGTCTTGCGCGCGGCCTCGTGAAACATCGTGTCGGCGGGCAGCGGCCCGCGCGCGTCGATCCCGGTTGCCTTCAATTCCGCGACGGCGGGAGCGACAATCTCGCTGTCTTCCCTGCCGAGCGATCCGTCTTCGCCGGCGTGCGGATTCAGCCCGCTGATCGCGATCCTCGGATTGGCGATGCCGAAGCGGCGCTTCAATTCGTTCGCGGCGATGATGCAGGTCTCGACGATGTCGAGTGTGGTCAGCCGCTCGATGGCCTCGCGCAGCGGCAAATGGATCGTCACCGGAATCACGGCGAGCGTGGGCGACCACAACATCATCACCGGGCGCGGCGCAGGACCTCCGCCGTCGCTCGCCAGTTCTGCCAGATACTCGGTATGTCCCGGATGCCTGAAGCCCGCCCGGTAGAGCACGCTCTTGGCGATCGGATTGGTGACGACGGCGCTCGCACGGCCTGCGCGAACGTCATCGACAGCGTGACGGATCGAGGCAATGGCTGCTGCCGCACTTGAGTCGTCGGGCTTGCCGGGCTGTGCGGTTGCGGCAACGCCGGTATCGACGACGGGCAGTGCTGCGGCAAAGGCATCAACCGCCTCCGCAGGCGAAACGCTCGCGGTCGGAATTTTCAGGCCAAGTCTCGCTGCGCGACCGTCGAGGAAGCGCCTGTCGCCAGCCAGATAAAACGGCGGAAGCGCCAGTTCGTTGCGGCGCGTCCAGACTGCCAGCGTAATGTCCGGGCCGATACCGGCAGGCTCGCCCAGGGTCAGCGCCAGCGGCTGGGTCATGATCTGCGCATCTACTGGCGATACTCGATCATCGACGAACGCCGCGCTTCCTGAAGATACTTCTTCGCCTGCGTCTCGTATTTCTGCGTAAACAGCTTTTCACGCGCTTCGCGCTTCGCCGGCGTCTCGGTGCTTGGGGCGCGGCTGCACAGCACGACCATCTCGACACCCTGCCGGGTGATCTCCGGCGGAGTCATCTGGCCGATCGGGGTCTTGTCAAGAACCTCGCGCAGCGCCGGCGGCAGATCCGCGGAGGTCTTTACCACCTGATCCCTGATAACTCCGTCGCGCATGGCGCGGAAGAGGCCCTCGGCCTGCTCGCAGCTTTGAACCCGGGCGCGAAGCGTTTCCGCGTCCTTTTTCCGCAAATCGGTCGACGACTGCGCCGCGCCCTTCTGCGTGAACAGCACCACCGGCCGCATCTTGTATTCGAAGCTGTCGGACTGTTCCTTGCCGTCACCCTTGACCTCGATCGCCGACGCAATGTCCTTCTCGGCGACGATCAGGTTCTGCCCAAAGCGACCGCGGACCAGCTGCGACCATATGGAGTCTGCCTTGAGGCGCGCCTTGAGGGTTTCCGGCCGAATGCCACGGCCTTCGAGGACCTTGTTCAGCTGATCTGCGCTGAGCCGCATGCGCGCGCCCATGGTGGCATACTGGGTTTCGATCTCGGCCGGGGTCATATCGAGATTGAACTTCTTGCCTTCCTTGATCTTGACGCGATCGTTGATGAGTTCCTCCAAGGCTTCCGGACGGGTCGGCGCCTTTGCGGGATTCGAAAGCTGGATCAGCTTGATGCGCTGATCGATGTCGAAATTGGTGATCGGATCGCCGTTGACCACGACGACCGCATTCTGCGCGCGCGCATTCGAGGCCGGAATCGACACAAGGCATAGCGCGAGCAATGTGACCGCGATGCTCAAACGCAGCGAAGAGGCCGGGATCGATAACATTGGCAAGCTCATCATCGTTTCTAATCCAGCCGCCCGCTAGTATCGAAAATTCAGTGACACGAACCGGCTACGACGGCATCGCAAGCGACGCTTACAGGCCAAACAGCGACGAGCCGGTTCCGCCGCTCGCCGCGGGTGCAGTGGACTGGTTGAACGATGTCGTTCCAATCGTACGCAAGCCGATTTGCAGCATCACGCGATGGTTGGTGACCGGATTACCGCTGTAGCTGTAGTCAGTAATATAATTCATCGCGAGCACGAAACAATCGTCGACATAGCCCGCACCGACGATGGTCTGGTTGACCTTGTCGGAGAGCAGGTCGTAGCGCACGCCGCCGGATACGACCCAGTTGCTCGCGAGCTTGACGGAGGCGGTTCCAAGCACGCCCTCCCGACGATTGAGGAACCCGAGTTCCGGCTGCTTGTCGTAGTTGCCGTAAAGCAGGCTGACCGACCAGCGATCGAAACTGGCCTTGGTTTCGAGTTCGAGACGGCGCATCTCGAACGAGGCCTCATCGAGCCTTGATCGCGCTGAGAATGTGAGCGCGCTGTTTGGCTGATAGGACAGGCGGGTGACGTAGTCGGAGCGGGCGCTGTCCAGACCGGAGTTGATGCCGGTGTTGGTCAGATCGCCGACGGCGAATGAGTTCTGCCCGAACAGGTGGAAGGACTGGCCGAACAGGAAATTGACGAAGCCGCCGCGATCGAATTGGGTCGTGCCCTGAATGCCGACATTGGCCCTGCCGCCGCCTTCGCTTCGGTCCCAGCCGGAGAACTTGTCGACGCGGAAGAGATTGGTGTCGTCGAACACGAGGCTTTGCGCGTCTTCGTTCGGCAACCTTCCGATCATCTGTTCGTTCGGCCTGACGATCACCTGAGCGATCGGCTCGATCGTCTGCGAGCCCCATGGCTGCACGCTGATGAAGGGATAGCGGTACTCAAGCCCCACCGTCGGCATCACCCGCGCGGCGTTGACGTCACCCGCGGGCAGGAAATTCGTCACGCCGACGTCCTGCTTGATGTTCGCGTGATTGACGTCGAACTCGCACCGAGGCGAACGGCGTCCAGATCTGTCCGGCGGAGTCGGTAAAGGTCCGACGCCATGTCGCTTCGCCCGATACGCGCGTGTAGTCGCCGGCAATGCCGCGCAGAAGGCAGTTCGCGGGCGTTTTGACGGTCGGGTCGGCCGTCGTCGGCAAACAATAGCCAAGTGACAGCGCCGTTGCGGAGATCGGATTGTAGGAGATCGCCTCGCGGCTGAGGCTCGTCAGATTTGCCCGGTAGCTCAGTTCGCCGCCAAGCACCGGCCGGTTGAACACATTGGCGTAGTCGATCACCGGATGGACGATTGGAATCTGGCGCTGAACGTCGGCCTCCGAGAAGCCGTAGAAGTACATCGTTCGAGCATCGAAGAACGAACGCGTGCCGACGCCGGTCAGGAACAGCTGCGAGATGGCGTCGGTCGGCACCGCGGCGAAGACCACGGTCGGCGATCTGAATCGTCCGAGCGAATAGTCCTGCATGAACGTGCGGTCGGTGACCAGCGTGCCGTCCCAGCCCCAAGTCCACTTGTCGTTCAGTGCGAAGCGGCCCGAGGTCTCGACGGCACCGCGGAAATCGCGATAGCCCGGTGTCGACGGACCGAAATTGCGCAGGAAATCATCCTTGTCGAGTTGCCGGATGCCGTAGGCGCGGATGTCGTAAGCGCCGTTGATCAGCCGCTGCCGGAACTCGCCCTGCAGCAGGAGGCCCTGTTTGGTCGTGATGCGCGGCGTCAGCGTCAGGTCGTAGTCCGGTGCAAGCGCGAAGTAGTAGGGCGTCTGCAGACCAAACCCGTATTTCGAGTTCGAGCTGAACATCGGCATCAGGAAGCCGCTCTTGCGCTTCACCGTCGGGTCGGGCGTGTAGAAATACGGCAGATACGCCATCGGCACGCCGAAGAATTCCAGCCGGGCGCTCTCGAAGTAGAGCATCTTCTCGCCCTGGTCGTGGATCACGCGGGCGGCCTTCACCTGCCACAGCGGCGGCTTCTTCGGATCGTCCTTGCAGGCCTCACAGGCCGTGTAGACGCCGTTCTGGTACACGGTGAAATTTCCGCCGCTACGGTCGGCGCGCGTCGCGGCCATCCGCGTGCGGTCGGCGGTATCGACGTGCAAGGAATCGACGAAGCCGTCGCGGTAGTCATCGCTCAGTTCGAGATGCTGCGCGTGGGTGATCCGGCCTTCCTGATCGGTTATACGGACGTTGCCGTCGGCGGTCAGGCGTTTGGTTTTCTGGTTGTAGGTGACGCGATCAGCCTCGAGTATCGTGCCGTTGTAGAAAATCTGCACGCCGCCGACCGCCGCGACCAGCGAATTGACGTTGTCGTAGTTCAACTCCTGCGCCTGCACGAGCATCTGCCCGTCGTCCTTGCTGCGGGCGGGAGGCGGGGTCGGTCGCGGGGGCAACGGGTTGTAGGTGTATTGCGCGAGCGCCGACGGCAGCGAAACCAGCATTGCCGGTATCATCGCGGCAATCGCAAGCGACAGGCGCAAAAACACGCTCGCGCAACGCACACCCGTGCGGCGCCAGACGACGCTCATCAGCGTTCGGCGGGTGGCGACAATCGCCGTCACTACCCGTCCTCCAGATGCAGCAAGGCCAGCAAACCGACGAGGCTGCCAACCACAACTGGCAACCACGCCGCAGTGATTGGATGCATCAACTCGGCCTTGCTCAGATCTTCAGTAACTTTCGACAGCACATAAAGCAGAAAGCCTGCTGCGATGCCACTCAAAACCATCTTCTGGACGCCGCCGAGACGGAAGAAACGCAGGCTCACGGCAGATGCCAAAAGCACCATTGCCGCAAGCAGAAACGGCCGCGACAGCAGCTTCTGGTATTGCAGCCGATAGCCTGCCGTGGACAGTCCGGAATTCTCCGACGACGTGATGTATTCGGGCAACTCCCAGAATGAGACAGATTCCGGATTGGCGAAGTTCCCGCGCACCTGATCGCGCGACAGGCTGGTGGCGAGGCGATAGGAGTCTTCCACCGACACCGGCGCGTTGAACGTGTGGCGGCGCACGTTCTTGAACAGCCAGTAGCCGTTTTCCAGCGTCGCTTCGCGTGCTTCAAGGCGTTCGCTGAAACGGCCGGACGGATCGAACCGGAAAACGCTTAATCCCGACAGCAATTCGCCGCGGCGCTGGCTGCTGGTCGCGTGGATGATCGTCTGGCCTTCGCTGGTGGCCTGATTGAACCAGAATCCTTGTGCGTCCTGCAGCATTTGCGTGCGGTCGCCGAACAGCTGCACCTCATTGAGCTGCGCCTGCTCCTGCAAACTGGCCGAGAGCGGATTGTAGATGGTCGTTGCCAGCACGCCCATGACCAGCGCACTCGCCAGCGCCGGCGTCAGGAATTGCCAGGCGGAGACGCCGGCGGCGCGCGCGACGACCAGTTCAAGCCGCCTCGACAGGTTGAGATAGCAGGACATTGCCGCGATCAGCACGCAGAACGGCATCAGCCGTTCGAGCAGCTGCGGTACACGATACAGCGAGGTCTGCACGACGAGCCAGGAGGACGCTTCGATCCCCGAGGTTTTCCGCGTCATCTCGATGTAGTCGACGAGCACCACAAGAACGAACACGCCCATGAACACGGCAATCGCCGCGCCGATGAACTTTCCGGCGAAATAGCGCGCGAGCGTGTTTGAGATCATTGCGACACCCGCCTCACGATGCCGCGAATCGGCGCGAAATGCGCGCGATCACGTTGTTGAGGCTGTCGATCACGATCGGCGGCGGCTCCAGCACGATGACGCGCAGAATCACCCAGGCGCTGAAGGCGAGCGTTGCGAACAGCATCGCGTACTGGAACGGCGCTGCGAAAATCGACGTGGCGGCGAGCACGGTACAGGCGAAACCGATCAGACGAAGCATGCTCAGCGAGACGATCGCGCTGGTGATCGAGACGGCGCGGCTCTGGCGCGTGGTTCGCGGTGCGCCGAGAAACGCGAATGTGAGGGCCATGAACGCGAACGGATAAAGCGGCGAGGTCAGCCGTTCATGCATTTCGGCGCGGAATTGCCCCGGAAACTGCTTGAACACCGGATCATCCGGGTCTGGATCGATCAGATCCCAGAGATATCGCTCGCGCACCGAATAGCCGACCGGCGCGGTCGAGTTTCCGAACCTTGGTCATGTCGAAGGCGTTACGGTCGAACACGACAAAAGCCGGATCGCGCCGGCCTGCCTCGAAGCGTTGCAGATTGCCGTCGTCCAGGATCAGGAACGAGCCGGTGTCGTTCTTCAGAACCGTGCCGCGTTCGGCGATGATCGTCACCCGTTCCTTCGGGTCGCGCCGGTCGTCGATGAAAATTCCGACCAGCAATCCGCCGGGCTGCCGTTCGCGAACCCGCAAGGTCAGATTGCGCTCGATCTCGACGAACTTTGCCGGTCTGCAGAACGTTGCTGAGCACGTCCGCGGTGATTTCGCGCTGCCAGCTCTTGAGTCGGCGCAGCCCGTCCGGCGCAACGTAGGCCGAGATGAGGAAGACCATCGCCGAGACGACGATCGTCACGAGCAGGAACGGGCGGAACAGCCGCCACGGCCGCATGCCGGCGGCGTTCATCACGATGATCTCGGAATCGGTGGAGAGCTTGTTGAGGACGTAGGCGACGGAGATCACCAGCGCGATCGGCGCGATGACGAGGACGAGATAGGGAATGGCAAGGCCGGTCAGCCCGACGAAGACCAGTACGGTCTGGCCCTGGCTGGTCATGACGTCGATGCCACGCAGCGCCTGCGTTATCCAGATGACGCCGGTGAGCGTGACCAGCACGAGGATGAACGCTGCGAACGTCTGACGAAAAATATAGCTGTCGATCGACCCCATCGCGCAGCGCGACCCCATCCCCTGGAAAGCCGAAGACTCGAAATCCCACCCTCATCCCCACAAGGGTGCGGAACGCTTCGGCCGAATGTCCCCGGACACTACCATCTCCTTGATTGGTCAACAAAATGGCTGAGGGATGGCAACTGTTAATGTTGCTTGAATTATTGGTTAATTGTGGCCTCCGGGGTACGCTTTCGCCGCCCGGCCGGGCCCGTGCTCTTGGCAGGCTGCCATTGGACGGGTCATAGTGCCGAAAGCCGCCCGCCCGGGTCAGCTTTCTTAAGCCGCAACACAGATTCTGGAGGGTTTTCGATGTCCGATGCCGTTAAAATCGGCTTCGTCCCGTTTTCCGCCGCGCCCAAGGGCGTTCTGGTATTGTTCACGGACGAATCCCTGAAATTCGGAGCTGCGTCGGCCAAGATCCTGGGAACGGCGGCGGAGACCGTGACGCGTGCAGCGGCTGCGAGCCGTTTCAAGGGCAAGAGCGGCAGTTCGCTCGATATTCTCGCCCCGGCAAACCTGAAGGTCGACCGGCTGATCGTGGCGGGCACCGGCAAGTCGGGCGCCTTGAAGACGGAAGACTACATCAAGATCGGCGGCGCCACCGTCGGGCGGCTGAAATCCAGCGCTGAGTCGGTGACAATCGTCGCCGAATTGCCTGCGGGCGCGATGAAGCCCGCCGACATTGCGTCGATTGCGTCGGGTGTTCGGCTGCGCGCCTACAGCTTCGATCGCTACAAGACCAGGAAGAAGGATGACGACGCGCGCCTGAAGGCAAACGTGTCGATGGCGGTCGCCGATGTCGCGGCCGCGAAGAAGGCATTTGCTCCCGCCGACAGCGTCACCGACGGTGTGCTGGTCGCGCGCGATCTCGTCAACGAGCCGCCGAACGTTCTGTATCCGGAAGAATTCGCCAAGCGCGCCGCGCAACTGAAGAAGCTCGGCGTCAAGATCGAGATCTTCGACAAGAAGGCGATGACCAAGCTCGGCATGGGCGCGCTGCTCGGCGTTGCACAGGGCTCCGTGCGCGAGGGCCGTATGGTCGTGATGCGCTGGGACGGCGGCAAGAAGGGCGACAAGCCGGTCGCGTTCGTCGGCAAGGGCGTCTGCTTCGACACCGGCGGCATTTCCATCAAGTCCGCCGGCGGCATGGAGGAAATGAAAGGCGACATGGCGGGCGCCGCCTGCGTGGTCGGCCTGATGCACGCGCTTGCTTCACGCAAGGCGAAGGTCAATGCGGTCGGCGCCATCGGCCTTGTCGAAAACATGCCCGACGGCAACGCGCAGCGGCCCGGCGACATCGTCACGACCATGTCCGGCCAGACCATCGAGATCATCAACACCGACGCGGAAGGCCGGCTGGTTCTCGCCGACGTGCTTTGGTACGTGGCCAAAACGTTCAAGCCGAAATTCATGGTCGATCTCGCCACGCTCACCGGCGCGATTCTGGTGGCGCTCGGCACCGAACATGCCGGGCTGTTTTCCAACAACGACGAACTGTCGGAACGGCTGACGCTCGCGGGCCGCGCGACCGGCGAACATGTCTGGCGCATGCCGCTCGGCTCCGCCTACGACAAGCTGATCGATTCGAAATTCGCCGACATGAAGAATACCGGTCCCCGCTTTGGCGGATCGATCACGGCGGCGCAGTTGCTGCAGCGATTCGTCGACGGCACGCCCTGGGCGCATCTCGACATCGCCGGAACCGGAATGGGCGCACCGTCGAACGACATCAACACCAGCTTCGGCACCGGCTACGGCGTGCGGCTGCTGGACCGGCTGGTGACGGACTACTACGAAGCCGGAAAATGACCGAGGTCCTGTTCTACCATCTGCAGAACCAGCCGGTGGAGCGGGTGTTGCCGCCGCTCCTGGAGAAATCGCTCGAGCGCGGCTGGCGGGTGGTGGTTCAGGCGGCGTCGGAGGAACGGGCCGACGCGCTCGATTCCCATCTTTGGACCTACCGCGACGATTCGTTCCTGCCGCACGGAACCTGGCGCGATCGCGATGCCGCCGAACAGCCGATCATCCTTGCCGTCAGCGGCGGCAATCCGAACAGCGCCTCGGTGCGTTTTCTGATCGACTGCGCCGAATTGCCGGAGGACGCGGCGGCCTATGAGCGCGTCGTGCTCGTGTTCAACGGCGAGGATGAGGATGCAACGGCGGCGGCGCGCGCGACATGGTCGGCAGCCAAGTCGAATGGTTTCGAGGTCACCTACTGGCAGCCGGACGAGCAGGGCCGCTGGCAGCGCAAGGCATGATCGCGGCGGCGCAAGGTGAAGTTCAACTCGCGCGAGTGATGTCGCTTTTTGGGGCATAATCCGATCCCGAAAGCCGGCGCCCGTCACCGAGGGCAAGCTTTCGGAATCATGCCCTAAGCGGTTGTGGCATTAAGTATCTTTCCGAATTAAGATCGTGGAAAGAGGAGGGGTCATTGTGATGCCGCAAACCCTCTGTTCAGTGTCCGCTTGCAAACGAATCGTTGATGGCGTGTTCCGGGTTGAGCGAATGAATTTGTTGGTACGTGGCCATCGCCGAAGAGCGGCTATCGTGTTGTTCGCAGCGCAGCCGCTGCTGGTCGGTTGCGGCGGTCTGGACACCGCCGCGCTGAAGGATGCCGAGTGGTTCAGCCGGCCGGCGATGTTCTCAAGAAGCCTGACGCTCGAGACGCCGCCGCTCTCCGACAGCCGTCCGGTGTCGGCCGCCGATCTGATCAGCGCCGAAGGCTATTGCGCGGGCATGGCATCGCCCGCCGACGCAAACGCGCTGACCGAAACACCGCCAGCGGCCGAGCCGGTACAGGGCAGTGCGGGCATCGCCATCGGCCGGACCGAGTGCGAGGTTGCGCGATCGGCAGGTGCGCCGGACAATGTCGCGATTTCGAGCGAACGCGGCGAGCGCGTTACGGTGCTGACCTATGTGCGCGGACCGCGTCCGGGCATTTACCGCTTCGCCGGCGGACGGATGACCTCGATGGAGCGCGGAGCCGAACCGGAGCCGCCGCCGCGCAACGCCAAAGGCCAGCGGACCAAGCGCCAAGGCTGAGTTACCAAGGCTGAGTTCGTCAAGGCTGAATTTCATGGTGCTGATTGCACAAGATCAGCCTGAGGCTGCTTCCAGTGACGAGCTTGCCTTCAACCAATCATCTTCGGCGCGCTGCAGCGCTTCAGCTGCGGCACTGCGCGCCTTGCTGAGCTGGGCCGCCTTGGCCGGCTCGCGCGCAAAAATATCCGGCAGCGCAAGGGCTGCGTCGATCTTGGCGATGATGCCGTTGATGCGTTCGATCTCCGCTTCGGCGTCGGAGATTTTCTGGCGCAGTGGCGTGTTTGCCTTTGGCGCCTTGGCGCGCGGTGCCTCGCCGGCCGGCGCTTTCTCGTTGCGGTCGCGCTGCGACATGCGCAGGCCCCGCGCCGAAAGCACCTCGCGGCGATAGTCCTCGAGATCGCCGTCGTAGGGCGTGACCGCGCGGTTCGCCACCACCCAAAGCTGGTCGGCACATGCGTCGATCAGGTAGCGGTCGTGGCTCACCATGATAACGGCGCCGGGAAACTCGTTGATCGCCTCGGCAAGCGCCGCGCGGCTGTCGATGTCGAGATGGTTGGTGGGCTCGTCGAGGATGATCAACTGCGGGCCCGAAGAAAGTTGCTAGCCCAAGCAGCAGCCGCGCTTTCTCGCCACCCGACAGGCTTCTTATCGGCGTGTCGGCGGCAGCCGACGAAAAGCCGATCGAGCCTGCGCGGGCGCGCACCTTGCTCTCCGGCGCATCGGGCAAGAGCTTGCGGATGTGCGAGTACGGCGAGCCGTCTTCGTTCAATTCGTCGAGCTGATGCTGCGCGAAGTATCCAACGAGAAGCTTGTCCGCACGGGTCACGTGGCCTGTGAACGGGGCGAGGCGTCCGGCGAGCAGCTTGACCAGGGTCGATTTGCCGTTGCCGTTCTGACCGAGCAGCGCGATGCGGTCGTCATTGTCGATCCGCAAGGTGACGCGATTGAGCACCGGCTTTTCAGGGTCATAGCCGACGCTGACGCCGTTGACCGCGATGATCGGAGGCGACAGCAGCTTCGATGGCTCGGGAAAGACGATTTCGCGCACGTCCTGCGTCACCAGCGCCGAGATCGGCTGCATCCGTTCGAGCATCTTCACGCGCGACTGGGCCTGGCGCGCCTTCGACGCCTTGGCCTTGAATCGGTCGACGAAAGCCTGCAGCCGCTCGCGCTCGGCTTGCTGCCGCTTGACCTGTTTGGCATCGAGCAGTTCGCGTGCCGCGCGCTGCTTTTCGAACGATGAATATCCGCCGCGATAGAGCGTCAGCTTGGCGCGATCGAGATGCAGGATCTGGTCGACGGAGTTCTCCAGCAAATCGCGGTCATGGCTGACGATGATCACGGTGCGCGGATAACGCGCGAGATGATCTTCCAGCCATAGCGTGCCTTCGAGGTCGAGATAGTTGGTCGGTTCGTCGAGCAGCAGCAGGTCGGGTTCTGCGAACAGGGTTGCTGCGAGCGCGACGCGCATCCGCCAGCCGCCGGAGAATTCCGAGCAGGGGCGGGATTGGTCTTCGGTCGAAAATCCAAGGCCTGACAGGATCGCCGCGGCGCGCGCCGGAGCGGAGTGGGCGTCGATATCGACGAGGCGGGTCTGGATATCGGCGATCCGGTGCGGGTCATGTGCCGTCTCGGCTTCATGCAGCAGCGCAGCGCGCTCGAGATCGGCGGCGAGAACCACCTCGATCAGGCTTTCCGGCCCGTCAGGAGCCTCCTGCGCCAGGCTGCCGACGCGCCAGCGCGGCGGAATGGCGATCTGCCCGCTCTCGGTCGGAATGTCGCCGCGGATCGCCTGAAACAGCGTTGATTTTCCCGTGCCGTTGCGTCCGACAAGGCCGACGCGCGCGCCCGGAACGATCTGCACGGTGGCTTGATCGATCAACAGGCGTCCGGCGATGCGGATGGAGATGTCGGCGATGGATAGCATGCGGCCTTTTCACCGCTTCGAGGGCGTAAGGCAACCGCTTTATGGAACTTGCCGGGCCGCGGGCCGTCGCCCGTTAACGGGCGCTGCCCTTGGTGGAAAGCTCGCGCGCCTCGCGATTGCGCATCTCGTCAAGCAGCTTTTGCAACTGGTCGGGGAATTGCGATTCCGGCGCGAGAGTTTGCCGGAGTTTTTCACCGATCCCATGTGCGACCGCACGGCTGGTCGGTGCGTCGATCTTGGCGTCGTCGGTGGTGATGTGGCCCGGCATGACAAGTTCCATCTACGTCAACTCACTCGCGCACGGTCAAGCAACCACGTCGCGAATGGTTGCGGACGATGTACGATCATCTTGTGGTTTACGTAAATTTTGAATGAAGTGCGTTATTTCGGATACGGGCGGGAAAGTTCCGCGCCCTTAAGGAACCGGAAGCCCCGGCCGCGTGCGCGACCGGGGCTTCGAGCCGGACAATCAGGTTCGATCAGAACGCGCAAACGTTCACAGTGCGCCAGCGCAGGCCCTTGCGGGTCGGGACCAGACGCTTCTGGAAGCAGCCCGGCGCAAGGATCGGCGTGCTGACGATGATCGGCGCCGGGGCGAAGAAAAGACCGTGACGGTGGTGGTGATGATGATGATGATGAAAGCCACCGGCAGAAGCAGTGGACGGGGCGAGTGCGGCAGCGCCGAGCGTGATGGCAGCGGCGAGGCCGAGAGCGAGCTTGCGGATCATGGTCGTAACTCCAAGGCGGCGATGAAGGCCTGTGTTGTGTCCCTTGCGAGTTTCGTCTGCGGAACGCCGGTTTCCGTTCAATCGCGTTCGTGACTTTCCCTACAGACGGATCCTCGCGCCGCGCAAACGACAAACCCCGGCCGTGACGTACGGCCGGGGTCGGGGCGAGACGATCGACGTGGTTAAGGTTAGCGGCAGACGTTGACCGTGCGATAGCGAAAGCCCCACGGGGTTCGCACCAGCCGCTGCTGGATGCAGCCATGGTGGCGATGGCGGAAGTGGGCCCGCAAGTCCTGCCATCCGCGATGCATCCCGAAGCCATGCTGGCCGCCGCGGAAGTGCGGGCCGTCGTCGTAGGCCGATGCGCTGGTCGGCGCGAATGCTGCGATACCGAGCGAGCCTGCGGCAACGAGACCAAGAGCAAGTTTGCGAAACATTGTCGTCTCCATCCAGTGGACGCCTCAAGGAAAGCGTCCGGCGTTGCGGGTGGTCCGTTCGATCGCCTGTTGTTCGTTCGCTACGGCTACCCAATGCTGGAGAGACTAGAGCCGCGACGCTGAACGGCGGCGCTGCGCGTGCGTCAGACTGAGTTCATGTTCATGAATTCGCGGAAAGCTGGATGACATCGCCGTAATCTTGCGGAGCAGCCGGAAGGCCCGGCCAGCGGTATTTACCGCAATTGCGGCGCCGGCAGACGGCGGCTTGCCGCCGAAGGTTCGCGCCGTTATAAGCCCGGCACCTCCGTTAACCTTCGCACCTTCCAAGGACCAGATCATGGCGATTGAGCGTACCTTTTCGATCCTCAAGCCGGACGCGACGGCCCGCAACCTGACGGGCGCGGTCAACGCCATCATCGAAAAGGCGGGACTTCGCATCGTCGCGCAAAAGCGCATCCACATGACCAGGGGACAGGCGGAAGCCTTCTACGCCGTGCACAAGGCGCGTCCGTTCTTCGGCGAACTGGTCGACTTCATGACCTCCGGGCCCGTGGTCGTGCAGGTGCTCGAGGGCGACAACGCGATCGCGCGCTACCGCGATGTGATGGGTGCGACGGATCCGTCGAAGGCGGCCGAGGGGACCATCCGCAAGGTGCATGCGAAGTCGATCGGCGAGAACTCGGTGCACGGTTCGGATGCGCCGGAGACGGCGGCGATCGAGATCGCGCAGTTCTTCGCCGGCAACGAGATCGTCGGCTGATTTTCAGACGTTTGGCGCGATCATGATCGCGTCGGTTGCGACCGCGCCTTCGATCACGCATCGCTCGCCGTCGATGCGCACGCGCATGTCCGCGACCAGCCGCACCGCCTGCGGATAAATCCGGTGCTCGACTGTCAGAATTCGCTCCGACAGGGCCTCCGCCGTGTCGTCATCCTTCACGGCCACGGCGCCCTGCATGATGATCGGCCCGGCGTCGGTATCGGGCGTCACGAAATGCACCGTCGCGCCGGAAATCTTCACGCCGGCCTTGAGTGCCTGAGCCGTGCGGATCGAGGCCGGGAAACGACGGCAGCAAGCGACGGGTGAATGTTCAGCATGCGCCCGTGCCAGCGCTGTACGAATTCCGTGGTGAACAGCCGCATGAATCCGGCAAGGCAGACAAGATCGATGCTGCGCTGATCGAGCACGGCTTGCAGCGCCTTCTCGAAGGCGGCGCGGTCCTTGCCGAACGGCCGGCTTTCGATGACTTCGACAGGAATTCCCGCCGCGCGCGCTCTGGCGATGCCCGCGGCATCGGGCTTGTTGGAAACGACAACCGACGATTTCGGCCGGAAAGTCGGGTGCGCGCGTGGCTTCGATCAGCGCGGTCATGTTCGATCCGCGGCCCGAGATCAGGATGGCAACGCGGCGTCTCATCGCGTCAAAGTCTCAGGTCGAGGTGATTGTCGTAGACGACGCGTTGCTCGCCGTCGGCTGCAATGACGTGGCCGAGATGCGACACGGTTTCACCGCTGCTCGCCAGCACCTCCATCACACCGGCGACGGCGTCGGGCTTGACGATCGCCACCATGCCGATGCCGCAGTTGAAGGTGCGCAGCATTTCCAGTTCCGCAATTCCGGCTTGTGCTGCGAGCCATTTGAACACCGGCAGCACCTGGAGGTTTGCGAGGTCGATCCGCACACCGAGCCCTTTCGGCAGCACGCGCGGAATGTTGTCGGTGAAGCCGCCGCCGGTGATATGCGCAAGGCCTTTGACCGCGCCGGTCTCGCGGATCGCCCGCAGGCACGATTTGACGTAGAGCTTCGTCGGCGTCAGCAGCGCGCCGCCGAGCGTCATCACCGGCGCGAACGGTGCCGGCGCGGCAAAACCGAGACCCGACTGCTCAACCACCTTGCGAACGAGCGAGAAGCCGTTCGAATGCACGCCGGAGGACGCAAGCCCGATCACTGCGTCGCCCACGGCGATGTCGCGTGACGGTAGCAGCGTGCCGCGCTCTGCCGCGCCGACCGCAAAGCCCCCGAGGTCGTAGTCGCCATCCTTGTAGAGGCCGGGCATTTCGGCGGTCTCCCCGCCGATCAGCGCGCATCCGGATTCGCGGCAGCCTTCGGCGATGCCCGCAACGATTGCCGCGGCCGCCTCCGGGTCGAGTTTGCCGCAGGCAAAATAGTCGAGGAAGAACAGCGGTTCGGCGCCCTGAACCACGAGGTCGTTGACCGACATGGCGACGAGATCGATGCCGATCCCGGAATGAATGCCGGTTTCGATTGCGATCTTCAGCTTGGTCCCGACGCCGTCGGTGGCGGCAACCAGCACCGGATCCTTGAAGCCGGCAGCCTTCAGGTCGAACAGCCCGCCGAAGCCGCCGATTTCAGCGTCCGCGCCCGGTCGCGCCGTGGCGCGAACCATCGGTTTGATCAGGTCGACCAGCCGGTTACCGGCGTCGATATCGACGCCCGCATCCGCATAGGTGAGGCCGTTCTTGCGGTCGGTCATGCGGTTTCCTGTTGCCAAACCGGTGGTTACGCAGGATTCCGTTTCCGCGCAATGGCTCGCGCCAGTGCCGCCGATCTGAAATTCCTGCACGATCCGCGGCGAGCTCGCCTCAGAGATTTCAGATCGAAAAGCGGCACTAGAATCATATACTTGGTAGTGCCCCTTTAGCTTTCGAATTCGTTTCAAAGGGTGTCGCGCCGTAGGACGAACTTCGAAAACTGGGCACCACCCTCTCAACTGTACTATGTAGACAACCAGCCGGGACGGACGCCTTCAGGGGGAAGGGTGGCCCTTCGGGCGTGTCGGGACCCGCGCGTGAACCTTCCGAACCTCATTACGCTTGGCCGGATTCTGCTTGTTCCGGTCATCGTCTGGGCGATTACCTCCGGCCAGATGGCGGTGGCCTTCGTGCTGTTCTTCATCGCCGGCGTCAGCGACGCGGTCGATGGGTTCCTTGCCAAGCGCTTCAACATGCAGAGCGAGATCGGTGCGCTGCTCGATCCGCTTGCCGACAAGTGCCTTCTGGTCTCGATCTACATCGCACTCGGCATTACCGCGGAAATTCCGCGCTGGCTCGTCATTCTGGTGGTTTCGCGCGACATCATCATCATCGGAGCGGTGATCGTCTCCTGGCTGGTTGACCGGCCGATCCCGATGAAGCCTTTGATGGTGTCGAAGCTGAACACAGTGGCGCAGGTCGTCTATGCGGGGCTTGTCCTGGCTGCACTCGGTTTCGGCTTCGTCATCGCACCGTTCGATATTATCCTGATGGCGGTCGTCACGGTGCTGACGCTGTTATCGGTGAGTTTCTATCTCGTCGAATGGGTTCGCCACATGAACGCGTTCGAGGCGTGATCCCGGTTTGTGATTGTTCGAGGAGTTGAGTGACATTGGTGGCAGGCGCGCAACCAAGGCAACTGGCGTTCGCGCTGCCGCATGCGGAAAGTCTTTCGCGCGACGACTTCCTTGAGGGACCGGGCAACGCCGCTGCCGTCGACCTGATCGACCGCTGGCCGGATTGGCCGAACCGCGTCGTATTGCTGGTCGGCGATGCGGGTTCCGGCAAAAGCCATCTCGCCTCGATCTGGGCCGCGAATGCCGGTGCGCGGTCGACCACGGCGCGGGCCCTGACGGCAGATGCAGTGCCCGGCGGCGCTCGCGACCGGCGCGCTGGTGATCGAGGACCTGGCGCCGTCGGAGATCGACGAGCGCGCGCTGTTTCATCTGCTCAATCTTGCGCGTCAGGACGAGGCCGATGTGCTGATGACGGCGCGAACGCCGCCCGCAGGCTGGGTGCTCGAATTGCCGGACCTGCAGTCACGGCTGCGCGCGGTTCCAGTGGTTGCGCTGGCGCCGCCGGACGACGCGCTGCTGCGCGCGTTGATCGTCAAGCTTTGCGTCGATCGGCAGCTCAGCGTCGATGAAGCGCTGGTGACTTATGTCGCAAGCCGGATCGAACGCTCCTTTGCTGCCGCGCGCAGGGCAGTGGGGCTGCTCGATGCGGAGGCGCTGCGGCTGGGGCGGCCGGTGACGCGGGCGCTGGCGGTGGAACTATTGCGCGGCCCCATCGCTTGACCGGGCGGCTTGACCCGCCGCTGGGAGCGTCCATCATGTCATCGAAATGTCATGGCTGATGGCGATGGTGCGCCATCATCGAAAGACCGCAACAAACGGCTGCTGCGCCAAACCTTGGCTGACATGTGATGGACTCCTCAGAAGCCCTTGTTCTGGAAGAAAAAAATGCTCCGGCAGCTGTCCCGTCCGCGGTCGCGGATGCAGGCCCTGAGCGGTTCATCAACCGGGAACTTTCCTGGCTGCATTTCAACCGCCGGGTGCTCGAGGAGGCGGTCAACACCCTGCATCCGGCGCTGGAACGGCTGCGCTTCCTGTCGATTTCGGCCAATAACCTTGATGAGTTCTTCATGGTCCGCGTCGCGGGCCTGAAGGCGCAGGTGCGCGAGGGCATCGCCGAGCGCAGCCCCGACGGGCTGTCGCCTGCGGAACAACTCGTCCGTATCAACGAGGCGGTCTCCGCGCTTGCAAGCGACCAGCAGACGATCTGGCGCGATCTGCGCACGATTCTCGGCGACGCCGGCATCGTGCTGGTCGAAGGCCGCGACGTGTCGAAATCCGAGCGCGCCTGGATCGAGGATCATTTCCTTCACAACATCTTTCCGCTGCTGACGCCGCTGGCGATCGACCCGTCCCACCCGTTCCCGTTCATTCCGAGCCTCGGCTTCTCGATCGCGCTGCAGCTTGCGCGCATCGCCGACGGCAAGGCGATGAACGCGCTGATCCGCATGCCCGGCAAGATCGACCGCTTTCTCCGCTTGCCGTCGGGCAAGGACGAGGCGATGCGACTGATGACGCTGGAGCAGGCCACGGGCCTGTTCATCGGCCGGCTGTTTCCCGGCTACACGGTGAAGGGGCAGGGCGCGTTCCGCATCATCCGCGACTGCGAACTCGAAATCGAGGAAGAGGCGGAAGACCTTGTCCGCGTGTTCGAGACGGCGCTGAAGCGCCGCCGCCGCGGATCGGTGATCCGCCTCGAAATCGAGGCGGCGATGCCCGAGGAATTGCGTGCGTTCGTGCAACGCGCGCTGGCCGTGGCCGACGACGAGTTGTTTCTGGTCGATGGCGTGCTGGCGCTGAACGAACTGTCGCAGCTGACGCGGCTCGACCGGCCCGATCTGGAATTCGTTCCTTACGTGCCGCGCCATCCCGAGCGCGTGCGCGACCAGGGCGGCGACATCTTCGCCGCCATCCGCCAGAAAGACCTCGTCGTTCATCATCCTTACGAATCCTTCGACGTCGTCGTGCAGTTCCTGCAGCAGGCGACGCGCGATCCCGACGTGGTGGCGATCAAGCAGACGCTCTACCGCACCTCGTCGAACTCGCCGATCGTCAAGGCGCTGGTGGAGGCGGCCGAAGCCGGAAAGTCCGTCACCGCGCTGATCGAACTGAAGGCGCGGTTCGACGAAGAGGCGAATATTCGCTGGGCACGCGACATGGAGCGCGCGGGCGTGCAGGTGGTCTACGGCTTCATCGAACTGAAGACGCACGCCAAGCTTTCGCTGGTGGTTCGCCGCGAGGGCGGCAACCTCACGACCTATGTTCATGTCGGTACCGGCAACTATCATCCGGTGACGGCGCGCATCTATACCGACCTGTCCTATTTCACCTCGGATGCCGTGATCGCGCGCGATGTGGCGCGGGTGTTCAACTACATCACCGGCTATGCCGAGCCGATCGACATCGAGAAGATGGCGGTCTCGCCGCTGACGCTGCGCAAGCGCATCCTCGAACACATCAACGGCGAGAGCGCCTACGCCCGGCAGGGCAAGCCTGCGATGATCTGGATGAAGATGAACTCGCTGGTCGATCCCGAGATCATCGACGCGCTCTACGAGGCGTCGAATGCCGGGGTTTCCATCGACCTCGTGGTGCGCGGCATCTGCTGCCTGCGGCCGGGCGTGCCCGGCCTGTCGGAGAACATCCGCGTCAAATCGATCATCGGCCGGTTCCTGGAACACGGGCGAATCTACTGCTTTGGTATGGGGCACGGCCTGCCTTCGCCGAAAGCAGTTGTGTATATCTCGTCCGCCGACATGATGCCGCGCAATCTCGACCGTCGCGTCGAGGTGCTCTGTCCGTTGCAGAATCCCACTGTGCATCAACAGGTTCTGGACCAGATCATGGTCGCGAACCTGAAGGATAATGAGCAAAGCTGGCAGTTGTTGCCGGACGGGTCGTCAACACGTATGAAGGCGGCGAAAGGCGATGAGCCTTTCAACGTGCACAAATACTTCATGACGAATCCAAGTCTGTCGGGCCGTGGCAAGTCGCTCAAAGAATCCTCACCGCGGCGGCTCACGCGCCGTTCGGAACGTCAGCAGTCACCTTCCTAGGCTCGTGCAGCTTCGTCGCGCACGGCTCACGCATGCCTCGCGTAAATCCGGCCCTGCGGTTGCTGTCATCGACATCGGCTCGAACTCGGTTCGTCTCGTCGTCTACGAGGCGCTGACGCGCAGCCTCACGCCGTTCTTCAACGAAAAGATTCTGTGCGGTCTCGGCCGCGAGGTGCATTCGAGCGGGCTGCTTGCGCCGGATGCCGTGGCGCGCGCGCTGTTCGCGCTGCGCCGGTTTCGCGGGCTTTGCCGGGTGATGCATGTCGGCCGCACGTATGTGGTCGCCACCGCCGCCTGCCGCGAGGCTGACAACGGACCGGAATTCATTGCGCGCGCCGAGCGCATTCTCGGCACCAGGATCGAGATTCTGTCGGGCGCGCGCGAGGCAAAGCTGTCGGCGCTCGGCGTCGTTTCCGCGGTTCTACAAGCCGGACGGAATCGTCGGCGATCTTGGCGGCGGTTCGCTCGAACTCGTCGATATCTCGGGCAAGCGCGTCAGCCGTGGCGTCAGCCTGCCGCTCGGCGGGCTTGCGCTGCAGGACATGTCGGACAAGTCGATCAAGCGCGCCGACAGGATCGTCAGGGATGAACTCGAGGGCCTGGGTGCGCTGAAGGCCGGGCGAGGGCGAACGTTCTATGCGGTCGGCGGTACCTGGCGCGCGCTCGCGCGACTGCACATTTCGTATACCGAATTATCCGTTGCGCGTGATGCACGGCTACGCGATCCCGGCTGACGAGGCCCTAGCCTTCGCCGGTCGCGTCAAGCGCATGACGCCGGGCCGGGTGCTGCCGGAGATCGACGCGGTCCCTGATGCGCGGCGCCCCTTGCTCGCCTATGCGGCACTGGTGCTGGAGCACATCATCCGCATCGCCAAGCCGAAGACGATCATGATTTCCACCTTCGGCGTGCGCGAAGGTTTGCTGTTCTCGAAACTGTCCGCGAGCGAGCAGGCGAAAGACGGGCTGCTTGCGGCAACCCATGATCTCAACGTGCTGCGCTCGCGCTCGCCGAAGCATGCCGAAGAGCTGTTCGACTGGACCAGCCGTTTCGTGAAGGCCGCGGGGGTTATCGAAACCGCAGAGGAGCGCCGCTGGCGTCATGCGGCCTGCCTCGTCGCCGATATCGGCTGGCGCGCGCATCCGGATTATCGCGGCGAGCAGTCGTTGAATTTGATCGCCAACGGCAATTTCGGCGCGATTGACCATGAGGGGCGCGCCTTTCTCGGATTGACGGTTTACTACCGCTACGCCGGGCTTGGCGAAGCCCATGACGAGCTGTCGCCGCGCGTCGCCGAACTGATGGCCGAAGGCATGGACGGCTGGGCGCAGATTCTCGGCACCGCGATCCGCGTCGCGCACCTGATCTCGGCGGCGCAGACCGGCGTGCTGGGCGCCACGCATTTCAAGCGGCGCGGGCGCAAGCTGATTCTGGCGTTCGAACCGCGCGTTGCTTCGCTTGCCGGCGATCGCATTGCCAACCGCTTCCGGCAGTTGGCGCGGTTGATGGGATTGTCGTCGGCAATCGAGCGGGGCTGAGGACTTCCGTCATTCCGGGGTGCGTCCAGCGGGCCCGCGCAAAGCGCGACCCGATGACAGGCTCCGACGCGAACCCGGCATGACAAGGCCGGCGCTTAACCCCGCTCCACCCGCACAACGCGCCCCTTTTCCACGGCCAGCGCGAGCTGGCCGTTCTTCAACCCAAGGGCTGCGTCGCCAAACAGTTCGCGGCGCCAGCCATGCAGGGCAGCGACGTCGGCGTCGTCGCTGGTGGCGATCTGTTCGAGGTCGTCGATGGTGGCGATCACCTTTGCCGCGACGTGATGTTTTTCGGCGGTCATGCGCAGCAAAACCTTCAACAGCTCCACCGTCGCCGATCCTGCGGAATTGCCGCGCGGCTTGTCGAGTTTCGGCAGCGTATGCGGATCACGGGCGATGCCGCGTTCGACCGCGGCGACGATGTCGCTGCCCCATTTCGAACGTTCGAAGCCTTTCGGGATCGAACGCAGGTGCGCGAGCTTCTCCTGCGATGTCGGGGCGTGGGTAGCGATGTCGCCGATGGCGTCGTCCTTCAGCACGCGGCCGCGCGGCACGTCGCGCGACTGCGCCTCGCGTTCGCGCCAGGCCGCGACTTCCATCAGCACCGCAAGCTCCTTCGGCTTGCGCACGCGCGTCTTCAGCCGCTCCCATGCGCGCGACGGCTCGTTGTCGTAGGTGCGCGGCGAGGTGAGGACTTCCATCTCCTCGGAGACCCAGTCGCTGCGGCCGCGCTTTTTCAGGTCGGCGTCCAGCGCCTTGAACACGTCGCGCAGATGCGTCACGTCCGCCTCGGCATAGACGACCTGCTCCTTGCTCAAGGGGCGGCGCGACCAGTCGGTGAATCTGTGGGTCTTGTCGGGACGATGCCCGGTCACTTTCTCCACCAGCGCGTCGTAGGCGATGCTGTCGCCATAGCCGAGCACCATGGCGGCTACCTGCGTATCGAAGATGGGGTGCGGCAGCATCTTCGCGCGGTGCCAGACGATCTCGATGTCCTGCCGTGCCGCATGAAACACCTTCAGCACGCTTTCGTTGCCCATCAGCGCAAAGAACGGGGCAAGGTCGATGTCGTTGGCCAGCGCGTCGATGATCACGGCCTCATCCGGGCTCGCCATCTGGATCACGCAGAGCAAGGGGTAGTAGGTCGTCTCCCGCAGAAACTCGGTGTCGACGGTAATGACGGGATGTGTGGCGAGGCGCTCGCAGGCGCGGGCGAGGTCACCGGTCGTGGTAATCAATTCCATGGTCGCTGAATAACGCAGCTTTCAGGCATTGTCGCCCTGCATTTGGGTCCGGACAGCGTTGATTCCGGCCGTGTTTCTGCCCCGAAATGCCGCCCTGTGCCGGACAGCGGGCCGGCCGCACTCGGTTGCCGCGCCGCGCCGCCTCGGCTAAACCGACCCGCGTCAACGCGCGGATTCTCGCACGTTTCCCAAGTCTGCAGCCTTTTCAAGTCTTCAGCCTTATCAAGTCTTCAGGGTCAACATGCATCGCTACCGGTCCCATACCTGCGGCGCGCTTCGCGCCAGCCACATCGACGAAACGGTCCGCGTGTCCGGCTGGGTCCATCGGGTGCGGGATCACGGCGGCCTGCTCTTTATCGACCTGCGTGATCACTACGGGCTGACGCAGTGTGTGGCTGATCCCAATTCGCCGGCGTTCAAGGATGCCGAGCGGCTTCGCTCGGAGTGGGTGGTGCGGATCGACGGCAGGGTCCGCCGCAGACCGGGCGGTACCGAAAATCCGGACCTGCCGACCGGTGAGGTCGAGGTGTTCATTTCCGAGATCGAGGTGCTGGGGCCGGCGGGCGATCTGCCGCTGCCGGTGTTCGGCGATCTTGAATACCCCGAAGACGTGCGGCTGAAGTATCGCTTTCTCGACCTGCGCCGGGAACGGCTGCACAAGAACATCATGACGCGCGGCGCGATCATCGACTCCATGCGCCGGCGCATGAAGGAAAGCGGCTTCTTCGAATTCCAGACGCCGATCCTGACCGCGTCGTCGCCGGAAGGTGCGCGCGACTTCCTGGTGCCGAGCCGGATCCATCCGGGAAAATTCTACGCGCTGCCGCAGGCGCCGCAGCAGTACAAGCAGTTGCTGATGATGTCGGGCTTCGATCGTTACTTCCAGATCGCTCCGTGTTTCCGCGACGAGGACCCGCGTGCCGACCGGCTGCCGGGCGAATTCTATCAACTCGACGTCGAGATGAGTTTTGTCACGCAGGACGACGTGTTCGCGACCATGGAGCCGGTCGTGACCGGCGTGTTCAGCGAATTCGCCGAGGGCAAGGCGGTGACACAGGGCTGGCCGCGGATTCCCTATGCCGAGGCGATGCAGAAGTATGGCTCGGACAAGCCCGATCTGCGCAACCCGCTGGTCATGCAGGACGTGTCCGAGCATTTTCGCGGCTCGAACTTCAAGGTGTTCGCGCGCATGCTCGAAGATCCGCGCAACCGGGTGTGGGCCATCCCGGGACCGGGCGGCGGCAGCCGCGCCTTCTGCGACCGCATGAACTCGTGGGCGCAGGGCGAAGGCCAGCCGGGCCTCGGCTACATCATGTGGCGCGAGGGCGGTGAGGGCGCGGGCCCGCTCGCCAACAACATCGGGCCTGAACGCACCGCTGCGATCCGCAGCCAGCTCGGCGTGAAGGATGGTGACTCGGCGTTCTTCGTCGCGGGTGATCCCGCCAAGTTCATGCGCTTTGCGGGGCAGGCGCGCACCAAGGTTGGCGAGGAGTTGAACCTCGTCGACAAGGAACGCTTTGCGCTTGCCTGGATCGTCGATTTTCCGATGTACGAATACAGCGAGGAAGAAAAGAAGACGGATTTCTCCCACAACCCGTTCTCGATGCCGCAGGGCGGCCTCGAAGCGTTGCAGAAGCAGGATCCGCTGACGATCAAGGCATTCCAGTACGATATCGTCTGCAACGGCTACGAGATCGCATCGGGCGGCATCCGCAACCACGTTCCCGAGGCCATGGTGAAGGCGTTCGAGATTGCGGGCTACAGCGAGAGCGATGTGGTCGAGCGGTTCGGCGGCATGTACCGGGCGTTCCACTATGGCGCGCCGCCGCATGGTGGCATGGCGGCCGGCGTGGACCGCATTGTCATGCTGCTTTGCGGTACGACCAACTTGCGCGAAATCTCGCTCTTCCCGATGAATCAGCGTGCTGAAGATTTGCTCATGGGTGCACCATCGGAAGCCACGACCAAGCAGTTGAGAGAGCTTCACATCCGGCTCAATTTGCCGCAGAACTAAGCCTCACAAAATAAAAGCGAGACGCCCCGAAAAGCCTGGGCGTCAGAGGAAATTCATGTCGTCGTCATCTGGTTCTGAAGACCTCAACGCCGCGGCGCTGGCGTATCATCGGCTGCCGCGACCCGGAAAACTGGAAATTCAGCCGACCAAGCCGCTCGGCAACCAGCGCGATCTTGCGCTGGCCTATTCTCCAGGCGTTGCCGCCGCCTGCGAGGCGATCGCCGCCGACCCGCAGGAAGCGGCCTCGCTCACCAGCCGCGCCAATCTCGTCGCCGTGATATCCAACGGCACTGCCGTGCTTGGCCTCGGCAACATCGGCCCCCTGGCATCGAAGCCGGTGATGGAAGGCAAGGCGGTCCTGTTCAAGAAGTTCGCCGGTATCGACGTGTTCGATATCGAGATCAACGCCGACACCATCGAGCGCGTGGTCGAGACGGTGGCCGCGCTGGAGCCGACCTTCGGCGGCATCAACCTGGAAGACATCAAGGCGCCGGAGTGCTTCGACATCGAAGCGCAGTTGAAGGAGCGCATGAAGATCCCGGTCTTCCACGATGATCAGCACGGTACGGCGATCATCGTTGCGGCCGCGGTGCAGAACGCGCTGCTGCTCAACGGCAAGAAGCTCGAGGACGTGAAGATTGCGGCTGCCGGCGCTGGCGCCGCCTCGCTCGCCTGCCTCAATCTGCTGGTGGCGATGGGTGCGAAGAAGTCGAATATCTACGTTTGCGACCGGGAGGGCGTGATTCACGAAGGCCGCAACACGCGGATGGATCGCTGGAAGCTGCAGTACGCGCGCAAGACGGAGAAGCGGACGATCGGCGACGTGATCGTCGGCGCCGACATCTTCCTCGGCCTGTCGGGACCGAATGTGCTGACGCAGGAGATGGTGGCGACGATGGCCGAGCAGCCGCTGGTCATGGCGCTCTCCAATCCGACGCCCGAAATCATGCCGGACGACGTGCGCGCCGCCAGGCCCGATGCGATGATCTGCACGGGACGTTCCGACTTCCCCAATCAGGTGAACAACGTCCTCTGTTTCCCGTTCATGTTCCGCGGTGCGCTGGATTGCGGTGCAACCGCGATCAACGAGGAGATGAAGCATGCCGCGGCGTCGGCGATCGCAGCCCTTGCGCGCGAAGCGCCGTCGGACGTGGTCGCGCGCGCCTATGAGGGCGAGATGCCCGGTTTCGGGCAGGGCTTCCTCATTCCGTCGCCGTTCGATCCGCGGCTGATCCTGCGCATTGCACCGGCGGTCGCAAAGGCTGCCATGGCGTCGGGCGTGGCCGCGCGGCCGATCGCCGACTTCGAGGCCTATCAGGAAACGCTCGAACGCTTCGCGTTCCGCTCGGGCTTCGTCATGAAGCCGGTGTTTGCGAAGGCGCGGACCCAGCCGATGCGGGTGATCTATGCCGAGGGCGAGGACGAGCGCATCCTGCGTGCGACCCAGGCGGTGCTGGAAGAGAAGCTTGCGAGGCCGATCCTGGTCGGCCGGCCGTCGGTCGTCGAAGCACGGCTGAAGCGCTTCGGCCTGTCGATCCGCGCCGGGCATGACTTCGACCTCGTCAATCCGGACGACGACCCGCGCTATCGCTCCTATGTGCAGGACTACATCGACGCCGCCGGCCGCACCGGCATCACGCCGGAGGCTGCCGCCACGCTGGTGCGCACCAACGCCACGGTGATCGCGGCGCTCGCTGTCTTGCGGGGCGAGGCGGATGCGATGATCTGCGGCGTCGAGGGGCGCTATCTCAGCCATTTGCGGCGTATCCGCGAGATCATCGGCTTCGCGCCCGGCCTGAAGGAGTTTGCCGCGCTCGCGCTGGTCATCACCAAGGATGGTGCGTTCTTCATCACCGACACGCATGTGCGCCCGGATCCCGACCGCCGAGGAACTCGCGGAGATCGCCGCACTTGCCGCGAGGCATGTCGAACGCTTCGGCCTGAAGCCAAAGATCGCTTTTCTGTCGCACTCGAATTTCGGCAGCTACGACACACTCTCGGCACGCAAGATGCGGCGCGCGACGGAGCTCTTGAAGGCCGCTCATCCCGAGCTCGAAGCCGACGGCGAGATGCACGGCGACTCGGCGTTGTCGCCGGTGTCGCGTCAACGCGTGCTGCCGCATACATGCCTTGAGGGCATGGCGAATATTCTGGTGATGCCCAATCTCGACGCGGCCAACATTGCCTATCAGATGACGAAGGCGTTGACCGACGCGCTCCCGGTTGGACCGATCCTGATCGGTCCGGCGCGGCCGGCGCATATTCTCACCCCGTCCGTTACGGCGCGCGGTATTCTGAATATGACGGCTGTGGCAGCGGTTGAGGCACAGGAGCATGCGGGACGTATCCAGCCAAATCTCTTCGCTTAAGTGTCCTCGCTGCTGCGCAGCAAGTTGCACCAATTGCGGCAAAAGCCGGACATTCCGCCACTTATGATCGTTTGAAAAACGCCCGCCGCAGGGTAAATTGCGATTGGGTGGAATGGAGAAGGAGATTCTACGATGCGTTATCTGGGAGCTACGCTGCTGCTCGCGTCAGCGATGGCGTTGCCGTTGCAAGAGGCCAAGGCGCAGGATCCGCTCGCCACGATCCTCGGAGGCGCGATCGGAGCCGGCGTTGGCGCCGCTGCGACCGGCGGGCGTGCGGGAGGCGCGATCGTGGGTGGCGTGATCGGCGCGACAGCCGCGGCCGCGATCACGTTCCAGCCGCGTGCCGGCGGCTACTACTGGTATGACAATCGCTGCTGGTACCGTTACCCGAACGGCGAGTATCGCCTGGTGCGGCGCGGCTATTGCGGCTGAGTTGATCGTGAGATGATGCGGAAAAAGGCCGCCGTGCTCATGGCGGCCTTTTTTCATGTATAATGATCGTGCGTTCGTTCAGGGGATCGACAGATGCTGATGACGATTGGCCGGGTACTGTTTGCGTTGCTGTTCATTTTTTCCGGCGTATCGAAATTCTTCGATATTGCCTCCACGGCGCAAATCATCGAGGCCAAGGTCGGAATTCCCGAACTTGCCGCCCCGTACACGAGCCAGATCGAGGCTGCTGCCGGAATGACCACGTTCCGGCTGCTTGCGTTTGTGAGCGCCGGCGTCGAAGTCCTTTGCGGCTTGATGATCGCCTTCAATCTCGCCGCGCGGTTCTTCGCGTTCATCCTTGTGATCTTCGTGATTGTGGCGACGTTCTACGTCCATGATTTCTGGAACCAGGCCGGTGGCAGCGAGCGGATCGAAAACATCGTTCATGTGATGAAGAACGTCTCGATCATCGGCGCATTGTTGATGATCATTGGCTATCGGCCGCTACCGACGGTTACCGCCGAGCCGATCTACCACGAACGGGCGCTGTAGCCTTTTGTCATTGCGAACGTCCTTGTAGACGGGATGGAATAGGCGGCCTGCGGGCCGCCGTCCCGAAGAACGCCGATGTCTTGCATCGGCCAGGCGAAATCCGGGACTGACTCTGTGACAAGGAATCCCGGCTTGCGCTCCGCTCTATCGGGGCTACAGGTGACCTTTTCTACGTCCGCACCCACTTGATGAGTCCGACGTCCCTTGCGGCATCGAGCGTGCGCGTTTCCGCAGGCGCGAGCCCATGGCTACGCAGGATATCATCCGCCGTCTTCGGCGGAATCCCGCTGAACACCGGCACGCCGCCGGGAAGTCTTATTCGCGCTGCGAGCGTCAGCCAGAATACGTCGTAACGAGGCAGGAACAGGTCGAAGATGTCCGTGCCGCCGATCACGGCGACGATGCCCGTCCGGACGCCAAGACGTGCTGCGGCTTCCTCGATTGAGGCGCCGGCCGGATTCCAGCGCACTGCGTTCGGATTCTCCGGGTGAGGTTCGATGGCAGCGATCCTCCGCGTCGCGTAGACACGCTTGCGGTTCGGCGAGTTGCGTTGGCCCTCGTATGAATTGCGGCCGTGCACGATCAGATCGACGCCGTCGAGTTTTGATTCGAAGAAACGTTGATCGGCCTCGACAATCAAATCCTCCGGCTGATTGCCGCTGGCGTCGGCGAGCATGCCGTCGGCCGAGACGATCGCACAGCCCTCGAAGCGCAATCCCGCCACCGTTTAGTCAGGCGCCTTTGGCGCGGTATCGAGTTGTCTTGCGATCGCGGTGATCACGCGGGTGTCGGTCGGCTCAACGCGCTCGGGGAAGACCTCGGCGATACGGCCATCCCGGCCGACCAGGTATTTATGAAAGTTCCAGCGCGGCAGATCCTTCGGTCGCTCGGTCGCGGCCCACTTGTAGAACGGATGCGCGTCCGGGCCGCGAACGTCTGCCTTTGCCGTGATTGGAAACGACACGCCGTATTGATGATGCGCAGTCTCGGCGATTTCCTTGGCACCGCCGGGCTCCTGGCGGCCGAAATCATTCGACGGCACGCCGATTACCACAAGGCCGCGTTCGCCGAATTTCGTCCACAGCTCCTGCAGGCCCGCATATTGCGGCGTGAACCCGCAAAGCGAGGCCGTATTGACGATCAGGAGTGGCTTGCCGGTATAGTCGGCAAGATTGATCGGCTCGCCGTTCAGCGACTGAAACGAAAATCCATATGCAGTGCGGCTACTCATGGCGGCCTGTCCAAACGCCGGCGAAGCTGTGCCCGCGAGCATCAGTGCCAGCAACTGTCTGCGGTCGAAGGTCATGGTGTTCCCGAACCGGTGGCGATCAACCTGATTGAAGGGAAGTGTCCCTCCAAATCCGGCGATTTGCAAACTACGATTCAGATAAGGCTGGAGTTTCGCGTCGAGCAGGTTGTCACTGGCGCAGCGGCACGATGAAGTCCGTGCCTTTGCCGGTTTCCCAGCCGGTCAGTCCATAATCGGAGATCAGCAGGGAACCACCGGGTGAGATGATCGAGGCGATCTTTTCCATCGCCTCGGCGGGAATCGTGATGCGGTCCAGCGCTTCCGATGCATTGAGCGGCGGGGTCACACCCGATTGAACGGGCGCCCGCGCAGCCTTGGCTCCTTGCCGCGCCGTGCGCCGGGTCTCGGACCTGCGCGCGAGCAGCGGCAGCGACACCACCGACCAATGCAGCGTGGTGGCATCGGCCTTGTCGCTGCGTGCGGTGAAGACGTGTGTGCCGAGCGGACGATCAGCATCGGCAATTTCGACCGGCGTGTCGAACACAGGCTCGTAGCCGTGACGGATGTAGAGTTTCTTGTCCTTGCGACTGATGAAGACAGCAACATGATTGTGACGGCGTGGCGTCGCGAGGACCGTGGGCTTGGCCGGTTCGGGCTTTGCAACGGGGGCTGCGACATCAGCTGGCTTGGCGATGTCGGCGGGCTTGGCAATCTCCTGCGCAGCCTCTGAAGGCTTTGCGTCAGTGGGGACGGCTTCGGCCGCTTTCGGCGCGACGGATTTGTCCTCGGCCTTCGGCGCGGGAGATTCAACCGTTGCCGTCGTCGTGTCGCTGTCGTCGGCGTTCAGGCGATCCTGTACCTTGGACGCCGCGTCGCGAGGCATGGTCTCGGCAGTTTTCTCAGCAGTCTTTTCCGCAGCCCTGGTCTCGATGACGGCCTCAGCTTTTTCGTCACCGGGCAAGGCAACGGCAGCATTGCCTGCGGTATCGATGCCGGGGTGCTTCGGCTCGTTCGATGCTTCGGCGACCTCGGTTGCCGAGGACGCCGCGTGGGTCACGTCCGACAAGGTGCCTTTCATGCCGGCGATGGCTTCGCGCGCATCGGCAGTGCGCCGCTGCGCCGCGACTGCACGGTCCGATTTCGATAGAGCGGCATCGGCGGCGGCGACAACCGGAGCAGGTGCAGCCGAGACCGTCGGTTGCGGCACCATCTTCGCGACCAGCTTGGGATGCGAGAAGTCGGCCGGCGCAACGTGGTCCGGCCCGACGATCACACGGGTGCCCATCCTGGTCCACGTCCAGAGCCGTGCGGCGAATTCATTCGGAAGGCGGACGCAGCCATGCGATGCGGCGTAGCCGGGCAGCGGTCCGGTGTGCATCGCCACACCCGACCAGGTGATGCGCTGCATGTACGGCATCGACGCGCCATAGAGGTTGGAAACGTGATGACGGTTCTTCTGGATGACGCTGAACACGCCCATCGGCGTCGGGTGCGATTTCGTGCCGGTCGAGACCGGAGCTTCCGCGAACAATCCGTTGGAATCATAAACCTTGATGCGCTGCTTCGCGACCGAGATTGAAATCAAAAGCGGGCCAACAGGCTTCGCCGATTTGTTTGCAATGGCCTCCGCCGGATCGACCTTGCGCTTGATCTTGATGCGCTTCGGCCTGGCCGAGCGCTGGTCTTGATAGTCGGCTGCGCCCCAGTTCCAGAATGCCTGGGCGTTTGCGGATTCGGGTACGGCAAAAAGCGTTGCCGCAGCCATCAAGGCGACGCGTCGCGCCCACATCGTGACGGATGCCGGCGATGAATTTTTCGAAAGTGCGCGATCAACCCGGTGACCGCTGCTGACATGCTGCCCGCTCAAGCCCCAAATCCTTCCTGCCGGTACGAACGGGCGGAAAACCACTGTTCGAATCCCTTTTTCTTACCTTATGTGTGTCGCACACAAGTAAAAGGTTCATGAGCATCCCCAAGGATTTAGGGCGGGTGCGCCGAAAATGCCACAACCGATCCCGGGCTTGCCTGGAGCCCGACTAACGATCACCGGACGGCCCGCTTAAAAAGGTGGTTCCTCGTGCCTACATGACTGCCCTGGTTCCGAAGTTCGCTATCCGTTGCGGCAACTTCCTTCCGCGAACTCGGAAGCAAAGGGGCACTAACAAATCCGTGATTTTGGAAGCGCTTTTCGATTTGAAGTTCCTCACTGGTTTAGCCACGCGTGGCACAGGAGCTTCTAACCGGTGGCGTCAGGTGTCTTCGGCCGACCCTTGGAGCAAATGATGCGCATTCTGGACGTTCGAACAGGCGTTTTTCGCAAGTTTTTTGGCGCTGCGATTCTCGCCGTGCTGCTGGCCGTCACTGCCGGGTCGTTCGCGCTTGCCGCCGATGAGCCTGACCTGATCTTCCGTCGCTCCACGGTGTTCAAATGGCTGTCGCCGAACGACAAGCTTGCGACCTATGGCCTGGACGACCCGGAGGTCGAAGGCGTCGCCTGCCACTTCACTGTGCCGGAAAAGGGGGGCTTCAAGGGCTGGATCGGATTGGCCGAAGAGGTGTCCGATATCTCGCTGGCCTGCCGGCAGGTCGCACCGATCCGCTTCAAGACGAAATTCGAGCAGGGCGATGACATGTTCCGCCAGCGCCGCTCGCTGTTCTTCAAGAAGATGCAGATCGTGCGCGGCTGCGACACGAAGCGGAATGTGCTGGTTTACATGGTCTATTCGGACCGGATTATCGAGGGATCCCCGAAGAACTCGACATCCTCTGTGCCGATCATGCCATGGGGTGGCGGCGACAGTGTGCAAAAGTGTGCTGACTACGTCACCAATTGAGGTTAATTGGAACCCGGTGTTGTGACAGCGGTGGCGCGCGCTGTTAGGGTCAAACGGGCGCGTTCGATTGTTGGGGGATTGTTTTGGCGACGCTTTACCTGGTGCGGCACGCGAAGCCGGCGTCTGCGTACGGCGATTCGCTCGATCCGGGACTTGATGATACCGGCGTGGCGCAGGCCATTCGCGCCGCTGATGAGCTGAAGAATTTGCCCAACCGGCTCCCCGTCTACACCAGCCCGCTCAGGCGCTGCCGCGAGACCGCGCGGCCATTGGCGGATTCCTGGGGCGTGCAGCCGATCGTCCTTCCTGAAATCGGCGAAGTGCCGTCGCCGCCGTTGTCGTTGACTGGGCGGCAGGAGTGGCTGCGCGCGGCGATGGCGTCCGACTGGGCCAACCTGCAGGCGAGTGCTCCGCCGGATTCGCCGAACTATTCCGCCTGGCGTTCGACGCTGCTCAACGCGATCTGCGCCATGGCCGGCGACGCGGTCATCTTCAGTCACTTCATCGCCATCAACGTCGTAATCGGCGCTGCCAGGAAGAGCGAGCAGGTCATAAGCTTTCGTCCCGACCATGCCTCGGTCACAGTGGTCGATGTCAGCGAGCGGACGATTTCGATCAAGACCCTCGGGCGCGAGGTTGGAGCAGCCGGCGAGGCCGGGGTGTTGCTCGGTCGCTAACCCGTTGTTGTGGCGCACAATTCCGAAATCGGTCGCTGGCTGATTCGGCCACCGGGCCAGTGGGCCGCTGGCTGAAATACGCCAATTTGCGGCTGCATCCGGAGCGTAGTCGCGCCGCGGTTGCATCATCGCTTCCTCGTCCGGATTAAGTCACCAAGGCCTGCGGACGAAACACATTGCGGGGTCGAGGAAACCATTTTCCGTTTCTCACGCAGAAATCCCGAAACTGTGACGGCGTATTACTCCTCACAACGGAGATCGCGGTCCTGGGACACACGGCGAAAACGTCATGCGCGCCGTCACTTTCAGCATCGCCTTCACGCTTGTGCTCTCAGGCGGTTCGATTGCCGGCATGACCGACAAGCGGCCGAACGCCGGACTGTTCGTCTTCAATGTCACGCCGATTTCGAGCGACGCTCCGGTCGTCGTCGCCAGCCGCTAATTCAACACCAACAAGCCAACGCGCGCTCAACGGGACAAAATCATGCCGAATGCCTTGGCCGCAGCAGCGGTGATCGCGGGAGTTCTTGCTGGTAGCGCACAAGCTGCGCCGACGCCGGTCACCACTGAGCGCGATCTGTTCGTGTCAGTTTGCACGCCGCGCATGAGCGCGCGCATTGCCAACAAGCCCGAGGTGGTCTGCGGCTGCTTGCATGACAACGCGGTGTCACGCGAAGAAGAACTCCGAGCTGCGCCTGGCGCTGATCCGTGGCGTTGAGGAAAACGGCGTTCCGAGCATTCAGTATGCGTGGGTGCCGAGCAAATCGCCGGAACGTGTCGTTGCGGCGCTCGACAAGGTCGCCGCTCCCACGCTCGCCTGCATGTTCGGACCGCGCTAGGGGCAATATCCGCAACAGAATTGCCAATCGGGTCCGGATGCGATTACACGCCGAACTCGATCAAGCTGACGATTGCGCCAAAGCAGGCAAGCGCCGGCCCGCCATAGCGCGCAAGGTCGCCCCACTGTGCATCGAACACGCGCCATTCGAGCGTCCGCTGCACGCGGCCGATGCCGAGCCAGCCAATCAGGCTGACAACAAGTCCGGTCGTGAGAAGAGTGAGACCGATGATGTAGGGGACGAGTTGCATCGCGCTGCTCTGTCGTTCGTGGTCTCCATTGGTTGAATTCGCGCGCGAGCGCGTTCATGCGGTGCCGTGAAGAGATGTGCGGCAAGTCACCTGGGCGGCGACGCCCTTCGGCGAACCCGTTAGCCGCGCCCCCCTATCGCTTCACGCTGGCGCGCGCGACGCATTGGCGCGTGCGCACGATGCCCGATGCCGTGAGATTTGCGCCGGCAACCTCCTTGATCTGTCCCGGCGGGGCAGGTGCCGTCATCGACATAGACGCGCTGACCGAGCCGCAGTTCGCCGGGATCGGCTCGCGCGTCAGGATGGTCACTGCGAACAGAGACAACGCCAAAGCCATAATGCGTCGATGCAGGGGGCGCATACGCGATCATCCAGTGGAAACAGGCTGCGGCGGTGCGAATCCGCGTCGCAAGGTTAGGCCCGGCTGGCGGCGGCCGCAACGCGTCTCGAACCGGTTCCGCTCAGGCTGCGACCAACGGCGGGAAATTCAGCCGAACGGGGTCGATGCTGCATCCAAACGTCTTTCGCTTCGAGGAGCATCCCGAGGCGACTGTCTTTCCGCGCACGACGCCGGAGGCGATCGCCGCCATGTCGCGGCGGCAGGGGATTCGCGTGCTGACGGACTGGGCGGCGTTTCTGCTGGAGCGCAACGGCTACGATTTCAACACAGTCACGGCCGGCCGACCGTCGCGCACCCTACAGTATGCCGAGACAGCGCTCTACATGTTCGGGTCGGCACCGGCATGGAATTCAACGACCTCGACGAGGTGCTCAGCGAGGAGAGCGACGCTGGAACGTCCTTATCGGCGGCTGCTCACGCCGATCGGCATGTGTTCGAGCGGCGATCTTCTCGTGCAGATCACGGCGGGTCCGCAACTCGGTCACATCGGGATGATCGACCACAACGTGCACATGTATTTCGGTCCGGATGAATTCGAAAAGGAAACGAAGCGAAAGCTCACGGACCCGGATACAGGAACTGTGATCGATCTACATGATCAGCTACGGCTTGCTGATTCCGCTGGCGGAGTCCCTGCAAGGGTTTTTCGACGTGCTGATCGTCGAGGCGGAGAACGACGGCACGGTCATCAACGTGCAAGTGAGCTACAGCGGCATGATCCCGAAAAGCTTGCCCCACACTTGATCCGGGGTGGATACCGTTCTGGACACGATGACTGCAGCAAACGGATCAGCGAGAAGTCTGAGTTCAGCGAAGCTGGATCGACCTGACGCTACTTGTTCTCGATCTTCAGGCCGCCGGGGCCAACATTGATCGACAGCCCTTCGGGCTTTTTTCGCTCCTGATAGAGATTGTAGCCGAGCACGGCTACAGCCACGACCAGCGCGCCGACAATGGCGAAGAGGATGTTGCGGTTCATCATGGTTTCAGCTCCCGCAGCGAAACGTCGCCGGGGAACGAAAAGTTCCATTCCTAGCGCGGACCCGGCGCGAAGCGTGCGGTTGCGGCGAGCGTCAGCCAGTTCGCGTTTTCGCCGGTGAGGTTGCGACCATAGATCAGGTCGACCGAAAAGGCATCCACGGGGCGGAAGCGAAGGCCCGCCTGCCAGCGCGGCTTGACGATGCTGCCGAACTCGGCGCGGCCGGTCTGCCCGAACACCTCCGCGGTGACAATCCACGGGCCATGAACGACCCAGTCGAGGCCGGCGCCATAGGTGAAGAAATGGCGCGTCCATCACGCGATCGATCATCCATCCAGCGTTCAGGTTGATGCGCATGCGATCCGACAGGCGTAGTGTGGCCGGGATGGTCGCCATGAAGGCAGTGGCCGCGCGCGAGATCGTATCGAGGTCGGCGGTCGCCGAAAACGCAAACCCGAACCTGCCGACCGCGGTCGGCAGGATGTTGGCCTTGAGTTTCGGGCTGATGCCTGTCGTCCATTCGCCATCCGCGCGCGTGCGCGAATCTGCGCACTGACATCGATCGGGTGGACCGAGATCGACGACGCATGCCGGTGTCAGCGACGCAATGAAGTCGCGATTGTCGGCCCACGACAGCCATGACTCGATCTTGCAGTTGCCGGGTTCGCCGACTTCGGCGGTGTCGACTGCGAGCGCGCTGCCCGCAGCGTCGAGCCGCGATGCCGTGCACGGCCAAGCCAGCAGCGCCAACGCGAGGAGCGATGCTTTTCGCCAGCGCTGCCGAAACCCGATCATCGTACTCTTGCCGCCTCCTGGCGCCCAGAAGCTGCTCCGATCCTATCGCGGAGAACAGGCTTTGCCTATCGGCTCGGCCCTGCGAGCCTGTGGGGAGCGGCCGGGATCAGCGCGCGACCGTCTGTGAAAACAGGTTGATGACCGCGACGCCGGCAACGATCAGCGTCAGACCGATCAGAGCCGCTGTATCGGGCTTCTGGCCGAACCAGACGAGGCCGATCAGCGCGATAAGCACGATGCCGGCCCCGGACCAGATCGCGTAAGCCACGCCGAGGGGCATCGCCCGCAATGTCAGTGACAGAAAGTAGAACGTTGCCGCGTAGCAGGCGGCCGTGAGCAACAGCGGCTTCGGCCTGGTGAATTGCTCGGAGGCTTGCAGCGCCGACGTTCCGATGGTTTCGAAAATCACCGCCGTCAGGAGATAGAGATAGGTCACCATCTGCGTATGCCTCAACGCGAAGAACCGGAACGCCCCTGGACGGCCCTGCATAGGGTCGGCTGGCCGACAAGCCAACTGGTGAAATCCGGCAATGTCGCTACAGTTGGTCATCAAACGTTCAAGGAGCGCAGTGATCCAGGTCACAGCGAGGAAACACGGGCCATGCAAGCTGACGATGACCAGCGGCGAATTCTGGCTGCGGTGGATGCCGCGTTCGATGCGCAACTCGGCGTGACGAAGGATTTCGTTGCGATCCCCTCGACGCGCGGCGCGGAAGGGCCGTGCCAGGACATGATCGGCGATCTCCTGCGTGAGCGCGGGTATGAGGTCGACGACTGGCGGATCGACGTTGACGTGCTGAGGGATCTGCGCGGCTTCGGTCCGATCGAGCACGACTTTTCGCGCGCCCGCACTGTAGTCGGCACGTACCGGCCGGCGCGTGCGAAGGGAAAGTCGCTGATCCTGCAGGGCCACTGCGACGTGGTGCCGACCGGCCCGCTCGACATGTGGGAGACGCCGCCGTTTTCACCCAGCATACGCGACGGCCGCATGTATGGCCGCGGCGCCGGCGACATGAAGTCCGGCACCATCGCAGCACTGTTCGCGCTCGATGCAATTCGCAGCGCGGGTTTTGCGCCGACCGCGCGGATTCATTTCCAGTCGGTGATCGAGGAGGAGAGCACCGGCATCGGTGCGCTCTCCACCATCCAGCGCGGCTATCGCGCCGACTGCGCCTTCATTCCGGAACCGACCGGCGGCAACCTCGTGCGCTCGCAGGTTGGCGTGATCTGGTTCCGTGTCCGGGTGCGCGGCAAGCCTGCACACGTGTTCGAGGCCGGCGTCGGCGCCAATGCGATCAAGGCGGCCTATCATCTGCTCAATGCGCTGGAAGGGCTCGAAGAGGAATGGAACGCACGGGCAAAGGCCGACAGGCACTTCGGCGCCGTGCACCATCCGATCAACTTCAACCCCGGCATCATTCGCGGCGGCGACTGGGCGTCCAGCGTGCCGGCGTGGTGCGACCTCGAGTGCCGGCTGGCGGTGCTGCCCGGCTGGTCGGTAAGCGCGTGTCAGGAGGAGATCGTCGCCTGCATCAATGCGGCCGCGCGGCAGCATGCGTTCCTCGGCAAGAACAAGCCGGTGGTCGAGTGGAGCGGCTTTCAATGCGAAGGCTATGAACTTGCCGGCGCGGCCGAGCCGGAAGCATCGCTTCAGCGCAGCTACGGTGCAGTGTATGGCGGCGAACTGCCGGAGCTGGTGTTCACGGCGACGACCGACACGCGCTATTACGGCCTCAACGCAGGCATTCCGAGCCTGTGTTTTGGTGCCGACGCCGAGCGCATGCACGGCTTCAACGAATGCGTCGAGCTTCAGTCGCTGCGCAAGGCGACCGGCACGATGGCGCTGTTTGTCGCCGACTGGTGTGGCATCGAGAAGATCTGAATAGCAGGACCAAACCGTGCAGGACGCAGCCCGCAAGACCGATCAGGCGAAATGGGCGCGATGGCGCGCCGTCGCCAATCTCTATCACGCATTCTTCACAGGCTTGATCCTGACTGTCGTGACGCGGCGCGGCGCGCCGGCGGCCGAGGAATTTGTTTTCCGGGTTTTTCGCCGTCAGCAGGAGGAACGGTTTCTCGCAGGGCTGGACAAGCTGGGCTTGAGCAATTTGCCGCCCGCGGTAGCAGCCGCGCAGTATCACTATCTCTCCAACTGGATCGGCGGCGTGTTCGTCGAGTACATGTACGAAAGCGACCGCAAGGCGTGGATCCGCTATCCGCCGCCGCGCTGGATCTGGCAGGGCACGGCGATCTGCGGCATTCCGATGGAAGTGTCGCGCGCGATGTTGCGCGGCTGGCATGCCAACAACGGCGTGACGCTGCGCAACCTGAAGCTCGGATTTGTCTGCACCAAGCAGACGGTGGACGTACAGGACGGGCTCGAAGGCTACTATTGCGAGTACGATCGCGACCTTGCCGTCGATGAGCGCCTGGTGTTTGCGCGGCATCTCGAAGCGCCGCCGTTCGATCCGGCCCGCGCGCCCGCGTTGCCGGTCGATGCCTGGCCGAAACCCCGGCTGGAAAAGGCCTATCGCAACTATGCGATGGAGTATGTGCGAACGTCGGCGCCGGTGATGGTGCAACTGTTTGGCCCGGAGGATGCCGGACATCTGCTGCACCGGACGGCGAAGCTGATTGGCATGCAGTTTTTCCCCGAGACGGCCGCGGCCTTTTCCGGCGGCGATCAATCCTCCTCCATGGCGGCCGATTTTTCGGTGTTCCTGTCCGCGGTCCTTGCTGCACAGGATGATCCGTCAGAGGCGGCCGAGCAGGGCGGTGTGTTTGCCGTGACGCAGCAGGGCTGGCGGCTGATGGGCGACGTTGCCGACTATCACCCGGCCTGCGCGCAGGTGCTCGCAGGCCTTGTCGAGGGATTGGCGGCGGCCTCGAGCCGGAAGGTTGCCCTGAGTGCGACACTTCCGTCAGACGGAACGGCGTCCGGGCCATTTGTGTGGACGATCCGCGGGCGTTAAGGTCTTTCCGGGTGGAACTGAGATTGGGCGACTGCACCGTATGGACAACGGGCTGTATTTTATTCGCGTCGAGCCGGCCGGCGGGGGCAGGGCCGAGAACGGTGGCGTGCTGGTTTTGCGTAACGGCCGGATTCTCGGCGGGGACGCGTTTTTCTACTATGTCGGCAGCTTCAGTGGCGCGGACGGCAGCTGGAAAGGCGAGTTTTCGACCAAACAGCACACGCGCAGCGACCTTGCTGCGGCGGTTTTTGGCGGCAAGGAGGTCACCGTCGCCTTCGCAGGGACCTATGGCGACGGGACCGCGGAGGTCCAGGCCACGTCCGCCAGCGCCGGTTATCGCGTCACCCTGCGACGGATCGCCGATGCATGATTGCGCCCATGCGCTGGCTGGGGTGCAGCACACGGTCGCATTGGGTTAGACAGCGTCAAACAACGCCCCCTTTGAGGCTCACCGCCAGCTAAGCGATGCCAGGACACGAAGAGCGCGCCAAGCGCCCCGAGCAGGCTGCGGCCGAAATGGACGGGCTGCCGTGGGAGCAGCGCCGCTGGGCGATCCTGGCCATCGCCATGGCGGTTGCCATGAGTTCGCTCGACAACTCCATCGCCAATGTCGCGCTGCCAACCATGGCCGCCGACCTGAATGTGACGCCGGCGCAGATCGTCTGGGTCGTCAATGCGGTACAGATCGCGATGGTGGCGACGCTGCTGCCGCTTGCAGCGCTCGGCGAGATCGTCGGCCATCAGCGCATCTATTACGGCGGTCTCGTATTCTTCGGCGTCGGCGCGCTCGGCTGCGCGCTCGCGCCGTCGTTCGAGATGCTGGTCGCCGCACGGCTGATCCAGGGGCTCGGCTCAAGCGGCATGATGAGCGTCAACTCGGCGCTGATCCGCTTCATCTGGCCGAAGCGCATTCTCGGCCGTGGCGTTGGCGTCAATGCCATGGTGGTTTCGACTGGCATCACGATGGGGCCGACGGTCGCTTCCATCATCCTGTCGGTCGCGCCCTGGCACTGGCTGTTTGCGGTGAACATTCCGTTCGTCGTGATCGCGCTCATTCTGTCGATGCGGGTGCTGCCGCCGCTGCCGCGTGCACCCCACAAGTTCGATTACCTCGGCGCACTGCTCGCGGCCGGCTGCATGGGTCTCTTGGTGTTTGCGCTCGGCCGCGCCGCGCGCGCGCAATCGCTGCTGCTGACGGCAGGCGAAATCACCATTGCCGTGATCTGCGGCGTGGCTCTCATCCGCAGGCAGGCAAATCATCCGGCGCCGATGATCCCCGTCGACCTGTTCCGCATTCCGATGTTCGCGCTGTCGGTGATGACAGCGATCTGTTCGTTCGCGACGCAGTGGCTCGCCTTCATCTCGCTGCCGTTCCTGTTGATCGGGACACTCGGCCGTTCGCAGGTTGAGACCGGCTTCCTCATCACGCCGTGGCCGGTGATGGTCGCGATCATGGCGCCGATCGCGGGCTGGCTGGCGGACCGTTATCGCGTCGGCATCCTCGGCGGCGTTGGCCTTGCGATCATGAGCTGCGGCATGGCGATGCTGGCGACCATGCCCGCGGATGCGAACGTGTTCGAAATCGGCTGGCGGATGGCGATGTGCGGCGTGGGCTTCGGCTTCTTCCAGTCGCCGAACATGAAGGCGCTGCTGCTCAGCGCGCCGGCATCGCGCGCGGGTGGCGCAAGCGGCATGGTGGCGACCGCGCGGCTGACGGGACAGACGATCGGCGCCGCGCTCGCGGCCTTCTGCTTCAGCGTCGGCAATGGCAACGGACCGAAGCTGGCGCTGACCATTGGCGTTGTGTTTGCCGCGATCGGCAGTGCCGCGAGTTTTATGCGGCTGCGCTACGGCAAGGAAGGATCAATGCTTTAGACTTGGTGGAAGTTCAGGCCCGGCGGATCGCCCGTGACGGCTTGCGCTCGACGACGACCGCGCGCTGACTACCAGATGACGGGATAGCAAGCACGCGCCCGGTGCGGGCGGCCTTGCGCGCGTCTTTCTGGATCGTCGCGAGCACGGCTTCCGCCGGCATGCCCGTGAGGTCGGCGGCAAAATCTGCCTGTTGCTGCGGGTCGTCGGTGACCCCTTGAGCCGCGAAAATAGCTTCCTCAAGCGTCGGCGGCTCAACGCGAACGCGCCGGGTGCCCTGCTTGGTCTTCCATTCCGCGCTCATAGCTTGGCCTTTCGAAGGATTGTATCCGGAGGATTTAGGGGAAGTTTTTTGCCGCACAATGAACAAAGTGACTGATCAACTCTGCCATGCGTTATGTCGGGCGATTGCCTTCTCATTCGGTCCGATTATTGGTCTTGGTATGCACGATTGATGCCATTGGGCGGCGTTTTCTGCCTCAAGATTGAACTAATTGATGAAGAACGGGCTCTACAGCATCCATATCGAAATGCTGGACGGTGTTTCGGGACGCAACGGCGGCGTCATGGTCCTGCGCGACGGGATTATTCGTGGCGGTGATTCGCACTTCTACTACACCGGGTCGTACAGCTTCGCCGCCGGCAAATGGAAAGGCGAACTGATCAACAACGAGCACACGCCGACCGGCGGCAAGCGTCCAGTATTCGGCGGGCGCGAGGTCGGGATCGGTTTCTCCGGCACCTATGATGACGAGGGTGCGGAGGGGCTCGCGACCGCGCTGGCCGGCAAGCGCAGCATTCGCTTTCGCGCCGTGCTGCGGCTGCTCGTCGAGGCTTAACGAAGCACCTGCGGAACTTTCATCTGCGGACAACGTTCGTGGGACCAAAGGACCGCTGATGCGATCACTGCTGGATATCACCGACAATTTTCGTCTGCTGCCGCATCTGTTTGCGCTGACGGTCGCCTATCTGCTGGCGTTGCCGATCGGCTGGAACAGGGAGAAGGAAGAGCGCAGCGCGGGCCTGCGCACGTTTCCGCTTGTTGCGATCGCGACCTGCGGCATCGTGCAGGCGACCGAGCATGTGCTGCACGGACACCCGGAAGGCACCGCGCGGATCATCGAAGGCCTGATGACCGGCATGGGCTTTATCGGCGGCGGCGCGATCTTGAAGAACGATAATTCAGTGCACGGCACGGCGACCGCCGCGAGCCTCTGGGCTACAGGCGCGACCGGAGCGGCGGTCGGCCTCGGCGCCTACGATGTCGCGCTGATGATCTCGCTGTTTACGTTTCTCACGTTGTGGCTGCTGGCCCCGTTCAAGCGCGAACCGAAGACGCCGGACGTCGGCGAAAAGAAGGGAAAGCCGCGCGCCTTCTATCCGGATGGCATCGAGCTGGTCGAGCGAGCGGACGTAGAGCCGCACGGTGCCCTGCTCGACCGTTATGTAGGCGATGCGAGAGCCGTCCGCGGACATCGCGATGTCCGCATCCCCCTGAGTTGGAGCCACTCCGTTCGGCGGTGTGGCCGTGAGCCGCACGATCGAGGGTGGCCTGCCCGGGAACAGGACAGGTGCGCCAAGACCTCCGAGGACCGCGGCACCCGCGGCCACCACGGCGCTGCCCGCGGCGATCAGCCGCCACGGCGCCTTCCTCACTTCCACGGGAGGTGTCGCTGGCACTGTTGCAACAGGGACGTCGAACGCACCTTCGAGAGCCAGGCGCACGTCCGCAATGTCGTGGACGCGCTGCGCGGGGTCCCGGGTCAGGCACCGCCGCAGATACACGAGCAAGGTTGGCGACACCTGAGACGGAATCGCCGACCAGTCCGGCGTGCCGCGCAGCACGGCCGCCAGCGTATCGGTCACGTCCTCGCCCTCGAACGCGCGCTTGCCCGTGAGCATCTCGTAGAGCACGCAGCCGAACGCCCAGACGTCGCTGCGCTTGTCGGCCGGCCGCCCCTTCGCCTGCTCCGGGCTCATGTACGCCGCGGTGCCGAGGATCATGCCCGCCTGCGTCATCGCCGGCGTCGTGATCGTCGGCGACTGCGAGTTGCTCAGCCGACAGCCGCGCCCGCGGGCTCCATCGCCTTCGCCAGCCCGAAGTCGAGCACCTTCACCGTGCCGTCCGGCCGCACCTTGATGTTCGCGGGTTTGAGATCGCGATGAATGATGCCCTGCTCGTGCGCCGCTTCGAGCGCCTCGGCGATCTGCTTCGCGATCGGCAGCGCTTCGTCGATCGGGATCGGCCCCTGCGCGATGCGATCGGCCAGCGTCGGCCCTTCGACCAGCTCCATCACCAGCGCGTGGTGCCGCCCGATCGCTCCAGACCATAAATCTCCGCGATGTTCGGATGATTGAGCGCAGGCGAGGACTTCCGCTTCGCGCTGGAACCGCGCGAGCCGCTCCGCGTCGCCGGCCACCGATGCGGGCAGCACCTTGATGGCGACGTCACGTTTCAGGTTGGTGTCGGTCGCTCGATACACCTCGCCCATGCCGCCCACGCCGATCTGGGCGACGACTTCATACGGGCCGAGGCGCGTGCCGGGCGCGAGGCTCACAGGCTTGATATGGAACGCGTGGATTATACGAGAAGAGGCAATAGAGCGCGTCACGCATGCCGGCACCGGATCCGCGCCGCCACTTCGCATCTCCAGCCACCGATGCGGGTCGCACCGCGATGGCCATCGTGCGCATGCCAGCAGTATGACCGGTCTCGCTTGCAAACGAGAATCATGACGACTACCATCGCCCGGCGTCGGTCGGTCGGATGTGATCGCCGACAGTCTGGAGGTTGCTGTGAAACATTTCGTGCTTGCGTGCGTGTTCCTCGGTCTGTCGCTGGCTCCGGCGCTCGCGCAGTCGGTGCCGGAACTTCCGTTCGAGTCGGTGCCCGATCCGCTGACGCTGCCAGACGACATCCACTTCGGCGAGATCGCGGGCGTCGCGGTCAATTCCAAGGGGCACGTCTTCGTGTTCTCGCGCGGGAACTCGACCGGGCCGTCCTACATGGCGACGGCGGCGCAGTTGCTCGAGTTCGATGCCAACGGGAAGTTCGTCCGCGAGATCGGCAAGAACCTGTACGCCTGGTCGTACGCGCACGCCGTGCGCATCGACAAGGACGACAACATCTGGGTCGTGGACAAGGGATCGGACATGATCCTCAAGATGAACCCCCAGGGCCGCGTCGTGTGGGTGTTCGGCCGCAAGGGCGAGGCCTCGCACTACATGACGCCGCCGGACACGCCTCCACGCTGTCCGGGCTGCTCAGCCGCGCGGGCGTCGCCGTCGACGTCGCCGGCGAACAACAACCCGCGCAACCCGGTGCCGGTCCATCGCGACAACGCCTTCAACCAGCCGACCGACGTGGCGTGGGATTCGAAGGGCAACTCGTACTTCAGCGACGGCTACGTCAACTCGCGCGTCGGCAAGGCCAACGCGCGCGGCGAGTGGGTGGCGAGCTGGGGCTCGCTCGGCAGCGGTCCCGGGCAGTTCGACACGCCGCACGGCATCGCCGTCTCGCCGAAGGACGAGGTCTACGTCGCCGATCGCGGCAACCGCCGCATCCAGGTGTTCGACACCGAGGGCAAGTTCATCCGTCAGTTCACGATCGACGTGCCCGTGTCCCCGAACGAGGCAAGGTCGTGCTACGGGCGAAGGCCGGCCGGACCTGAAGACCGGGTCCCAGGCGCCGGGCGCGCCCGACGCCCTGTGCATGACCCCGGGCCCGAATCCCGTGCTCTTCGTCGGCGACCTGTACCCGAGCCGCATCTACAAAGTGTCGCTCGAGGGCAAGCTGCTCGGCGTGTACGGTGGGCCCGGCCGGAACCTCGGCGAGTTCGGATGGATTCACGCCATCGCCTGTCCGTCCGAGAACGAGATCTGGGTGGGCGAGCTCATCAACTGGCGCGTGCAGAAGCTGGTGACGAAGGGGGCCGGGACGCGGTAGGCGCGGCGGGCCTCAGGTCTTCTGGAGAGAAGATTCCTTGATCCGGCCCGAGAGGCGGGCGAAGGCAAACCCGGCCAGCAGGACAACGAATCCGAACACGATCAGCAGCAGGGGCCAGCTGAGGCTCTTGGCGAAATGCCGTTGGGCGTAGGCAGCGGTAAAGGCGAGAAGGCCGAGGATTGCTGCGGCGAGCATGGCACGGCTGCGCAGCATCAGCGCCGCGTAGATGCCCAGCGTCGCGACGCCCGCGAACAGGGGCTCGCCCGCCGTGTCGTAGAGCATGCTGTACGCGCCGCCCAAGGCGAAGCTGGTCCCGACAAAATGCCAGACCGGCGAGGCTGAAATCAGCGGTGACCGCTCCAGCCAGTGTCCGGTCAGCACGAGGCTGGTGCCGGCAAACAGGGCGGTGAGTTCATAGTGATGGCGCTGGTAGGTGCTCCATCCCCACCACCTGCCGCCGGTCCGCCCCAGAAATAGCCGGCGATGTAAACAAGTGACATCACGTAGAGCATCTTGCTGTCGCTGAGGACGGCGTGCATCAAAAACCCGAGGCACAGCGCCAGCGTCAGCGGCTCGTAAATCGTCCGCCCGACGTGATACGACACGCCGGCCAGCATGAGCGCCGAACCGAGCGTGAAGAACAACGGTGTCAGGTCGCGGTAGGCACCCTTGCGCTGCAGGTCCACGCTGATGAAATAGAGGAACAGGCCGCAGGCCAGCGCCGCGATCCCGAAGTCGAGGTCGAAGTGAACGGTGGCCGCGCCGGCAAAACCGTAGATGAACAGTAGCGAAAAGAGCAAGAGTGACGGGCGCTTGAGGGCGACGAATGTGAGCAGCTGCTGGACCGCCAGCGTGCCGAAGACGAGCATCGCGCCGAGCGCCGTATCGTTGCCGTGGAAGAATTCCTTCAGCAGGACGAAGCCGCCCACCGGCTGCAGCACGAACGCCAGTATGTGAGCAGGCGTGGCCGCCTTTTCGAGATCCGGGTTGCGCGCGAAGATGATTCCCAGCAGGTAGGCGACAAAACCCGGCCCTAGCGTGACCAGCACACGCTGAACGCTCGTCAGGTCGTGCCAGGCGGTTTCGATGTAGATACCCAGGCCCGCGAACACCAGCGTGCCCCCTAGATAGTAGAAGACGCGCAAGACGATCTGGCTCAGCGCGACGCGCCGGCCGGGTCCGCCCTGCGAAGCGTCCTTTCGGGCCGCTCTGGCCACCTTGCGGATGTCGGCGGCATCGAGGTGATTCGCCTCGATGATCTGCAGGATCTGGCGATCGCCAGATCCTTTCCGGAGGAAGACGTTCCGGTCATCGGTCCTTCGCGATCCAGCCGATGAAATGTGCGTTGTAGGCACTGTAGGGGGCGCCGTCGAGGTTCCTGATCGGCACGGCGCGGCCATCCTTGACGATCGCGCTGACGTAGTTGCTGCGATTTCCCGATCCGAACAATTCCTCATCAGGTTGCTGTTGTAGTAGTTGTAGGTCTGCTCAAACGTGTAGCCGTCAGGCGCCGGCTGTGCGCTGATGACGTGGAGGTCGCTGACGCCTGGGATCTCGATGGAGACCCGCTGGGTCTCATCGCCCTCCTTGCCTCGTGACGGCGGCACCAGGGCAATTTCCTCGACGGTCATGGCGGGCACCCGCACGCGCCACAGGCGCGAGATGTTGCCGTTCTGGTAGGTGGTGCCGTTGACCTTGGTCGGAAAGGCATAGGAGATCTTCAGCCTGTTCTGAACCACGTCGAAATAGAAGGCCTCGTTCGACCCGCCGTAGAAGTTGGTGGCGATCAGGAAATCGTATTGCGGGTCGGCCACGACCCGGTTGACCACCAGCGTCGACAGGGCGAACAGGATGACGAGGATCAGCGGCAGGGCGATGGCGGCGACGATGGCCAGATTGTCTTTCAGGAATTGTTTCATGTGGATGTCCCCTCACCGCCGCTCAGCGTTCGCCAGCGACCGCGCTCAAGCTGGCCGTTGCGAGACGCGTGCCAGGCACGAGACTCATACGCTTGGTATGGAACGCCCGGATTATACGGGAAGAGGCGTCTCAGACGGGCGCCACGTCGACTGGTGCCATAATGGAGCAATGAAAGTCGTAGGCACCCGCTCCGTCGACGCGTTGCCGATGACCGATCAGGCCGCCCTGGCGAGAACGACGGCCCTGCTTCGTGGCACGGCGCATCTTGCGCCTCGTGGTGTCTATCGCTTCTCGAGTTTCGAAGAGGCTGATGCGTGGATGATCCAGATGATGCTGCGTACGCACGAGCACCAGAGCCGGAAGACCTCGTCCGCATCTGTCGCGCCCTGAACGACGCTGGCGCGCGGTACGTGCTGATCGGTGGCTTCGCCGTCGTCGCGCACGGCGCAAGCCGATTCACGAAAGACATCGATCTCCTGGTCGATGAGGCGCCAGAGAATATCGCCCGCGTCAAACAAGGACTCAGCGTTCTGGCGGACAACGCCGCTGCCGAAGTGGCCGACAGCGACGTTCGCGATCACGCCGTCGTCCGTGTTGTGGACGAGGCGATCATCGACCTCATGGGACGTGCATGTGGATTGAGTACGCAGATGTCGCCGCGGACATGGAGTGGCACGACCTCTTGGGTGTTCGCGTACCCGTCGCGAGCCCTTCTGCGCTCGTCCGAACGAAGGACACCTACCGTCCACAGGACGTGGTCGACCGCTCGTTCCTGCACCAACTGCTGGAGCGGCGTCAACGCGAATAGCTAGCGGCCCGCGCCGTTTGACAGCCCCTGTGCCCTGTGCGAGGCTCACGCGATGACGCGGGTCAGACTCGTCGCCTCCGGTGCCTTTTTCCTGGGCTACCTCGGTCTTCAGATCGTCTATCCGGCGCTTGCCTGGTTTGCGCCTGGTTTCGACAAGTTTACGTGGCATATGTATGCCGGCCAGGAAGAAGATCCGACGTTCGCCGCCATCTTCCCGGATGGATCGAAGCGGGAGGTCGGCGACCCGCTCCGCCGCGGCAATCCAGTCCGCCTGTTTTCGGCTCGGTGGACCAGCGGCGGTTCCTGCCGCCCTACCTCTGTGCGCACTGGGAGGGCGCGACACGAGTGGTCGTGCGCTACCCACGAACGGGCCGCGAGGAGACCCTGCCGTGTCCTTCTCCGGCGCGCTGACAGGACTGCTCACCGCGCGCCGGCCGGCGCGCACTGTTGCGATACTGCGGATCGGCATCGGCCTGGCTGCGCTCGTCCGTGGACTCAAGACCGGCCGCGATCTCTATCTACTGCAGCACGACCCCGGCGCTGTTCCTGCGCGGTTGTTCGACTGGGCGCCAGAGCTAGCCTCGACACCGGCCATTGCGTGCTTCACGTCGTTCTGGATCGCCGCCTGGGCCGGCCTGATCGTCGGCTACTACGCGCGGCTCTCCGCGTTCGCGCTCTTCCTGAGCGGCGTCTTTCTATACCTGGTGGACCAGAACTTCTGGGCCAACCACATGTACTTCCTCCTTCTGCTGCTGCTGTTGCTGACCGTATCTGATAGCGACGCCGTTCTGTCGGTGCGCTGGCTCCGTAATGGTCAGGCCGATCGCGACATACTGGCGTGGCCGACATGGCTGTTCAAAATTCAGTTGTCGCTCGTCTATTTCTATACGGCGGTCGCCAAGGTCAACCCCACGTTTCTTCGCGGGGACGTCTTCGCGGAGAGAGTCACGCTCCCCAGGGCCGCTGACAACGCCAGCGGCTCTCATGCTGCTCGCGGCCGGTGCGGTCGCGGTTAGTTCTTCCTGAGTTTTGCGTTGTGGGTGCCGAAGCTGCGGTTGAGGGTGCGCCGTGGGATTCATCCTCCACGGTCTCGTGCCAGTCGTGATGGGGCCCTATGCCGGTCTCATCGTGTTCAGCCTCGCGACCTTGAGTGTCTACGTCCTCTTCGTGGACGAGCGGAAGGCCTCCAGGCTGGTCATCTGGGACGATCGCTGCAGCGTCTGCGAGAGGTGGGTGACGCTGTTCAACCGGCTCGATTGGCTCCCGATCCTGAGATTCGAGGGCGCGAGTCGGCCCCTGGCCCCGGCCGAAGCCGGCGTTACGGCCGACCGAGCGCGCGAGGAAATCCTGCTCTGGGACGGACGACGCGTGTACGGCGGGTTCGATGCGGTGCGTGAGATCCTGAAGATGCTTCCGGTGGGCAAGCTGGCGCTGGTCCAGGCGTTCCGCCGCTTCGCTGGCCTGGGATTCGGGCCTATCGAGCCGCCGCCCGCCGGCGTGCATGAGCCGTGGCTGATCCGTGACGCACGCCCGGTCAGGCCAGGCGCGCCGGTCGGCGCACGGCCACATCGACGAGCCACGAACACAGCAGCGCGACACCCGCGATAACCACGAGGACCGCCAGCGGCTTGTGGCTTCGAACCTGCCGCCGTAAAGCCGCACCAGGGCGCCGGACCGTTCACCGCGATGAAGGTCTCGCCGTTGATCATGCCTTTGACGCCGAAGAGTACACCCACGCCGAGTCCGCTCATAATCAGCGGTCTCGCCTCCGGCCAACGCACCTTCCAGAACAGCTGGCGTTCGGTGGCCCCAAACGAGGCGGCCATCGAGAGCAGCCGGGCGTTCGGCGTGCGCAGGGCGGCCAGCGTCGTGGCGGTGATGATAAACCGCGTGCAGGAAGACGCTGCCAATCGAGTCGCCCGCGTGGCGCCGAAAAAGCGTGGTACAGCACTGGCACGAACACAAGGCTTGGCGCCGCGAGCAGCGCATCGACACACGGCTCGGCCACCAGCGCGACAAGCCGCGAGCGCCCCATGGCAACGCCCGCGGGCATTCCAACCATGGCTGCAACGACAACGCCGATCGCCAGGTTCCCGAGGCCGAGCATCCACAGGTTGCCGAGGATCTGGCCGCTCTGGACCAGATCCAGCAGCGCGCGAGCCACCGAAGAGAAAGGGCGGTAGCAGCGGCGTGTTCCCCTAACCGTCCCGCCAATTCCCAGCAGCGCTGAGACCCTGGCGGCGAGCGAGAGGACGCGCGTCTGCCAGTCTGGCACGGTCCCGCCGTCACGGTCCATCGGCGAGCCTCTCCCCGCGCCCGGCTTGCAGGCGCAATCGACGCCAGAGATGTTCCTTCAGCTCGACAAAACGTGGCAGCGTGCCGACGTCTCGCGCGGCCGGGGTCTCGGGAGATTGACGACCACGACTTCCTCAACCACGGCGGGCCGCGTGGAGAGCAGCACGATCCGGTCGCCCAGGCGGACGGCTTCGTCCACGCTGTGCGTGACAAACACGATGGTCTTGCGATTCTCCGCGTGCAGGTCGAGCAGATCCTCCTGCAGGCCCCGGCGCGTCTGGGAATCGAGCGCGCTGAACGGTTCGTCCATTAGCAAGATCGCGGGATCGATTGCGCAGCGCGCGCGCCAGTCCGACACGCTGTTGCATGCCCCCCGATAACTGGCGAGGATGATGGTGCTCGAATCCACGGAGCCCAACCGCCTCGGCCAGCACTCGCGCTCGCGCGAGTCGATCCGGTTGCGCGATGCTGCGGAGTTCCAGCCCGAACGCGATGTTGGTGAGCACGTCAGCCCACGGCAACAGCGCAAAAGTCCTGAAAGACCATGCCGCGATCCGGACCGGGACCTGTCACCGGCCGTCCATCGATCACGATCTCGCCGTCATCGGGCCGGATGAGTCCCGCCAGAATTCGCAGCAAAGGTGGTCTTTCCGCAACCACTGGGTCCGAGGACGCACACGAACTCCCCAGCGGGGATCGCCAGGTCGATGTCGGCCAGGGTCGGTACGACGACACGACCGTCCTGGGCGAGGTGCGACTTGCGGCAGTGTTTGATCGCGATCATTCGGGCATGGCGAACGCGTCGAAGGAACCCGTTCGCCGCTCAATGGCCGCCGTCAACCGCATCAGGATCACGGCTTCGGCCATGACGATGAGGACCGTAGCGTAGAGGGAGGCGGCATCGAAGTTGCCGCGGAACTCCAGCAGCAGCCGGCCGACGCCAACCGCGATGAGCGTGATCTCCACGGCGACCATGCCGGTGATCGCGCGTGCCAGGCCCAAACGCACCGCCGTTGTCACTGACGGCAGCGCCGCCGGCAGCAGCACGCGCCACCAGATCTGCCGCTCGGTCGCGCAGAACGCGCGCGCCATGTCGATCAGCCGCGCGTCTCATGGTCTGGAGCCCAGCCTGCACCGTGACGGCGACCATTGGAAATGCGAACGCGAAGATCACGATGGCACGCGATCGGAGGCCGAAGCCGAACGCCACCACAATGAGTGGAATGACCGCCGTCTTCGGCACGGCGAGCCAGATGTGCAGATGGACTTCGAGCCACCGGGCCCAATGTTCGGGACCGTCCGAGCGCGAGCCCGAGCAGCACGCCCGCCGCGCAGGCAACGGGAAAACCGG
>CAVZHJ010000010.1:0-270143 GCA_963774995.1 uncultured Alphaproteobacteria bacterium
TCGCCGCGCGCGGCAAACCGCTCGCGCGCGACATAGACCTTCGCTCGCGCATGCGCTTGTCGAGAAACGGACCGACACCGGATTTGATCTGGCCGGCCTCTTCCGCCCAGCCGATCGGCTTCCATTCGAGCGCGAGATCGCAGAATTTCTCGACCCATTCGTCCGACGCCGCGCGCTTGCGCCACAGGTCGAGCAGGTACATCCGTCCCTCGCCGTCGAGGCCGACCACCACATGCACCGTGTAGTCGCCGCCGTGCGCGGTGACCGCGTAATCGGAGCCGCCATAGATGCGCAGAGTCTGCTTCGCCGGCGGCATTCTCGACGGGCCGCAGCCAGTCGGCCTTGAAGTAGTCGCCCTCCTCCGGCGCCGGCCGCTGCTGATAGAGCGCCGACCAGGTGCGCACGTTGCGCTTGAACGGCGTGAAATGATCCGGCCCGAACCATTCGGGCCAGATCCGCTCGCCCGCCGCGCGGCCGAGAACGTCGTCGTCGCGCTCGGCTTCGGCCGGAATGCAGACGACGTACCAGCGATTGCCGTCGCGGCATTCGATGAAGCCGCTTTCGCCGCCATAGCCCTCGGGGAGAATGCGCCCCGCGACATCGTCCTCATGCCAGCGGGTGGTGATGCCGATCTCCCAGGCCTGCGGCTTCTTGCGCGTCAAGAGATCGTCGAAATACGCGTCCCATGTCTTCTGCCGGATCAGGTCGGAGTCCGCCTGCTCGCGGCCCTTGATCAGGTCGTCCCAGATCACGCCGTCGGCGCGGTTGCCGGTGATGCCGGCCAGGATGCCCGCACCCATGTATTCGGAGCCGTTGGCCAGCGCCCATTCGTCCGCGGCGGAGCTTTCCGCGGAGAGCCGCGTGTCGAAGATCGCGCGCGAAATTCGCCTGCCGGACGATGCGCGGGCCTTGCGGCCCCATTTGCGCGGCAGGTCGGCGCCATAGCTCGCGGTGATCACCTGCGTGTCCGCGAACCGGCCCATGGTGTGCACCGGAAACACGATCGAGGTGTAAGTCGACTTTTGCGCTGCCCGGCGGCATCAGGCCGAGCAGCCGCTTGATCTCGCCGTCCTGCACGCGCTGCAGGCACGACAGCCACAGCAACTGATGCTTGCCGAACGCGACCTCGACCGGTGCGAAAATCCTCGCAGGCCTCGTCGTCGGCACTGACCGGCGCGCCCGGGACATCGATGCTGGTGGCGAAGGTCTTGAGGTCCGTCATCGCCTGCTCGTGCCGCTGGCGGCGCCTGCCACGGCAAGACAGCGCCGGTGATCGTAAGCTCTTTGCTGCGCTGTCGTTCATCGTCGGTGCGTCTCGCATTCAAGCAAACAAAAGCCCGCGGCGCCGTTGTGGCGGCCGCGGGCGGAAATGACTGGATGATGGCGTGTAGCAGGTGATTTGCTGGACCAGCAAACGCGTTTTCGGCGGCTGTGCAAATCCTGTGAACATGGTCACGGGAGCCTGCGCCGCTCGATTATCCAATCTGCATATATCCGGCGTAACACCTGCGTGCGGTGCAACATGAGGAAGCGTGCACGAGATCACAGAAGCCGGATGAGCCCTCCTGTAGGACAACAGTCGCGGCAACCACAACAAACCCAGGGGACTTCACATGGCGCTCTTCTTTTTTAACAACTACGCCCAGCTCGTTTTCAAACCTCAGCCCATCTCGTTTCTGTTCGAGGGCACCGACGGCGACGACACGCTGAACGGTACGCAGTACTCCGACACGATGTATGGCGGTTGGGGCAACGACACGCTCAATGGCGGGTTCGGCAATGATTTTCTCTATGGCGAGGAAGGCGACGACCGTCTGAACGGCGGCAGCGGCAACGACCTGCTCGAGGGCGGCAATGGCAACGACGTGCTGGACGGCGGCTTCGGCCGCGACACGCTGGTCGGTGGCGCCGGCATCGATACCGCCTCCTACCTCAGCGCAAGCACTGGCGTGGCGCTCAACCTTGCAACCGGCGGCATCTCCAATGCCGCGGCCGGCGACACCTATTCGGGTATCGAGAACGTGCACGGCTCCAATTTTGGAGACATCATTCAGGGAGACGCGCAGTCAAACCGGATTGCGGGCTTCGGCGGCGATGACTTCCTGTTCGGCGGTGCAGGCAATGATTGGATCAACGGTGGAGGCGGTTGGGGTGCCAGTGGCATCGATACGATCCGCGGCGGTGCAGGCAACGATATCCTGATCGGCGACGCCTTCGATCGTCTGACCGGCGACGATGCGGGCTCCGTTGGCAATGACACCTTCATTTTCGGAGGGGGCCTTGGCCCGGTCACCGTGACCGACTTTCAGCATGGTCACGACAAGCTGGATATCATTTTGGGTAGCTCCTCAGGCTTCGGCACGGATGGCCGCCTGGCTGTCGGCTCGAACAGTCTCGGTTGGTCCAATCTTGATGCCAGCGACAGTTTTGCTTTCGATGTCGAGACTCATACACTCGTTCGGATTGGATCTCTGACGAGTGATGGCCAGGATATCAGCGGCTACCAGTCGCTTGCGGTTCTCGAGGGTGTGGACACCCTGTCCGCTGCGGATTTCATCTGACGCGACACGAACCGGCAAACTACAGCCGCGCCTCGTCACGCGACTGTGGACATGACCTGATGCCTGCCGATGGAAAACGGAAAGGTCCGGGACCTGGTCCCGGCCTTTCTCGTCGGAATACCGCAAACCTCCGAGCCGGGGCCGGAGTTCTTCACAGGATTTACGCACAGATCGTTCTTCTGTTTTTCAGAAACCCGCTTGACGATACCCTGCGCCTGGGAATATTTTTTCCCCATCCCGCTCCTTTACGGGGCGCGTCGCGATCGTCTCCGTGGCGTGGATAGCGGGATGCGGTGGCCGCCACGATGCCGGACCTTGAAGCTGCTTTCGGGATCTCTATCCTGGAGGCGGTCAAGGGACAGACGCCGGCAACACGGGCGGACGGCCCAAGTGCATGTCCGGGCGACAGCTCGCACGAACGGGAAAGCGGCGGCGGAAGCGACGCCTCCTGGGACATGCAGCAAGCCGCAAAGTCCATTCGCGTGCGGAACGCAGGCGTAGCGCTGCGTCCGAGGCTGCTGTTTGCCGTGTGCTTTCAGCACACGGATGCCACGTGTTCACCCACATGGCGCCGCGGGCGCGGTGAAACGCCCTGTCGTTCCGCACGCCCCTTTAAGGGGAGCGAGGAAGACATTCGATTTTCAAGACCGGCGTGCCCTGGGGCCGGACAGAACACGGGGCGATGACGCGCGTCTGGAGTTCAGATGCGCAGGCTGTTTGACAATTGAACCGGTAAGCGCGACAGCGCCTGCCCGCACGTCATTCCGGGACGCGCGAAGCGCGGGCCCGGAATGACGGAGTGTGCTTCGGGTCGTGCCGAAGTGGCGGCCCTACTCCGCCGCCATCCCGCGCCGCGCCGCGCGCCGGATGCTCCGGCCGTTTCAGCCCGAGGTTGTCGCGGAACGTCTTGCCCGCATATTCGGTCTGCGCGAGGCCGCGCCGCTGCAGCTCCGGGATCAGCAGGCTGCAGGTGTCTTCCAGTCCTTTCGGGATAGATCGGCGAGCGCAGCAGGAAGCCGTCGGCGACCTCGCTCTCGAACAGATCCTGCAACTCGTCGGCGATGGTCTTGCGGGCGTGCCGACCATGAACTGGTGGCCGTAGGTCTCGGTGTACTGGATGGCGAGTTCGCGGAAATTCAGCTTGTCGCGCTCGGCCACGTCCATCATCAGTTCCAGCCGCGACCACACCGGCTGGCCGCGCAGCGAATCCGGCAGCGGCTGGTCGAGCGGCAGGTGCGACAGGTCCGTTCCGGCGAGCGACGACATGTATGCACGGCGAACTCGATATCGATCAGCGAGCGCAGGTAGTCGCGCTTGGCCTTCGCCTCGGCGTCGGTTTCGGCAACGATGATCATCGCGCCGGGCAGGATCGCGAGCTCATCCGGCGCGCGGCCATACTTCGCCATGCGCGCCTTGACGTCCTTGTAGAATGCGCGGCCCTGCGCCTTGTCCGGCTGCGCGGCGAACATCGCGTCGCCGTGTGCTCGCCGCGAGTTCCATGCCCCGATCGGACGCGCCGGCGACCAGCATCACCGGATAGCCTTGCGGGCAGCGCTCGACGTTCAGCGGCCCGCGCACGCTGAAGTTCTCCGACTTTGTGGTTGAGGATGTGCATCTTCGACGGGTCGAGGAAGCGCCCCGCCTTCTGGTCGCGCAGGAACGCGTCGTCCTCGTAGAAGTCCCACAGCCCCTTGACGATCCGCACGAACTCCTCGGCGCGCGCGTAGCGGTCGCCCTTGTCGGGATGCATGTCGTGGCTGAAATTCTGCGCCGACGTCGGGTTGCCGGTGGTGACGATGTTCCAGCTGGCGCGGCCGTCGCTCAAATGGTCGAGCGAGGCGAACACGCGCGCCACCGTGTAGGGATCGCGAGTAGGTGGTGGACATCGAGCCGACGAGGCCGATGTGCTTCGTGCCGGGGATCATCGCCGCCAGCATCGTCATCGGCTCGAGGTAATAATCCTGCGCGGCATGCTCGAGCATGTAGGGCACGTTCAGATAGGAGACGGTCGGCGAGTCGGCGAGAAACAGGAAATGCAGCTTCGCCCGCTCGCAGACCTCCGCGATGTGCGTGTAGTAGCCGAGCCCCGAGGCGCCTGCAGCGTCTCGCCGCGACGTCCTTGTGCCGCCAGCCCGCAATGCAGCCGGGCAGTCCGCGCACGACGGCGCCGAGGATCATTTTGCGCTGACGCGACATGGGCGTGCCTCCGGTTCTGGTTTTGGGGGATTTTAGGTCAAGGCGCTCGAAGAGATTAAACACCGTCATTCCGGGCTGACCGGCCGAAGCGTCGAAGCGCGGAATGATCGGCCCTAGGCCGCCAGCCTTCCCGGATTGCGCGCGATCAGCAGCGGCCGGATCAGGCGGCCGAAGCGCTCCGCCTCCTCGTCATGCAGGTAGCCCGACAGGCAGAACGAATGGCAGCCGGCGTCGATGAACTGCTGCAGGGTCGCGGCGCATTGCTGCGGATCGCCGACCACGGCGATGCCGGCGCCGGGGCGCACGCGGGTGATGCCGGTCCACAGATGCGGCATGATCAGGTCGCCGTATTCCTTGGCAAGCTCCTGCACGCGCTGGTTCGCTGCCGAGCGGGTGTATAGCGTCTTCATCTCCTGCTTCTGCTTGTCGCTTGCGTCCTTCACCAGCGTCTCGGCGGCGTCCCACGCGTCCGCCTCGCGTTCGCGGCAGATCACCTGCAGGCGCATGCCGAAACCGATCTTGTCCTCGCGGCCATGCGCCTTCGCGAGATTGCGAATTTCGGCGATGTTGGCTGCGATCCGTTCCGGCGTATCGCCCCAGAACAGATGCACGTCGGAATGCTTTGCGGAAACCTCCCAGGCCTGGCGCGAGCCGCCGCCGAGATAGAATTTCGGATAGGGCTCTTGCCGGATACGCGGCCGGATTTGCGCTTTCGTCAGCTTGTGGAATTTTCCCTGGAAGTCGATCGGGCCGCGGTTGGTCCACAGCGTTTTCAGGATGGTGACCTCTTCCTCCATCAGGTCGTAGCGTTCTTCCTTGGCGTAACGGATGCCCTCGCCCTCGACCTCGCTTTCGTTCTGCCCGGCAATCAGGTTGACGCAGATGCGGCCGCCCGACATCTGGTCGAAGGTGGAGATCATTTTTGCCAGCAGCACCGGGTTGATGTAGCCGGGTCGCGCCGCAATCAGCGGCTTGATCTTCGAGGAACGCGCCGCCATGAACGCGCCGGTGATCCACGCCTCCCAGCACACCGTGCCGACCGGGATCAACAGGTACTCGAAACCCGCCGCCTCCGCCGCCTGCACGACGCGATCACACAGCTCCGGCGAGCCGGGGATCTGCGCCGGCGAAAGACCATAAGCCGTCGTGTCGCCATGCGTCGGCAGATACCAACCAAATTCCAGCGGGCGCATTCGTCGTCTCCCTTATTCTTCCGTCATGCCCGGCCTTGTGCCGGTCATCCACGTCCTTTTGGCGCTGCGCAAGACAGAACGTGGATGGCCGGGACAAGCCCGGCCATGACGGAGAATAAAGCATCGGCACGTCGCAACAAGCCTGCGCCCTACCCCGCAAACCGCCCCAGCAGATCGCGCACGAGGCCCTGCAGCAGATCCAGCTTGTAGCCGGTCATCGGCAGCGGTTTTGCGCCGGCGATCGCGTGTTTGGCGGCGGTCTCCGCCGTGGCCGCATTTGCGACCGCTCCCGTCACCGCGCGTTCGATACCCGCCAAGCGCAGCGGCACCGGTGCGATGCCGCCGGCGGCCGCGTATACGGCCTCGAACCTGCCGCCTGCGACCACGGCCCGCACGACCACCTCGACCAGCGGCCATTCGGCATGGGTCCGGCTGATCGCCCGCTTGTAGAACGCGCGCTCGCCCGCAAGCGGCGCCGGCAGCTGGATGCTCCTGATGACTTCGCCTGCGCCAAGCGCGTGATCGCTCGACGCGTTCTTGCCGTCGCCGAGAACATCGGCGATCGACAGAGCGCTGCGCTTGTCGGTCGCGACCGTCGCGTCATAGGCAAGCAGCGCTGCAGCGAGCGTGGAGGGGTGCGGTGCGACGCAGGGTCCGAGATCGAAGGCGACGCCGTAGAGATGATTGCCGGCGCGTGACGGACAATCCGAGCCGCCCTTTTTGAAGCAGTCGAAATGCGGATTGCGGTAATACCAGCAGCGCGAGCGCTGCGCGAGATTGCCGCCGATCGTCGCCATGTGGCGGATCTGCGGTGTGGCGAGGCCGCCGGCCGCCGCGGCAAGGCCCGGATAGGCGCGCAGGATTTGCGCGTCGGCTGCGACCGCACCAATGCTGGTCGACGCACCGATGCGTGCGGCGCCGTCGGCGCCCCACACGATGCCGGTCGTCTCGGACGACGCGATCAGATCGACGATCGCGCCTCGGGAAACGCCGGTGCGGCGACGCTCGGAGAGATCGGTGCCGCCGGCGCGGAATTCGCTTGTTCCGGTTGAGGCGCTCATGCTGCGGCCCTCCCCTTCAAGAGTTCAAGCAGGCGGTCGGGCCGGATCGGCAATTCCATCGGCCGCACGCCGGTTGCATTGCGGATGGCATTGGCGAGCGCGGCGCAGGTCGGAACGGTTGCGACCTCGCCGATGCCGACGCTGCCGCCCATCACATGACCGAAGCCGCCCTCGTCAAAATGCACGTCGATCAGCGGGGTGTCGGCAATACCCGGGATGCGGTAGTCCTCGAGACCGACGGTCAGAACGTTGCCGCTGACCGGATCGACCTCGCGCGCTTCGTACAGGGCATAACCGATGCCCTGAACCAGCGATCCCGCGGCCTGGCTTCGCGCAAGTTCGGGCGAGGCGAGCTTGCCGACGGCGACGCCGGTATGGACCTTCAGCACCTTGACGTGCCCGAGCCATGTATCGACCTCGACTTCGACCACCTGCACCGAACTCGGCACGCCGGCACCGACAGCGATGTTCGAGAACCAGCGGAACATCAACCCGAAGATGAAGCCGATGATGCCGACGTCCTTCAGCGGCGAACGGATGCCCGGCGCCGTGTTCTTGCCGTCCTCGCCGCGCACGGCGGAGACGCGGATGTCGGGCGATGCCGCAATCAGGTCGCGCCACGGCGCGTTGGAACCGGTGGCCGGCGCGCGCGCCGCCTTGCTCTGCATCTCCGCCTTGAGCTTCTCGATGGCCATCAGAGTTGGCGGCACCACCGAGGCCGTGGTGCGGCTGCCGCCGGACGCGGGGCCTACGGACAGGCCTGAGTCGCCGATGCGCACATCGACTTCGTGCGGCTCGAGGTCGAACGCCTGGGCGACCGTGTTGGCGATGACGGTGCGGCTGCCTTGCCCGATGTCCTGGATGGCGATGCTGGCGACGAGGCGATGCTTTTCGATCGCGAGTTCGACCTTTGACTTTGGCTGCCAGAGATAGAGCCAGTAGCCGGTCGCGACACCGATGCCGTAGCGAAAACGCCCGCTCTGCGGCCCGCGCGCCTTTGCAGTCTTCCAGGCATCGAGCTGCAGCGCCCAGTCATAGAGCCGCTGCCGGTTGGGATCAGTGTCCCATTTTTTGCGCAGCGCAATCGGATCGGTCTTCAGCCGTATGGCCGCCTCATCCACCGACTGCTCCAGCGCGAACGCCATCGGCGGACCACCAGGACCGCGAAAGGCCGCTCCCGGCGGCAGGTTGGAGACGACATCGAAGTCCGCCAGATGTTTGGCTTCGGCCGGATAGATCAGGCGAGCGAGCCCGGCGATCGTCGAGTTGACGGCAGCACCAGTGTCGGCGCTGGCGTTGAACGTGACGGCCTTCAGCGCGCCATCGGCCGACGGCAGCATCGAGACGTCCATCTCCGCCGCCGGCCGGTAGCCCGCGACAGTAAGCTCCTCGTGCCGGTCGAAAGCGACCCGGACCGGCGCCTTCGCCGCGCGCGCCAGCTCGATCGCCGCGATCGTCTCGTTGCCGAGCGAGGCCTTTGAGCCAAAGCCGCCGCCGACGTGCTCGGCCAGGACGCGGATGTTGGCGACGTCGAACTTGAAGCGCTTGGCGACCAGTTCCTTCAGGTGAAAGACCGCCTGGGTCGAGACGTTCAGGGTGAGCTGATCGCCGTCAAAGCGGGCAATGGCGACATGCGGCTCAAGGCAGGTGTGCTGCTGCGTGCCCGTCCTGAACACGCCTTCGACCAGCAGCGGATCGTTCGCGGTGCGCGCGTCAGCGACCCACCCCCGGGCCTTCTTCGCCTTGTGCGAGAACGCCGCCGACGGGCCGCGGACATTGCCCTTCCAGGGCGCCGGCCCACCCGCGCCTTCCGAGACGTTGCCGGCGTTCTTTTTCTGCTTGCCCGGAAAAACTTCGGGCGCGCCCGGGCTTCGCGCGGCGTGCAGTCCGACCGTAGCGGGCAGCGCCTCGGCGGTGATCTTGATGGCATCGAGCGCGCTCAGCGCGGTCCTGCGATCGACCGCCGCCACCGCCGCGATCTGCTCGCCCACAAAGCGAACGGTCTTGTCTTCGCCAAGCAGCGAGACCGCGGCCTTCACGCCGGGAATGGCGAGTGCCGCTGCAAAATCGATGCTGGTGATCTTCGCATGCGCCCGCTGCGAGCGAAGCACCAGCCCCTCGAGCTGGCCGTCGAGATGAATGTCGAGGGTATATTTGGCTGCGCCCGTGACCTTGTCGCGCGCCTCGACTCTGGGCGATGCCCGGCTCTCGCCGTCGAAGCGGCCGGCGCACGCATCGGCGACCGCGCGCAAAATATTCTCGTAGGCGCCGCAACGGCACAGATGGCCGGACAGCGCGGCCCCGATCTCCTCGCGGGACGGCACTGCCGTGCCTTTTTCCTTCCGCCAGTTGTCATGAAAGCTGGCCGCCTCGACGATGAATCCCGGCGTGCAGAACCCGCATTGCAACGCATCGAGCGCCATGAACGCCTTCTGCACCGGATGCAGCGATTGCCCGCCGATACCCTCGACCGTGGTGATCGACCGTCCGGCAGCGGTCTTCGCCGGCGTCAGGCAACTGACCACCGCAACGCCGTCCAGCAGCACCGTGCAGGCGCCGCAGACGCCGGCGCCGCAGACGAGTTTCGTGCCGGTCAGTCCAAGATCATCGCGCAGCACATCCGCCAGAAGCGCCTCCGCGTCGTCTGGCAAGGTGGCTTGACGGCCGTTGATGGTGACGCTGCTCATGACTGGCCTCACTTTCGGGGACGGGGTTTCTTTCGTGCTGAAATCGTTTTCGCTCTGCGGGGTTTTGCTGCCGCCTCCGTCACCGCGCCGGTGACGATCAGCCGGACCACGCGCTGCAGATCGTCGAGAAAGTCCGCCTTGAGCTTGAGATCCTCGACGCCGCGCACCGCGATCTGGATCGCTCGCGCGAGATCGGCTGCGCTCATGCGATCGCGCAGCTTCAGGTTTTGCTCGCGGCAGATGCGATCGATGGTGCTCTCGTGAAACTTCACATTCTGATCCTGGAAACTCTGGATCAGATCGCGGGTCTGCGACTGCCGTTCGGACAGCAGCTCTTCCGGCTGCGAGGTTTCCTCCAGGCACTCGACGATGTAGCGAAAGCGCGCATCGATCTGCGCGGCAAGAATATCGGCGAGACCGTGCACCGGCTTTCTCGGCGGCAAGGCCTGCTTCGGCCTCGGCCTCGTGCGCGCCTTCGTGCAACGCCTCGACCGAGGCGCGAAACAGGTCCGCCTTGCTTCTTGAAGTAGTGATAGACCGCCTGCCGCGTCAGCCCGGCGGCTTCCGCGACCTGGTCCATCGACGCGCGCCGGTAGCCGGACTGGGCGAACACTTCCATGGCGGCGTCCAGGATTCGCTCCCGTGAACTCATTGGACAATTTTTGACAAATATCGATGATTTGTCAAATCCGGAAAAGCCGGCTGACCTGCCGCGACCGCGACCGTTGAAAATTTGCTGCAAATTCAGCAGCATCTTCGCCTGCGTCAACCGTGGCCGCCGGACGTTGAACCGAAGCCGGACTTGTCCGCGACTTAATCGTTCGAAAGGCGCGCGCAGGGCTTTGGCCCGCGCCCGCCCTTCACGGAACAAGTCCATCAGACCAATCGTTATTTCTTGCAGCGCCCGATCAAGCAGACGGCGCGCGTTGATCAGAGAGTCGAAGACAATGCACGACGACATGGGCGATCTTGCACTGGCGCTGCTGATGACCGTGATCATCGCAGTCGGCTTCGTCGCGTTCGAATTCCGCTCGGTCGCTCGCGCGCAGCCTGCGCATGCGGTCTCGACCAAGGTCGAGAAGCCCAAGTCCGACAAGCTCAAGTCCGACAAGGCCGATCCGCAAATGGCGATGGGCGACCGCCTTTACTGGATCCGCTGAACTGACCTGGCCCTTGTCGTAACATTCCTGGTTCAGGAACGCGGGTGATCCCAAGCGACCCGTCAAGGACAACTTCGAAATAGCAGCCTTCAAGACGCGGCTTCGCCACCCCTTATGATGAGGTGAAGCAACAGCTTGGGTTGCCCAAAATCACCCGTCGATCGAGCCTGCGACCATCCAGTCTTCCAGCTCGAGATCGTCCGCGACCGGACAGATCGCCCAGCACCGCGACCGCCGAAGCGCCGGCGCCTGGGTCAAGACAGATGTGAAGACATGTGGCGCGAGCGGACGTGTTCCCGGCGCGGGGCTCCTTCATCGCCTTGCTGTATCCATGAGATCATAATCCTCTAACAGCCTCCCCCGTCAGCCCAAGTCCAGATCGGCGCGCCCTCCGTGTCCAGTTGAAAACCACGGTTCCGGAGAGCAATTTCCCTTGACGCCGGTCGACGCTTGGGCGGTGATCAAAAGTCACCCTTCCTGACTTATCGCCTATTATTTAAGCAAAACGGCACCCATTGTATGCAATGAGCTGTCAATGCGGGCGGCGCACTCAGACACCTCGGCGCTCATAAATCAAAGCCATTCCAATGGATTAGGCCCCACTTCGGCCCCGGCAGGGACCCTTGGCACGATCCTTGCGAACTCCTTAACAGGGGCCGGTCCCGTTTGTGCGGAGGGGAAAGATGAAGCGTCGCGAATTTCTGAAGTCAGTGTCGGGTGCAGTTGCGGGAAGCATGATGCCCCTGCCGGCGATCTGGTCGAGCGCGAAGGCGCAGTCTCGCTCGGAAACACTCCTGATCGTGTCGGAAAGCGGCCCGAACAATCTCGACATCCATGGCGTCGGCACCAACGTGCCCGGATATGAGGTGTCGTGGAACTGCTACGACCGCCTCATCAGCCACGAGATGAAGACGGTCAACGGCACGCCGTATTACGACCGCGACAAGTTCAAGATGGAACTCGCCGAGGACATGAATGTCGGCGACATGTCGGCCACGTTCAAACTGAAGAAGAACGCCACCTTCCATGACGGCACGCCCGTCACCGCCAAGGACGTGAAATGGTCGCTCGACCGCGCCGTCAGCGTCGGCGGCTTCCCGACCTTCCAGATGAGCGCCGGCTCGCTGACCAAGCCGGAGCAGTTCGTCGTCGTCGACGATCACACCGTGCGCGTCGATTTCCTGAAGAAGGATCGCCTGACGATCCCCGATCTCGCGGTGATCGTGCCCTGCGTCATCAATTCCGGAACTGGTCAAGAAGAACGCGATCCGAGAAGGACCCCTGGGGGCTCGAATACACCAAGCAGAACACCGCCGGCGGCGGCGCCTATCGCGTGGTGCAGTGGACGCGCGGGCACCGAGGTCGTCCTCGAGCGCAACGACAAGTGGGTCGGCGGGGCGCATGCCGAAGGTGAAGCGCATCATCTGGCGCATGGTGCCCTCGGCCGGCAACCGCCGCGCGCTGCTTGAGCGCGGCGACGCCGACATCTCCTACGAATTGCCGAACAAGGATTTCGTCGAGCTGAAGGATGCCGGCAAGCTCAACATCGTCTCGACGCCGTTCTCGAACGGCATCCAGTATCTCGGCATGAACGTCACCCAGCCGCCGTTCAACAATCCGAAAGTCCGGCAGGCGGTGGCCTACGCAGTCCCGTACCAGAAGATCATGGATGCGGTGCTTTACGGTCTCGGCAAGCCGATGTTCGGCGCGCGGCCGGCAAGCCGACCGAAGTCGCCTGGCCGCAACCGCACGGCTACAACACCGACATCGCCAAGGCAAAGCAGCTACTCGCCGAGGCCGGTTATCCCGAACGGCTTCGAGACCACGCTGTCGTTCGATCTGGGCTTCGCGACCATCAACGAGCCGCTCTGCATCCTGGTGCAGGAAAGCCTGGCGCAGATCGGCATCAAGGCGACGATCAACAAGATCACCGGCGCGAACTGGCGCACCGAACTGAACAAGAAGGTGCTGCCGCTCTACACCAACGTGTTCTCGGGCTGGCTCGACTACCCGGAGTACTTCTTCATCTGGTGCTATCACGGCAAGAATTCGGTCTTCAACACCATGAGCTATCAGTCGAAGGAGACTCGACAAGCTGGTCGACGGCGCCGTCGAAGCGGCCGCGACCGGCGACAAGGCGACCTACGACAGGGACGTGAAGGGCTTCGTCGATCTCGCCTATGCCGACATCCCGCGCATCCCGCTGTTCCAGCCCTACTCGAACGTCGCAATGCAGAAGAACGTGTCCGGCTACCAGTACTGGTTCCACCGCCGGCTCGATTACCGCGCGCTTGTGAAGGGTTAAGCGCGCGAGGAAAGTCTCATGCTTGGCATGATCGCAAAGCGGCTGATGTTCGCGATCCCGAGCCTGATCGGGGTCGTGATCGTGACGTTCCTGCTCACGCGTGCGCTGCCGGGCGATCCGGCGGCGTATTTCGCGGGTCCTGCAGCGACCAAGGAAGCGGTCGAGCAGATCCGCAAGAACCTCGGGCTCGACAAATCGCTGCCCGTGCAATTCGGCCGCTATGTCGCTGACCTTGCGCGCGGCGATCTCGGCAACTCGCTGACCACCGGCCAGCCGGTTGCGACCGAGATCAGCAACCGCCTTCCGGCCTCGGCCGAGCTGACCCTGCTCGGTCTGCTCATCGCCATGTCGATCGCGCTGCCGCTCGGCATTCTCGCGGCAACGCGGCCGAATTCCTGGATCGATCATCTCTGCCGCCTCACGACCACGGCCGGCGTCTCGCTGCCGGTGTTCTTCACCGGGCTGCTGCTGGTCTACGTATTCTACTATCTGCTCGGCTGGTCGCCGGCGCCGCTCGGCCGGCTTGACGTGTTCTATTCGGCGCCGCCGCAGATCACCGGCCTCTATCTGATCGACAGCCTGATCGCCGGCCAGTTCGAGACGTTCCGCTCCGCGTTCAGCCAGTTGATCCTGCCCGCGATGACGCTCGGCGATCTTTTCGCTGGCGCCGATCGCGCGCATGACACGCGCCTCGATGCTGGCGGTGCTGGCGTCGGAATTCGTGCGCACCGCGGTCGCCAACGGCCTGTCGCCCTTCACGGTGATCGTCACCTATGCGTTCCGCAACGCCATGCTGCCGGTGATCACCACGCTCAGCATGGTGTTCTCGTTTCTGCTCGGCGCCAATGTGCTGGTGGAGAAGGTATTCGCCTGGCCCGGCATCGGCTCCTATGCGGTCGAGGCACTGATCGCGTCCGACTTCGCGCCGGTGCAGGGTTTCGTGCTGACGATGGCGGTCATGTACGTGATGCTGAACCTGATCATCGACATTCTCTATGGCGTGATCGATCCGCGTGTGAGGCTTGAAGGATGAGCGACGCAGTTCTCCCGCAAGGCGATCGATACCGGCACCCCCGGTCAAAACCAACCGGTTCGCGGCGACGCTCGGCCATGCGCGCTATGTGATCTCCGGCAATCCCGTCACCGGCATCGCCTTCGGCCTGCTGGTGCTGATCGTGCGTGGCCGCGGTGTTCGGTCCCTGGCTGGTGCCGCACGATCCACTCGCAAGCAACACAGCGGTGGCGCTGAAGCCGCCGTCGCTGCGCAACTGGTTCGGCACCGATCAGTTGGGCCGCGACATGTTCAGCCGCGTGATCGTTGCGACGCGTCTCGATCTGTTCATCTCGGTCGCCTCGGTGGCGCTGGTGTTCCTGATGGGCGGCATCGCCGGTATCGCGTCCGGCTTCTTCGGCGGCTGGACCGACCGGATCGTCGGCCGCATCTCCGATACCATCATGGCGTTTCCACTGTTCGTGCTGGCGATGGGCATCGTCGCGGCGCTCGGCAACACCGTGCAGAACATCATCCTGGCGACAGCCATCGTCAATTTTCCACTGTATGTCCGTGTCGCCCGCGCGGAAGCCAATGTGCGGCGCGACGCCGGCTTCGTGCAGGCCGCACGGCTGTCCGGTAACGGCGAGTTCCGTATCCTGTTCGGACACATCCTTCCGAACATCATGCCGATCATGATCGTGCAGATGTCGCTGACCATGGGCTACGCCATCCTCAACGCCGCGGGCCTGTCGTTCATCGGGCTCGGCGTGCGGCCGCCGACGCCGGAATGGGGCATCATGGTCGCTGAGGGCGCGTCGTTCATGGTGTCCGGCGAATGGTGGATCGCGCTGTTTCCCGGTGCCGCGCTGATGCTGGCCGTGTTCTGCTTCAATCTGCTGGGCGACGGCCTGCGCGACATCGTCGATCCCTCGCGGCGGACTTGATAATGACGGACGTGCCCCTGCTCGACGTAAAAGACCTGACCGTCGAATTCGCGACGCGGCGCGGCACGGTCACGGCCGTGCGTTCCGTCAACGTCACGGTCGCCAAGGGCGAGACCGTCGGCATCGTCGGCAAATCCGGCTCGGGCAAGTCGGTCACCTCCTATGCGGTGATGCGCATCCTGGACCGTGCCGGCAAGATCGCCGGCGGCGCGATCACCTTTTCCGGCATCGACGTCAGCCACGCCTCCGATCAGGCGATGACCGACCTGCGCGGCCGCGAAATCTCGATGATCTTCCAGAACCCGCGCATGGCGCTGAACCCGATCCGCAAGGTCGGCGATCAGATCGAGGATGTGCTGAAACGTCACGCGCAAGCCACCAGCGCCGACGCCGGCGAGAAGGCCATTCAGGCGCTGGAGCAGGTGCGCATCGCCCGCCCGCGCGAGCGCTATCACGCCTATCCGTTCGAGCTTTCCGGCGGCATGTGCCAGCGCGTCGTCATTGCGCTGGCGCTCGCCTGTGATCCGCAACTGCTGATCGCCGATGAGCCGACCACCGGCCTCGACGTCACCACGCAGAAAGCGGTGATGGATCTCGTCACCGAGTTGACGCGCCAGCGCGGCATGTCGACGATCCTGATCACCCACGATCTGGGCCTGGCCGCGGCCTACTGCGACCGCGTCATCGTCATGCGCCAGGGCGAGGTGGTCGAAACCGCAAAATCCGAGACGATCTTCCGCAATCCAGAGCACGCCTACACCCGCAAGCTGATGCGCGCGACGCCGCGTCCGGGCAAGAACCTGCGCGACCTCCTGCCGGAAGACGAAACGGCGGCGGCAGCACCGATCGTTCACGAAAGGAGTGCGGCAGCCACCTCCACCGGCAACGTGCTGCTGTCGGTCGAAAGACTGGTAAAGGAGTATCCCCGCAAAGGTATCGGCTCGACGCTCGGCAAGTTGTTCAACCGCAAACCACCGGTCGAAAAGGAAATGTTTCGCGCGGTGGACGCCATCTCGTTCCAGATCATGCGCGGCGAAAGCGTAGGCCTCGTCGGCAAGTCCGGCTGCGGCAAGTCCACCACATCGATGATGGTCATGCGGCTGCTCGACCAGACCGACGGGCGCATCGTCTTCGACGGCGAGAACATTGCCGACATTCCGGCCAAATCCTTCGCGCGCCTGCCGTTGCGCAAGCGCATCCAGATGGTGTTCCAGGATCCGACCGACAGCCTCAATCCCCGCTTCACGGCTGTGCGGGCGATTGCCGACCCGATCCTGCAGCTCGGCGACATTCGCGGACGCGACGCATTGCGCGCGCGCTGCGAGGAACTCGCGACCCAGGTCGGCCTGCCGCTCGAATTTCTCGACCGCTTTCCGCACCAGCTCTCCGGCGGACAGAAGGCCCGCGTCGGCATTGCCCGCGCGATCGCGCTCAATCCCGATCTCATCATTCTCGACGAGCCGACCGCAGCCCTCGACGTCTCGGTGCAGGCTGTGGTTCTGAACCTGCTGCACGACCTGAAGCAGCAGCTTGGCATGAGTTACCTGTTCGTCTCGCACGATCTGAACGTCGTGCGGCTGTTGTGCGACCGCGTCATCGTCATGCAGGCAGGACAGATCGTCGAACAAGGCCTGACCGAAAAAGTGCTGGAACGGCCGGAAAGCGCCTACACGCGGGAGCTTCTCGAAGCGATCCCGCATGTGCCGGCCGCGTGAGGACCACCAATGGCAACTGACGATAACGATCCCCTGCTGACCGCTATCGCCGCGGGCTCGCATATGCTGGGGCTCAAGATCGATTCCGGATGGCTGCCGTCCGTGCGTGCCAATCTCGAGGTCTCGTTGCGCCTCGGCAAGCTTGTCGACGAATTTCCACTGCCCGATGACCATGAACCAGCCAGCATCTTCAAAGCCTGAAAGCGGGGAGCAAACGCCATTGACTGCCGCGGAGATCGCCCAAGCGGTTGCGAGCGGTCGCCTGCGCGCGTCGACTGTGGTCGCCGACACGCTGGCGCGCATCGCCGAGCGCAATCCCCTGCTCAACGCGTTCACCGATGTCACGGCCGAACGTGCCAATAGCCGCGCAAAGGAAATCGATGCCGCGATCGCCGGCGGAAAGTCTGTCGGCCCGCTCGCCGGCGTTCCGTTCGCGGTCAAGAACCTGTTCGACGTCAAAAGTCTGCCGACGCGGGCCGGATCGAAGATCAATCGCGAGTTCGCACCGTCTGCACGCGACGCCGTGCTGATCGAACGGCTGGAGGCAGCAGGCGCAATTCTCGTCGGCGCGCTCAACATGGGCGAGTACGCCTACGACTTCACCGGCGAGAACGTGCACGACGGCCCGTCGCGCAATCCGCACGATCCGACACGAATGACCGGCGGCTCGTCCGGCGGCTCCGGCGGTGCGGTCGCGGGCGGCCTCGTGCCGCTGTCGCTCGGGTCCGACACCAACGGCTCGATCCGCGTGCCGTCGTCGTTCTGCGGGCTGTTCGGCCTGAAGCCGACCTACGGACGGCTGCCGCGCACGGGCTCGTTTCCGTTTGTGTTCAGCCTCGATCATCTCGGACCACTGGCGCGAACGCCGCGCGATCTGGCGCTGGCCTACGACGCGATGCAAGGCTTTGACGCCGGCGACGGCGCCTGTGCGGACCGGACGGTCGAGCCGGTCGCGCCACAGCTTGGCAACGGCATCGGCGGCCTTCGCGTTGCTGTGGCGGGCGGATATTTCCGCAAAGGTCTTTGCGCCGAGGGTGTCGAGGCTGTCGCCACGGTGGCGAAGGCGCTCGGCGCCACCGAGGGGCTCGAGCTGCCTGAAGTGGGGCGTGCACGCGCTGCGGCGTACATCATCACCACCACCGAAGGCGCTTCGCTTCACCTCGATCGGCTGCGCAAGCGACCGCAGGATTTCGACCCCGCGACACGTGACCGGTTGATAGCCGGCGCAATGGTCCCGGCGCCGCTGGTGGACAAAGCGCAGAAATTCCGCCGCTGGTACCGCGCCCGGATGCTGGAGCTGTTCCAGTCGGTCGATGCGATCATTGCGCCCGCGACACCCTGCGTCGCGCCGAAACTCGGCGAGCAGACCTTGACGCTGGACGGCATCGCCATGCCGCTGCGCGCCAATATCGGCATCTATACGCAACCGATTTCGTTCATCGGCCTGCCCGTCGCTGCGGTTCCGGTGCCGCTATCACCGCTGCCGATCGCAGTGCAGATCATCGCCGCGCCCTGGCGCGAGGATATCGTGCTAGGAATAGCCCAGCATCTGGCGGATTCGGGCATCGCAGTCGCCCCTTCGCCGCCGAGCCGTTGAGAGCAACATGCAGATCAACCTTCCCGATGTCCTGACCGAGGTCACCGCCGCATTCGCGCGCTACGAGAAGGCGCTCGTGACCAACGACACTGCAACGCTCGACGAGTTGTTTCACACCGGCGCAGACACCGTGCGCTTCGGCATCGCCGAGAACCTGTTCGGCATCGACGAGATCCGAAAATTTCGCAACAACCGTCCGCCAATCAATCTTGCGCGCGCCGTCGCGCGCACCAACGTCACCACCTACGGGCGGGACTTCGCGACCACCGCGATCACATTCCATCGCGACGTCGCGCCCGGCAAGACCGGCCGGCAGATGCAGTCATGGGTCCGCTTTCCTGAAGGCTGGCGCGTCGTCGCAGCCCATGTCAGCCTGATCCCGACGCCAGCGGACGAGCCGCGATGACCGCGGATACGACCCGCTACGCGCCACCCAAGACCGACCTCCCGGACGAACGAAAGGCCTGGCCATCGACGTCCGCCGGACGTGTCGTCACCGCGCGCAAGATCACTCGCGCCGAGGAATTACGGTTGCTACTCGCCGACGAGATCGTCAGCGGCCAGCTTGAGCCAGGTGCTGCGCTCGACGAGAGCGAACTCGCGCGACGGTTTCGCGTGTCGCGCACCCCGGTGCGCGAGGCACTGCGCCAACTGGTCGCCAGCGGCCTGGTCGATGCGCGCGCCCATCGTGGCGCCGTGGTCGCGCACCCCGATTCTGAGCGCCTCGCCGGCATGTTCGAGGCAATGGCCGAGCTCGAAGCGCTTTGCGCAGGGATGGCAGCGGAGCGCATGACTGTGTCGGAGCGTCACGCGTTGCAATCGCTGCACGAGCAGCTTCGAGCGATCAGCTCGCTTGGCGATCCACAACGCTTTCACGAAATCAACGAGGCATTTCACAACGCGATCTACGCCGGCGCGCACAACGCCTATCTTGCCGAACTGGCGCTCGCCACCCGCAAGCGCGTTCAGCCGTTCCGCCGCGCGCAGTTCCGCAACGTCGGACGGCTGGCGAAATCCCATGCCGAGCACGATCGCGTCGTGCTTGCCATCCTGCAGGGTGACCGCCCCGCAGCCATCGTATCAATGCGCGCGCATATCGACACGGTGCGCAAGGAATATTCGACCTATGCGGGGAAGGTTTAACGCAAGTGACCCGCACCGTTGCATCGATCGTGTCCGCACACCGCTCGGGCGCCGTTTCGCTCGAACAGACGATTGCCGAGACTTTTGCGCGCATCCGCGTGCATGACGATCCGGCGGTCTTCATTCACCTGCGCGATGAGGCCGACGCGATCGCAGAGGCCCGGGACCGGTCTTCCGACGCGAGCTTGCCGCTGCTGGGCGTACCGGTCGCGGTCAAGGACAACATCGACGTCGCCGGGATGCCGACCACGGCGGCGTGTCCGGCATTCGCCTACACGCCGGCTCACGACGCGACATCGGTGGCGCGGCTGCGCGCCGCCGGCGCCATTGTCATCGGCAAGACCAATCTCGACCAATTCGCAACCGGCCTCGTCGGCGTACGCTCGCCCTACGGCATTCCGCGCAATCCCATCAAGGGCGACCTGATCCCGGGCGGATCGAGTTCGGGATCGGCGGTGGCGGTGGCCGCGGGGCTTGTACCGATCGCATTGGGGACGGACACCGCAGGCTCCGGCCGCGTGCCGGCGATGCTCAACAACATCGTCGGCCTGAAGCCGAGCCTGGGACTTGTTTCAACCTTCGGCGTCGTGCCGGCATGCCGGACGCTGGACTGCGTCTCGGTGTTTTCGCTGACGGTGGATGACGCGGTGGCAGCACTGAACGCGATAGCGGGCCCTGACGGGAAGGACGCCTACTCGCGCACGTTTTCGCTCGCAGGTCCCGGTGCCTGCCCGCCCCATCTGCGGCTCGGCGTGCCCCGCGCCGGCCAGCGGCAGTTCTTTGGCGATACCCGCGCGGCAGGCGCCTTTGAGGCCGCACTGGCGCGCTTCACCGAGATGGGCGCGACGCTGGTCGAGATCGATCTGGAGCCCTTTTACGAGACCGCGCGGCTTTTGTATGAAGGACCCTGGGTCGCCGAACGCTATCTGACTGCGAAGCACCTGATCGAGACGAATCCTGCCGCGCTGCATCCGGTCACGCTGCAGATCGTCGGCGGCGGCGGGAAGCCGTCCGCGGCGGACGCCTTCAAGGCATTCTATCGCGTTCAGGAATTGAAGCGCGTCTGCGAACGGTCGTTGGCTTCGCTCGACGCGCTGGTGGTGCCGACGGCGCCTGCGACCTACACCGTCGATCAGGTTCTGGCCGATCCGGTGACGCTCAACAGCAGGCTCGGTACCTATACGAATTTCGTTAATCTGCTCGATCTCTGCGGCCTTGCGGTGCCAGCCTCGTTCAGTGCGGACGGAGCGCCGTTCGGCATCACCCTGCTTGCACCCGCGGGCAGAGACATGCAGTTGGCCTCGATCGGTTCAGTGTTTCATGCCCGCAGCGGCTTGAAGCTCGGCGCAAGCGGACAGCCGGTCCCGCCGATAGCGGCCGCTGCGCAAGCATTGCAGCCTGGCGAAATCGCCATCGCTGTCGTCGGCGCGCATCTTTCGGGCATGCCGCTGAACGGCGAACTGCGCGCCCTGAACGCCCGCCTGCTCGCCGTCACCACGACAGCCGCCGACTACAAGCTTTTTGCGCTGCGCGGTACCGTGCCGCCGAAGCCAGGACTGCTGCGGGTGGACCGCGGCGCGGGTGCGCGCATCATCCTCGAGATGTGGGCGCTGACGGCGGAGGCGTTCGGAAAATTCGTCAACAACATTCCCCCGCCGATGGTGATCGGCACCTTGCGGCTCGACGACGGCAGCGAGGTCAAGGGTTTCCTGGTCGAGCCCGCAGCGCTCGACGGCGCGCGCGATATCTCCGAATTCGGCGGTTGGCGGCGGTTCATCGAACAGGCGAAGGCGTCGGCGTAGAACGACTTCGCCGCGATAGCCATTCCCTCAGGCACACGCAGAGCAGCGAGGCGCACAATCGCTATTGCTCTCGACCCGGAACAACCTGTCCCCTTTGCCAGATGGCGGACGGCACGATATCGAGAAGCTCTTTCGCGCTTTCGCGCAGATAGGCGGGAGCCACTCTTGCGTGCTGTGTTGCAGAGTGGATATCTCTGAAGCAACGTTGCAGCGCTCCGTCGCGCAGGCTCGTGCCACCAGCTGCCGAGTAGGCGAAATCTGCGACCTGAGCGCTGGTCCACATCATGTGGTTGAGCGAAAGGTGCGTCAGCGTGATATCGCGCGTCTCGACCGCAATGGCCCGACCCAGCTTGCGCTCGATTTCCGCCCAGGTTGCGTACACGAATGCGCGCGCACCACGATACTGCGCCTCGGCCTTGCCGTAGGCTTCGAGAAATCCCTCACTGGAGGACAAAGCGGCTGTCCTGCCCGTCCCGCCCCGCACGACATTCGCGATCTCATCAAGCGCCCGGCGACCGAGGCCCAATGCAAAACCCGTATGCGCCAACGAGCTCATTCCTCCCGCGCCAATGCGATAAAAACGACCACCGCGGAGCGGATCGGTCCGGGTGATCGGAAATTCGAAGCCGTCGGGGATAAAGGTGTCGACGACTTCGTAGTCGACACTTCCCGTGCCGCGCAGGCCAAGGACATCCCACTGGTCGTCGAGCGTCGCGACGTCGATCGACGGCGTAAAGATGTAGACCTCCGGTTTGCCGCCGGCTGAAAGTCTGGGACGGCCATCGTCATAGATCAGACCTCCGCTGTGCAAATGGGTCGCGTGCTTGATGCCGCTGCCGTAGCTCCAACGCCCGCTCAGTCGATATCCGCCATCAACCATCGTCGCTCTGCCTTGTGGCGCACCCGCACCGGCAATGATCGGCATGCCGGATCCGAAAACCGTCTCGGCTGCCGTCTTGCCAAGAAAGGCGCTGGCCAAACCCGCAGCAAATCCACACGTCGTCAGCACCCAACCCGTCGACGCATCGGCACGACTGACTTCTTCATAAACCTCGAGCATCTCGACAGGCGAAGCGCCGACGCCGCCCAGTTCGGTCGGCACCATCAAGCCGAAGAAATTGCCATGGCTCATGGCCTTCAGCGCGTCATCGCTCAGGCACCCAAGCTCATCGTGTCGCGCTGACAGGCTCGAGAGCGTCGGAGAGACGTCTCTGGCCAGGTCCAGCAACCGAGAACCACCCTCCTCTCGCGTCATGACAATTCCGCACGCATCACACGGGACGGGATCGTCTCGCGTATCATTTCAACATTGCACAATAAAAGCACCGCACACTCACTCTGGCTAGTTCGGCGCCTTTGCAGGCACCAGCTTCGACAGCGTCGCGCCCGCCAGTGTATCGACGCGAAGGTTTGCCGCAAATTCAGCCGGTGTATTGCCAACCGCCTCGTATCCTTGCGGAATGAGAAAATTCGTCCGGTATTCGGGATCGTTGAGGACATCCTTGACGGCCGCGGCGATCCTGCCGAGCACCACCGCGTCTGTGCCCGGCGGCGCCATCATGGCGAACCACGCTCCCTGATAGGGAAATTCCAGTCCGAGTTCGCCCAACGAAGGAACGTTCGGAAGCAGCGGCGATCGCTCCTGGCCCGATACTGCAAGCGCCTTGGCTGCACCTGAATTGATGTGCGGCTTCGCAAAACCGATCGCCGTGTAGCTCACGTCGATGCGCCCTGCAATCAGCTCGGTCATGATCTCGTTCGAACTCTTGTAGGGAATGTTGGCGATGTCGATGCCGTATTTGGCGTTCAGCCATTCCAGAAACAGGTGCGGAGCGCTGCCCCACCCGAACGTGCCAGTAGTTGAGCTTGCCCCGATCTGTCCTGGCCTTCCCGATCAAGCCGTCGATATCCGCGAAGCCGGCCGCTCGATTGGCGAAGATAACGCCGCGGCTCCGCACCAGCTGGGTGACGGGAAGCAGGTTGCTGTAGCGCGCCCACAGCTCCGGTTCCAGATGCGGGGTCATGATCATGTGCTCGATGGTCGCCGCGCAGAACGTGTAGCCGTCCGGGGCCGACCTCGCACACGCCTCGAGACCGATGCTGCCGCTGGCCCCTGCCTTGTTCTCAATAATCACCGGCTGGCCGAGCTTTACCCGCATCCGTTCGGTGACGGACCTGAACAACGAATCAAGCACGCCGCCGGCGGGGAACGGCACGATGACCCGGATCGGCCGCGTGGGATAATCCTGTGCCGCGGCAGGGCCAGCCACGACGACCGCCAAGAGCGCCTGCAACACGGTCAAGAGCCTTATCCGAAAGAGCATTGGTTTCTTCCCGAGCGCCAGGTTTAGTTCGGGCCGGCCGTTGCCGTTTGGCCTGCCCCGGAGCCCTACACGGCTGCGCCGTTGCCCGCTAATGCAGAAACCATCGCTGGCCATAACCGGATGCAATGCTTCCGCGCGGCCTTACCCCATGCCAAGATGCAATGCGGGGCATGCCGTTTGCTTATGACCGGCAAGGCACGTCCCCCGCGCGCTGTTTCTGAACTGCACACTTTCCTGATAACTCTCGCAGGAGCGCGCGAAGCCAGTTCGCGACAAGCGGCAAGCCGGGATGAACAGCGAGATGAGATCACCCTACGAGCTATTTTTGCGGATCGTGGAATGCGGCAGCATCTCGAAGGCTTGCACCGTTCTCAACATCACCCAGCCGGCACTCAGCCGCCAATTGCAGAAACTGGAGCATGAGCTCGGCGTCGAACTGTTCGAACGAACGGCCGGAGGAATGCGGCTCACGGCCTTCGGCGACTCGCTGGTGGCTCACGCGCAGACGATCGTCCGCGCTCAGAAATCAGCGGCGCTGGATATCAGCCGGCTCAGGCAGACGCTGAAGGGGCACGTCTCGTTCGGCGTCAGCATCCCTTCGAACCTGCTGCCCCTCGCGACCATCGACGCTCTCTCCAAACACCCTGAATTGCGCCTCACGATCATCGAGGGACGCCCCCAAGTCTTGCTCAACATGGTTCGCAAGAAGGAACTGGAATTCGCGCTCTGCACATCGGCATTGGTGGACACCAACGACCAGTCGCTTGCGACCAGACATGTGTTCGTCGATGAACGACTTGTCGTGGCAGCGGCAAACCATCCCTTCTTCTCACGCGACGGGAATGACCTCGCGAGCCTTCTCAACGACCTCTGGATCCTGCCGGCCGCCGGGTTTGTGACCGAGTGGCTCGCGGAACGGTTCGCTCAGGTCGGCCTGCCCGCGCCCAGTCCCAAGGTCGAAACAACGTCAACGATCCAGATGATCAATGCCATCGAATTGCAACGCTTCATCTCCGTGATGCCGGCAACCGCCATACGGAGGCAACTCGACCAAGGTCTGGTGCGGGCGATTGCGCCGGAGCATTTCTCGAAGGTGGTCGATATCCTGGCGGTCTACAGCGCCAAGCGCCCGTTGAGCCGCACGGCTGTCCATCTGCTCGACAGCATTTCGGCCGGCGAGGAGACCTCGAACATTGTCCGGCTTGGCGATTTCCGGATGAAGAAGACCCAAAGCTGATTCAGGCGACATTCCTTATCTTGGGCATGTCCTTCGCCAGGGGCATGACCTCCTCCACAAACAGGTCCATCGACCGGCTTGCTTCCGTGTGGGTCAGGTTCCCCCATTTGGAACGCCACACCGTAATAGTTCGCCGGTGTCTTAATCATGTAGTCGCGGAGGTGATCGCGCGCCATCGCCGGCGTCCCGACCAGCACGCTCTCTCCCGCAATGCCCTGCTCGAACGAGATCGCCGTTGGCCCGAATTTGGGTGGTGGCGCGCCGCGCGGTTTCCTGACGCCGTCGGCAACGATGTCATCGGGCTGGGGTTTGCGGAAATTGCTCAGATAGACTTCGTAGCTTTCGCGCGCGCGATCGACGGCGTCCTTCTCGGTCTCGGCGAGATACACACGCCGCGTCGCGCCATAGATCGGCGCATCGTTGTGACACACGCCGTTCTGCCAGGAGGGCTTCGCCTCCTTCAGCGTCGCAAGGTAGGTGCCCAGCTTCACGGCCACGTCGGCGTTGGAGCCGTGACAAACGAGATTTGCGCGCAGCTTGCCGGCGTTGACGGCGTTTTCGCCATACCAGAACGGAGGGTGTGGGGTCTGAACCGGCTTCAGCGCCATCCATAGGTTGTTGAAATCGAAGTGCTTGCCGGAAAAGCTCAAGAATTCATTCTGCAGGCCCTGCAGCAGAACGATCATCGCCTCGTCGAACATTTCCTGTCGCAGTTCGGGATTGCCGCCCCACATCGCGAACTCGGCGCCGGTCGGCCCCTTGCCCACGCCGATCTGCAGACGGCCATGGCTCAGATTGTCCAGCATGCAGAGTTCTTCCAGCAGGCGAACCGGATGATGCAGAGGGAGCACCGACACCAGCGAGCCGAGCCCGATCTGCCGGGTCTTCGCCGCGGCGGACGCCAGAAACACCATCTGGTTGGGGGCCATGCACAGCGGCGAATGATGATGCTCGGCAGTCAGCCAGCAATGGAAGCCGGATCGATCGGCCTGTTCGACGAGCTTGAGCCGGTCCGCATAGGCTTCCGCCAGCGAGACGTCGCGCCGTTGCTCCAGATGGTCGAAGATTCCGAACTTCATTCTGCCCTCGTCTGCCGATCGGCCCGCCGGATGTGACCTGATGCAATGCTGCTAGCAGACGCGGTTCGCGCCGGGTAATGCCGATGCACGCGCAGGGCATGCCCGGCCGCTATGCAGGTGAGCGGCAGCCTCCTCAACGCGACGGAGGTTAGTCTAGGGCCTGCGTCCACCCGCAAACGGATTCAGCGCCAGGTTTTCCTGCACGTGGAATTCGCGGTCGACGACGTGCCGCTCGAGAAACGACGCGGCGATGCCTTGCACGTGGCCAAGCATGCTCGGCAGCGCCGAAAACTCATGCGTGTGCCCGGCAAAAAGATGCAGATCGGCGGCGACACCGGCCGTGCGCAGCCGGTCGAATACGCGCTGGCTGGTGATCGACGAAACAATCTGGTCATCCGTCCCGTGCAACAGGCATGTCGGCGGAAACCGGTCGCCGATGTGAGTGATCGGGCTGGCGTTGGCGGCCTCCGCCGGGCTCGTTATGTCCTGCAGCAGGCGACTGGCCTCGCTCTCTCCCGCGGCGGCAACGGCACCGATCCGGAATTCGATCGGCGAGAAAAACGCTACCACACCGGCCACGCTGTCATCCTCGTCCGGATCGTCGGTCGCCGAATAGCCCGCAATGTGCGAAGTCCCGGCGACCAGCAGCGCCAGATGTGCACCTGCCGAAAAACCTTCAACCGCAATCTTGTCCGGTCCGACGCCGAACGATTTGCAGTTGTGCCTGAGCCATCGTACCGCCGACCTCACGTCCTGAATTTGAGCCGGCCATGCCGCCTCGCCAAGCAGCCGGTACTGCACCGGCAGCGCGAGAAAGCCCAGGTTCACGAGCGCCTGCGCCGACGACGCGATTGCCTCCTTCGAGCCGACACGCCAACCGCCTCCATGCAGGAGAATCACTGCGGCCTTCGGCGGCCCCTCCGGACGATAGACATCGGCCAGCAGTTCGCGGTCGCCGCGCCGCGCATATGTGACTGTTTCCATTGTCATGTTCCGATCAGCCGCCTTGACGTATCATGATCACTATACAGGGCGCTTGGGCGTGATCTGAAACGAGACGAAGCGCCAGCGCCCGCCGGATTTCACCGCCACCTGCGTCACCATGGCGTCGATCACCCGCGGCTCCCCGCCGGGCGTGTTGATCCGGTTGAGAATGTCGCCGGTCATCACCGCCGTGTCCCCATACATGCGAACCTTGAGTTCGCCCCGCTCGGGCACGCGCGGACCGTTGCGGATGGTTTCGATATAGTCGGCCTTGTCCTTCGTCGTGCCGTTGCCCATGACGTGAAAGTAATCGTCAGCCAGAACGTCGGCGAGTTCCGCCAAACTAGCCGAACCGATGGCGGCGCATCGACGGCGCTCCAAATCCAGAATCGCCTGCGTTTCACCGGTCATCGCGATTTCTCTCCTCGCCGCAATGTGTGTGCCCGGCGCGCCGGTCAGGCATGGGACATCTTCCTGCCGCCCGGAAGATGACCCGGGTAAATCCGGTCATAGTGCTGCCGAAGCAGATCCTTGCCGTAGTCATTGCCGTTCGGCGTCCGCACGACGGTGTGGATATGGCATTTCCACGGCTCCTCGTTGGTCAGAAAAACACCAGAGTGATGGTCGAACTCGATCATCGCAACCGGCGAATGAATCTTGTAATAGAACGTGTCGTCGTCGCCGTAACCCCCGATCCACGCAAAGCGCGTCTCCGGCAGATGACGTTCGAGCTGCGACATGCGCGCGCGTAACGGGCCCGGCGGAAGGTAGCTCAGGAACACCTCGGCCACGTCGAGCAGGTTCTTCTGCTGAGCGGCGGTGAATTCGGACACCCGCACGCCCTCGTACGGAATGACCCGGTTGTCGTGAAAGGCGCCGCCAAGGTGGCGCTGGTCGGCCGGGTGCCAACGCCCCTCCGGCATCGCCGGGTCCTTCATCAGCCTGTAGATCCGGGCTGCGTCACGAACTCCAGCGGGCAGCGATCGCATGAGATCGAGCCCCTTTTCTTCCTCTTCCGTGAAGATCGTCAGGCCCTTCCACGGCCCCTCATCGATAATGTTCGGCTCGGCGCCCATGAAGGTCGGCGAAATCACCATTTGCTTCTCAAGCAGAAAGCAGTTCAGGCAAAGGTGATGGCCGAAGAAGTTCCAGCCCCAAGGCTCGCTGAGCGAAGGCTCGCCATAGAGCAGAAAATTGTAGCTGTACTGGTTCATCACCTTCGGCGCATTCACGACCTGCCCCAGAAAGTGATTCATCCGCATGCAATCCCGCGCCTTGTCGTATCCCTTCGGACTCATGCAGGCGCGCAGAAGTTCCAGAATGGCCTCGCGCACCTCGGGGCGTATCTCATCGAGGCGGAGCCCCTGATGATTGACGTAGAGCTCGGGATTGCTCCAGACGCGCCAATGCTCGGAGTCGACGCTTCGCCGTACCCGTGCGGCTTCTTCTCCATTGAGAACGGACAGCAGCTGCCTTGCGGCGGCGACCATTTGCCCGCCGGGCGCATCCTCCGCCGCCAGATGATAGAGGTCCGGAATCGTCTCGCCGTTTGCGGTGATGCCGAGGAAGGGCTGGGCCATGCGTTGCTTCCAGCCTTCGACGGCCTGCCTGATGCGCGGATTTCCCAGCCGCTGCTCGATGTGCTGGTAGGCGTCGCGATCGCAAATGCCGGCGACACGAGGATCGTCAGGGTGCGGAACGATATCGCGAAAGTTATGCTTCATCCGAAATTCCAGCCTCACGCTCGGGCGGCAGACCCCGCCGGGGAGGCGCACTCTCGCATCGCCCCCGCAGACGACCCAATGCGTATTTCCTCGATCCTCATGCAGAACCGTTATCGCATCCGGGCTGGAAAATTGTCGATACTCGCCGGAGCGAGGTTCTATGTCGGCGGCTTGTAGTAAGACGAAGTCGGGTCGGCCTTCATCTCCTCATAGGACCTGATAGGCGGCCGCCACCGCGGCTTTGCCTTTGGCCAAGGCAGCGTCACCGTAAGCCGGTCGAGCCCGCCGACGATGAAGCGGAATTCGTCGCCGTCGATCTCGATCACGGCGGTGCTGCCTGCGGGCTCGCCGGTCATGAAAGTCTCAGTCAAAGACTGCAGTGTCAGATGCGGCGTCCCGTCAACCACCGTCAGCGTGTTCCAGTGCACGTGGCCGGCGAGCGCAATCAGCGGGCAAGCTGCGCCCGCGATCACCTCGCGGATTTCAGCGTTCTCCGCATAGGTTGCGTACCCGGGATTGCGCTCGAAATAGTAGTTTCCGGTTTGCGCATGACCCGACAGCGGCACGTGCGTCACGAGCAGGGTCGGCCTGTCATCGGCATTCAACAGCTGCGCCAGCGCGTCGAGGTCACCCTGCTTGAGAAATAGCCCGCGCTCGAGGCTCACCGACACATCGGGCTGCCAGAATGCCACGCGATGCTCGCCGATGACGACCGCGCGCGTGTGCACCGGCACATCGAGCAAGGCTGCATTTTCTGCTTCCGACATATGGGCGATGTCATGATTGCCGACGACATGATGTCGCGGCTTGTTGCCGAGGCGGCGGAAGCCTTTCGCCACCTCGCGCTGTAACGCGGCGTCGCGCTCTGCGTTCTCGTCCGAAATGCGGTCGCCGAGATCGATTACCGCATCGAAATTTCCGGCGTTCACGCCGTCGACAAACCGATCCAGCAGGCCGAGCGCCGCGGTGCCGCGCTTGGTCGCGGTGTCGCGCCCATGATGGATGTCGGCAACAACGGCAATCCGGGTAACCATTCCTGCTTTCCTTGACAGCTTCCACACTATGCATTGAAGTCCGGTCCGCGCCAAGCCGGCGCAGGTTTGACATCGCAAGCGATTGAGAACACGTTGCACCAACGACTGATTTCGCGAGCAGTATTTGTCGAAGCCTCAACCACACCGCGCCTACCTTGTCGATCTCGACGGGACATTGATCAGCGGTGGTGCACCGCTTCCCTTCGCTGCAAGGCTGCTCCAGGGGCTGGGCGATCGTTTCGTGCTGCTGTCGAACGATGCCGAGCATACTCCCTGGCAATTGTCGCGTTCGCTGCGAGCAATGAAGCTGTTTGTGCCGCCCGACCGGATCTTGCTCGCAGGCGCTACCGCAATCGACGTTGTCGCGCGCGAAACGCCCGGAGCACGGGTGATGGTGCTGGCGAGCAGCGCGATTCGCACCTACGCGCGCCAGCTCGGCCTTGAACTGACCGAAACAAATTCGGATATCGTGGTCCTTGGCCGCGACCGAAAGTTCAGCTATGCGCGTCTCACGGCAGCCGCCAACGCCGTACGCAACGGAGCGCAACTCATCGTCGCCAATCCGGACCTGACCCATCCAGGACCAAATGAGACTGTCGTTCCGGAAACGGGAGCACTGCTGAGTGCGTTGCTCGCCTGCACGGGCAACGTTGCTCATCGTATTATAGGCAAGCCAGAGTTGCCGATGTTCCGCAAAGCCTTGCAGCTTCTCGGCGCGCGGAGCGACGATGCAGTGATGATCGGCGATAATCCTGACACAGACGGCCGCGGCGCTCAGGCCGCCGGCATGACGTTCATTCACGTCAACGACTGGATCGCGCGCCAGTAACAAGCGGCCCGCGGCGGACCTGCCCGACCTGAACTCCGGTCTCAGCGCCCTGCGACTGCCCTTTGCGGCGGCGGCTCAAAATGCTCCCGCAGAACGCTCTCCAGCGCGTCCCTGACGACCGGCTTGTTCAGTACCCGGCAATTGCCCATCCGGGTCTTGATGGCGTCGGCCTCGTAGCCGGTCGTGAACACGATCGGGATTCCGCGCTTCTCCAGTTGTTCCGCCAGATCGTAGGTCATTTCACCGTTCAGGTTCAGGTCGAGAATGGCGAAGTCGATCACTTGTGTTTCAGCCCCCTCGATCGCCTCCGAGAGCCGGCCGTAGGGACCTACGACCGCATAGCCGAGCGACGTGATCGACTCCTGCAAGTCGAGCGCGACGAGCACCTCGTCCTCGACGATCATCACCGACGGAACCGCCGCATTGACCGGTCCGCCTGCCGCAGACGCATTCGCAAGCGGCCTCGCTTTCACCGGCTGTTTGCCGATAAAGGACTCCTTCAGGGGAATCCTGATGAGGCAGTCCAGCCCTTCTGTCTTCCAGTCGAAGGTGACGTGACCGCCTTGCTGCTGCTCAATGCCGGCAACGATCGCAGCGGTCCCGAAACCTTTGCGGGTTGGCGGTGAGACCGACGGTCCCCCCTGCTCCGTCCACCGGATCGCCAGGTCTTGCGCCTCGATCCGCCAACAGACGCTGAGGCGTCCTGACGGCGCCGACAACGCACCGTATTTTGCCGTATTGGTCGCAAGTTCGTGCAGCGCCAGCGCCAATGTCTGGGCTGTGCTGGAACCCAGCAGCACGTCCGGACCTTCGACAACCAGTCTTGCGTTGTTGGCGAGGTCGAACGGCGCAAGTTCGTCTCGCAACAGGCTCGCGAGATCCGCACCTTCCCATCGCGACTGCGACAGAATCGAATGCACCCGCGACAGGGCGAGAATCCGCCCCTCGACCGCGCCGACAAATTCCTCGATGGTTTCCGCCCGCGTCAGGCGCACCAGCGCCTGAACCAACGCGAGTGCGTTCTTCGCACGATGATCGACCTCGCGGGCAAGCAAGGTCTGACGATCTTCATCGGCCTTGCGATCCGAAATATCGACGACGACCCCGCTGATGTGGATGACGCCGGTCGCTGCATTCACGGTGGATGCGGAACTGCCGATACACCAGCGGATCCTGCCATCGGGCCTGCGGATCCGGAATTCGATATGCGGGGCTTCGCCGCCCGACATCAGCTGACTCATGACCTCATCGAGCTTCGGCCAGTCGTCAGGCTGGAGCAATGCGCGGATGCTTGCGGCGTTGGGTGTGAACGACACGCCGTCGACGCCGAAGATGCGGAAAAGGCCGGCGTCCCAATGAAACTTCTTCGAGGCGCTGTCCCAATGCCACGACCCCATTTGCGCCGCGGCCAGCGCGAGGCTGCGCCGCCGCTCGCTTTCCATCAGGCGGTGGGTTGACGCCTCGAGTTCAGCCGTGCGTTCGCGCACGCGCTGTTCAAGCTCGCTGTTGAGCTGCTCGAGCTGGCGGGTCTTGCGGTAGAGTTCGGTAAAGATCCTGACCTTGGCGCGCAGCACCTCCGCTACAACGGGCACGGGAACGTAGTCGACCGCACCCATTTCGTAGCCGCGCAGGCGATCGATATCGGACAGATGGATCGCCGAAATGAAGATCATCGCGATCTGCCGGTAGCGCGGATGCTCGCGGATGATCGAGGCGAGTTCAAAACCGTCCAACTCGGGCATGTTGACGTCCAGCAGAATGACCGCCACTTCCGTGCGCAGCAGGCATTCAAGCGCCTCGCGGCCCGAGCGCACTGCGATCAAATTCTCGTTAAGCGGTCCGAGTATCGCCTCATAGCTCAGAAGCTTGCCCGGTTGGTCGTCAACCAGCAGGATGTTGAGCTTGCCGCTATCGATCATGACCTGCTCAATCATGCCATGTCCGCTTGCTTATTATGCATGATCTGATCCGCAAACCGGTTTTCGCTTTTTCAGGCGCGCGCATCAGCGATGCAACCACATGCGCAACGCCGCGAGCAACTGCTCGGTATTGACCGGCTTGGCGAGATAGTCCGACGCGCCGGCATCAAGGCACTTCTCCCGGTCGCCCTTCATCGCTTTCGCCGTCAATGCAACAATCGGCAGCCGGCGGAACGCCTGCATTCTGCCGGATCGCCGCGATCGTCTGGTAACCGTCCATCTCCGGCATCATGATATCCATCAGAACGATCGCGACGTTCGCGGTTCCCTCGAGCAGAGCGATCGCCTCGCGGCCGGTCGTCGCGGTCAGAACGTTCATCCCCCGCCGCTCCAGCACGCTGCTCAGCGCAAAGATATTGCGCGCGTCGTCGTCGACCAGCAGCACGGTCCGCCCGACCAGGTCCTCATCGGACGAGTTCAGACGTTCCAGCATTCTTTGCTTTTCGGGTGGCAAATCCGTAACCACGCGATGGAGAAACAGCGACGTCTCGTCCAACAGGCGTTCCGGCGATTCCACACCCTTGACGACAATGCTGCGCGCCATCCTGTGCAACCTCGCGTCCTCCTGCGCCGAGAGTTCCCTCCCCGTGAACACCACTACCGGCACGTCGGCCAGCGCAACGTCTGCCCGCATCCGCTCGAGCACCTCGAACCCCGACATGTCTGGAAGCTTGAGATCGAGCACGATGCAGTCGACCGAATTGGCCCGCAGCGCATCGAGCGCATGCTCGCCGCTGCCGACCGTCATGACCTCGATGTCGTCATGCCCGAGCAATGCGGCTATGCTCATTTGCTCGGACGGATTGTCCTCAACGATCAAGAGCCGCCTTCGCTTCTGCGCCGAGTAGTTCCTGATGCGCTCGATCGCGTCTTCGACCCCATCGCTGGTCGTCGGCTTGTTGACGAAGGAGAAAGCGCCGCGCGCGAGAGCATGCTGCCGGTCTTCATCCAGCGTGACGACTTGAACCGGAATGTGCCGGGTCAGCGGATTCTGCTTGAGTTGGCTCAGCACGGTCCAGCCGAGCATGTCCGGCAGGAACACGTCGAGCGAGACGGCCGATGGCTGGAACTGCTTCGCAAGTTCCAGCGCATCGATACCCTTGGTTGCAACGAGGACCTTGAAGCCTTTCTTGTGCGCAAGATCGGCCAGGATTTTCGCATAGTGAACGTCGTCCTCGACGATCAGAAGAATCTGATCTCCGGCCTCGATCGCGTTGCGATCGTCCGCCACCTGTTCGACTGGCTTGCCCGTGGCCTCGTTGCCGTCGACGATGGCGCGGAAGATCCTCGGCGCATTCCCGTGCTGATCCACAACCTGCGGATTGGAAGCGCCGACATACTTCACCGGCAGGTACAGGATGAAGTTGCTGCCCTTGCCGGGCGTGCTGCGCAGATGGATTTCTCCGCCGAGCAGCGAGGCCAGTTCGCGGCTGATGGCAAGCCCAAGCCCCGTGCCGCCATACTTGCGGCTGGTGGAGGCGTCGGCCTGCTGGAAGGCCTCGAAGATGATCCGCTGCTTGTCGAGTGGAATGCCGATGCCGGTATCCGCCACTTCGAACGCGACGACGGCGGGCGCCTGGTCCAGCACGGGATGCCTGGGATTCCAGCCACTCGCCACCTGCGAGACCGTCAGCTTGATTCCGCCATGGGCGGTGAACTTGAAGGCGTTGGACAGCAAATTCTTCAAGACCTGCTGCAGGCGCTTGGAATCGGTCGTCATGGTACGGGCGAGACCCGGGATGACGTTGACATCGAACGACAGGCCGCGCGTGTCCGCTTCGTGGCGGAACGGCCGCGCGATCGAGTCGAGCACGCCCCCCACCACGATCTCTTCCGCATCGACCGTGACAGTGCCGGATTCGATCTTCGACAGATCGAGGATGTCGCTGATCAGGTTGAGCAGGTCGGTGCCCGCGCCATGGATGGTGCGCGCAAACTCCACCTGCTTGCCGGTCAGGTTGCCTTCGGGATTCTCGGTCAGTTGCTGACCCAGGATCAGAATACTGTTCAGCGGTGTACGCAACTCGTGGCTCATGTTCGCCAGGAACTCGGACTTGTACTTCGAGGTCAGCGCGAGCTCACTCGCCTTTTCCTCGAGCGCGCCGCGCGCCTGCTCGATCTCCTGGTTCTTGCGCTCCACCTCGACGTTGCGTTCGGCCAGCTGCTGCGCCTTCTGCTCGAGCTGATCGTTAGTGTCCTGCAGCTCGCGCTTCTGCGACTGCAGTTCTCCGGCGAGATTCTGCGACTGCTTCAGCAGCGCCTCGGTTTGCATGGTGGCTTCGATCGAATTCAGAACGATGCCGATGCTGGCCGTGAGCTGCTCGAGGAATGTGATCTGCAACGGCGTGAAGGACTTGACCGACGCCAGTTCGATCACCGCCTTGACCTGACTTTCAAACACCACCGGCAGCACGACCACATTCTGCGGCACCACCTTGAACAGCGCCGACCCGATCGGCACGGCGTGCGCCGGCAATTCCTCGATCAGTACGCGGCGCTTGTCCAGCGCGCATTGACCAACCAATCCTTCCCCGATCCTGATGGTCGCGGGATGCCCCTGCGCGGCGTCGTCCGCGCGTGCCGATAGCAACTTCAGCCCCTGTGCATTGTCGCCTTCCATCTGATAAATCACGCCGAGTTGCGCCTCGACCAGTTCCGTCATCTCGTTGAGCAACAGCCGCCCGACCGTGGTCAGGTCGCGCTGCCCCTGCAGCATGCCGGTGACGCGGGCGAGATTCGTCTTCAGCCAGTCCTGTTCGGTGTTGCGATCGGTCGTCAACCGAAGGTTGTCGATCATCGTATTGATGTTGTCTTTCAATTCGGCAACTTCGCCGCGCGCATCCACCTGAATCGACCGCGTCAGGTCGCCCTTGGTCACCGCTGTCGCGACCTCGGCGATGGCGCGCACCTGATTGGTCAGGTTCGCCGCGAGCAGATTGACATTGCCGGTCAGGTCCTTCCACGTACCGGCGGCGCCGGGCACGTTGGCCTGTCCGCCGAGCCGGCCTTCGACGCCGACTTCGCGCGCCACACTCGTGACCTGGTCGGCGAAAGTGGCCAGCGTTCCCGTCATGAAGTTGATGGTGTCGGCGAGTGCCGCGACTTCGCCCTTCGATTTTACCGTCAGGTTCTGCTTCAGGTCGCCGTCGGCGACTGCGGTCACCACCTTGACGATGCCGCGCACCTGTTCGGTCAGATTGGCCGCCATGAAGTTGACGGTGTCGGTGAGATCCTTCCAGGTGCCGGCGACGCCGGGCACCTCGGCCTGACCGCCGAGCTTGCCTTCCGTTCCCACTTCGCGCGCCACGCGCGTCACTTCCGAGGCGAAGCCGTTCAGCTGGTCGACCATCGTGTTGATGGTGTTCTTGAGTTCGAGGATTTCGCCCTTCACGTCCACGGTGATCTTGCGCGACAGGTCGCCCCTCGCCACCGCCGTCGTCACTTCGGCGATGTTGCGGACCTGTGTCGTAAGGTTCGCGGCCAGCAGGTTGACGTTGTCCGTGAGGTCCTTCCAGGTGCCGGCAGCGCCCGGCACTACCGCCTGGCCGCCGAGGCGGCCGTCGGTTCCGACTTCGCGCGCCACGCGCGTCACTTCGGCGGCGAACGAGCGAAGCTGTTCGGTCGTCGTGTTCAGCGTCTCTTTCAGCAGCAGCAGTTCGCCGCGCACGTCCACCGTGATCTTCTTCGACAGATCGCCGCTGGCGATCCCGGTCGCGACTTCAGCGATGTTGCGGACCTGTGCCGTGAGGTTGCTGGCCATGAAATTGACGTTGTCGGTCAGGTCCTTCCAGGTGCCGGCGACGCCGGGCACCTGCGCCTGACCGCCGAGCTTGCCTTCGGTGCCGACCTCGCGCGCCACGCGAGTGACTTCGCCGGCAAAGCCGTTCAGCTGATCAACCATCGTATTGATGGTATTCTTCAGTTCGAGAATCTCGCCCCGCACGTCCACGGTGATCTTGCGCGACAGGTCTCCCTTCGCCACAGCCGTCGTCACTTCGGCGATGTTGCGCACCTGGCCCGTGAGGTTCGACGCCATCGAGTTGACGTTGTCGGTCAAATCCTTCCAGGTGCCGGCAACGCCCGGCACCTGCGCCTGACCGCCGAGCTTGCCTTCGGTGCCGACTTCGCGCGCCACACGCGTGACTTCGCCGGCAAAACCGTTCAACTGATCGACCATCGTGTTGATGGTGTTCTTGAGTTCGAGAATTTCGCCGCGCACGTCCACCGTGATCTTGCGCGACAGGTCGCCCTGCGCCACGGCCGTGGTCACCTCGGCGATGTTGCGGACCTGGCCGGTCAGGTTCGAGGCCATCGAGTTGACGTTGTCGGTCAGATCCTTCCAGGTGCCGGCAACGCCCGGTACCTGCGCCTGACCGCCGAGCTTGCCTTCGGTACCGACCTCGCGTGCCACGCGCGTCACTTCGCCGGCGAATCCGTTCAGCTGATCGACCATCGTGTTGATGGTCTCTTTCAGCTGCAGAATTTCGCCCGAGACATTGACGGTAATCTTCTTCGACAGGTCGCCGCCGGCGATGGCAGTTGCCACGTCGGCAATGTTGCGCACCTGGGCGGTGAGGTTGCCCGCCATGAAGTTCACGCTGTCGGTCAGGTCCTTCCAGGTGCCGGCGACGCCCGGTACGCCTGCCTGGCCGCCGAGCTTGCCCTCGGTGCCGACTTCACGAGCCACGCGTGTCACTTCCGAGGCGAACGAGTTGAGCTGGTCCACCATGGTGTTGATGGTGTCTTTCAGCTCGAGAATTTCGCCGCGCACGTCCACCGTGATCTTGCGCGACAGGTCGCCACGCGCGACAGCCGTCGTTACCTGCGCGATATTGCGCACCTGCGCCGTCAGGTTGCCGCACATCGCGTTGACGGAGTCGGTCAGGTCCTTCCACGTCCCGGCGACGCCCGGTACGATCGCCTGGCCGCCGAGCTTGCCGTCGGTACCGACTTCACGAGCCACGCGCGTCACCTCCGAGGCAAACGAACGCAGCTGGTCCACCATCGTGTTGATGGCTTCCTTGAGTTGCAGGATTTCGCCACGCACATCGACCGTGATCTTCTTCGACAGGTCGCCGTTCGCAACCGCGATCGTCACCTCGGCGATGTTTCTGACCTGACCGGTCAGATTGTTGGCCATCGAATTTACGCTCTCGGTGAGATCGCGCCAGACGCCCGTAACCTCGGACACCTGAGCCTGACCGCCGAGCTTGCCTTCGGAGCCGACCTCGCGCGCCACGCGCGTCACTTCCGAGGTGAACACGCTGAGCTGCTTGATCATCGTGTTGACGATGTTGGCCGAGCGCAGGAATTCACCTTTCAGCGGTCGTCCATCGACGTCGAACGGCACCGTCTGCATCAGGTCGCCGCGCGCCACCGCGGTCACCGCGCGGGTCACTTCGGTGGTCGGCCAGAGCAGATCGTCGATCAGGCCGTTGACCGAGGATTCCATGTCGCCCCAGGAGCCGCCGGCCAGGCCAAACTTGACGCGCTGTTTGGTCTTGCCTTCGCGCCCGACCGACTGGCCAACCCGGCGGAGCTGGTCGGACATCTGCTGGTTGGCTGCGACGATCTCATTGAAGACGTCGGCGATCTTTCCTTCAAGCCCGGCATCGGCGCTGTTCATCCGCACTGAAAAGTCGCCGCTCTTCATCGCCTGCAGTGCATTCAAGAGTGCTGGAAGCGGATAGGCCTCCGGCGTGACATCCGGCCGCACGCTCCGGCCGTTCGGGGAGACTTTGGAGGTGGTGGCATTCGGCATGGCAGATCCTTAACGATGATGCGGCGCGGCGCCCCCTCAAGGGCTGCCGCACGCGTTCGGTCAGCTGTCGAACCGGCAGGGCGAGTTCAGGGAGAACTCCTTTTGCGGTGGCGTTCGCGTTCAAAAAATAAGGCCAAAACAGGGCTTGAACGCACCGGCTGGCGTTTGGTTCCCCTCCGGATACGGAAATCCCGCCAGCGACTTAGGCCAATTGTCTCACTGCCGGCCGCCGACTTCATCGTCGCGGACAGCCGCGGGCGTCCACACTTCGGGTTTGTCGGGACCCGCCTCCGCCTTGGCTTCGAAGTCGTCAGCCAACAGGGTCAGCCGGTGCACAGCCGTCTTGTCCTGCGTAACCCCAACCATTTTGCGGAGCGTCTTCGCCTGCCGTTTGAAATAGTCCTTGCCGATCATGTCACGACGGTAGACCTCGCATCTTCCTGATCTCAAAGACGCACGGGGCGAACATACGTTCCGGCTCTATTGCATAAAAGTGAACTCACTGGCGGGGTTGCGAACTCAAGTGCACGCACGCTAAGGACCGCCGGAGTGGGACGTCCCCGGCGGTCCAAAGGGTTCATCGATGCCGTGGGACCATCAGCGCCTCGATGAGCCTGAGTGCAGAATGCCATCGCCTGCGCGGCATCGCTGTTCCGCAGGTGACAGCCCTCCGATCACGAGCGCTTGACCAGACGCTCCAGCATCCTGGTCTTGCCGCTTCCGAGATTCAAAAGCGCGCCGTTCGCAAAGCCCAGGTAACTGGCGGTGTCGATGCCTTCATCGCCGTCGAGGGTGTTCTGGCCTGTGTCGCCAATCAGCGTGTCGTTGCTGCCCTCGCCGAACAAAGCGTCGTTCCTGCCCCACCATCGAGCACATCGTTGCCCGGAACGCCGGTGACAAAATAGAAGCCGGAGTCTCCGCGCAGAACGTCATCTCCACACGCATCAATCGCGCTGGAATGTCACTTTCACCGTCGTGCCTTCATCCAGCAAATAATCAACATGGCCGCGAAGGTTGGCTGCCAGACTGTTGATGATGCCGCGGCCCAGCGAGGAGCCGAGCGCCTCTTCGCCCGAGGCCATTCCGCTCCCGTTGTCGGATATCATCAGCTCGCAAGGGTCCGAGATACTGTTGATGCGAACGTCGATCCGGCCGCCATTTGCCTTGAAGGCATGCTTCAAGGAGTTGGTGACAATTTCGGCCGCCAGCAGCGACAGGACGATCAGCCGCTCCGGGCCGAGCATGAGCGCAGACGGCTGCACCTCGATCGTCACGTCGTTTCGCCCCTCCGCACGCACCAGTTCGTCGCAGAGTGTCGCAAGATGCATTGTGACGGGCTGGCTGCTTGCTGCGGAGTCATACAGACGGCGGTGGATGGTTCCGAGAAGTTCGAGACGCCGTTGCGCGGCAAGCAGAGAGTCCGCCTTCGAACGCTGAGTCGTTCGCTCGAGCTGAAGAACGCTCGCGACCAGCTGCATGTTGTTGGCGACACGATGCTGCAGCTCGCTGAACATCGCTTCGCTCTTCTCCCGCTCGACCCAGAGCTTGTCCGCGGTGCGATGCAACAGATGCATGAAGACAAGAATGACGGCGGACGCGCCCGCGAATGCGCCGAACGGCAGCGCCGGGTTCGGCGCGTCATAACCAAGGAACATCGGCCGCGATGAAAAGATGAAAAACACCGCAAGCTCGCTCAGGACAACGACCAGCACGCCGGCGCCCGTGCCGGCGAGATAGCCGGCGATAATGACCGCCGGATAGAACGTGACGAATGGAATGCCGTCGCCGGGGACCGCCATCCGCAAGCCCAGGGCAAGCAGGAATATTCCGACCGCGACCAGCACACCGAGCAAGCGGTCGTGGCGAAGCTTGCGAAAGCGCAACGTTACATCCATCTCCGGCTCGAACGGCATCGCCCCGCGCCATTGTAGTTGCAACGCGTCTGCGGACCAGTCCCGCGAGCAACGAAATCGCTATTGACCCGATCCTTCCGAATCGAATCGTCACGTTGCTGACAAAAAGTTCCTGACAAACAAAGGCTGCGCTGGTCCGGCGGGAACGACGGGCGCGCTGCCTTTGCGTTGTCACGCAATAAAGGGGGGCCAACGCAAGCGAACAATACGGCCTGGCTGTTCCAGGCGATCAATGGCCCCCGCCATGGTGTCCATTCTCTCTTGGCTGTGAACACAATTGTACACAAATTGCGGCCGATCCGCCGACAGGCACGTCCCACATCGCATGCCGTCATGAGCCCGCAAAGATTGGACTCGCCTAATTCATTGAATGAGAAGACACTCGATCCACCGACCGTGATCAGGGCGCCGGTGACCGAAAGACGATTGATTGCGCGCCCGCCTGATGGAAGCGGAGTGCCCGATGGAAGACATCAAGGCGACGATCGAGGAGTTGCGTACCAAGGCCGCCGATTGCGAGCTTCTCGGAAGCCTCGCGACGGACGAGACGGTCCGGCAGGAAAACCGAAGGCGCGCTGCGGAATATCGCCGCCTGATCGAGGAAGCCGAAGCGCTCCTCAAGACACGGGCCGCCTGACCCTCCGCTGACATCCTCCATGTCTTTTCTCTGTCATGTCTTTTCCTTTCATGGCTTTTCTCAGGAACGCAGACGCTGCTGGCGAGTTGCTGGTCCATCTCATTCGAAAAGGGGACCAGCATGACCAAGACCAAGACTCTCGACGACCTCTTCCACGACACGCTGAAGGATATCTATTTCGCCGAAAAGAAGATCCTGGCGGCATTGCCGAAGATGGCGAAGGCCGCTCAGAACGAAGATCTGAAGGCAGCGTTCGAAAAACACCACGCCCAGACCGAAGATCAGGTTGCCCGGTTGGAGCAGGTGTTTTCGGAGATCGACGCCAAGCCGCAGGGCAAGACCTGTGATGCGATCATGGGCATCCTCGCCGAGGGCCAGGACATCATCAAGGAATACAAGGGTTCCCCGGCGCTGGATGCAGGGCTGATCTCGGCCGCGCAGGCGGTGGAGCACTATGAGATCACCCGCTACGGCACCCTCGCGACGTGGGCCGATGAGCTCGGGCTGACCAAGGCTGCGAAGCTCCTGAAGGAGACGCTTAACGAAGAGGAAGAGACCGACGAGTCGTTGAGCCAGCTGGCTGAAACGGCTGTCAATCAGGAAGCCCAGCGCGAGGCGGCCGAGTAACCTGGCAGGTCCCTATGCAGCGCACGATTTGGGAATGGATCGTCAGGGCCGATGATCGCGTCGGCGACGTGGTGCTCGACGCCGGCCTCGCCGTCGCCGTGGCAGCGGTTGCGACCGAGATTTTGCAGTCGTTGCTCGCCTATCTGTAAATGGGCCTGGATCAGCGATCGCCCTGCCCCATTTGGGCAGGGCGATGACCGGCAGCCATCGAAAAGCCTGGCCCCGTCCCTTTGCGCGCCCGGGTTCCAGTTTGGAACCGTCGCTAACCCCACGCGTTTCCTCAGCGAGTTCGGGCCCCGTTCCAGGCAAGCAATTCCAGCAGATGACAACATCCGAGACTTCGGTTCTGAGAGAAGGCAGGAATTGCTGGCGTATCTTCGAGTTTGACCGCGCCGCGGTGCTGGTGGACGCAGAATTGTATTTCTCGCATCTGCGCGACGCTCTTCTGCTCGCCAAGCAATCAATCCTGATCCTCGGCTGGGATTTTGACGGCCGCATCAAGCTCCGTCCGCAGGACGACAATTGTCCGACGCTCGGCGAAATGCTGCGCGGCCTGGTCGAGCAAAACCCCGACCTGCTTATCGACATTTTGATCTGGAGCGTTGCGATTTTGCATGCCCCAAGCGCTCCCGCCGGCTTGCTGCTGGGCGAAAGCTGGCAAAACCATCCTCGCATTCGCGTTCATCTCGATACGCACCATCCGATCTATGCTGCGCATCACCAAAAGATCGTCTGCATAGACGAGACGCTTGCCTTCTCCGGCGGAATGGATCTCACGGTTTGGCGATGGGATTCGACCGAACACCGCGCGGTCGATCCGCATCGCATCGATCCGGACGGCAAGCCCTACGGTCCCGTGCACGACATTCAGATGGCGGTACATGGCGAAGCGGCAACCGCGCTCGCCGACATCGTTCGCGAGCGGTGGCGCCGCGCCGGACTTCCGCCGCCGAGAGGAGTCGAGCCCGGAGAATCGCTGTGGCCGCCGGCGCTTGTCCCCGACTTCACCGAAACGCCACTGGCGCTCGCACGAACCTTCCCCCGATGGGAGCAGAACGCGCAGATCGAAGAGATCGCCGCCTTGACCCAGGACGCGATCCTTGCCGCGCGCACCTACATCTATATCGAAGCGCAGTATCTCACCGCAGCTGACGTTGCGAAGGCATTGGTGAAGAAGCTGAGCCAGGCCGATGGTCCGGACGTCGTCATCATCGTCACCAAAGACTCACACGGGCGCGCCGAGCAGTTCGTCATGGGCCGCAATCGCGAACGGCTGATGCGACGGCTGGTACGCGCCGATCGTTACAAGCGCCTGCGCATCTACTATCCGTCGATTTCCGAGAACGACGACGAGACACCGAATTCATGTGCATGCAAAACTGATGATCGTCGACGATCGGCTGCTGCGCGTCGGCTCGGCAAACCTCAACAACCGTTCGATGGGACTGGACACGGAATGCGATATCGTGGTCGAAGCCAGGGATGATGCTGCGCGTGACGCCATCTGCAAGGTCCGCGAGAGATTGACGGCTGAGCATCTCGGCACCACCGCAACAAAGGTGCGTGACGCAGCGCATGCCGAGCACTCGCTGCTCACCGGCATCGAGCGGCTCAACCACGAAGCCCGCCGGCTCCAGCACGTCGACGTCAGTCGCCGCGGACTAACGCGTCCGGTCTGGGCAACCTTCGTTCTCGATCCAAGGCGGCCGATCGAGCCGCTAGAGCTTCTGCAGCGAAGCATTCGCAGCCTGGCTTGGCCAATCCTTCCACGTATTCAGCACTATTTCCGACAAAGCGAAAAGAGTTAGCCCGAGCGCCAGCGGCATCAGTTATCGGACATGATCGAGCGCCTGCGCTTGCTGCCGAGCCGCGCGTTTCTCCGCCCGCGTCTCCACCGGAATCCGCAAATCTGCGACAAGCGGCAGGTGATCTGAAGCGATCCGTGTCATGGCAGTTCTCATCGCCTCGATCCGATCGACCATGATCGATGGCGAAACAAAAATGTAGTCGACCCGAAAGCGCGGGTAGCGCGCGGGAAAGGTCGGCTCCCCCCTTTTGTACGGACAGAGCCGCTGAGCGTCCTGCAGGCGTGATGTCATGTCCGCATAGGCTCGCGATCGTGACAGAAAGTTGAAGTCTCCGGCGAGGATCGCCGGATCGCGGCAACCGGGATGGCTCAGCCAGTCCGGGCCGCTCAACGCACCGGCTTGCAATCCCCGCTCCCGCCGGATCAATCCAAGATGGGTGGTCATCATCTGCAGGGATGTCTTCCCAATGCGGATTTCAGTCCAGAGCGCGCCGCGCGGTTCGGGTTTCACCGGAAATCTGATGCCGGGCAACGCTGCGGCCCTGACCAGACGCATCGGCAAAGCCGTGAGAATGGCATCACCGTATTGTTCCTCCATGACACGCATGGCCGGCCCAAAATGATGACGCATCCCCAAACTGCGCGCGATGAGTTCGGCCTGATCGAGCCTGCCGCTGCGCATGCGACGGACATCGAGTTCCTGCAGCGCGACAACGTCGGGCGAGGCCATGGCGATCGCCTCGGCAATTCTCAGTGGCGATATGACCCCGTCACGACCTTTGCAGCCGTGGACGTTGTAGGTCATGACGCGAAGGCGTTCGAAGGGCTGGCGGGAATCTGCGATCATCGGGCAGAGAACGCGCCGGGATCGACAGGCGTTCCGGGAACCTGGACGCCGCGGCGCACTTGCCCCCGATAGCCAGCGGAAGCAACGTCGGGACCAGCGGAAAACCAAGATGCCGGATTCCATGAGCATATTCGGCTTTGCGGCAGCCGCACTTACTTCGTTGTCGTATATCCCTCAGGTGCAAAAGGCGCTGCCTCGCGGCGCGACGGACGACCTGTCGCTGAAGATGCTGGTGGCGCTGTTCGCCGGCCTCGTACTGTGGATCGCCTACGGCGCGTTGATCGGCGATCTCATCATCGTTGCCGCAAACGTGATCGGCGCCGGTCTCGTCGGCACCGTTCTGGGCTGCAAAATCCGCGATGTGAGGAGTTGAGTTTCCGTCATTCGGTACGCACCACGGCTGCGAACCCGAAATCCGGAGGTTGGTGAACCCAAAATATATCACATCGAGATTCCGGCCGGCGTTATGCGTGCCGGCGATCCCGGCATCCCTTCTCCTTGAGAGAAAACCGAAACCGGGGGCATTTGTCCATCAACGGCATAGCCGCATTCACCCGGAACCTGGCATCGGCGCCGGCATTCTGCTCGGACTGGCCGCATGCTGGTCGCGCTCGTCAGCTGTGACTTGCAGAAGCCGGCACCAGAGCTTTCAAGCGGCATTCAAAGCAGTATTGCATCGACCACAAGATGAGCTTCCAAGCGTCAACCGCAAAAGTTGACTTGCGACGCGTGGAACATCCCGCCGCCGAACTGATTGTCATGGAACGCGGATAGTTCCGTGCGCGAGAGCATGCAGGGGTTTTGATGCCTGTCTGGAGATATTGCCTGTGGGTCGGCAGCGGTCTTCTCGCACTGTTGTTTGTTGCCGACTTCTACCTTCCCAGGCAGCCACCACGAACCGAGGCCCAACGCTACAGCATCCCGATTGCGGCAGCCCAGGCCGGGGCGCGGCCCATCACGTTCAGCGGTGAAACGCGCGATTTTGGATCGCCGCCGCCGATGGTTATTGTTGATTTCTCCGCCCAGACCCGCAAGCCAACCCAAGCATACGCGCAGATGAGCGGCCCCACGGTGCCCGCACAAGCGGAGGTGAAGCCGGCTCGCCAGAAAGCCGCAAAGCGCAAGATCAACCGACAGCGCGATCTCGCTCATCTGCCTGACGAGTGGAGCCGGAACCGGTACAACGGCCTCGCCTTTGCGCGGCCGCTTCCCTGGTAGTCGCGCTTCGATCGCCGTCAATTCGACGAACGCGCGAGTTTAATACGTTTGAGTTTGTTCTTCTTCAGCTTTAGTGCCGCAAGCCGCTTTCGCTTGGCCTCCTGCGCCCGGAGTTGCTGCGTGTACCGCTCGCATTCTTCGAATTTTCCGTTGGCAAGTTCGGCCCGCTCTTCCGCCGTCGGTTCGCGAAAGAACTCATGCCGGCCTGCGTCGACGACCTTCACAAACTCCTTTCTGAACCGGCAGGCATTGCGCAGCGGCGTCAGCGCCGTGTTCATGTAGTAGCGGATCGACCGCTCGTGCAGTTCGTTCGTTCCCTGCAGCTCCTGTAGGGCGATTTCGCGGGCCCGATGCCACGCAACGCCGAATCCGGGGGTGCGTCGCGCAAGCGGCAGACAGGTGAACGAGAACTGACAGACTCCCTTACTCATGTAGAAGACGACATTGCAAATGTCGGAGCCTCCCCACTTCCTTAAATTGGCCCGCGCTCGCTCGTGAATGACGCGGGCGATATGCCGCTGCCCGATTTCCGGCTCGTGCGTCGATGCCCCTTCGAAATAAATCCCCAATGTCAGGCAGTAGCTTTGCGACTCTGCCCGGATATCCCGCTCAACCGTGCGATAGGCTGGAGCGGGCGGAGCGACAATATGCACTGCGCGATGCGCGAATGCAGATGGACACCCGACGATCGCAAACGCGACCGCATACAGCACCTTCCTCATTATGATTGCCCCAACGAGATTGTGATGCGCTGCTCTTTGTACCCCAAGTGGACGTTTCCGGAAAGATTTCGAGTTCACCCAAAAGCCGGTTCCCGGGAATGGAACTCGCAATCATACCTGTGGCATCACGAGCCGATGAGCGTGGCTGCGACCCCGGGATCACCCTGATCGGCGCCGACTGGACCTCAGTGCCCACGGCTGCGCGTTCTTGATGCCGACTCCCTGCAATCCACCCGATGCAAGTGATCTGGATCACGCACGCAAAACGCTCTGTTCCCTGCGTAACACGTCCGGAGCAAGCCCCCTGACACATTGCTCCATCGGGCAGCCGATCACCGGTCGCTCTTTCCCAATGGGGGATGTCTCATGCGCGCCAGGAACGGAAATTTGAGCCACCAGGGGGGACGAACCAGCGACACTCTCGATTTTACCTTCCTGGAGAATTTGAACGGTCCTTACGGACCTGGCTATGGCGTCGACTATATCAACGCAGGCGGCTCCGATCGCGTGATCGGCACCAGGTTCGACGATAGCTTCACGCTGTCTTCAGGTTCAGAGACGATCGACGGCCGGGGCGGCAACGACACCGTCAACTATCGCCTCTCGACCGCCGCCGTGAAAGTCGACCTGAACGTCACATTGCAGACCGGTGCCGGCTACGCGGCTGGTGACCGGCTCACCAATATCGAAAACGTCACCGGCTCGAACTACGGCGACAAGCTGATCGGCAATGCAGCGGCGAACGTGCTGCAGGGTCTTGCCGGCGACGACTTCATCTCCGGCGGCGGCGGCGATGATACGCTCAAGGGCGGCGACGGCGACGACCGCCTGCTCGGCGGCTCCGGCAGCAACTCTATCGAAGGTGGCAACGGCATCGACACCGTCGACTACAGCGCATCCGCCTTTGCGGTCGCCGTCGGGGGCGAGACGGGCACGACTCACGAACTGCTCAACCTCAACTTCAACGGAAACGTCCTCGATATCGATTTCGAGAACGGCCTCATTCTGCATGACACCTTGAGCGACATCGAGAACGTCGCGGGATCCAGGTTCAACGACATGCTGGCCGGCGATGCGGGCACAAACGTTCTCTCCGGCGGCGCCGGCGATGATGCCATCTTCGGCAAGGGCGGCAGCGACATCGAAAAGGGCGGCGAAGGCAATGATTGGCTCGGAACTTATTACATTGAGCTTGCGCCGGGAGTTGGCTTTCTGGGCGACGATAGCGGCGATGACCAGCTGTTCGGCGAAGCCGGCGACGACACGCTGTTCGGCGGGACCGGTTTTGACGTCATGAACGGCGGCGACGGCATCGACACCGTCGACTATAGCTGGGCGCCGGACCCGGTGGTGGTGAACCTCTTTGCCGGCCAGGATGGCACTGCCAGCCAGGGTGGCGGTTCCGCAACGTCGTGGTCGAACGGCGACACCTACGTCAGCATCGAGCGGGTGATCGGATCCAGCTTTGGGGACCTCATCTTCGGCAGCAACAACGGCGACTTCATTGACGGAGGCTCTGAAAACGACACGCTGTTCGGCGTTGGCGGCGGCGACACCCTGATCGGCGGTGCAGGCGTCGACCAAATCGAAGGCGGCGACGGCAACGACACGATGACGGGCGGCACGGAGGCCGATACGTTCATCTTCCGCTCCCTCGGAAGCAGTTTATTCCAAAGTCCGCGTCCGGGCGACGGCCACGACACGATCCTCGACTTCGAGATCGGCGTCGATCGTCTTGGGTTCGTGGGTGCTGAGCTTGCCGATCTTGCGATCGAACAGGTCGGCGCCGGCACGCGCATCACCTATGCCGACGGCGAAGCATCGATCACGCTGCAGAATGTCAGCGCGGACGAACTGCGGCAGCACATCCAGACTGACCTGTTGTTCGGGTGATGGCGGCTGAACTATGGCTGCCTGGTGCTTCGAACGAAGCGCCGGGCAGTCATCTGCAAACTCCTCAGATATCGAACCCGACCGCTATTCGCACCAGGTCGGCATGCGCTTGCGCACCGAGCTTTTGCTTGAGCAGCGTCGTCGTGTTCGCAATCGTCTTGTAGGACAGTTCCAGGGCGTCTGCGATCTGCGAGATCGTCTTTCCCTTTGCCAGCAGGCGCAGGATCTCCAGCTCCCGGCTGTTGAGATGTCCGGCCGGGTGTGCGCGCGCTTCCGCCGACGCAAAGGTCACCGATCGCGCCAGTTGCGGCGAGACGAACGTCGTTCCCCTGGCAACCTCGCGCACCGCGTCCACCAGGCTTTGCGGATCGTCGCCCTTGCAGACGAACCCCTTGGCGCCGAGCTCGACCGCCCTGACGACAAAGGCAGGATCGTCGTTGACACTGAACATGATGACCTTGGCTGCGGGATCCCGCTTCCTGATCTTGCGTAGAAGCTCATAGCCGGAAAGGTCCGGGAGGTTGATGTCGATGATGGAGACGTGCGGTTTCGATTGCCGGTAGGTCGCAAAACCTTCGCGCTCGTTCGACGCCGAGATGATCCGCACCGAGCGGTCGCTCGCAAAGATGGCACGGCAACCCGACACGACGACCGGATGGTCATCGACAATCAGCACTTTTGTCCTGCGGTTTGCCTGCATTGCCGGTTATTCCGCCCATGAGTTGTCCCAAACATAGGATACAATGGCTAGGGCCCAATATCGATCCGGTTATCCGACATGTGGAAACGACTTTCGTTGCAGACACGGCTGAGTCTGCTGTTCTGCACCATGCTGCTGGGGGCCTTTACGATGGTCCTGGCAGGCCTGCTGGTGTTCTCCGCTGCTCATTTGCACCATGAGCGGGAGCCCATGGAGCTTCTGGGCGCGCAAATCGCCGGCGCGATCAATGCAGAGCTGCGGGCCAATCCCGACCAGGCGGAGGCGCTCACGCGCCTGCTTCGGCGGCTGAACGACTACCACCCAGCGGGCAACCTTCGCTTTCGCGACGCGGATACGCCTCAGACAGGCCCCGCCCCTTCGGCGTTTCAAGTACCGGCCTGGTTTACCCAGCTCATTGACGGAGACGCGCAGCCACTGGTTTTTCCGGTTGCTTCTTCCTCCAGCCAGCTTGTGCTCTACGCCAGCGATTCCGCAGACGTTTATGAGAAGTGGATTGCTTTCCTGTTCATTGGCCTCGCGCCTTTTGTGCTCGGTATTCTCGTCTTCCGCATCTCGCAGGCGACCGTCCGGGCGACATTGCGGCCCCTGCGGGGTCTGAGCACTGCGATCTCAAGATTGAAGGACGGCGACTACAGCGTCGCCGTCGCCCGTGCCGGTCCACCGGAGATTCAGCATACGAGCGGCGAACTCAACGCTCTGGCCGGTGTCCTCGCCTCCCTCCATGCGAGCAACAACGCCTTCATGAAGCGCATTGTCAGCGCCCAGGACGACGAACGAGCCGAGATCGGCCGGGATCTGCACGATGAATTCGGCCCGCTGCTGTTTGCGGCCCGCGCGAATGCCCTCGCGCTGCAAAGGCAGAGCGCCGACCCACAGCATTCGGCGCTGGTAAGCGAGATCTCACGCATCGTCGAAGCCATTCAGAAGGCCAACAGCCGGCTGCTGGCGCGCCTGCGACCGCTTGATCTCGAGAACCTGGGGCTGACCCGGAACATCGCAGCGTTGATCGACAGTCCGGCAGCCAGGGCGGGCAATCTGTTGGCGGAGGTCAAGCTCGATCCGGCGATCGACAGGCTGGACGACCTTTCCGCGCGCACAATCTACCGATTTATCCAGGAGGCAATCACCAACGTCTTGCGCCACGCCAAGGCATCGAAGGCCGGCATTCTGGCGACCATCCACGCTTCTCACATCACCGCGGAAGTGTCGGACAACGGCATCGGGATGCCTGATGGAATCCGGCTGGGGCGCGGGCTTGAAGGAATGAAAGCACGGATCAGCGCACTCGGCGGAACTTTCCTGATCGACTCGAATTCGTCGGGCACGGTGGTGCGCTGCACGCTTCCGCTTGGATAGACGGCGCATTTTTCCGGCCTTCAATTGCTGATTTTTCCCGGCCTGTGGAACTTCCGTTTTCGTGAGGACGTTAGCCGCCTGATGAAACTGCCGCGCACGGCGGCCCAGTTCAACTCAGGAGCCTTCCATGAAAATCAACAAACTGTTTGCTGCGACCTCGATTGCCGCGCTTGCCCTGGTCACCACCGCTGTCGCGCAGACCTCGTCCACGGCGCCGGCGGCGCGCGAGACTGCTGCCACGACCGACAAGATGAACCTCAAGGGCGCATGGCGCTCCTCCAAGCTGATCGGCCTCAACGTCTACAACCGCGCCGACGAGAAGCTTGGCGACATCAACGAAATCCTGCTCGATACCGAAGGCAGGGTGAAAGCCGTCGTCATAGGCGTCGGTGGCTTCCTGGGCATGGGCGAGCACGACATCGCGGTCTCGATGGACAAGCTGAAGTTCATGGAAGAGGCGCACAAGTCGGCCAAGGTCGACGCCAGGTCTGATGCCAGGACCACAACCGGTTCGTCGACCGCAGCCGCACGGCGGGACGCGGTCACTGACTGGGCGCCCGACCACGCGGTGATGGACGCGAGCAAGGACCAACTCAAGGCGCTGCCGCAGTTCAAGTACGCGAGCTACAACTAAAGACACTTCCAGATAGACCTTGATGCAGCCCGCCGGCGAAAGCCGGCGGGCATTCAATTTTGGCCAGCAGATCTCGTTCAGAAGCCGTTCATGATGCGCAGCCTAAGCGCTCATCCGTGGCCTTTAACTTTTGCGGAAATCATGTCGGCTGGTTTTGATGCGATGGCGGTTGCGATCGATTGGCTTGATGCCTATCGGTCGGCAAACCTGGAGCTTCTTTTGAATCTTTACGTCGAAGACGCCAGCCTCGAATGCGGTTGCGGCGGGCAGAAGATCCTGGTCGGGAAGCCTGCGTTGAAGCAGTACTGGATCCAGCGCTTTGCAGAGCAACCCGCATTGGAGCTGGAGGACCTGCAACCCGAGGGTGAAGGTGTGGCGCTCGCCTATCACACGAGCGGGGGCCTCGTTCGCGTCGCAATCTTCTTCAATGACGCTGGAAAGATCGCGCAAAGTCGTTGCGGGCCGACCGCGCAGATACAGACTTTGCCGACACCGCGCTAAGACCTCGGCCGGAGCGCTTCGTGATCCCCGGCTGCCGATCAGCGGCGGCGCGAGGTGCTGACGGCACGCGGCTCCTGCAAGGTCCGGCCGACCGGCGGCGACTGGCTCGAACCGCTCGAGGGCAGCCTTTCCAGCTCCGACTTGTCTATCAGGACAGGCTTGGAAAAGTAAAAGCCCTGGGCAAATCGAATTTTCGTCGCGGCCTGCAGATAGGCCAGCTCTTCGAACGTCTCGACGCCTTCGGCGATGACCACCATCCCGAGCGCTTCGCTCAAGGACTCGATTGCCTTGAGAATGCTCTGGCTGCGTGGACGCTTGTGGATATCCGTGATGAAGGACCGGTCGATCTTGATTTCATCCGCGGTGATGTCGGCCAGAGCAGATAGTGACGAATAGCCGACACCGAAGTCGTCGATTGAGACACCGACGCCGATATTGCGCAGCAGCGGCAGGATCTCGGCCTGGAAATGCGACTTTGTGAGGAAGGCATCCTCGGTCACTTCGACCATGAACCGCGTCGCGCAGCCCGTTGCCTCAAGCGCACGGACAAAGGAGCGCATGAACTCCAGATTACCCGCCTGTTTCGCTGCAACGTTGATGCTGATGCTCACGTCTTTGCCGAACATGCTGTCGATCTGATCGATCGAGCTCATGATCTCGTCGAGGACCAGATGCGTCAGTCTGTCGATCAGGCCGAGTTCGGTCGCGAGCTCAATGAAGGTTCCAGGCGCCTGGAGAAGCCCATTTTCGTTGCGCAGGCGGACGAGTGCTTCGACTCCTTTGATCTCCTGGGTGCGGATATCAACTTTGGTCTGAAAGGCGCAGCAGAACTGTCGATCCTGGATCGCAAACCTCAGCGATTGCTCGTTCCTTGTCCGCTCGACGGTTTCGTGTTCCATGCCGGCGTCGAAGATCGCGAACGTACCCTTCGTTCGGCTTTTGGCCTGGTACATCGCGATGTCTGCATTCTGACACAGCGCTTCATATGTCCGGCCGTGCTCCGGAAAGCAGCTCACGCCAATGGACGCCGAAGCAAAAACCTCGGATCCGTCGATCAGGTACGGAGCCTTGAGCCGCCGCAGCAGGCCCACGATGAATTCGGCGATTTCGGTGTCGCTCTGAACGGGATTGAGCAACAGCAGGAATTCGTCGCCGCTGATTTTGCCCAGAAAATCCGTGTCGCGAAGGTGAAAGCCAATGCGTTGCGCGAACTGCTTCAGCAGGGAGTTGCCGACGGAGTGTCCATAGTAGTCGTTGATGTTCTTGAAGTTATCGACATCCAGAAACACCATGGCAAACTTCCGGTGCGTTGCGGCGACCAGGAGCTCGCCGACTCGGCTTTCAACCAGCCGCCGCGTCGCCAGACCCGTGAGTTCGTCGTAGTAGGCGAGGCGGAACAGCTCTCGCTCGCGCGCCTTCTGCTCGGTGACGTCGACCGTGCTCGTCAACAGCAACGTCCGGTTCGAAAGCCTGACCGGCGTGTGCGCGCACAACAGCTCTCGTTCGCCCGCGAGGCCGGAGATGCGTTCTTCGCTGGTCGCGGATTGGCCGGTTCGCAGCGTTTGAACGCACAGTTCCTGTCTGCGCTTCAGCTGTTGGTACGGAAACAGGGAAGGTGATTTGGGTGAGAACGTCGCAAGGTTGAACTGGACACCTGCAGCTTCGTTGACGAACAGATACCTGCCGTCGTGGTCCTGGAGCGTGACGCCGACCGGAAGCTGTCTTACGGCTTCGTGAAGCTGGCCGGTCGCGAAATCCTCGCACGCGCCGTGAGCGTCGGCAGAATCCTGAACCCCACCGCCCGGATATCGTTCATGCGCCCCCATGAGCCGCAATACATCACAGCTTCAGTTATCGGTTCCATTAAATGAACCAGGAGCTGCGAGCACGATGTCGGAACGGTTAACTGATGGTTAGCCCGCTGCCGCTGGCGATCCGCTTTGCGCTTCGGTCCGGTTCGATCGTTCCGGGTGGGCTGACTCGAGCCAGCCGGACGCGTTACTGAGGCACGCCAGGCGTAACCTGCACCGGCGGCGAGGCTGGTCGCTTCGGACGGGGCTTGTCGTCATCCAGAAACTTGTTCAGCTTGGCCGAAATCCGCTCCTTGACGTCATCAGGACCACGATCGCTCAAATCCGTGTGCTGGGCGCCAGTCGAATCCAGTTCAACGTCCATGTCCTTGGACTTTTCCTCGTCTGGTACGACACCGGGATCCGGTTTGAAATCGCCACCACGCGAGCGAAAAGACAGAACCTTCGCTTTCACGAATTCCAGCGGCACCCGCAGGTTGTCCAACGTGATGACCCGATCAACCAGATCCGGATGACCTGCCGCATAAAACACCGAGATATCACCGCCCTGCGAATGCCCCGCCAGAGTGATGTTGTCGTAATCGGCGTTGATCTCGATCTTTTTCAGTTCGGCAAGAACGAAATTGATATTGGCAGCGCCGCGCTCATACGTCGCGAGGCGTCCGACATAAGGATAGCCCTTCATCGACAGGGGCGGATCGGTCGGAAGGTCGTGCTGGATACTCGCAACCAGGTAACCACGGGCGGCCAGCGCATTGGCGAGAAACGAGTACTCGGAACTACGAACGGTATTGCCGTGGTTGACGATGGCGACCCGCAAGGCGCCCATGCCGGCCGCGGCCTTCATGGCCTTGTCGCGACGCACGTACAGGTCGACGGGCACGCTGCGCTGTCGCGCCGTATCGTAAAGCTCCAATCTGTCATGCCGGATGGCAAGCTTGGTCGCGCCCCACGCGCCCAAGGCCAGAACGATGACGGAAAGACCGATCCAATAGCGGCGTTTCATTTGTCCCTCTGCCAGCAGCATGCTGGCGTCATTCTCCCGTGCGCTCGCGCACCGTCGACACAACCTGGCTGTTCGAACTCGCGAAAGCTTGAGTTAGATCAAGAATTGGTGATTTGGCCCCGGCCGCGCAAGATGTGCGATTCAGTACCGCAATTTGCTAACTAACTTGTAATGATCGTGGCTGCGTAGCAGAACCGGATGCGACGTGAACAAGGTCGCGATCCCGAAGGGCCGGCGGGTCGATCTAGGCCGCTTGCGCGGGTAGAATGTGGGCCATGAGATGCGCACGATCGGCGAGATACCTCGTGATGGCCACCGCATCGAACCCCTCACCGCAAAGCCCGACATGACCATCAGGGCGGAGCAGATAGAACGAAGGCCCACTTATACCGGCTCGCGCGAGTTCCGCAGCGTTGGCTTCGTCCTGCGGAACGACATGCATTTGCACCAGATCGCCGAAGCCGGATGACGGCGCAGTTTGGCCGAACAAAAGCAGATGGAACCATCTGTCGTCCATTTCGCGATGGAGGTCCTTGACCTCGCCTTCCGGACCGACCTTGACCCGCAGCCATGGAAAGCGCTCACCGGCCATCGGCGCCCGCTTCGCTCCTCCGGGAAGACTTTGCGACAGCGGGCTGTCCGGATAACTGATGCCAAGTTGCGATATGGTGCGAAACGCAAGCCGCCTGATCGGCTCGAACCGCATCGCGGTCGCGGCGAGCACCGCAATGATCTTTGTCCGCAACAGCGTCGGAAGCCAGCCTTCCGATACGACGAGCTGGAATGCCCGGTCCGTCGTCTCGAGCAGACGCCTTGCAACCGGAATACGCTCCTGTTCGTAGGTGTCGAGTACGGCGGCCTCGGCGCGGCCTTGCACGACGAGCGCGAGCTTCCACGCCAGATTGTAGGCATCCTGCAAGCCGGTGTTCATGCCCTGCGCGCCGGCAGGGCTGTGGATGTGGGCGGCGTCACCGAGCAGGAAGCAACGCCGATCGCGAAACCGTTCCGCGGCTCGATGATGAATCCGATAGGTGGAAAACCAGGCGCATCGCTTGAAGGTCAGATCAGCTCCCACTTCCTGCCGAATTGCCGGGACCAGTTCCTCGAATTCGAGATCCTCCCGCTCACGCAAATGCGCAGGAAGGATGCCTATGGCTCGCCAGCGATCCTTGCCCTTCATCGGGAAGAGCAAATGAAACCCGTCCCGCCACAGATAGATATTGAGTTCACCCGGCTTCATCGATCCGGTCGCTTCGGTATCGGCAACGAAGAACGTTTGCGCGTAAGGGGCGCCTGGAAATCCGATGCCGCTCATTTCGCGGACAGGGCTGCGCGCGCCATCGCAGCCGGCGACCCACTTCGCCCTGATCTTGCGTACACTGCCATCCGCCTGCCTGAGCGTCGCCTCGACGTGGTCGGGTGTCTGCTCGATCGCCGTCAACTCGGTGTTCCACGCGACCGCGATGCCGTGGTTGTCCAGTTGCGCGCCGAGCATCAGTTCGTTCTCGTCCTGCCCGAGCATCAGCACGAAGGGATACGGGCTGAGATTGCGGCCGATGTCGCCAATCGGGACACGCGCCGACCATCTTCCGCTCGTCCACATGTTCGCGCCAGCGGCAACCGCGCCGCGCGAGAGCGCCTCGTCGATGACGCCCATTTTCGCGTAGATTTCCATGGTGCGCGCCTGCACCGCCATCGCCCGCGACTGCTGCGCCGGACCCGAATGCCGATCGATGATGAGGGGGCTGAGCCCCCACCTCGCGAGCTGGTTTGCGAGCATCAAGCCGGTCGGGCCGGCGCCGACGATGAGGATGTCGGTATCTGCGCTCATGTCCAGTGGCGGCTCGGTCATGTCCAACATCCTTCCCTTGAACGTGCCGAAGGACCGCGCATAAAGCCGACCGGCACGCGGGCCTTGCCAAGCTATTCCGTCGATCCCATCTGAGGAACTTCACCCTGGCGCCTTCCGGGGAAGCGGATGCGTTGCTCTCAAGCCACCATCGCCCTCCCCAAGCCCCCAAAGCCCACGCAATTGCAAAGCTCGACCTCGGCAGCACCAAAACTGTCACGCTGTCCATTGCCTATGGATTTGGCACCCGCGTCAGCGGATCCGATGTAATCTGACGTAAGTTCGTCCCATAAAATCAAGAGTCTTTCCGTGAACGTCCACCCCTCAATGATCAGCGACATCCAGAGCTGGGTCGTCGCGCGCGGCCTGGCCGGCGGCTCGGAAGCCGACTTGCTGCACGGCTTTTGCATCAAATGCCGCGAAGCCGGACTCTTGTTGTCGCATGGTCTGGTCATCATCGATACGCTTCACCCCACCTATGAGGGCCGCGCATTCAAGTGGCAGGTGACGCCGACCAACGAAAGCCGTTTCATCGAGTACGGACCGACGAAGGAAGGCGAAGCCGCCGAGAACTGGCGCCGCTCCCCTTTCTTTCAGCTGCTGGAGACGGGCGCGGACGAATTCAGATCGCGCATCGGGTTCGGTGACCTGCTCGATTTCACCAATCTCGAGAGATTGAGAGAAAGTGGACATACGGACTATGTCGCTTTCGTCAATCGCTTCGAACAGGAAGGTTCGATCGGCGAAATGGATGCGGTGTATTCGCACTGGACGACGGACGTCGAAACCGGCTTCAACGAGCAGAGCCTGCAGGCGTTGCGCGACCTCGTGCCGTCGATCGCGCTGGCGATCAAGTGCATGGCGTTGAGCCGGGTTGCAGCGACGCTGGTCGATGTCTATCTCGGCCGTCAGACCGGTCAGCGCGTTCTGCAGGGACAGATGTCGCGAGGCGTCGCCGAGCGCATCCACGCGGCGCTCTGGTATTCCGACCTGCGCGACTTCACCACGATTTCCGACCAGATCCCGCCTGAAGAAATCATCCCGTTGCTCAACGACTATGCCGAAGCCGTCATCTCATCCGTCCAGGCTGCGGGCGGCGAAGTCCTCAAACTGATCGGCGACGGCGTATTGGCGATCTTCAGGGGGACATCAATTCGTGACGCCTGTGGCGATGCGCTGAAGGCGGAGGCGAGCGTCCGGAAGCGAACCCAGGAGCTGTCGCTCCAGCGCAGCGCGGATGGAAAGTCCACCACGTCCATCTATCTGGGGCTGCATGTGGGCGACGTCTTCTACGGCAATGTCGGCAGCGACGACCGGCTTGATTTCACGGTCATTGGCCCGGCCGTGAACGAGGTCTGCCGGATCGCGACCATGTGCCGCTCCGCGGGGCAACTGACGCTCGCTTCAACCGACTTCAGCACATCGGCTGCGTCGCACGATCGATCGCGTCTCGTTTCGGTCGGGCGCTACGCACTGCGTGGCGTCGAGCGTCCGCAGGAGCTGTTCACGATCGATCTGTTTCGCGCGGACACAACACGACACTAAAGACACCCGGACGCTACACCAAGACAACCTGGCTCGATTTGCTCGACGAAGGAAAAGAAAATGCACAAGCAAGGCCTCTCACCGGCATCGCATCTCGTCGTCCTGTCTTTTATCGCCATCGCTGTGGCGGCCTGCAGCAAGGCGCCCGATCAGGCGGCGGCGCCGGCGCCACCCGCAGTCACCGTCGCGGTGCCGACGGCGCGCACGGTCACCGACTGGGACGAATTCGTCGGCCGGTTCGAGGCAATCCAGCAGGTGCAGATCAGAGCGCGGGTCGGCGGATTCGTCGACAGCGTCGCCTTCAAGGACGGCGCCATGATCAAGGCCGGCGACCTTCTCTATGTCATCGATCCCCGCCCCTACAACGCCTCGCTGCTTCAGGCGCAGGGGCAAGCCGCCGACGCCAAGGCAAAACTCGAACTGGCCGAGCGCGAACTCGCGCGCGCCATGGAGCTCGTCCGGACCAGTGCCGTGTCAGAAGCCGTCGCCGATCAGCGCCGGCAGCAATCGCAGGGCGCGGAGGCCGCCGTGCTGCAGGCGGACGGCGTGCTGAAGCGCGCCGAGCTCGATGTGAGCTTCACCCGTGTGACGGCGCCAATCGACGGCCGAGTCAGCCGGCATCTCGTGTCCGTCGGCAACCTTGTGCAGGGCGCCGAAAGCGGCGGGACCCAACTGACGTCGATCGTGTCGATGGACCCGATCCATATCTATTTCGACATGGATGAGGCGACGTATCTCAAGAACAACCGTCTGTGGCACGAAGGACTGCGGCCAAGTTCACGCGACACCGCCAATCCGGTGCAGATCATGTTGTCCGGAGAAACCAGGCCGTCACGTCAAGGCGGGATGGACTTCATCGACAATCGTCTCGATGTCGCAACCGGCACGTTGCGTGGCCGCGCGGTCGTACCCAACACGGATCTGTCGATCCTGCCCGGCCAGTTCGCCCGGATCAGGGTGATCGGCAGCGCGCCCTATGAAGCGCTGCTGCTGCCGGACACCGCCATCACCAACGACCAGTCGCGGAAGGTGGTTTTCGTGGTGAACAAGGATGACGTGGTCGAGATGCGGCCCGTGTCGCTAGGGCCGCTCGATGACGGGCTTCGGGTCTTCCGCGAAGGACTCAAGAAAGACGATCGCGTCATCGTCGATGGCCTGCAACGCGCGCGCGTCGGCGCGAGGGTCACACCGCAGACGGCCAAGGGTCGCTAGTCATGAACCTCGGTCATCTCTCCATCCGTCAACCCGTGCTCGCGATGGTCCTGTCGATCGTGCTCCTCATCATCGGCGGCATCGCCTACACGACGCTCCCCGTCGCTGAATATCCGCAAGTGGCGTCGCCCACGATCGTCGTCAGCACGCAATATCCGGGCGCGAACGCGCAGACCGTCGCGGACACCGTGGCGACGCCGATCGAGCAGGAGATCAACGGCGTCGAGGACATGCTCTATATCTACAGCCAATCGACATCGGATGGCGGGCTGACGATCACGGTGACATTCAAGCTCGGCACCGATCTCGACAAGGCGCAGGTGCTGGTTCAGAACCGGGTTTCAACCGCCCTGCCCCGGCTGCCCGAGGAAGTCCGGCGCAACGGCGTCGTGACGAAAAAGAACAGCCCCGACCTGCTGCTGGTCGCGTTCATGTACTCGCCCGACGACACCTACGACCAGCTCTACATCTCGAATTATGCGCTGCGTCAGGTAAGAGACCAGTTGCTACGCCTCGACGGCGTCGGCGACATCCAGATTTTCGGCGCCAGAGACTATTCGATGCGGCTCTGGCTCGACCCGGACAAGATTTCCACACTCGGCATGACTGCCCAAGAGGTCGTTACCGCCGTCCGTTCGCAGAACCAGCAGGTCGCCGGCGGGCAGATCGGCGCGCCGCCGATCGCCGACCGCGCCACTCAGCTGAACCTCACCTTCACTGGCCGCCTCACCGCGCAGGCGCAGTTCGAAGACATCATCGTCAAGGCGAGCGACGACGGTCGCACCGTCCGCCTGCGCGACGTCGCCCGTGTCGAACTGGGCGCCCTGTCCTACACGACGAATGGATTTCTGTTCGGACGGCCGGCGGTGGCGCTGGCGATCTCGCAGCGGCCCGGTTCCAACGCGCTCGGCACCTCGCAGCGGATCACTGACGCGATGAAGCAGCTGAAGACGGAATTTCCCAAGGGCCTCGAATACAACATCGGCTACAACCCGACCGAGTTCATCGCCCAATCGGTGAGCGAACTGATCAAGACGATCTACGAGGCAATGCTTCTCGTCGTCATCGTCGTGCTGGTGTTCCTGCAAGGCTGGCGCGCGGCACTCATTCCGATCATCGCAATCCCGGTGTCGCTGATCGGCACGTTTGCGGTGATGGCCGCGCTCGGCTACTCCATCAACAATCTCACGCTGTTCGGCCTTGTGCTGGCGGTCGGCATCGTTGTCGACGACGCGATCGTTGTTGTGGAGAATGTCGAACGGCATCTGGCGACCGGAAAGTCGGCGCGCGATGCGGCGTTCCTGACCATGAGCGAGGTTGGCAGTGCATTGGTGTCGATTGCCCTGGTGCTTGCCGCCGTATTCGTACCGACCGCCTTTCTCGGAGGAATTTCCGGCGAATTCTTCCGCCAGTTCGCGGTCACCATTGCGGTGGCGACTGCGATTTCCTGCTTCTGTTCGCTGACACTATCGCCGGCGCTCGCGTCGTTGCTGCTGAAACCGCACGACCCGCACGGCCATGGCTCGAATGCGCTGGTCCGCTCGGTCAACCGCGCCTCCGATGCGTTCAACCGGGGCTTCGATTGGCTGTCGCATTCCTACGGCCGCACGGCTGGCTTCGTCGTCCGGCATTCGCCGGTCATGATCGTCGCCTACCTGCTGCTGATCGGTGGTACTGCGTATTTGCTGGTGGTGGCGCCAAAGGGCTTCATCCCGGCCCAGGACCGCGGCTATGTCGTCGTTGCAGTCCAGCTTCCTGCCGCCGCATCCCTGCATCGCACCGCCGAGATCGTGAAGGAAGTCCAGAAGATCGCGCTTGACACACCGGGCGTGGTCGTCGTGCCGGCGCTTGCGGGTTTCTCGGGCGCAACGCGGACACTTTCGAGCAATGCCGCAGCGTTGTTCCCGGTGTTTGACGAGCCGGAAGTCAGGGCGAAGAAAGGCTTGACGTCGAACACGATCGCGGCAGATCTGCGCAAGCGCCTCGCGGTGATCCAGGGCGCCTTCATCCTCGTCATTCCACCGCCGGCCGTCCCTGGCATCGGCACCGGTGGCGGCTTTGCGATGCGGCTGCAGGATCGGCAAGGCCGCGGACCGGAGCTGCTTGCCTCCGCGACCAACGAGCTTGTTGCAGCCGCTCAGCGTGACCGGCGGCTGGTGTCGGTATTTTCGACCTTCAGCGCCAACACACCGCAGGTTCATGTCGAGATCGACCGCACCAGGGCGAAGAAGCTCGGCGTGCCGATCGAGAACGTCAATGCGGCGGTCGAAGCCTATTTCGGATCGGCCTACGTCAACGACTTCAATATTCTCGGACGCACCTATCGCGTCACTGCACAGGCGGACCTGCCGTTCCGCAGAGATACTGCCGACCTCGCGCGCCTTCGTACCAAGAACGAAGCGGGCGACATGGTGCTGCTCGGCAGCATGATGGATTTCAGGGACACGGCGGGGCCGGACCGGGTGCCGCGCTACAATCTTTATCCGGCCTCGGAGGTCCAGGGCGAAACCGCACCGGGGACGAGTTCGGCCCAGGCACTCGCCATCATGCAGGAGCTCGCCGATCGCGTGCTGCCGAGCGGCGTCTCGTTCGAATGGACCGACCTGTCGCTGCAGGAATCGACCACCGGCAATTCGGGCCTTCTGGTGTTTCCGATCTGCGTGCTGTTCGTGTACCTGGTGCTGGCGGCGCAATACGGCAGCTGGAGCCTGCCACTCGCCGTGATTCTGATCGTGCCGATGTGCATCCTTGCAGGATTGATCGGCGTCAGAATCATGTCTCAGGATGTGAACGTGCTGACGCAGATCGGCTTCGTCGTGCTGGTGGGACTGGCGGCGAAGAACGCCATTCTGATCGTCGAGTTCGCTCGCGATATCGAGGCGACCGGCAAGACGACGGTTGATGCGGTGATCGAGGCCTGCCATCTGCGGCTTCGCCCGATCCTGATGACCTCGTTCGCCTTCATCCTCGGCGTGTTGCCGCTCGTGCTCTCCTCCGGAGCCGGCTCCGAGATGCGGCAGGCCGTCGGCGTCGCCGTGTTCTTCGGCATGATCGGCGTCACCCTGTTCGGGCTGATCTTCACGCCCGTCTTCTACGTGCTGATCCGGCGGATGAGCGGAAGGCCGACCGCGCCAGCCGCGTAAACAAATCGTGATGTCACCTGTCAGGCCTCATTGCCGCCTGATCGGCAAGGGAGCCTGATTGCCGTCCGTGCTCAATGAGGAGTCTTCAGTTTGCTCAATCGTCGAATGGCTCTGGCGACGTTTCTGAGCGCCTCGACCTTGCCGCTGATCGGCGCGTCCGCTGAGCGTCAGGACACCCTGCGACTGGACCTGACGCCCGCATGCGGCGACCAGGCGCAACCGACGATCGCGCAGACCGAGGGCCCCTACTTCAAACCGGATGCGCCGCTGAAGCGCGACCTCGCGGCCGATCGGCCGCGAGGCGAGCGGATGACTCTCGCAGGAACTCGTGCTCGACAGGAATTGCCGGCCGGTTCCGAAAGCGCTTTTGCAAATCTGGCAAGCCGACGAGACCGGCGCCTATGACAACACCGGCTTCACGCTCCGGGGTCATCAATACGCCGACGATAGCGGCCGGTGGTGGTTCTCGACGATCGTCCCTGCCGCCTATCCGGGCCGAACGCGACATATTCACGTCAAGGTGCAAAGACCGGGCGGACGCGTCCTCACGACACAACTCTATTATCCCGGCGAGCCGCTTAATCACCGCGACGGACTGTTCAACCAGCAACTGCTGATGCGCATCACTGACGCAGCCGATGGAAAATTTGCGCGTTTCGATTTCGTGGTCTGAGGGCCGCCTCGTAGCCCGGATGAGCAAGGCGACATCCGGGAACCCCGCATGGCGCTTCGCTTATGCGGGCTATGCTCTCGATCAGTAAAGCTCCATCAAGCGGGCGTTGTCCTTGAGTTCGTCAGGCTGCGCCTCGAGGATCATGGCGCCGGCCTTCATCACGACGACGCGGTCGGAAACTTTGAGCGCCTCGCGCACGTTCTGCTCGATCAACAGGATGCTCATGCCCTGCTCCTGCTGCAGCTTGCGGATCGGCTGCATCAGGTCCTGGAACAGTTTTGGCGCAAGCCCGATCGACGGCTCATCCATCAGCAGGCAGCGCGGCTGCGCAAGGATGGCGCGGCCGATCGAAACCATCTGCTGCTGGCCGCCGGACAGAAGCCCCGCGCGCTTTTGGTAGAAGTCGCGCACCGGTGGCAGCACCTCGAACACCCAGTCGACACGCTCGGCGCGCTGCTCGGACGGCACGCCGGCCGACCACATGCCGAGCGCGAAAATCTCCTTGACCGTCAGGCCCGGAAAGATGCCCCGCCCCTCCGGCACCATGGCGATGCCACGCGCGGCGAGCGCGCGCGGGACATGATGGGAAAGCTTCACGCCATCCACCAGCACGTGGCCGGCTTCCGGTGCCACGAGGCCGAACAACGCCCGCATCAACGTGCTCTTGCCGGCGCCGTTGTGACCGATCACGCACAGCACTTCGTTCGGCCGCAGCTCGAGCGCAACATCGAGCACGACCGGCTTGCCGCCGTAACCGACGCGCAAGCCCTCCGCCTTCAGCACCGGTGGAGCACTCATGCGGCGCGCTCGCCGAAATAGATCGCCGCCAGCGCAGGATCCGAGAGGATCGTTTTCGGATCGCCCTCCGCCAGCAGCCGTCCCTGATCGAGGAAAGCGATGCGGTCGGAGATGCCCTGCACGATGTCGAGATTGTGCTCGATGATACAGATGGTTACGCCGCCGGTGACCGCGTTGCGCAACAGCGACAGAAAGCGTTCGTAGGAGCCGCGATCGAGGCCGGACGCCGGCTCGTCGAGCAGCCACAGCCGCGCGCCCGAGGCCATCACCCGCGCAAGACTCAGGAACTTCCGCTCGGCAAAGGCGAGGTCGATGGCGCGCGCGTGGCGCTTGTCCTTCAGCCCGGTCGCTTCCAGCACCACTTCGATGCCCTCGCGCCGCGCCTGTTTTGCTGCCGTCCCGCCCGGCTGCCACAGCCAAGAGCCGCGCTCGGTGACGGTGGCGATGTTTTCCTCAACCGTCATGTGCGTGAACAGCTTGAGATCCTGGAACGTGCGGCCGATGCCGAGCCGCGCGATCTTCCAGTGCGGCAGGCCAACGATGGATTGGCCGAGCCAGATCACCTCGCCGCGGTCCGGCGCAAGATTGCCGGTGATCAGGTTGAACAGCGTGGTTTTGCCGGCGCCGTTCGGCCCCACCAGCGTCGTGACGATGCCGGCGCGCAGCGCCAGCGTCACGTCGTCGACCGCCTTCAAGCCGCCGAACGTCTTCGCAGCACCTTTGACCTGCAAGAGGATGTCCTGTTCGCCGTTCATGCGTCCGGCCTTTGGCTTTTCCTGATAGCCCCACAGGCCGCCGGGGCGGTAGATCATCAGCAGCACCATGGCGAGACCGTAGAAGATCTGCTGGATCGAGCCGATCTCGGTCGAAGGCAGATAGGGAATGTAGCTCAGGCCTGCCGGCAGCAGCAGGATCAGAACCGCGCCGATGATCGGTCCGAACAACGTCGCGGTGCCGCCGATGATGACCATCGCCATCAGCTGGATCGAGGTCTCGAGCACGAAGCTCTCGACATTGATGAAGCTCAGATAGAACGCGTAGAGCGATCCTGCGATCGCGGCGAGCGCCGAGGACACCACCACCGCCGTGGTCTTGATCACCGCCACGTTCTTGCCGAACGCAGACGCCGCGGTCTCGTCGTCGCGCAGCGCTTTCAGGCTGCGGCCGAAACTCGAGCGCACCAGGGCGCGGATGATGAGGATGATCGGCGGCGAGACAGGCCAGCGACAGCACCAGGAAGTGCGCGGGCTCCGTCAGCTCGAAACCGAGAATGCGCGCCGGCGGGATGTTGGTCAGGCCGCCGATGCCGCCGGTGACCGACTTCCACTCCGTGAACACGGTGATCGCGAACATCTGCAGGCCGAGGGAGGCTGCGACGAAATACTCGCCGCGCACGCGCAGCGCCGGCAACGCCAGCGCCAGCGAGATCAGCGCCGCCAGCAACATGCCGAAGGCCGTGGCACTCACGAAATCGGCGCCGAGCTTCATCGCCGCAAAGGTCGCACGCATAGGCGCCGATGCCGAAGAACAGCGCGTGCGCGATCGAGAAGATGCCGGCATAGCCCAGGATGAAATTGAGCGTGACCGCGAGGATCGCATTGATCGAGATCAGCACCAGGAGGTTGACGACATAGGCCCACATCGCTGCCGCCCCTTACTTTGCGGCGTGCGGCCGGCCGAAGAAACCGGCGGGCCGAAACACGATGAAAAGGAACAGAACCACGAAGGTGACGGCCTCGCTCCATTGCGGGTCGAACCGCCACAGCGCCACGTTCTCCGCGAGTCCCAGCAGGAAGCCGCCGCAGGCCGCCCCTCGCAGCGAGCCGATGCCGCCGACGATGGTTGCGGCGAGGCTGATCAGCATGACATGGGCGCCGATCGCAGGGTTCAGGCCCGCGGTCATCGACGTCAGGATGGCGCTTGGCACGACGATGGCAGAGCCGATGCCGAACGCATATTGCGCGACGCGTCCAGGATCGAGGCCGAACACCCGGATCAGGTCGGGATTTTCCGACAGCGCGCGCATCGCCATGCCGATGTGCGTGCGCGAGAGGTAGAGCGAGAGCGCGATGAAGAACACCAGCGCGACGAGGATCGAGATCCACGCAACCGGCGCCACAAACAATCCCGGCAGCACTTCGACGCTGCGGCTGAGGCTGGTCGTCACGGAGGCGAAGCCGCGTCCGAAAATCGTGCCGATCAGGTTCTGCACGATGATCTGCATGCCGAAGGCGGCGATGAAGACGGTGAAGAACGCGCCTTCGTGCCGCTGGATCGGGCGATAGATGAACCGCTCCATGGCAGAGGCCAAAGACCACGGACGGCAACCACCGCCGCCAGCGCCGCAACCGGCCAGGCGATGTGCAGCACCGCATAGATCCACCAGAACAGGTAGCCGGCGATGGTGAAGGTCGCGCCATGCGCGACGTGGAAGACTTTGGTCGCGCCGAAGATCAGCGAGAAGCCGACCGCGGTCAGCGCGTAGATCGCCCCGAGCTGAAGGCCGTTGATGACGAGTTGAAGGAGCAGCACGGTTTTGCCGGGCCTTTGCCTTTACGCTACTTCGCCATCGTCCCCGCCTTCACCACCTTGCCGGCTCCGCTGCCGTCGACCTCATTGATCTGGATCGGCATCGACACCGAGCCATTGGGCAGAAATTCCATCTTGCCGCCGACGAGATCGAACGTGCCGTTCGCCTTGCGCTGCTTCAGCAGGTTCTCGCCGGTGATCGGCTGGCCGCTCTTCTCCAGCGCCTGGGCGAGTTTCACGAACACCATCACCGCGTTGTAGTAGTTTGCGACATAGGCGCTCGGCTCCTTGCCGGTCTTGGCCTTCCAGTCCTTGGCGACGCGCTCGCTCATGCCGGCTGCCTTCCAGTCCACCGACTGGGATGGGAAACAGCGCACCCTTGGCCTCCGGCAGCTGCCGCGACCGTCGGCGAGCCAAACGCCGAGTAGCTCGCCAGCTGCTGCGGCACGCCGTTGTCGCGCAACTGCTTGATGATCTGCGCCTGCTGCGCGCCGAACGAGGCGATGAAGACGAGATCGGGATTGGTCTCGCGCACCTTTGCGGCGATCGAGGTGAACTGCTGCGCATTGCGCGGGATCTGCAACTGCGCGACCATCTGTCCGCCGGCCTTCGGCACGTTCTGCTCGAGTTCCTTATTGACCGCTTCGCCCGCAGGATCGTCCACATAGATCAGCGCGATGCGCTTGAAGCCGCGTTCCTGCACCATATACGGCGCCATCACCCGGATTTCGAGATTGACCAGCGGGATGACGTTCCAGAAATAGTCGCCGAGTTCGGCAAGGTCGGGCCCGATACCGCCGCCATTGACGCTGACGACTTTTGCCTTGTCGCCGATCGGTGCGATCGCCTTCGAGACGCCGGTAAAAGCGGACAGCACGAACGGCACCTTCTCGATGCTGACGAGCTTGTTCATCGCCACCACGCCCTGCTGCGGCGTCGCCTGGCTGTCCTCGAGCTGGATCGCGAGCTTTTTCGACAGCATCTTGTCGGCGTTGGCATGCTCGACCGCGAGGTTGGCGGCGGCGCCGAACAGTTCGCCATATTCGGCGTTCGGCCCGCTCATCGGCAGGTCGCCGCCGATCTTGATGACGTCCTGAGCTTGGGCGGACGAGAGGACCGCGACGCTCGCGGCCACATAGAGGAGAGACCGGACCAGGCGCATGCGTTTCCCCCGATATATCGTTATGGTTATTATTGAGCCGTCGCTTGCCTGAAATGAAAGCATAACGCTCCGGACCGGGCAAGCGGTGTCAGGGCTTCGCGGCAGGGCACAATAAGACAAAATAGAACGGGAGAAACAGACGATGACGGAGAGCGAACTCTATGCAAAGGGCGCGGCAATGCGGCGCCAGCTGTACGGCGAAGCGGCGGCCAACCGCAGCAAAGCGGACATCTATGCCGACCCGATGATGCAGAAATTCCTCGATGTCGCGACGGAAAACGTGTTCGGCGCGCTCTGGACGCGGTCAGGCCTCGATCTCAAGACACGCACCATGATCTGCGTCGTGTCCGACGTGTCCACGGGACGCGAACCCGAACTCGCCATCCATCTCCGCTTTGCGCTGCGGCAAGGCTGGAGCGAAGAGGAATTGACCGAAGCGATGCTGCATCTCACCGGCTACATCGGACTGCCGCTGGTCCGCGGCGCAATGCTGGTAGCGAGGCGCGTGTTCGCGGAGATTCGCAGCGAGAATGCGAAGGCTTGAAGGCCGTAGGCCGACGCGCCCCCGCCACCCCTCACGCCGGCTCGAGGCCCAGGCTTCTGACCAGATCGAGCCAGATCGGCGCCTCTTCGGCGTAGAGCTTTTGCGTATCCTCGATGGTCAGCGCGCCCTCGTCGATGCCGTAGATCTTCATCATCTCCTGCACCCTCGGGCCTTTGCCGGCATCGACCAGCAGTTGTGATATCCGTCTGACGATCTCGGGCAGCGTGCCGGCTGGCGCGACGCAGCATTGGAAGCCGGTCAAGCGGAACGCCGGCGACGTCGCGCCCTGCTCCATGAAGGTGGGAACGTCGGGCATCACGCTCATGCGCTTGCGCGAGACCGCGATCGGACGGCCACGGCCGCTCTGAAGCACGGCCAGCCCCGCGCCGTAGCTGCCGATCGCCGCATCGATCGTCTGACTGGCAAGGTCGGTCCACATCGGGGCTTCGCCGCGATAGTGCACGGGCTCGATTCTCAGTCCATACTGCTTGTTGAGTTCGGCAATGGCGATATGGGCGTAGGATCCCGCGGCGTAGGTGCCGACATTCACCTTGGGCGTTCGCCGCGCATAGTTGACGAACTCATTCAGGTTTCTGGCGCCGGTCTTCTCGCTTGCGACGAGCGGGAGGCTGCCTGCCGGCATGATCGAGATCAGGACGAAGTCCTTGTCCGCGTCATAGGCAATGTTTTTCAATAGCGCGCGGTTCATGATCATCGTCGTCGAGATCGTGAACATCAACGTGTAGCCGTCAGGTTGTGCCCGCTTGACGTCGATGGCGGCGACCGAGCCACCGGCCCCGGCCTTGTTTTCGACCAGCACCGGCTGTCCAAGCTGCTTGGCGAGATAGTCGCCATAGGTCCGCGCGAACAAATCAGTCTGTCCGCCGGCCGGATAGCCGGCGACGATCTTGATCGGCCTGACCGGCCAGGCCTGGGCAAAGGCGCTGACGTTCAGGAGCGGCAGCGTTGCCGCTGCTGCGCCAGTAGTGACGAAGTTCCTGCGCGTGAAGTCCACGGACATTGTTGCCTCGCGTAATCGGACCCGTGTGCAGTCGTCAGCGATTCAGTGGGTCGACCTTCATCGTTGACGTAAGTGCGGTTGTTCAAGGCGGCGTGCTGCCTCGGTCGATCCCTGCTCCGCGGCCTTCGCGTACCACGCGCGCGCCTTGACGGAGTCGGGAAACGTGCCAACGACGCCGAGGCTCGCGACCACCGCGGAATCGTAGGTACTCGCCAATGCGAAGGAGGCGCGCGGATCGCCGGCCTCGGCTGCACGCGTCAGCAAGAGACGCCCGCCGGAAATATCTCCGGTGCCGATGAGATCCTGGCCGCGCTTCAACAGCCCGTCGATTTCCTCGCGGGACATGAAATCAAGCACGCGCGGTTCCGGCAGTGCAGATGCGGGTTTTGGCGCCTGCGGTTCGACGACAACGGGCTTTGGCGGCGCGGGGAAAGGTGATGTTGCATTCATCGCAGCGCCCACTGTCGCCGCCGGCGGGGCGGGTTGCGGTGCGGCGGACGGTGTGGCCAGCGCGACCGGCGTAGGCCTCACTGGGGGTGTCGCGACCGGCTGCCTTGTGTTTCCAGCGCCCGCCGCCAGCAAGGGGCCGGCTGCATTCGCGTCCGCGTTGTCGCGCGACATGGAGATATCGATCGACGGCAGCGGGATGACACCGACAACAAACAGCGCGACGACGGCGGCAAAGCCGGATGCACCGGCCAACCGCGAGACCATGCTCCACGTCGGGCCGCTGAGCTTCGGTTTGGGCGGCTGCGGCATCGTCACAGGATCAAGCGTGGACGGTTGCCAGAACGCCCGCATTGCATCCTCGACGTCGAACGGCGCCTGGCCCGAATCGGCCTTCGGCATGCTGGATCGGTCGCCATTGAACCGAGTCTGGAAATCTTTTCCCGGCAACGGCGGCGGCCGTTGCGGCTGCGGCGCCGGTTGAGGTGGTTTCAGCCGCTCGGCCGCTGCGACGATCTCGTCCTGCAGACGGCGTGTCTCGGCGTCGTCGCGCTGGTCGTCCCTGACCCAGGGCGGGATATACATGGCTCGCTTGTCGCTATCGTCGTGGACTGGAGAACTCATTACTAACCCCCTGTCGATCCTGTCCGGCGCCTTCGCACTGGACATTCTTACTCCTTGCAATCACTCAGCGGCGTTGGCTGCTATTCCACTGGATGAACTCTCTGAAAAGCTGTTCGCGATCGGGCGGCGGCGCCGCCGCGGCAGGTTTCAGCGATGACCTCGCCGCAAGAAAGCGATCAAACTGTTCGCGCTGCTGCGCCTGCAGTAGCGCCGGCTGCTGCTGCTTGCGCAGCCACTCGTCGGCGCCTTCAAAGCGCTTCCAGCCCGGCACGACGGCCGCGAGATTGGCCTCCCGCCATTTTGGATGACGCGGCGCCTTCTGGAAGTCGGCGAGCCTTGGGAAGAAGTGATCGACGAACTTCTGAATGCGACGGTAGCGTTCGGTGCCTTTCGGCCAGTTGAAGGCGATCAGAACCGCGTCGAGCGCGATGGTATCGACCGTCTGGTTCGGCTCGATCAATCCCGGATAATCAGCGTGCGTGAGCGTTGCGGGCAGATAGTCGGCTTGCAACACCTTGCGATAGGGGACCGGCAGGATGCGAAACCCGTCCGCCGCCTTGATCTTCTCGGTGGACGCCGTCGGCTTGCCTGCAATCAGGATCGTTGCGGCGATTTCGCCCTTCTTCAGCTTCTCGAGCGCATCCGCCTGGCCCACATTGACTTCCTGGGCCTGTATCTCGAGCTTTGCGAAAATCTCCCGCGACGAAATCTGCGTGCCGCTGCCGAGGTCGCTGAAGTTGACCTTACGCCCCGCGAGCTGATCGATCATGCTGATGCCGCTGTCGGACCGCACGACCACATGCATCTCCTCGTCGAACAGCTTGGCGATGTAGACGATCTTGTCGTCGAGCAGTCCCACCTCGTTCGATTTCCTGTAGGCGTTCAGGATCGCGGTCTGGGTGATGCCGAGATCGATCCCTTTCAGGAAGCGCACGTCCTTGATGTTCTGTCCGCCGCCCTTACCGACTACGGGCAGAACGCGGAACTCATCGCCGTTATCGAGCACGGCGGACAGGTCGTAGGCGATCGAGAGATACGTGGCGTTCACGTTCCCCGAGACGATCGCGATAGTGTTTGAGTTGATGCGCTCGCCGAGCGGGCCAAGCTCCGGCTTGTTCGGCATCGGAGCGCCGGAACGGTTCTGCGAATGCGCCGGCGCCGATATCACCAGCGCCGTGGTCATCAGAAGCCCAGCGATGGACGCGCGCAACCGCGCGGCCCGGAACAAGCCACTCATCATCCTACCCCCTATATTGCAGGCACCTGAAGGTGATGCTTCGCCTGCAACACATCCACACTCGCAGGCGCCGCGCGGTGTCCCCCGGCCACAACCTGCAAGCGAGTATGCAATTAATTCTGCATGCTACTTTCGTATTTAAGTTGGCGGGATGAAGGCCACCGAAAGGTGAAAATATGCTTTACCGAGTTACCTTTGAGATGATGGCGGAACTTGATTTACTATAAAATATTCATGCAGTTCATATACTTATTGAGACACACTAGAAAATTGCATGAAGTAATAAATGCAGCCTTTTTTGGTCTTTCCGGTGCAACCAGGGGCGGAAAGACCGTCCGCGCTCTTCCGCCAGAGCCGTTCGGGTGGGGTGATTCCCGCGCGGACGATGTGTGCGGCGATCGCTGGCGGATCTTCTCTCCTCGCGGCTAAGCGCGGGACACAGCTCACTCAACTCCTCAACCCCGGGGCCTCCTGCCCCGTGCGGGCGACGTATTCGGTGTAGCCGCCGCCGTACTGATGAATGCCTTCGGGCGTCAGCTCCAGCACCCGATTGGAGAGTGCTGCGAGGAAGTGCCGGTCGTGCGAGACGAACAGCATGGTGCCTTCGTATTCGGACAGCGCCGTGATCAGCATTTCCTTGGTCGCCAGGTCCAGATGGTTCGTGGGCTCGTCCAGCACCAGAAAATTCGGCGGATCGAACAGCATCAGCGCCATCACCAGCCGCGCCTTCTCGCCGCCCGACAGCACGCGGCATCGCTTCTCGATATCGTCGCCCGAGAAGCCGAAGCAGCCGGCCAGCGCACGCAGTGCCCCCTGGCCTGCTTGCGGAAACGCATGGTCCAGTTCCTCGAACACGGTGCGCTCGCCGTCCAGAAGGTCCATCGCGTGCTGCGCGAAGTATCCCATCTTCACGCTGCCACCCAGAGAAACGCTGCCGTCGTCCGGCGCGGTGGAGCCCGCCACCAGCTTCAACAGCGTCGACTTGCCCGCGCCATTGATCCCCATGACGCACCAGCGCTCCTTGCGGCGCACCGAGAAGTCCAGTCCCTCATAGATGCTGCGGCTGCCATACCCCTTGTTCACGCCCTTCAGGCTCACCACGTCCTCGCCGGAGCGCGGTGCCGGCAGGAAGTCGAATTGCACGGACTGACGCCGCCTTGGCGGCTCCACGCGTTCGATCTTCTCCAGCTTCTTCACCCGGCTCTGCACCTGGGCCGCATGCGAGGCGCGTGCCTTGAAACGCTCGATGAACTTGATTTCCTTGGCGAGCATCGCCTGCTGACGCTCGAACTGCGCCTGCTGCTGCTTTTCGTTCAGCGCACGCTGGCTCTCATAGAATTCGTAGTTGCCCGAATAGGTCGTCAGCGTGCCGCCGTCGATCTCCACCACTTTTGTGACGATGCGGTTCATGAACTCGCGATCATGCGACGTCATCAACAGCGCGCCCTCGTATCCTTTCAGGAATTGCTCCAGCCAGATCAGGCTCTCCAGATCCAGATGGTTGCTCGGTTCGTCCAGCAGCATGGCGTCGGGACGCATCAGCAGGATGCGCGCCAGCGCCACGCGCATCTTCCAGCCGCCGGACAGCGCACCCACGTCGCCGTCCATCATCTCCTGGCTGAAACCGAGGCCGCTCAGCACTTCGCGCGCCCGCGCCTCGAGCGCATAGCCGTCCAGTTCCTCGAAGCGAGCCTGCACCTCGCCGTAACGTTCGAGGATCTCGTCCATCTCGTCGGCGCGGTCCGGATCGACCATGGCGGCCTCGAGTTCCTTCAGCTCGGTCGCGACCGAACTCACGGGACCCGCGCCATCCATCACCTCGGCCGCGGCGCTTTTGCCGGACATCTCGCCGACGTCCTGGCTGAAGTAGCCGATGGTCAGGCCGCGATCGACCGACACCTGGCCTTCGTCAGGTTGCTCCTCGCCCTTGATCATGCGGAACAGCGTCGTCTTGCCGGCGCCGTTCGGACCGACAAGCCCCGCCTTTTCGCCTTTCAGGAGCGTCGCGGAGGCTTCGATGAAGAGAATCTGGTGGCCGAGTTGCTTTGAGATGTTGTCGAGACGGATCATTTCCACACGGGTTTGGAGGATGTTGCGGCGCGTTTAAGCCATGTGGCGCAGCGATGGAAGGGGGACAAGCTGGCGTCAGGCATCTGACGGCTCCGGGATCGCAACCAGAGGGCCTTGTATGAACCAATTGATCCAGCCAATGAGCCCGGACGCCTCGACGCGGCGAAAAACGACGCAATCGTCGACGCGCTTCCCGGGGCTGGCTATCGTGCGGGAGTTGAGACCGCAGGATTGAGGGATGGAGGATGGTTGCCAGCGCCAGCTTTGCCGAGTTCCTGCGCGAGCAGCTATCCCCGCTCGGCCGCCTCGCCATGCGGCGCATGTTCGGCAAGACCGGCGTGTTCTGCAACGGGCTGATGTTCGCGATGGTGACGGACGACACGCTCTACTTCCGGGTCGATGACGGCAACCGCGCGGCCTTCGCGGAAGCCGGGTCGTGTCCACCTCTCAACTACGAGAGCCAGGGCCGCACCATCGACCTGTCCTTCTGGCGTGCGCCGGACCGGCTGTTCGACGAAGGCGATGAACTCGTCGAATGGGCGCGCGCAGCGCTCGCGGCAGCGGGTCGGGTCGCAGCGAAGCGACAACCGGCGGCGCCAAGGAAAGAAGCAAGGAAAGTACCCAAGCGAAGGCAGTAAGACCGACCCGGTTCGAACTGCAGGCCGGCGCTCAGGCCGCCAGTGTCTCGTCGATCCGTCCGAGCGCGCGGCCGAGCGCTGCGAAACAGTCTGCATCGATCTGGGTGCCCACCATGGCGGACATGATCGCGAGCGCTTTTGTGATCGGCATTGCCGCGCGATACGGCCGGTCGGCGGTCAGGGCATCGAAGATATCCGCCGTGGTGATGATGCGCGTTTCCAGGCAGATCTGGTCGCCGGCGAGGCCGCGCGGATAACCCTTGCCGTCCAGCCGCTCGTGATGCGCGCCGGCGATCGGGGCGAGTTCGCTGAATGCACCGACCCGCGACAGGATGGCCTCCGAATGCGCGGCGTGCATGCGCATCGCTTCCCATTCGCTGTCGTCAAGCTTGCCCGGCTTGTCGAGAATCGCATTGCTGACGCCGAGTTTGCCGATGTCGTGCAGCAACGCGGCACGCTTCAGCCAGCGTCGCTGCTCGGCGCTGAATTCCAGCTGTTCCGCGATCATGTCGGTAAACAGCGTGACGCGCTCGCTGTGCCCATGGGTGTAGGGACTTTTGGAATCCACCACCTGCGCGAAAGCCGCCGCGATGTCGTCGAGATAGTCCTCGTCGATCGGCACGCTTGCCTGACCCGTCGCTTGCGGGAAAGTCGCCTCGCGCCAGTCATCGGTGCGAAGCATGTCCCAGAACGCAGGGCGCGCAGCGATGCGCTCAAAGGCAGCGACCAGGTCCGGATCGAACCAGGTCCCCGACCGGTGCTGAGCTTCACGCAGTGCCGCCTCGTGATCGTTCGAGACGTGGAACACGTCGACCACCTGCGCCAGCAACGCGATGCGGGAATATACCGGGATGTCTGCCCCGCACAGACCGAGCGGCTTGCCGCCGCCATCCCAGTGCTCATCGAGATTCTTGATGCCGTCGGCAACCGGCTCGGAGAAGCGCATCTTGCGGGCGATGTCGGCGCCGCGATGGCAGCGTGTTTCAATCAGCTCGCGCGCAATCTCGCCGCCGTTCTGGAAGATGTTGACGATGGTCCGGAACCGTTCGGCGAGGCCTGCCTTCAGGCCGGTATGGCTCAACACGAAGCGCAGCGCCTGCGGCAGGCTGCCGTCGATGAACTTGAAGTCCTGTTTGAAGGAGAGATCGTCGGTGAGATACAATTCGCAGATGCGAGCCGCATTGCTGCTGCAGCCGAGATCCTTCAAGCAGCAGAGCATAATAGAGTTCGGCGATCCTGTCCTCGCCGAGGCCGATTTCCCTGCCGATTTCGACGCCGATACGGCTCACGCGCACACAATGGCCGGCCGGCTGTCCCTCGGTGAGATCGAGCGCAAAGCTGAGCGCGCTGAGCAGTTCGGACAGCGTGATCTTACCAAGCGGCAAGGATCTCATGATCGAGGCTCCGGGCGACGACGGCCGGCACAAACGGCCGGATCGAATTTGCAAATCCCGATCAGACCACGAGAGGATTAACAGGCTGTATTTTGCTCACGCGAGGCGGTTTTTCGCCGGCGACTGCCAGCGCGCCGGCCCCCTCACCTGTTCCAGATTTACATCCCTGAATATGGGCGACCGGCATCCGCTCGATCACCGCCAAGATGAACGCGGCATCGTCAAGGCGCTGGCCAGCCCGACCTGCAGGAGCGCATCCGCCAGAACGGCGCCGTGCCGGAATCAACGACGCCTGAGGGATTCGGCAAAGTGATCACCGACTATCTGAAGGCCTACGGCGACATCGCCCGCCCCCACAATTTCAATCTGGAATAGCGGGGTGCGCGCCGCAGCGAAACGGCGGTGAGAAGGCTGGGACAGCGCTCGCGGCGCTCTCATTATTCAATTGTCAAACAGCCCCCGGCTTCGCTCGACGAGCGGAGTTTACCATCGGGCCGGCCGTTGGCCGGGCACACACGCGCCGAACTCCAGGCGCGCGTCATTGCCCCGTGGTTTGTCCGGCTCCAGGGCACGCCGGTCTTGGAACTCAAATGTCTTCCTCATCTCCCCCGAAGGGGCGCGCGGAACACAGGGCGTTTCACCGCGCCCGCGGCGCCACGTGGGTGACCACGTGGCATCATGTGCTTTCCAGGCACATGACACCGTGTCCTGTTGGAACAGCACACGGCAAACAGCAGCCTCAGACGCAGTGCATACGCCTGCGTTCCGCACGCGACGGTTTTACCGGCTTGCAACTCCCAGCGGCGCCACGCCGCCTGGCGCCTTGACTGAATGCTGGGCATCGCCGCATTGCTGGGTCCTCGGGCCGCCCACCCCGTCTGCGGGTCGTCGTCCTTTCACTACTTTGCAGCCAGCGCGCCTCACAGCGCGCCGTCGCACGAAAGGCCCACAGACGCGACGGGTCCGTCGCATCCCGCTCCTGCGCCGGTCACGCAACCGGCGCACCTCTTTGGCCGGAGCGGGATGGGAAAAACGATAATCCCGGCCGCAGAACAAATCAAGAACTATTTTCTGGTAATCAGAAAAACGCACATGCCAGCTTGCCATCGTGGGGCAAAGGGGCGGCCGGTTCCTCGAACTCAGCAGTCTCCTCAAACGAAAGGCCGGCAAATTTGCGCCGGCCTTTCGGATCGAGAAGATCGTGAGAGGGAAATGGATCAAAACACTGAGCCAATTCGCGTCCGCAATATGCAGGCATACCAGGAGACGGCGCAGACGCGTTCAATCGCTCGCCCTGTTCACCATGAATCATCAACCTTAAGGCCGCAAATGCCGGTGTTTGGGCGGTGGCGAAAGAGCAAGGCCCAGGATGAGAACATAGAATGAAAGGGAACTGATCGAGGAAGAGACCATTGTAGGTCTGACTGGAGACCTCGCGTGCCAGACGACAAAGCCGAACCGTTGCCATTCGCGATCTTCGACAGGATCCTGGCCGAGGAAGGCCCGGAAGCGTATGTCGCGAAGCTGGTCGAGGTGTACGGACGTCACATTCGGCGCGGCGGCCCAAAATCCGAGCGCGTGTTCCGGCAGGTTCGTGTCGGATATATCGGTTTCAAAGACCAGAATCTGTACGACATCTATGCAAGGGAAATGCTCAAGCTGATGCCCGAGGAGACCCGCAAAGCGGTGCAGGAGCATGTCGACAGCGAGTTTCAACGCAAGAACTGGCGACGCGCAAATGAAGAGCGCGGGGACGCCGAAGCGAAGCCACCCGGATTCCTGCGGCGCATCCGGCGGGAGCTTTTCGGATCAAGGCCCGCCAAATAGATACGCGTTTGAGGCCGCTGAGACAGCCACGATCGGAAACTACCACGCGTCCACGCAAGCACGCTTCTTGCCTTCCCGCTTTGCCGGCGCAGGCATCGCCCGCAGACCGGCGACAATCCATTTGCGGGTATCGGCCGGATCGATCACGTCGTCGACTTCGTAGAGCGAGCCCACATTAAGCGCCTTGCCGCGCTCATATTCGGCGGCCACCAGCGCCTCGTATTTCGCGAGCCGCTCGGCCGGATCGGCGATCGACGCCAGGAGCCGCTGGTTGCCGAGTTTGACCTTTCCTTCGAGACCCATGCCGCCGAATTCGCCGGTCGGCCAGGAGATGCAGAAGGCGCCGATCTGAAGATTGCCGCCGCCCATCGCCTGTGCGCCGAGCCCGTAGGCCTTGCGCGTGATCACCATGAAGGTCGGCACCGTGACATTGGCGCCCACCACATAGGCGCGTCCGCAATGCCGGACCAGCGCGGTCTTCTCCGCTTCGGGGCCGACCATGTTGCCGGGGGTGTCGCAGAAGTAAAGCAGCGGCACGTCATGGGCGTCGCAGAGCTGCATGAAGCGCGCGGCCTTGTCGGCGGCGTCCGCATCGATCGCCCCGCCAAGATGCATCGGGTTGTTGGCAATCACGCCCATCGGCCGCCCCTCCACCCGGATGAAGGCGGTGATCATGCCGAGGCCGAAACCCTTGCGGATCTCCAGCATCGAACCGGCATCGGCCAGGGTGTGAATGAGCGCGCGCATGTCGTAACCGCGCATTCGGTTCTCCGGCACCGCGTGGCGGAGCAGCCGCTGGTCGGCGCAGCTCCAGTCCTTCACGCGGCCCTGGAAATAGGAGAGGTATTGCCGCGCGACCTTTGCCGCTTCGCGCTCGTCGGCGACCGCGATGTCGACCACGCCGTTCGGCACCTGGACGCTCATCGGGCCGATTTCTTCCGGCCGGTACACGCCCAGTCCGCCGCCCTCGATCATAGCCGGGCCGGCCATGCCGATGTTGGCATTGGCGGTGGCAATGATGACGTCGCAACAGGCGAGCAGCACGGCGTTGCCGGCGAAGCAGCGGCCCGACGTGATGCCGACCGTCGGCACCAACCCGCTCAGCCGGGGAAACTGGTGGAACGTGTCGCTGGTGCCACCGAGGATCGAGATGAAGTCTGGATCGCTGCCGCGTCCGCCTCCCCCTTCGGTGAAGATCACGGTCGGCAGCCGCCAGGATTCCGCGATTTCATACATCCGGTCCTGCTTGGCGTGGCTCTTCTTGCCCTGGGTGCCGGCCATCACGGTGTAGTCGTAGGCGCCGACCACGACACGGCTGGCGTCCTCCGCGAACTGATCGCCGTTGATCTGCGCAAGGCCCATGACGAAACCGTCGGCCGGCGATTCATCGACCAGCTGTTCGATCGAGGTGGTGGTGCGCCGCGCGGCAACGGTGAGCCCGCCATACTCGAGGAACGAGCCGGGATCGCACAGGTCCTCGATATTTTCCCGCGCCGTGCGCTGGCCGCTCTTGCGCCGGCGCGCGACAGCGGCAGGACGGGCGGCGTCGAACGCCCTCGCCCGCCGAGCCATGACTTCGGCGAGATCGTCGCGGATATGATCGAGATCGATTTCCTTTGCCGCGGCGGCAACGCCGCTGGCATCGTCGGTTTCTTCGATGAACAGCAGCGGATGCCCCTCGAACACGGTATCGCCGATCGAAACCGTAATCACGCGCACGATGCCGCCGACGGTCGCGGCGATCTCGTGCTGCATCTTCATCGCCTCCATCACCAGCACGCCTTGACCGCGGCGCACGCTGTCGCCTTCGGCGACCTCGAAGCCGACGATCGTTCCCTGCATGGGCGCCGCGACGGGCTTTGTCCCGTCCGGGCCATCGACTGCGTCCGCGAACGCGGGCTCGGGTCCGTTCATTTCGGCCGCGACAGCAGATGTGGAATTCGTATCCTTGCCGAGCGCGACCACGGCCAGCGGGTCCGTCGTCGTGAGCCGGATCCCGGCGGTACGCGGGGCGCCCGCTGCCGCCGAGGACTCGAAATAGAGCCGCTGCTGCGGCGCACTGGCGGAGGCATGCAGCGCGCCGATCTCCTGCTCGACGAAGCGGGTATGCATCCGACCTGCCAGCAGATCGGGGTGCTGCAACAGGCCCTGCAGAAAGGATGTATTGGTCGGCGCGCCGGCGATGCGAAATTCGGCGAGCGCGCGGCGGGCGCGGGACGCGACATCCTCGAGCCGGCCGGATGGCGCGGTCACGATCACCTTGGCGAGCAATGAATCAAAGCCGGGTTCGTGCGATAGCCGGCGTAGCCGTAGCCATCGACGCGAACGCCCGCACCGCCCGGCACCTCATAGGCAGTCAGGACGCCGCCGGCCGGCTTGACGTTGCCGTCGGCAGTCATGGTTTCCAGGTTGACGCGCAACTGCATCGAGATGCCGCGCGCGCTGACGTCGGCCTGAGTAAGGCCGATGTCGGCGAGTTTCTGACCGGCGGCGATACGGAGTTGCGCCTCGACCAGATCGACGCCGGTGATCTCCTCGGTCACGGTGTGCTCGACCTGGAGCCGTGCGTTCGCCTCGATGAAGGCGATGTCAGCGTCGGCGTGGTTACGGCTGGCGTCGACCAGAAACTCAAACGTGCCGGCGTTGCAGTATTTTGCCGCCGTCGCCAGTTTCGTCGCGGCCGCCAGCAGGCGCGACCGCACCTTGTTGTCGAGACAGGGTGCCGGCGCAATCTCGATCAGCTTCTGGCGCTGGCGCTGGATGCTGCATTCACGCTCGAACAGATGCGTTACCGCGCCGGTGCCGTCGCCGATGATCTGCACCTCGATATGGCGCGCGTGCGGAAACAGCCGTTCGACATAGAGATCGCCGTTGCCGAATGCGGCCAGCGCCTCTGCCCGGCAGCGCTCGAAGGCCGCCGGGAGTTCCGCCGGGTCGTGCACCGGCCGCATGCCGCGCCCACCCCCGCCGGCGATCGCCTTCACCATCACCGCGGCATGCTTGCCGAGCGTTGCCATGAATGCCTGCGCGCCCGCGAGATCGGTAACGCCTGAGGTGCCGGCCACAGTCGGCACGCCTTCGCGCGCAGCGAACGCCCGCGCCGCCGACTTGTCGCCGAACAGATCGAGCGAGGCCGGCGACGGCCCGACCCAGGTCAGCCCGGCGCTCTCGCATGCGCGGGCGAAAGCCGCGTTTTCGGCGAGAAAACCGTAGCCCGGATGCACGGAATCGCAGCCGCTGTCGCGGGCCGCGGCGATCAGCGCGGCAGCATCGAGATAGGCGGCGACGCCGCGCCCGGGAAGCTTGACGGCCTGGTCGGTACGGCGCGTGTGCAGCGAAGCCGCGTCGTCCTCTGCGTGGACCGCCACCGTCGCAATGCCCATCGCTGACGCCGTTCGGGCGATACGGATCGCGATCTCACCGCGGTTGGCGATCAGCAACTTCTTCATCGACATCGCTGGACGATCCTTTTCTTCTTGATGACCATTGCTGATCTCACCGCTTCGGCCCGCGCGGGTCGAGCGCGAGGCGAACGACTTCGCCGAGGCCGTTGAAGGCCAGCGCCGTGAAAAGAATGGCGAGGCCCGGCGCATACATCTGTTCGGGCGCGACTTCCATGTAGTTGTAGGCGCGCGCCAGCATTCCGCCCCAGCTCGAACGGGGCGGCTGCACGCCAAGGCCGAGATAGCTCAGGCTCGATTCGGCCAGGAGGCCGATGGCCAGCAGCAATCCGGCATGCACGATCGCCGACTGAATGGCGTTCGGCAGCACGTGGCGCGTGACGATGCGGAACGGCGTCGCGCCAAAAGCGCGGATCGCATCGACATAAAGCTCCTGCTTCACCACCATGCGTGGTCGCCCGCGTGAGGCGGGCAAAGCCCGGCATCATCAGGATGCCGATCGCGACCATGCCGTTGACCAGGCCGGGACCGAGCACGCCCGCGATGCCGATCGCGAACACGATCGACGGGAACGACAGCAAGGCATCGAGCACACGGCTGATGCTGCTGTCGGTGCGCCCACCGACATAACCTGCGAGCAGGCCGATCGGCACGCCGAGGGTGGTTCCGATCGAAACGGCAAGGATGCTTGCGAACAGCGAGGGACCCGCGCCCGCCATCAACCGCGAGACGACGTCGCGGCCGAGATCGTCGGTGCCAAGCCAGTGCGCGGCGCTTGGCGCCGCCATCACGTTCGGACAGGTTGATGTCGTTCGGATCGTAGGGCGAAATCCAGGGCGCGAGGAGTCCGATCAGCGCCAGCGCGATCAGGTAAAGCACGCTCGCAACTGCCGTCGGGCTGTGCAGGAAGTACCGCCACCTTGTCGGCGTGACCTTCTTCGTCTGCGCTTCGATCGAGATCGTTGCCATGGTCAATCCTCCACGCGCGGATCGAGCAGCGCATAGGCGAGGTCCGTGAGCAGGTTCACCGACACGACGATCACCGCGAACAGCAGGATAATGCCCTGCACGACGACGAAGTCCTTGTTGACGGTCGCATAGACGATCGCGCTGCCGGTGCCCGGGATCGCGAACACCGTCTCGATCACCACCGTTGCGCCGAGCTTGCGGTTGAAGACGAGGCCGATGACGGTCACGAGCGTGATACCGACGTTCTTCAGCCCGTGCCGCCACAGAATTGCGCTGGAGGGCAGGCCTTTCGCCCGCAACGTCCGCACATAGTTCGAACTCAGTACCTCGAGCAGCGAGGCGCGCAGCTGCCGCACGATCTCGGCGATGCCGCTCATCGACAGTGCGATGGCCGGCAGCGTGGCCGCGTGGATCGCGCCCCACGGATCCTTGCTGAACGGCACCGCGCCGGTCGCCGGAAACAGGCCGAGCTGCAGGCCGAGGATCAGCACCAGCACCATGCCGACCCAGAAGTACGGGACCGCCACGCCGAACGATGCGACCGCCGTCGCAAACTGGTCGGCGAACGAGCCGGGTTTTGCCGCGGCCCAGATACCGAGCGGCGCGCCGACCACGATGGCGATGACCATGCCGTAGATCACGATCAGGAACGTCGCCGGAAATTTCGAAGCGATGGTGCTGACGACCGGCTCGCGCGACAGCATCGAGATCGACAGGTCGCCCTGCAGCACGTTCCAGAGCCACTTGCCGTACTGCACGAGCAACGGCTGATCGAAACCATAGAAGCGGCGGATCTCCTCGATCTGCGACTCGCGTCGGATTTCGCCTGCAAGCAGCAGCGCCGGATCGACCGGCGACAGATGCAGCAGGAGGAAGAGAAGAAGGTGACGAGCAGCAGGACCGGGATGACCTGAAGCACCCGCCGGCCAATCATGCGCCGGCGTTCGCGGCTGATCACGGCATTGACCTCCTCTGCGATCGAGCGGGAAATGGCAGGCGACGTAGTGGTCGTCGGCAAGCATCCGCAATTCCGGCACCTCTCGGCGCAGACCGGCTGGCGATCGGGCAGCGCGTGCGGAAACGGCAGCCGGACGGCGGCGAAACCGGGCTCGGGATTTCGCCCTGCAGCACGATGCGCTGTCCGGTCTGCAGCCGCTTCGGCAGCGCCACCGGTTCGGCCGAGAGCAGCGCGCGCGTATAGGGATGGGCGCTGTGGCCGATGCAGCACCGCGACCGGTGCCATATTCGACGATCACGCCAAGATACATCACGGCGATCGCGTCGGCTGACATGCATGGCGACCGCGAGATCGTGCGTGATGACAGACAAAGGTGAGATTGAACTCGTCCTTCAGGTCCAGTAGAGGTTCAGGATGTCGGCCTGGATGGAGACGTCCAGCGCTGCGGTCGCCTCATCGGCGACCAGCAGCTTCGGCTGCAGGATCAGCGCGCGGGCGATGTTGATGCGCTGCTTCTGGCCGCCCGACAGTTCGTGCGGATAGCGAGCGCCAGCTCCGGATTGATGCCGACGCGCCGCAACATGGCGATCGCCATGTCGTTGCGCTCCTGTTTCGATGCGCCGACACCGAAAATCTCCAGCGGCTCGCGCACGCTGTCGATGATTTCGCGCGCGGATTGAGCGCTGCATGAGGGTCCTGGAAGATGATCTGGAACTTGCGGTGCTGCTTGCGCCGTTCCTCCGGCGGCAGCTCGTAGGGGTCTACGTCCATCCTGCAGGATGGTTCCTGCCGTCGGAGGCAACAGGGCGACCAGCACCCGCGCAAGGGTCGACTTTCCCGAACCGGACTCGCCGATGATGCCGAGCGTATCGCCCTCGGCGATATCGAACGACACGCCATCGACGGCCTTCACCGTCTCGCCGCGAATGCCGACCTTGAAATGGACCTTGACCTCCTTGACGCTGATGATGCTGTCGGCGGCCACATTCATGTCGACCACCCCCGGCAGCGTCAGTTCGGGATAGCGGATGCAGCGCACGTCGCGGCCGGAGGCGTTGCGCAGCAGCGCCTGCGGCTCGTGGCATTTGTCGATCGCATGCGCGCAGCGCGGCTGGAAGTGGCAGCCCTCCGGCATCTCGTCGGGCGGCGGCACGCGGCCGCCGATCGACGCAAGCCGGGAGCCGCGGCTTTGCCAGCGACGCGGCATCGAACGCAGCAGGCCCGACGTATAGGGGTGCAGCGGATGCTCCAGCACGTCGTCGATCGCGCCGGTCTCGACCACCTGCCCCGCATACATCGTCACCATCCGCGTCGCAGCATTGCGCGACGACGCCGAGATTGTGCGAGATGAAGATCAGCGAGGTGCCGCGCGCCTGCACCAGCTTCAGCAGCAGCTCGAGGATCTGCGCCTGGATGGTCACGTCGAGCGCGGTCGTCGGCTCGTCGGCAATCAACAGGCTCCGGCTCGCAGGCAAGAGCAATGGCGATCATCACCCGCTGGCGCATGCCGCCCGACAACTGATGCGGATACTCGTTGATGCGCCGCTCCGGCAGCGGAATGCCGACCTGCGTCAGCGCCTCGATGGCACGGTCGCGCGCCTTCCCGGATCGAACAGCCGGTGTGCGTGCGAAGGGTTTCGCCGATCTGCTCACCGACGGTGAACACCGGATCGAGCGCCGTCATCGGCTCCTGAAAGATCATGCTGACTTTTCTTCCGCGGATGGCGCGCATCTCGCTTTCGGGCAGGCCGTTGATCTCGCGCCCGTCGAGCCGGATAGAGCCTTGCGTGCGCGCCAGCCCTTCCGGCAGCAGGCCGAGGATCGACAGCCCGGTCACCGTTTTGCCGGAACCGCTCTCGCCGACGATGCCGATGGTCTCGCCGCGCGCCACCTCGAACGAGGTTCCCTCCACCACCCGCAGCCAGTCGCGACCGTGGCGAAAGAAAACCTCGAGGTCCCTGACCGCGAGCAGCGGCGCATTCACGCGCTGCAAGGCCGCGGCGGAACCGCGTGCCTCACCTTCCTGCAATTCCAGACTCACCGGCGCGGACATCCCTGGCGTAATCTTGCAGAACCCGCCGCACTCAGGCGGTATTGTCGATCCACACGCCGTCGTAGCGCGGCTTGCCGATCAGGTTCGATACGTAACCCTTGACCTTCTTGTGATGGACGACGACTTCGGACTCGAACGCCAGCGGCAGACTCATGGCGACGTCGCGTTCCAGCCGTGCAGCGCGGGAAAACGCCTCCTTGCGTGCATTGATGTCGGTTGTTGCGCGGCTGTCCTTGATCGCCTGTGTCAGTTCCTTCGAGGGTTCGGCGCCGCCGCGGTTGTAAAAGCCTTGCGGCGAGTAGAGCGCCGCGAAGGTCATGCTTGGATCGGCGCGGCCGGTCCACGCCGTCAGGCGGATATCGCCGATGCCGTCGTTCCAGGTCTGGTTGGATTGAGCAAGCGTGCCGACCGTGTGTTTGATCTTGATGCCGATCTTGCCGAGCTGGGCGGCGATGATTTCCATGCGCTGGGTGGTGAACGGATCGGACGCCGTGTTGGAATGCAGTTCCAGCCCGTTCGCAAAACCGGCGTCGGCCATCAGCTTCTTCGCGCGGTCGGGATCGAAGGTGTACATCGCGGCTGCCTGCGCATCGTGGGCCCAGTGCCGCTTCGGCAGCACAGTGGAGCCGACTTCGCCGAGGCCCGCGGTGATGACCTTGGTATATGCCTCGCGGTCGATCGCCATGTTCAGCGCCTGCCGGATGCGCTTGTCGTCGAGCGGGGGGCGCGAGCAGTTGAGATAGATCAGCTGGACATAGAGCGTCGGGTTGGTGACCAGCACGTGATCGCGCGAGCGTTTCACGTTCGGTGCCTGGTGCGGCTGCACGCGATAGATGAAGTCCGCCTGCCCCGACATCACGGAGCGCAGGCCGGTGTTCGCGTCCACGATCACCTTGGTCTCGATGCCATCGAGATGCGGCAGGCCCGGCTTCCAGTATTTCTCGTTCCGCTTGACGACCACCTTGTCCGCGTCGACCCACTCGACGAACTCGTAGGCGCCGGCACCCACAGGCTTGCGGTCGTAGGCCGGGCCCAATTCAGCAAGCGCCTTCGGCGACGACATCATGCCGATGCGATCGCTCATCGCCAGCGGCAACGACGTGTCTGGCTCCTTCAGCTTCAGCACCACGCGACGTGAATTTTCGACTTCAACCGACTTGATGGTGCTGACGTCGCCCTTCACCGTCGAGCGCGGATTGCCCATCATGTGGTCGAAGTTGGCCTTGACCGCGGCGGCGTCGAACGGCGTACCGTCGTGGAAGACGACGCCCTGGCGCAGATTGAGAACCAGCGTGGTCGGGTCGGTAAAGCTCCATGACTCGGCAAGTCCCGGAACGGGATTGAGCGTGCTCGGCTCGATATCCACCAGCGTATCGAAGATCGACCAGAGGAAAGAATGATCGGCGCCGCTGCGGCCCGTCGCGGGATCGAGCGAGGAGGGATTGGCGTAGGCGACCACCTTCAGAACGCCGCCCCGTTTGGGCTGCTGGGCTTGAGCGAGGCTCGATCCGAGGGAGGAAATACCGATGCCGAACGGCAGCGCGAGCGGAAGTACGAGTGCGCTGCGGCGCGTCAATTTGCCCGATGCATCGAAGGTATCGTCGCTCATACCCACCCTCCCGTCTGTTGCTTGTTGATTGCCGGCCAGACTAGGAGATTGGGGCCTCTTTGAAAGGGTTATAATCGTCTGACTGCCATTCCAAACGGGGCATGGCCGGGCAGACCCGCTCCACGCAGGTCGCGCGCAGGCGCGACGGATACGTTGAACAAGCCCGCACCCCAGCCACCCCATACTTGAGGCAACCGAGACTTGCGATCCACAGGTGAGGCCGAGTGACCAACCTCTGAAGTCCGGGTTTGCGCGCTTCGCACGCATTCCGGAATGACGGCACGGTTGTCGCGCGTCTCACCGCACTCAGTTGTCAAACACCCTGCGCGCTGGATCGACCTGATGCGCCTTGCCTTCCCCTGATCCTGAGGAGCCACGCGAAGTACGGCGTCTCGAAGGATAACGGCCCGTGCATGCACGGCCGGCACCTCGCCCTCGCCCTTCGAGACGGCGCTTCGCGCCTCCTCAAGCGTGAGCGTTGAGGTGAGCTCGCGTCCCGCGATCAACGCTTGCTCGCGCGTCCCGCAATTGTTGCGGATCGTCCAAGCCGCTGATTTCCATCAGAAAAATAAATCGGTTCCAAATGAACCCGGGCTCCCTGGCGCTGCCCAATACACGGGGCTGACAGCGGTGCGCGCGAGAGCGCCGCAAGCCCGGTCCAGGACATTTTCACGGTCCAGGACGTGACAGCGACGACGGCGCGTTCGCGAACGGCAACCATGGAGGGTTCACATGAGGCGTCGAGCCTTCATTTCACTTGTCGGCGGCGCGATCGCGTGGCCGCTGGTCGCGCGCGCGGAAAAGCCGACAGGCCGCTATCGCATTCTCTGGATGTCAACCGACTCCCAGCCGGACCCGTTCCTGGATGGCTTTCGGGAAGGACTCCGGGAGCGAGGCTATGTCGAAGGGCGCAACGTCGCGCTCGAGCTCTACTATGCGCAGGGTAATCCGGCTGCGTTGCGTGGAGTGATCCCTGAACTGACCCGCGGCAACATCCACCTTGTCGTGTCGAGCGGTCCTGCGACCCGCGCGATCAAGGATGTCACGAACGTTCCCGTCCTGTTTGCGCTGAGCGGCGATCCGATCGAACTGGGTCTCGTGCACAGCCTGGCGCAACCGGGCGGCAACTTCACCGGCAGCACGTTTCTGTCCCTCGATCTCGCAGGCAAGCGCGTTGAGTTGCTCAAGGAGATCCATCCGGCACTTCGCACGCTGGCCGTGTTGTCGAACACGAACCATCCCGGTGAACAATCCGAATGGCGCGCCACGCGCCGGGTCGCGCGGGCGCTGGACATCGAGCCGATCTATTTTCCGTTCAACGGCACGCATGAACTGGATCAGGCGCTGGCGGCGGCAGGCAACGCGCGCGCCGACGCGCTGCTGGTCTTCCCCGACGCCGTCACGATGGTGCATCGGACCAAACTTGCCGAATTTGCAGCGACGCAGCGGCTGCCATCGATGTTCGGCTGGAGCGAGTACTGCGAGGCCGGCGGACTGGCGAGCTATGGTGCGAACCAGCGCGCAACCTACTTCGGGCTCGCAGCATATGCCGACAGGATCCTGCGCGGCGAGAAGCCCGCCAATCTGCCTGTCCAGCAGCCCACGGCGTTTGAACTGACGGTCAACCTCAAGACGGCCAGGACCCTGGGCATCGACTTCGTCGCATCCTCGTTCCTGTTCCGCGCCAACAAGGTGATCGAATGAGGTCGGCATGTCTTGCAACAGAACAACCATTCTCCATTCCCGCTGGACGGCGTTCCGGGCAAACCGCCCGCGCCGCTCGCTGTTTCTCAGATACTTCGTCACGCTGTTTTTCGCGGCGGTGATGCCGCTCATGCTCGGCGCGATCAGCGAGGCGGGGTTCGGCTATCAGGACCGGCGCCTGCAGATCGATGAACTTCTGGACGTCGAAGCACGATCGGCTGCCAACCGGATCCAGACGTTCATCGACGGAATCCGCGATCAGCTTGGCTGGGCGGTGCAGCTGGCCTGGACTGACGCCGATGAGGATCGGCGCAAGATCGACGCCCAGCGTCTGTTGCGCCAGGTTCCTGCGATCTCCTCGATCACGCTGGTTGACCAGACCGGACACGAACGCACCTTCGTGTCGCGGCTCGGCCTGACCAGGGTCGGCCGGGGCGTGGATATGTCGGCAGACCCCGCAGTTCTCGGCGCGCGCGCCGGCAAAGCCTGGTACGGGCCGGTGCGCTATGAGCGCAATTCCGAACCTTACATGACGATCGCAGTGACCGGAAATCGCGCGGCAACCGGAGTTGCGATCGCCGAGATCAACCTGAAACTGATCTGGGACGTTATTACGGCGATCAGGATCGGCGACACCGGCCTCGCTTTTGTCATCGACGACGACGGACGCCTGATTGCTCACCCGGACATCAGCCTGGTGCTGCGCGGCGATGTCGGCGCGAGCGATTTCGACCGGATCAAATCCGCGATTTCCGCCGCGCATGGATCAGCGGTCCTGACAAAAGATGCGAAGGGAAAAGATGTTGTCGCGGCGTCCGCGCGCATCGCCAGTCTGAACTGGACGGTCATTGCGCAGCAGCCCGTCTCGGAAGCGCTGGCATCGATCCGTGGCGCGCTGTGGCGCTCTTCGGCGCTTATTGTCGTGGTCGCCTCCTTCGCGGTTGCGCTTGCCTACTGGCTCGCGTGCCGCATGTCGAAGCCAATCCGGCAACTTGAACACGGCGTCGAGAAAGTCGGCGCCGGACAATTCGACCATCGCATCACCATCTCGAGCGGCGACGAACTGGAACAACTGGCAGATCGCTTCAACGAGATGGCGAAGGAGCTGGCGGTCTCCAGGGAAAAATCCGAACGCATCACGCTGTTGAAGCGATTCCTCGCGCCCCAGGTGGCGGAACTGGTCGAGCGCTCCGGCGGCGAACAGTTGCTCCATGGACAGCGGCGCGACGTCGTCGCCATTTTCGGCGACTTGCGCGGTTTCACCGCGTTTGCATCGCGCGCCGAGCCTGACGTCATTATGCCGGTGCTGGACGACTACTACCGGGCGTTGGGAGCCGTGATCACCCGCCACGAAGCCACGCTCGTCAGTTTCACCGGCGACGGAGTGATGGTGCTCGTCAACGCGCCTGTCGCCCGCGCAAACCCGGCGCTGCATGGGCTCCGGCTCGCAATCGACATGCAGGCGGCACTGCAGCCTCTCGTCTCCCGTTGGCGCGCCAACGGCCACCCGATCGGCTTCGGTGTCGGCATCGCGATGGGACCGGCCATCGTTGGAACGGTTGGCTATGAAGGGCGTATCGACTACACGGCCATCGGCAGTGTCGTGAACCTGGCGTCGCGGCTTTGCGGCCTGGCGAAGGACACGCAGATCCTGACGGACCCGGTCGTTGCCCGAGAGGTAAAAGGCAACATCGCGCTCGTATCGCTCGGCGACCATGCGATCAAGGGTTACGATCATCCGTCGCAGGTTTTCGCGGTGCCGGGCAACGAAACGTCCGCCGCGAATGGCTCCAGCGCGCAGAGGTTGATCCAGCGACGTCAGCGGTGCGAGCACAGGAAAAAACGTCTTGAGCCACCCGCGCTCCTCGTTGCGCAAGGAGGCTGACGACCGCGCAGCCGCTTCGATGCGGGTCATCAGATGGCGAGCATCCCGCGCGTACCGACGGAGCGCCATCACACAATAAAGAGCTGTATTTTAACAACACCCTTACCAAGGTTGTTTACGGGCAATTTTTCCCGGTCGGGTAGCCTTGTCGCATGAGCGGCATGGTCTCCCGATGAGAGTCCTGAGCTACATCACGCGCTGGCTTTATCTCGGCAGTACCGGGACACCGGCGGGCCGCGCGCTGCTGATCGAGCAGTTCCGCATTCTGACCAGCCAGATTCCCGTTCTTTACGGCGTCCTGATCGTCGACAGCATCAGCATCGCCTATGTCCTGCCGCCGACATTGCCCGGCTGGTTCCGCTTCGGGGTGCCGGGCGCGCTGATGCTCATCAGCGTGATCAGGATGATCTACTGGATCAAGCTCCGGCACGTCGTGCCGACCGCCGAGGAGGCGCTCAGACATCTCGGCAAGACCCGCATCCTGGCCAGCATGCTCAACGCCGCGTTCTCGGTCTGGACGCTGACGCTGTTCGAGAATGTTGATCCGGAGTTGCGTGCCCCACTGGCGCTTCTGGTCTTCATGGGTTCGGTCGGGAGTGCCTATTGCCTTGCAAGCTTCCCGAGCGCCGCGCAGCTCACCCTGTTGCTCTCGGCGGTTCCGATCTCGCTGCGGCTTCTGTTCTCAGGCGAACTGCTGCTCGTCTGCATCGGCATCAACCTTTGCATGCTGGTGGTGCTGCTCATCCGGATGATGAATACCAACTACAGAGACCTGGTCAATCTGGTCGCTTCCCGGGCGATGCTGCTCGGCGAAGGCGAGCGCGCACGACATGCCGAGACGGCCGCCATCGCCGAACAGGCGAGAGCACGCGAGATTGCCGATCGCTTCGATACCGCGCTGAACAACATGTCGCAGGGCCTCTGCTTCTTCGACGGCGAGCAACGGCTCAGTGTCTGCAATCGCCTGTATCTCGACATGTACGGCCTGTCGCCGGACATTGTGAAGCCGGGCACGAATCTGAGCGAGATCCTCGATCTGCGCTTCGCGGCGGGAAGCTCTCCCGCCATGAACCGGGAGGAATACCTCGCCTGGCGCACCCGGCTTATCGCCAGTGAGAAGGCCAGCGACACCCTCGTCGAACTGACGAATGGCCGCGTTATCCGGATATGCCATCGACCGATGCCGGATCACGGCTGGGTGGCGACGCACGAGGACATCACCGAACAGCACCGGGCCGAGAAGGCGCTCACCGAAGCCAAGTCGAATGCCGAGTATCTGGCCTGGCACGATGCACTGACGGATCTGCCGAACCGCGCTGCGCTGAATGGCCACTTTTCGAAGGCTCTCGACGACGCCCGGGAGCGCCGCGGCAGCTTCGCAGTCTTATGCATCGATCTGGACCGCTTCAAGCAGATCAATGACCTGTTCGGGCATTCGATGGGCGATGCGGCGCTTCGCCTGGCCTCGCAGCGGTTGCAGCTCGCGGCAGAGGGCGCCTTTGTCGCACGTGTCGGGGGCGACGAGTTCGTTGCAATTGCCGACCAGCAACCGCTTCCATCGAGCGCCGAGCTGCTCGCCCACCGGCTGCGCGGCGCGCTTGACGGCAACATCGAGATCGACGGTCATTCGTTCGACCTCGATCTCAGCATCGGGATTGCAGTCTACCCCCGCGACGGTGAAGACGCGCGGTCGCTGCTTGGCAACGCCGATGCGGCGCTCTATCGGGCAAAACACGAAGGCCGCGGCGCCATTCGCTTTTTCACCGCGGCGATGGACCAGCAGCTGCGCGAACGGCGCGCGCTGGAGCGCGATCTCAAGACCGCAGTCGCGAACTGCGAGCTGTATCTCGAATATCAGCCGCAGCGGCACAGCAACGGCGAGATCATCGGGTTCGAAGCCCTGGTGCGCTGGCATCATCCGCAACGCGGCATCATACCGCCGGCGGAATTCATCCCGATTGCCGAAGAGACCAATCTCATCATCGACATCGGCGAGTGGGTTCTGCGCGAAGCCTGCCGCGAAGCGGCGACCTGGAATGAAGGCCTTCAGGTCGCGGTCAATGTCTCGGCCATCCAATTCCGCCGGGGCGATCTGCAGCACCTGGTCAGAACGGTTTTGCGCGAGAGCGGGATTGCGCCGTCGCGGCTCGAGCTCGAGATTACCGAAGGGGTTCTGGTCGAAAACGTCGCCCGCGCAGCGCTGTTGCTGAAAGGACTGAAGACGCTGGGCATTCGCATCGCCCTGGATGATTTCGGCACCGGATATTCGTCGCTGTCCTATCTGCAATCCTTCCCGCTCGACCGCATCAAGATCGACCGCTCGTTCGTCGCCAGTCTCGGCCGCACCGGGCGCTCGCTGGCCATCGTCCGCGCGGTAATCGGGCTTGCGCACGGATTGGGCCTGCCGGTGCTCGCCGAAGGCGTCGAAACCGCGGACCAGCTCGCGACGCTGGTCGGCGAGGGCTGCGACGAACTGCAGGGCTTTCTGATCGGCCGCCCGCGTCCGATCGAGGCCTACGCCCACATCGTTCATCGAGTGGGTTATGTCATTGGCGAGGATCGGGAAATTTTGCCGGCGCGACGGTAAGCCGTCGCCGCCGAGCTTCATCCAGGCAGCCTGCCGGCCCATTCGCTCAGAACAGCGGCAAATCGCGCTGGCTCCGCTTCGTGCATGACGTGCAAGGCGTCGGGGGCGTCATGATACTCAAAGCGCTGTCCCGCGGCTGTCACGAGTTCTCCGGCCCTGGCCGCCTGAAAATCAGAAATCGCACCGACCAGCGTTCCCGATTCCGCATCGATCTTGCGGGCATGATGCGTGAGCAGGATCGGCGTCCTGACCTGCGAAAGCATCGCCTCATGCGGACAGCTCGCAGCCACCGTCCCTTCCGTGAATGCGCGCGCCCATTCGGGATCGTACTCTTTCAGGCGCTGGGACGGTTCGTCGGACGGCGGCATGGATCGGACCCGCGGCGATGCATGCCCGGCTCGCGCTGCCTGGAGACCCTTCCAGTCGCCGACGCGCCACTGATCCCCCAGATAGGTCTTGAAGAGATCGAACATCGGACCGACCGCCGCCTGCCGGATCGAATGACCGTAGGCCGGATTGAGCTCAGAAGCGAACAGCGGCGGATCTTCCAGACAGGCCCCCCGAATCTGACCCGGCATGGCGAATGCCGAGAGCCAGCATGCCAGCACGCCGCCTGACGAGTTGCCGCTCACGACCACGGGCCGCTTGACGACCAGTGCGATAAAGCGGGCAAGGTCGTTGCCCATGTTGTCGAGCGTGTATCGGCGCGGCGTCCAGGTGCTTCGCCCCTGCCCGCGAAGATCGACGGCATACACCTGAAAATCCCGGTCGAGCAATCCGATCGCGGACTTGTAACTCCACCATGACGCCGTCTGCCCCGGGATGAGCAGGAGTGCAGGCTTCGCCTCCTGGCCCGAAACAACATAGTTCATCGCGATCTCGCCAAGGTCCGCCGGGCGTTCGGCGTAGGCATGCGGAACAAAGACATCCGGCGGAGCACCGGTGGTGCGATTGGCGCGTGTCATTCCTGCCTCCGGTCAAGCGCGCACCTTGCATGCGCGCCAGGCTTTTCAGTTCATTCAGCCGACTGTTTAAGCTTGCCTTCACTATCTGCTCCAAAATACGGCCGCGGCAACCATGGAGTACAGCAGAATTCTCCTATCCTTCGAACATGATGTTGCGCGGCGTCAGATCGCCGAAGCGGGTCGTGTTGCTTGATCGATGTTCGCAATACGGCGACCCGCAGCCGCATCGGAGAGCCCAGGCCATGCGTAGATCGCAGCTGAGCGAACGAAGCTTGACACCCAACCACCTCAGCCGGGACGATATCCCGGCAGGGCGGCCGGATGCGCGCAAACCGGAACCTGGCGCTGCAACCGACGAACGTGCGACGCTTTACGCAGCGCTGGACAATGTCGAAAACGGCATCATGCTCCTCGACCACGAATTGCGCGCACAATACGCCAACCCCGCGCTGCATGCGATGTTCAAATCTCCGCAACACTTCGTCGACGGCAAGCCGCTTTATGCCGAGATGCTGGAACATGCACGACGGAGCAGCGCTTACGCGGTCTCACCCGATGAGCTCCAGCAGTATGTGGCCGGACGGCTCGCCTGGGTCAGCTCAGGCGATCGGACTCCCATTGATCAGCACCTTAGCAGCGGACGAGTTATTCGTTGCCAGTGCGCCGTGCTCCCCGGCGGCGGGCGGATGCTGACCTACAGCGATGTTACCGATATCGTGCGCCACGCCGAAGAACTTGAGCGGCTGGCGACCACGGACGGAATGACCGGGATTTACAATCGGCGTCACTTCATGACGCTCGCCGATCACGAATTGAACCGGTCACGACGCTATGGGCGGCCGTTGTCATTCCTGATGATCGACATCGATTTCTTCAAATCGATCAACGACCGGTTCGGACATGAAGTCGGCGATCACATGATCGTTCATCTCACGACGCTCGCATGCGCCAGCAAGCGTGATTTGGACGTTCTCGCGCGCATCGGCGGCGAGGAGTTTGCATTGCTGCTGCCGGAAACGGATATGGCGCAGGCTCAGCTGGTTGCCGAACGTTTGCGCCGCGATGTTGCTGAGAATCCGCTGATCGCAAATTCGGATCGGATTTCGACGACCATCAGCATTGGCGTGGCGGCGTGCAGCGACGCCACGATCGGAATCGCCGATCTCATGAGAGCGGCCGATCAGGCGCTCTATGAGGCAAAGGGCGGCGGACGCAACCGTGTGGTCTGCGGCACAAGTACCGGCAGCGTAAGAACCCGCGATCCGGTCGCTTCGCTCGTCGCTGTGGCCAGGGACGAACGCCCCGCCTTGACACCGTCAGCCTAGCTGCGGCCTCGCCGCGGGCCTGGCTTCATTCGCGGCGCCACCCGGCTCCGTTCGGCTGTGTGACCTTCCCCACGGAAGCCTGCGTCGACGCCGCGTAAGGTCCGGATGGATGCTGCGCAGTGCAGCCGCATAAATCGGGGCCACGGACGTGAACAGCAGGATCATCGCGACACTCGCCATCGTCGGGACAGTTTTCACGTTTTCGTTCGGAACTGCCCACGCCGGCATTCTGTTCGAGGCGGTGAAGACCGTCGGCAAGGAAATCGTCCACAAGGCCGTCGCCGACGAGCAGGAGCGCCGGCATCGCGCTTACCAGCAACAGCGTGCCCAGCAGCGGCGAGCTCAGCACCAGCGCCTTCAGCAACAGCGCGCACCGGAGCAGCCCGCGAGTCAGGCCCTGCAGGCTGGGCCCGCTTCCGGCGTGGCAGCAACGCCCACAGCGAACAGCTCGGGACTGTAAACGGCCCGGGGCGCGGGAACGCGCCTTCAAGCGCCTTGCCCGCCTCGCCTTTCGGCGCTCCCTCAGCCGACAGGATCTGTCCGATCGGACCAACGGCGATCGTGCTTGAGACCACCACCACATGAATTTGCTAGCGTCCTGATCGAATCCGGAGTTCGTCAAACCTGTCCGCTTGGTGGTGCGCACTTCGGATTCGGGACACTGGCGGGGGGTGGGCATCATGGCGCCGGGACGGTCCCCCCGTGCGCGAAGCGCGTGGCGGGAGCGGTGAGCTTTGTCGTGTCGCCACGCTCCAAGGCTCTCCAATTAAGCCTTGGGCTTGCCGCTCCCGCCGTTTTTGCCGGCGCGGCGCAAGGCTTCGGCCAGCGCTCCGCCACCGGACGGCTGTTGCGGCTTGGGGGTGGCCCGCGATGTCGTCGACGCGCGGGATTTTTTGCGCGGCTTGCCTTGCGCCGGACGCTCGCCCCTCTTGGCCGGTTCGTCGTCGAGACGCAGCGTCAGCGCGATGCGCTTGCGGGCAACCTCGACCTCCAGCACCTTCACCTTGACGATGTCGCCGGACTTCACCACCTCGCGCGGATCCTTGATGAAGGTCTTCGACATCGCCGAGATGTGCACCAGCCCGTCCTGATGCACGCCGATATCGACGAAGGCGCCGAACGCCGCAACGTTGGTGACCGTGCCTTCGAGAATCATGCCGCGTTTGAGATCCTTCAGCGTCTCGACGCCCTCCTTGAACACCGCGGCCTTGAAGGCCGGGCGCGGATCGCGGCCGGGCTTTTCCAGCTCGCGCAGAATGTCGGTCACGGTCGGCAAGCCAAAGGTGTCATCGACGAAGCTCTGCGGCCTGACCTGGCGCAGCATATCCGCGTTGCCGATCAGCGCCTTGATGTCGCTCTTGGTCGCGGCAAGAATTCTGCGCACGACGGGATAGGCCTCCGGATGGACGCCGGAGGCATCGAGCGGATCCTCGCCGCCGGTGATGCGCAGGAAGCCGGCGCATTGCTCGAACGCCTTCGGCCCAAGCCGCGGCACCTGCTTCAGCGCCTTGCGTGACTTGAACGGGCCGTTGGCGTCGCGGTGCTGGACGATGCTTGTGCGCAGGCCGGCGCCGATCCCCGAGACCCGCGCCAGCAGCGGCGCCGAGGCGATGTTGGCATCGACGCCGACCGCGTTGACGCAATCCTCCACCACCGCATCGAGCGAGCGCGCCAATTGGCTCTCGCCAAGATCGTGCTGATATTGTCCGACGCCGATGGCCTTCGGATCGATCTTGACCAGTTCGGCCAGCGGATCCTGCAGCCGCCGAGCGATCGACACGGCGCCGCGCAATGTGACGTCGAGTTCAGGCAATTCCTCGGACGCAAAGGCCGAGGCCGAGTAGACCGAGGCGCCGGCTTCCGACACCACGATCTTCGACATCTTCAGGTCCGGCAGCAGTTTCACCAGATCCGTGGCGAGCTTGTCGGTTTCGCGCGACGCGGTGCCGTTGCCGATCGCAATCAGATCGACGCGATGCTGCACGGCGAGCTTGCCGAGCGTCGCCAGCGCTTCGTCCCAGCGCCGCGCCGGCTCGTGCGGATAGATCGTCGTGGTGGCAACCACCTTGCCGGTCTGCATCGACGACGGCGACCTTGACGCCGGAGCGGAAGCCGGGATCGAGGCCCATGGTGACGCGCGCGCCCGCCGGCGCCGCCAAGCAGCAGATCGCGCAGGTTCGACGCGAACACGCGCACCGCTTCCTGCTCGGCCGCGGTCCACAGCCGCATCCGCAAATCGATGTTGAGATGGACCTGGATCCTGGTGCGCCAGGCCCAGCGCGCGGTTTCCGCCAGCCATCTGTCGCCGGGGCGGCCCCGATCGGAAATGGCAAAGCGCTGCATGATCTTCAGTTCATAGGAACTGATCGCGGCTGGTGTCGCGACCGACCCGCTCGGGCAGCATCGTCAGGTCGAGGATCTCTTCCTTCTCGCCGCGGAACATCGCGAGGATACGGTGCGAGGGCAATTTGGTGAGCGGCTCGCTGAAATCGAAATAGTCCTTGAACTTCTCGCCCTCGGTTTTCTTGCCCCTGCGCACCGTGGAGGCCATCAGGCCGTTCGACCACATCTGTTCGCGCAACGACGCCGATCAGGTCGGCGTCTTCGGCGAAGCGTTCGACCAGAATGGCGCGCGCGCCCTCGAGCGCGGCCGCGGCATCGGCCACCTGCTTGTCGGCATCGACGAACGGTACGGCCACGGCCTGCGGATCGTTCTCCGGCTGTGTCAGCAACAGCTCCGCCAGCGGCTCCAGCCCCGCCTCTTTGGCGATCTCGGCCTTGGTGCGGCGCTTCGGCTTGAACGGGAGATAGATGTCTTCCAGACGACCCTTGCTGTCGGCCGCGAGAATTGCCGCTTCGAGCGCCGGCATCCAGCTTGCCTTGCTCGCGGACGGAATTGAGAATCGCTATGCGACGTTCTTCGAGTTCGCGCAGGTAATTCAGACGCGCATCCAGCGTGCGCAATTGCGCATCGTCGAGCGCGCCGGTCGTTTCCTTGCGGTATCGCGCAATGAACGGAACAGTGGCGCCGCCTTCGAGCAGCGCCACCGTCGCCTCGACCTGTTGTTCGCGAACGCCGAGTTCTTCCGCGATCTGTCGATTGATGTTTGCCACGCGCGATCTCTTCTGAAGCTGTGGTGGCGGGCGAATGCGCCGCCGCGGGAGGACAGCTTATGGACCATCGCTGCTTGATTCATCAACCCGCACAACGAAACAAATTGACCTGTGGACGGGCACGGTTCGTATGCGAGGCGCCAAAGTGCCGTACAGAGCAGACCGCATGCAGCGTGCGACGAGATAGGGGTGGATCGATAGCGCTCAAATGTGTAGACGAAGCTCCCTCCTGGAGCGCTGATGACAATCTGCGGACTTGATTTCGGAACGTCAAATACGACGCTCGGCACCATCGCTGGCCGCGAACCGGTTCTGACGGCGCTGGAAGCCGGCCAGACCACGATCCCCAGCGCTATTTTCTATGAAGTCGACGGTGCCGTGCTGATCGGGCGCAAGGCGATCGAGGCTTATGTCGAGGGCGCGTCCGGCCGGCTGATGCGCAGCCTCAAATCGGTGCTCGGCACCTCGCTGATCGATGAAACCACGCAACTCGGGCGCGAGCGGACCAGCTTTCGCGACGTGATCGCCTATTATCTGGGCGCGGTGAAACGGCGCGCCGAACGGGCCACGGGTCACGAGTTGCGCGACGTCGTGCACGGCAGGCCGGTGCACTTCGTCGACAATGCGCCGGATGCCGACCGCAAGGCGGAGCAGACCCTGCGCGAGATTGCCTGCGAGGTCGGCTTCGATGAGGTCACATTCCAGTTCGAGCCGATCGCCGCCGCGCTGGATTACGAGCGACAGATATCAACTGAAGAGATCGCGTTGATCGCCGATATCGGTGGCGGAACCTCGGATTTTTCGATCGTGCGCATCGGGCCGCAGCGCCACGGCAAGATCGACCGCGCCGCGGATATTCTTGCCAATGATGGCGTGCGCATCGGCGGCACCGATTTCGATCGCCAGCTCAGCCTCGGCGTGGTCATGCCATTGTTCGGTTTCGGCAGCGCCATGAAGCGGCCGGGCCTCGATGTGCCCTCAAGCTATTTCCATGACCTGGCCACCTGGTCGAACATCAACCGCATGTACGAGATGCGTGTGATCGCCGGCATCCGTCAGGTTCGCCAGGAAGCCGTCGCGCCCGAATTGCTTGATCGGCTGCTGAAGGTGGTCGCCGAACAGCGCGGCCATACGCTGGCGATGGAAGTCGAGGACGCCAAGATTGCGCTGTCCGACAGGCGCCGGGTGGATATCCCGCTGGACTGGGTCGCCCCAGGCCTCAGCGCCGCCATCGGCCGACCCGATCTTGTGAGCCATACAAGACAACTGGCCGAGCGCATCGGGGCCCGCATCAAGGTCTGCCTCGCGCAAGCACAGTTGTCCGCGAGCGACATCGACGCCGTATTCCTGACCGGCGGCTCGGTGAGGCTCGCCCATGTTCGCAAAGCCATCACAAAAGCTACACCGTCGGCCCGCATCGTCGAAGGCGACACCTTCGGCGCGGTCGGCAAGGGCCTCACTCTCGAGGCGCTGCTACGGTATGGACCGGGGCGCTGAAATCGACAGCGCAACGTTCCTCGCGGAACACGCCGGCCGGTTTCCGCCCGGCCGGAAGCGTCCTCACTATTTTCTAAGTGTTGGCAGTCAGTAGCAAGACCATGCGAATCAGAAAGCCGGTTGCTCCATTGATGGCCTGAGAAACGTAGTTGAGATTCATCCCAAGCTGATTTCCCAGCATGGGCGCGACGATGATGAGTGCGATCAGGATCAGCATTCCGTAGGGCTCAAGCCGCGCGAGTGGTCGCGCAACAATGTTCGGCAGGATGCTCACCGCGATGCGTCCGCCATCAAGCGGCGGGAGGGGGAACATATTGAACACGGCGAGGACCGCATTGATCACCAGCGCATTCTTCAGGTTATCAAATATCCATTGCGCCGCGGCGGTCGGCGCCAGGCCGACAAGGTGAAACGACAGCGCTGCCAGCATTGCCAGCACGATGTTTATCGCGGGTCCTGCAATCGCAACCCACGCCATATCGGCACGAGGGTTCCGCAATGCCGAGAAATTCACAGGCACGGGCTTCGCATAGCCGAAAATGAAGGGGGCCTGCGAAAGAATCAGAACCCCTGGCAGAATAACAGTGCCAAACAAATCGATGTGCCTGAACGGGTTCAGGCTTACCCGGCCGAGGCGCGAGGCCGTTTCGTCTCCAAGAGCTCGAGCCGCGAACGCGTGAGCCGCTTCGTGAAAGGTGATCGCGACCAGAACAGGTAAAATCCAGACTGAGGCGGTATAGAGTGAAAAGCCAGGCAGCAAAGTGCGTCCCTCTCAAACGGGCAAATGAACACGCGATCGTTTGCCAATACGCAAGTCTTGCCTCGATCACGAGATCACACAATCAGGCAGTCAAGGAGACGCGAGTGGCCCAGCCATCCGGCTGGACGCCAGTCGTAACTTGCGTGATCCGGCGCATGGCAGGCAACTCAAAACTGTTGTGAGTATCCCACAATCCGCCACACCAGGGGCAACCGTTTGAGGCGGTCCGGATGCCGGCGAACCCCTCCGTTGCTCGCAGGGGGAGCGGCGAAATAACGCGCTCAAAGCGCACTCCGCACGCCAGTGACGACAAACCTCATCCAATTGGAGGACGCGGGCCTCGGGCCGCGCGCCTAACAAGGGCCAGTTCAACCTCTGGAGGCTCTCATGAGACGCGCACAGACGGCCTGCAATCGTCTTCCACATCGTACCTCCGTCCGGACCACACTCGCCGGCATTGTCGCCGCAGTGGTGGCCGGCCTGCTTCTGCCCCAGGATACCCGCGCCCAGGAGCCGGTGCGCGTGACGACTGCCACGCCGCCCGCCGCGGCGAGCGAGATTTGGGTGTGCTCCGACTGGAAGGGACCGCTATCGCCCGGCCGCCCTCCTCTCGAACTCACACTGAAGGACGGCCTTCTGATCGAACAACCGCTCGGCTCGCCGCGCTACAGCCTGCTCACAAACAGCGAGTACGCGATGATCGGCGTCGACCACTCCGCGGTGTACGAGCCTGTCCTGGGCACGGTGAACATCTTCGTGTCCACCGTGGCGATCGACAAGAACACCGGCAATTTCACGATCTCGATGTCGGTGAGCGACAAGACCTACGAGCATCGCGCCGGGAATTGCCGGAAGTTCGACGAGCGGACCATTCCCGCCGCAAGAAGCGTCGCGCGGAGCAATTGAGGCGTCGTCTTCGTTGCGAGGAGCGCAACATCTTGGCCCGGATGGCACAGGCGGCCTTCGGTCGCCGTGCTTGAGGACGTCGATGCTTCGCATCGGCTATGGCAATCCGGGATTCGTGTCGCGGAGTTAGCCCTGGATGTCGCTTCGCTCATCCGGGCTTCGCCGCTCAAGCCGCCACGGCCGCGCTGGCGCGGGGGCTGGCGGTGTGCTGCTTCAGCACGGTGCCCGTGGCGTCGATCTCGCGGAGCAGCACGTCGTAGCTCCAGAGGTCGGCAAGGTTCTGCAGCACCAGCCGCAGGTCCGCTTCATTCAGCAGCGCGCCGTTGACGACGGCGTGACGCAGTTCCAGCCGCCGGTCGCCGGCGAGATCGACATCGACCACCTCGATGTTCGGATCGATGAAGCCGACGTCGTACTGACGCGACAGCTCGCGCCGGACGCGGCGGTAGCCGCGCTCGTCATGGATCGCATCGACCTTGATACCCTCGGTGACGGCCGGGTCATCATGCAGGTGGAACATCCGCAGCTGGCGCATCAGACGTGGCGAGAGGAACTGGCTGATAAAACTCTCGTCGCGATAATTCGCCCAGACATGGCGCAGCACAGCCATTTCGTCACCGGTGCCGGCGATGTCGGGAAACCATTCGCGGTCCTCGTCGGTCGGATCGGTGACGATCTTCTCGATGTCGCGCATCATCGCAAAACCGAGCGCGTAAGGATTGAAGCCGGAGAAGTGCGGATTGTCGAAGTCGGGCTGGAACACCACGTTGGTGTGCGACTGCAGGAACTCGAGGAAGTTGCCGTCAGAGATCCGGCCCTGCTCATGCAGGCGGTTCATGATGCGGTAGTGAACGTAGGTGGCCGTGCCCTCGTTCATCACCTTGGTCTGGCCCTGCGGATAGAAGTACTGGGCGATGTGACGGACGATGCGCAGCAATTCGCGTTGCCACGGCTGCAGCCGCGGCGCGGACTTCTCAAGGAAGTAGAGCAGGTTTTCCTGCGGCAGGCCGAGCAGCGCGCGGCGCCGGTCGGAGCTTCAGTTCCGACGCGGTCTTCGATGGTCCGACCGGCACCGTGCGCCACAGATCGTTGAAGGCGGTCTCCTCATGCGATCGCCGCTCCCTCGCCCGCTTCTCCTCGGCGCGCAGATCGAGCTTCTTCTTGCCGGGATAGCGATAGACGCCGTGCGACATCAGCGAATGCGCCGCATCCAGCGTCCGTTCCACCGCCACGTGACCGTGCCGCTCCTCGCACTGCGCAACATAGGTCTTGGCGAAATCGAGATAGTCGAGGATGCCGTCGGCGTCGGTCCATTGCCGGAACAGGTAGTTGTTCTTGAAGAAATGGTTGTGACCGAAGGCCGCGTGCGCGATCACCAGCGTCTGCATCGTCGCCGTGTTCTCCTCCATCAGGTAGGAGATGCACGGCGAGGAGTTGATGACGATTTCATAGGCGAGCCCCATCAGCCCCTTGCGATAGAACGCCTCCTGGTGGGCGAAATGCTTGCCGAACGACCAGTGTTTGTAGAACAGCGGCATGCCGACCGACGAATAGGCATCCAGCATCTGCTCCGACGGTGATCACCTCGATCTGGTTCGGATAGACATCGAGGCCGAGTTCGCCCTTCGCGATCTCCTCGCACGCGTCGTGGATGCGCTGCAGCGTGTTGAAATCCCAATCGACGCCCGCGTAGAGCCGTTCGCTTGCGGTCCCGGCCGCTGTCCCGATTGCTGTCATGGAGCAGCCTTCTCCTGATTGCGGCGACGGTGGAACAGGTCGTGGAACACCGGAAAGATCTCGCTGCGTTCGGAGACGCGGCGCATCGACAGCGGCGCGCCCGCGGTGCGCAGCCGCTCGTAGAGCATCCAGAGCGAGGAATCCGGCATTTCCTCGAACATGCCGGCGGTGGCTTCGCTGACTTCGAGATAGGCGAAGAACTGCGTTACCGGAAGGATCAGTTCGGTCAGCAGCCGTCCTGCGACGTCGGAGTCCGAATGCGCATTGTCGCCGTCGGACGCCTGTGCCGCGTAGATGTTCCAGTCGCTCGGTCGATAACGCGCGCGGACGATCTCATGCATCGCTCTCGAGCGCCGAGGAGACCATGGTGCCGCCGGACGCCGGCCCGTGAAAGAACGTTTCCTCGTCGACTTCTTCCGCCCGGTCGGTGTGGCGAATGAAGACGATGTCGACGTGCCGATAGCGCCGGGTCAAAAAGACATACAGCAGCATGTAGAAGCGCTTGGCGAGATCCTTCATGTGCTCCGACATCGAGCCGGAGACATCCATCAGGCAGAACATCACCGCCTGCGCGACCGGCTTCGGCACCGTCTCGAAGCGGCGGTAGCGGATGTCGATCGGATCGAGGAAGGGAATCCGCCGCATCTTCGCCTTCAGCGCATCGATTTCCGCCCGCAGTTCAACGCGGCGCTCGCCGCTGGCCTCTTCGGCCTCCGCCTCCAGTTGCGCGATAGTCTCCGGGCGTGGCCGCCGCAGCGCCATTCGCCGCGCCATCGCCAGCCGCATGGTGCGGCTCACCGAGATGTTGGCCGGCGATCCTGATGTCGTGAAGCCGGCGCGACGAATGCCTTCGCCCTCGGCGGTGGCGAGCTTGCGTTTTGCGAGGTCCGGCAATTCGAGATCGTCGAGAAACAGGTCGATGAATTCATCGCGGCTCAGCACGAAGCGGAACGCGTCTTCGCTGTCGCCGCTGCCCGCCTGCCCCGACCCCTTGCCGCCGCCCTCGCCGGAGCGCGGCAGATAATCGCCTTCGATGAACTTCTTGTTGCCGGGCAGCACCATGTCGCGGGTGCCGCCTTCGCGGCGAAAGCGCGGTTCGCTCATCCCGTCGAGCGGGATCTCGACTTCGCCGCCCTCCAGCACCTCCTTGATGTCGCGGGTCTGCGATGACTTCTTCACCGCGCCCTGAACCAGGGCCTTGGCGCGGCGCAGAAACCTCTGTCGATTTTCGAGGCTCTTGCCGTTGGGGTTCAGACGCCGATCGACGATGTACATGGCATATACCTCCCCGTCATGCCCGCGAAGGCGGGCATCCAGTAAGCCGAGAGTTATCGGCTCGATCGCATACGTCTGCGATTACTGGGTCCCCGCTTTCGCGGGGACGACACTGAGAATTTGGCGACGATGTTCTCAAGTTAAACTCGTCGCTCCTTAACTCGCCTGCTTCACGCGCATGTACCATTCGACGAGGCGGCGGACCTGGCGCTCGGTGTAGCCGCGCTCGACCATCCGATCGACGAACTCGCCGTGCTTCTTCTCGGTCTCGCCGTCCTTCTTCGAGCCGAACGAGATGACAGGAAGCAGATCTTCCACCTGCGAGAAGATGCGCTTTTCGATCACCTCACGGATCTTCTCATAGCTGGTCCAGACCGGGTTCTTGCCGCCATGATGCGCCCGCGAGCGCAACGAGAATTTCACCACCTCGTTGCGGAAGTCTTTTGGATTGGCGATGCCGGCCGGCTTCTCGATCTTGGTCAGTTCCTGATTGAGCAGCTCACGGTCGAGCAGTTGGCCGGTGTCCGGATCCTTGAAGTCCTGATCCTCGATCCAGGCGTCGGCATAGTCGACATAACGGTCAAACAGGTTCTGGCCGTAGTCGGAGTAGGATTCCAGATAGGCTTTCTGGATTTCATGGCCGATGAACTCGGCGTAGCGTGGCCCAAGCTCGGCCTTGATGAACTCGAGGTAGCGCTTCTCGGTCTCCTCGGGCAGTTGCTCGCGGCGAATCGACTGCTCCAGCGTGTACATCAGATGCACCGGGTCGGCGCCGACCTCGGCGGTATCGTGGTTGAATGTCGCCGCCAGGACTTTGAAGGCAAAGCGCGTCGAGACGCCGTCCATGCCTTCGTCGACGCCGGCGGCGTCCTTGTATTCCTGCACGCTGCGTGCCTTCGGATCGGACTCCTTCAGGCTCTCGCCGTCATAGACCCGCATCTTCGCGTAGATCGTGGAGTTCTCATGCTTGCGCAGGCGTGACATCACCGAGAACCGCGCCAGCGTCTGCAACGTGGCCGGCGCGCACGGGGCTGCCGCCAGCTCCGAGCCGTGGATCAGTTTCTCGTAGATTTTCTGCTCCTCGATCACGCGCAGGCAGTACGGCACCTTGATCACGCAGATGCGGTCGATGAAGGCCTCGTTGTTCTTGTTGGCCTTGAAGCTCTGCCACTCGGATTCGTTGGAGTGGGCGAGGACGACGCCGGTAAACGGGATCGCGCCGATATTCTCGGTGCCGATGTAGTTGCTTTCCTGCGTCGCCGTCAGAAGCGGATGCAGCATCTTGATCGGTGCCTTGAACATCTCGACGAATTCGAGGATGCCCTGGTTGGCGCGGTTGAGCCCGCCGGAATAGCTGTAGGCGTCCGGATCGTTCTGCGCGAAGGTCTCGAGCTTGCGGATATCGACCTTGCCGACCAGCGAGGAGATATCCTGGTTGTTCTCGTCACCTGGCTCGGTCTTGGCGACGGCGATCTGGCGCAGCCGTGACGGCTGGATGCGCGCAACGCGGAAGCGGGAGATGTCGCCGCCGAACGCCTCAAGCCGCTTGTAGCACCACGGGCTCATCAACCCGGTCAGCCGCCGGCGCGGAATGCCGTACTTCTCCTCGATCATCGGTCCGAGCACTTCGGGATCGAACAGGCTGAGCGGACTTTCAAACACCGGGCTCAGTTCGTCGCCGGCCTTCAGCACGTAGATTGGATACGTTTCCATCAGCGCCTTCAGCCGCTCGGCGAGCGACGACTTGCCGCCGCCGACCGGGCCCAGCAGATAGAGGATCTGCTTGCGCTCTTCGAGGCCCTGCGCCGCGTGGCGGAAGAAGGCGACGATCCGCTCGATGGTCTCTTCCATGCCGTGGAAGGCCGCGAACGCCGGATACCTGCGAATGGTCCGGTTCAAAAAAATACGGCCAAGGCGTGGGTCCTTGGCCGTGTCGATCAACTCAGGCTCGCCGATGGCCGCCAGTAAGCGTTCGGATGCGTTGGCGTATCGCATGGGGTCGTCGCGACACGACTCCAGATATTCCGCCATCGACATGTCGACTTCGCTGCGAGCCTCAAACGTGCGTGCGAACGCATTGAACAGAGAATCGTTGTACATGGCCCTCTCCGAGTCCGGGTCAGCCGTCCTGCTGATACGCGGCGCTTGCGGCGCGTTGTCGGAAAGCCGCCCCAGCCTTCCGACCGCGAATCAGCATCAGCACATGCCTCAGTATGACACGCTCACGATAAGCTTGTTGCACCGCACAATGGCAACGACCGATTCAAAGGCAGGCAAATGCTCAATTATCGGGCGGCCGGAACCAGGGCGGCGCAATTTTTGCCAGATTGCTGGCTATTGTGGCATTCACGCCACGCGGTCATCGGTTGCTTTCGCGCCCGCCGCGTCTTTGTTACGGGCGAAGCACCCGACCATTGCAGTCATCTCACAGTTCGACGGATGGCGATGTGCCGTACGACACAGACGGCTTACGGAGTCTGTGCGTAACCCACTCCTCACGATTTGATTGAGCGCCATCATGCCCTGCTTCATCTGTGTCCAGTGCGGGATGCAGTATCCGGACAGCGTTGAGGCGCCGTCGCACTGTCCGGTCTGTGAGGACATTCGCCAGTATGTCCGCTGGGATGGTCAGGCGTGGACGACGCTCGCCGCCATGCGCGAGACATATTCGGCGCAGCTCGAGATCGATCACGACCTGCTCGGGATCGGCGCGAAGCCGGGTTTCGCCATCGGCCAACGCGCTCTGCTGGTGCCGGACCGAGGCGGCAACATTCTTTGGGATTGCAGCGCGCTGATCGATGAAGAGATCATCGGCCGGATCAAGGAGATGGGGGGCCTCAGCGCGATCGCCGTCTCGCACTGCCATTATTATACGACGATGGTGGAATGGTCCGACGCCTTCGGCGGCGTCCCGATCTACCTGCACGACAACAACCGAAAGTGGGTTCAGCGCGAGAGCAGGGCGATCGTCTATTGGTCGGGCGAGGAACATCACCTCTCGCCGTCAGCGACGCTTCTCCGCGTGCCCGGCCACTTCTCCGGCGGAACGGTGCTGCATTGGGCGGAAGGCGCAAACGGCGCCGGCGCGCTGTTCACCGGCGACGTCATGCAGGTGACCCAGGACCGCCGATTTGTGAGCTTCATGTACAGCTATCCGAACTTCATCCCGCTCGACGCGAAAACCGTGCGGCGGATCGGCGAGATCATGGAGCCGCTTGCCTTCGAAACCATCTACGGCGCGTTCTGGCGGCGCGTTATCGCCGACGGCGCAAAAGCAGCCTCGCGCGCATCGGTGGCGAGATATCTCACGGCAATTGGTGCGTGACACTACCCCAAGGACCGGACGTTTGGCACACTACGACATGACCGAGACCCCTCCCGACAGCCCGGACGCGATCGCCGGCTTCAAGGCCGAGAGACAAACGTCTCTGAGGTTTGACTTCGATCTTGAAGACATCATCGCCGGCAATGCGCCCGATGGCGAGATTGGCCGGCAACTGAATGCGATCGTCGATGATTTGCGGGGGTTACCGACGAAGGCGAAGATCAAGTCCGCACTGATCCCGCTGTATGAGGCCTCGATGGCGGATTTCTATCGCTCTGAAGGCGGAACGGCACAGCCGCCGACTGCGAACAGACAAAACGTTCACGAACACGCGGTGAAGGTGTTGCAGGCGAGAAAGGTCAAGAGGACCGCGCTGCTGCGAGCCGCGACAGGTTCCACCCCGTCGCCCAAGCAGACGTCCCAGGCGACGCGATTTCAACTCATCGGCATTGCCTGCCTGGTCGTGTTGGTCGCGGTCGTGCTCTACGTCAAGTCTTGAACAAGCAAAGCTGACTCTCGCTTCCTTCCTCCCGCGAAGCGGCGGCGAGGGTCCAAGAGAGCGGTCGCGCGCTATGATGATCGCGCACAAAAACTCTCCGCCGATTTCGTCATCTCGGGCCCAAGATAACTCCGGAACCGCGGCTCATTGACCAGCGCCGCGAAAATCCGGCTGCCGCGTCACGCCGCCGTCGGCGACCAGCAGGAACTGCTCGGCAATCTCGGCGAGAATTTCCAGATGCCAGCCGGCCGTCGGGTGCAGGCAAAGGACCACCAGCCGGCCTTCGGCGCGCAGCTTGCGGAAGAAGTCGAGCATGAAGCCGATGTAGCCGTCCTGAAGATTGAACTGCGGCTCGTCGAACAGGTGCACCATCGGGGCCGCGCGTCGGCGATCGCGCCAGAAAGTGCGGATGGCACCAGCTTGCGGAACCGGCGCACCTGGTAGGACTGGTGGTAGTGGATCGCCAGCCGGTCGCGCTCGCGATATTTGACGCGGTGAATGTCGGTGCCGGCGACGTAGACATGGCCCGCGGACGGCGCGTTCGAGCCGGTCATCATCTCGAACAGCGTGGTTTTGCCGGCGCCGTTCGGTCCGACCACGCCGATGATCGCAGGCTTGTCGATCGACGAGATCGGCTTCGAGCGTAAACGTCGGCCGCCGCACAATGCGGCCCCGCGTGTAGACTTTGCGAACGCGATCGAGGACGAGCAGCGGCGCGGCCATCAGTGAACTCCCAGCAGGCGCTGGCGCAGCGCGGTGTCGTCGCGCAAGCGTCGCGGCCTCGCCGGTCCAGACGATCCGGCCGCGGTCGATGACCGCCGCACCGATCGGCGACCGACAACGCGATCTCGGCATTTTGTTCGACGACCAGCGAGGCGACGCCCTCCTCGCGCAGCTTGCGGATGGTCGCCAGCACGTCGCCGACGATCTTCGGCGCCAGTCCCTGGCTCGGCTCGTCGAACAGGATCAGCCCGGGCGCGCCGACCAGCGCGCGCGCGATCGCCACCATCTGCATTTCGCCGCCCGACAGATTTTCGCAGTCGCGCTCCATCAGGTATTCGAGCGGCGAGAAGATGTCGCAGGCCTCCCTGATGCTCCAGCTGCGAAAGCGCGTGCGCTTCCGCGGCGATGGACAGATTGCGCGCGACCGTCAAGGTCGGACACAGCCGCCGGTCGTCCGGCACCCAGCCGATGCCGCGCGCGGGCGATCTCGTGCGTCGGGCTGCGCGTGACCTCGCGGCCGTCGAAGCGGATCGCGCCGCGGCGCGGCCGCGTCAGGCCAAGGATCGAGCGCAGCATGGTGGTCTTGCCGGCGCCGTTCGGACCAAGCAGCGCAAACACCTGTCCGCGCTCCACCGCCAGCGACGCGCCGAACAGCGCCTGCGTCTCGCCGTAAAAGGTATCGACTGCGTCCACTTCCAGGATCATGCGAACCGCCCGAGGTTGGAGCGCTTGACCCATTCGTTCTGCTGCAGCTCGTGCGGCGTGCCGCGCGCGACCACCTGGCCCCAGTGGATCACCGAAATGCGGTCGGCCAGCGAGAACAGGAATTCCATGTCGTGCTCGATCGCAACGATCGTCAGTTTGCCTTTCAGGCGGCCGATCAGCGCCGACAAGCCGCTGCACGCCGTCGGAGCCAAGACCGGACGTCGGCTCATCGAGGCACAGCACGCGCGGGCTTTGCGCCAGCGCCACCGCGATCTCGAGCGCGCGGCGATCGCCATAGGCTGAGGTCTTTTGCGCGCACATCGCCTTTGTCGGCAAGTCCGACGGTGGCGAGCACATCGGCGCGGCCTCCGGTGAAGCCAGCGTCGGCCGCCGCCGCGCGAAAAATGTCGAAGCCGCGCGCACGAAAGGCGGGAAGCCCCACCGTCACGTTCTCGCGCGCGGTAAATTCATCGAACAAGGTCATGATCTGGAACGATCGCGCGACGCCTTTTGCGGCGATCCGGTGCGAAGGCAGGCCGGTCACGTCCTCGCCGTCGAGCCGGACCCGGCCGCGGTTCGGCTTCACCCGCCCGGTGAGCACGTTGAAGAATGTCGTCTTGCCGGCGCCGTTTGGTCCCATCAGGCCGTGGAATTCGCCCTCCCCCACCGCAAGGTCGATGCTTTCCAGCACCACGCGATCGCCGAACCGCACGTGCACGCCATTCGCCTCGATCAGCGCCATCGTTCGCCCCCGAACAACAGCCGCATCGCCGAGTTGCCCTGCCGCGCTGATCGCGTTCAGCGAGTGCTTCTGCAACGCGGCGGTGACTGCGCCGGCGATCCCCTCGGGGCGGAACAGCACGATGGCGATGAACAGCAAACCGAAATACAGCATCCAGGCGTTGGTCAAGGCGCCGATCACATCGCGTGCGATCAGGAAGATGAAGACGCCGACCACCGGCCCCCAGAAACTGACCAGGCCGCCGCCGACCAGGGTCATCATCACGACGTAGCCGGATTGATGCAGGCTCATGACGTCGGGGAACGCGGCGAGCTGCGCCATGGCGAACAGGCCGCCGGCAAGCCCCGACAGCGACGCCGACAGCGTGAAGATCGACGCCTTGTAGAGCCAGACGTGATAGCCGAGATGGGCCGCGCGCGTTTCGCTTTGCCGGATGGCGGCAATGACGCGGCCATAAGGCGAATGCACCAGCCGCCACAGCGCCATCACGACGAGCGCGAACACGATCAGCACGAAATAATACAGGGCCACGTTGTCGGCGAGATCAAACGAGGCAACGCCGAAATTCGCCGGCAGCCGGACGATTTTCAAAAGGCCGTCCTCGCCGCCGGTGATGCTGTGCGATTTGATCGCGAGCGTCCAGAAAATCTGGCCGAAGGCGATGGTCATGAAAGCGTAGTAGATGCCGCGCCGGTGCGAGATGAACAGCGCCACCAGCGCGCCGGCGAGCCCCGCGACAGCAAGCGATGCTGCAAGGCACACCCAGAGGTTGGCAACGAAGTTGAACTGGCAGAGGCCGAACGCATAGGCGCCGATGCCGAAATAGGCGCCGTGACCGAACGACGGCAGCCCGGCCGTCCCCAGCACGAGATTGAACGCCAGCGCGTAGAGCGACCAGATCAGGATCTCGATGCCCAGATAAGGATAGAGGCCGACTTTGGTGATCCACAGCGGCACGGTCGCCAGCACGAGCCAGAACACCAGCATCGCCGGCGTCACCAGCCGCGCAGCATCCGATTGTGGAGTGTTCGTCATGCCTCGAGCACGCTCTTCTTGCCCCAAAGCCCGCGGGCTCGAACGGTCACGACCGCGACCAGCAGGATATACATCGACAGCAGCGACCATTCCGACGCATAGGCGCCGGTCAGGCCGACACAGAGGCCGACCAACAGGCCGGCCACGACCGCGCCCCAGAAACTGCCGACACCGCCGAGCACGATGACGAGAAAAGCCGGGATCACCGCATCCACGCCCATGTGCGGACGAATGCCCCAGATCGGAGCTACGATGATGCCGGCGACCGCGGCCAGCATGGTGCCGAGCACGAACACCAGCAGCCGAAGCCGCGTGAGATTGATGCCGAGTGCGCGCACGATCTCGCTGTCATGGGCGCCGGCCTTGACGGTCGCGCCGAACGGCGTCTTCTCGATCACAAGCCAGACGAGACCAATGATCGCCGCCGCAATGCCGGCTGCGTAGAAGCGGTAGGTCGACCAGATCAAATCCTGAAACAGAAAGCCGCCGCTGACGGCCTGCGGCACCTGCAGGACATAATCGCGCGTGCCCCAGATCAGCCGGATGGTTTCCTCGATCACCATCGCAGCGCCGAAGGTGAGCAGAAGGCCGTACAGCGGGTCCTTGCCATAGGTGCGGCGCATGCAGAACTCGATTCCCATGCCGACGATGCCAACGGCCGCCGGCGCGATGATCAGCGTGGCCGCGTAGCGCCAGCCGAGCGGCAGCGCGAGCCAGACGTTGGCGACCTCAGCCGGAAAAGGCGGTCGCGGCCCGGTGAGCTGCATGGCGAAATAAGCGCCGAGCGCGAACAGCGAGCCATGCGCCAGATTGATCTGCTCCATCAGTCCGACGATCAGCATGAAGCCAAGCGCAATCAGCGCGAACAGCAGTCCGAGCGTCAGGCCGTTGAGGAGATGGGGGAGAAGGTCGAACAAGCCCGGGCCTCGCGTTCTAATCCGTCATTGCGAGGAGCAAAGCGACGAAGCAATCCAGAACGGCGATCGCCGAGGGCTTGGTGCTGGATTGCTTCGCTTCGCCCGCAATGACGAAAACAATGACGATGATGCCTTACGAATCCACCGAAGGCACCTGGTCGTAGGCAATGAGCTTGCACTTGGCCGTGGCGTCCGTGTCGGCTGCGACCTTCGGCTCGGTCCAGCTGATGATCTCGAACAGATCGGTGTTGTCGACCGGTTTCGCATTGCGGCGCGCCAGGTAGATCGTCTGCTGCATCTGATGCGTCAGCGGATCCATGTAGGCGTCGAAATGCTGCATGCGGTCGGTGGCCGAGATCTTCAGGTTCTCGAGCTCCTTGATGATCTTGACGTTGTTGGTCGAGCCTGCGCGCTCGATCGCACGCAAGAGTTCGCGGGTCGACATGTAGCCGTTGTACGAGACGTTGCCGGGCACCGGGATGCCGCCTGGCTTGTTGGTTGCCTGCCACTTCTTGACGAACTCCGCGACGCCGGGCAGCGGCAGCTTGTGATACCAAGTGGTGCCGAAGACGCCGAACAGGCTGTCGGGCGAACCCCACACGTCAGGCCAGTCCTGCTGATTGTTGATCCATGCCGGCTTGCCATCGAGTTTCAGTTGCGCGACCTGCTCGCGCAACGCCTTGATGTCGTCGCCGCCGATGGCAGTCGCCACCACGTCCGGCTTCGCCTGCTGAATCTTCAGGAGATAAGCCGTGAAGTCGCGGGTGTTCTGCGGCACCAGGAGGTTGTCGATGATCTTGCCGCCCGCGCCCTCGACTTGTGACTTGGTCGACGCCGATGTGGTGTGACCCCACACATAATCATTGGTGAGCAGCATCCAGTTCTTGCCGATCGAATCGACCGCGTTCTTCACCGAGGCTTTCGAGAAGTTGGTGCCGTTGCCGTCCCACACGAATTTGACGCGCGAGCAGTTCTCACCGGCCTCGCTCGGCGCCGAGGAGTTGGTGTTCATGTAGATTACGCCGTATTTGTTGGCGACCTGGGTGATGGCGTTGGCGACGCCCGAGTGCAGCGCGCCGATCAGGATCGTGCAGTCTTCCCGGGTGATGAAGCGCTCGGCGATGCGGCTGCCGGTCGCCGGCGCCGTCTCGGTATCGGCCGCGACCCAGCTGATCTTGCGCCCCAACACACCGCCCCTGGCGTTGACCTCGTCGATCGCCATCTGGATGCCGCGCAAATCGTCCTGACCGGAGTTGCCGTATTGGCCGCTCGCGTCGCAGGTCAGGCCGAGCTTGATCGGCTTTCCCTGCGCCCAAACCCGGTTTTCCTTCCAGGGGCCGAAGAAACTGCCGGTGCCGCCGATGACGCTGGCCATCAACGTGCCCTTCAGCACGCCACGTCGCGAGATCTGTCGCTTGCTCATCGCTTCCCTCCCACGCTGTTTGTTTCTTGTTGCGGGACTTAGAATGAACGTTCTATATTTACCTGTAAAGTGGAATATTTGAACCGAACCGGATCCTGGAACCAAAAGACCGAATCGTCGCGACGAGGTAAGCAAGCGCCATGCACAAGCCTGCCAAAGCGGCGATGAGCTACGACGAGTTGCGGGGTGCGATTGCAGCGCGGCATAGCGCGCTGTCCGGCCGCCTGCAGCAGATCGCCGAATTCGTGCTGGATCATCCGACCGACGTCGCGCTCGGCACGGTCGCGGAGGTTGCGCAGCGCTCGGGCGTGCCGCCCTCAGCCGTCGTCCGGTTCGCGCACGCGCTGGACTTTCGCGGTTTCACCGAGATGCAGCAGGTGTTTCGCTCCCGCCTCGTGGCTGGCGTAGCCCCAAGCTACAAGTCGCGGCTCGCGCGCATGAAGCACGAGGAGAAGTCGGTTCTCGGCCGAAAGCCTGCGTCCGTGCTCGGGCGCTTCATTGCGGAAGCGCAATCGTCGCTGGTCACGCTCAGCCAGTCCGTGCACGCGCGAGAACTGGAGAAGGCCACCGGCATTCTTTCGAAGGCGCGCGACATCTATCTGCTGGGCTTGGGCGGCTCGTTTCCGGTCGCAACGCATCTGGCCTACGTCCTGAGGAAACTTGGACGCCGCGTCGTCTTGCTCGACGGCATCGGCGGCAGCATCCAGGAGCAATCGCATCCGGCCAGTTCCGAGGATGCGCTGGTCGCCATCAGCTTCCGCAACTATTACCCGGACACCGCCCGCATCTTCCCCGAGCTCGTGGCGCGGCGCGTGCCCGCGATCTCGATCACCGACAGCGTGCTGAGCCCGATCGTCCAGGGCGCCACGGTGGTGTTCGAAATTCAGGACATGCCGGAGCCGGCGCTGCGCACGCTTGTGGCGCCGATGTGCCTGGTCCAGGCCCTCGCCATCGGCCTCGATCTCGCGGCGGAGTGATGCATTCGTTACGAGCAGCGAAGCGACGAAGCAATGCAGTCTGCATCTGCCGCGAATTCCACTCTGGATTGCTTCGCTTCGCTCGCAATGACGGCAACTGAGGAGAAACATCATGGCAGACGCCGCCCCCCGCCCCCTGATGGGCAAAATCGCGCTGGTGACCGGTGCGGGACGCGGCCTCGGCCGGGCGTTCGCCGAGCGGCTTGCGAGCCTTGGCGCTGACGTGGCGATGCATGGCATGCGCGAGAACGGCCCTGCGGAATATGGCGAAGGCACCACGCTCACCGCCGTCGCCGAAGCGGTCGCGGCCGCGCACCGCGTTCGCACCATCCGTGTGCTCGGCGACCTGACGAAAGGCGCCGACATCGACCGGGTCGTTGCGGAGACCTCGAACGCGCTCGGACCGATCGATATCCTCGTCCACAATGCCGGCGGCGATATCGCAGCCGCCGGCGGCAAGCCCGACCCGAACGACGTCGTCAATATCGCAGAGGACGACGTGCGCGCGGTGCTGGACCGCAACCTGCTCAGCACCATATTGACGTGTCAGGCCGTCGCGCGCGGCATGATGCAGCAACGGAGCGGCCGCATCGTCACCATCGGCTCGGTGGCCGCCTTCAAGGGCCGCACCAACGGCGCGATCTATGCGGTCGCAAAAGCCGGCGTCACGCACTTTACGCGATGCCTCGCCGATCAGCTCCGCCCCTTCGACATCACGGTCAACTGCATCGCCCCCGGCGACACCAGAACCGGCCGCTTCATGGGCACGCGAACCGTCGATCAGAACCGCCTCGTCGAGACCGGCACCCTCGACCGCATCGCCACCGTCGACGAGGTGGCTCGCGTGGTCGAGGTATTCGCCGGCCCCCTCGGCGCGTTCGTCTCGGGCCAGGTGCTGCGGGTTGACGGCGCCGGTCAGGGCTGGGCGGCGTGAGGACTCCACCCTGCCCTCGACGGCAGCGCGAAGAGAAGCAGCTTACGCGAACCGCCGCGGCCGTAGCGCCTGCTCTTTCCAGATATTCAGCGTTCGCTTGGCGATGGCGACAGGCAGTTCGTTGTAGTGTTCGCGGAGCTTCTCGCAGTCCTCCGAGGAGGTCGACAGACGGCTGAGGATCACGGCCCGGGCCGTCTCCCAGGCGACTTCAGCCGCGCGGCACGCGACAATCAGCCCGTCGCCGCGATGCGATCGCATCAGCGGCCGGATCAGTTCGATCGGCGCGGACGCGAGCTCGGACAGCGCCACGATGATGGTCTCGTATTGCCGTTGCTTTGCGAACTCGAGGAGCTTGTCCTCGGTCAGCAAACCCATGCTTTTCAGTTCCTGCACAAGTTCCAGGGCCGAGCGAAAATCGCGCGGGCGCACGGCTTCCTGCTGGGCGTGCTTCTCGATCAACTCGACCGAACGCTGGATGTCGGCGCGCCGGTGCGCCGGCGTTTTCGCCAGCAGCCGCGCGCGGACTGCGCTGTTCGTGTGCTTGAGCAATCTGGTCAACAGCTGCGCCGGCAGGTCCGCACGCAGTCCCGTCTTCTCGGTCATCAGCGAATCGCCATCGGCGGTTGCGACCAGATGCTTGAAGCCTGAGGGAGAAACCTTCGCGCCGTCGTTGCTGACGATGCTGTAGCGCACGTCGCGGTCGCCGAGCTCGATCAGCACGTCGCTGAGCGCCTCGTCGATCTCATCGCGCCTGGAAATCGCCATCAGGTGATCCTGGCCGTGCGCCGCGGCCGCCTCGATCAGATCGTCGCCGGAGAGTCGTGTCGATTCGGTCAGCACCGGGCCCGCAACCTTGATGTCGGGATGGAAGGCCAGATGTTTCAGCGTTGAATGCGGCGCATAAGCCACCGCCGCGAACTGGCGCGACAGATCGCTGAGCACGTCAATCTCGCAGGCGTTGATGCAGCTCAGGAGAATGGCGTCGAACACCTCGATCTGTGCCTCGGTCAGGCGGTCGCCCTGGGTCAGGAGTAACTGCGCGATGCCCCGGAGCGCGCCGGCGCGGCGATCGGCCGACCCCTTGCTGATGGCGTTCTGCAGATCCTTGACCAGCTCGACATTCACGAGAGTATTCCAATCCTGACCGGGGCGACGTTGTCCCGCTTCGCCTGAACAATGAATTTGACAAAGACCGCCGAGCCTAACCCGCCATTGTTTCCGGCTGGTTAAGTTTTGCCTGCTTCGAAGCATCAAGTTTTCAGAACGCCGCCCGCGTAAGGCCGGGGCCTGCATCCTTGATGGGCCGGACTCACCAGGGATCGATGTACGGATACTTCTTGGTGGTCCGTGCCGGCACGGGCGGCAGCCGCTTCAGGCCGTTGACGATCCACGCCCTCGTCGTGGCCGGGTCGATCACGTCGTCGATGCCGCCGCCCATCACGGCGTTGACGGCTTTCGCAGTATCGTAGGCCTCGGTGGTCCGGCGCTGGAATTCGGCCAGGCGCGCGTCGGGACTATCGATCGCCATCAGTTCTTTCCGGTAGCCGAGCTTCACCGCGCCTTCGATGTTCATGCCGGCAAACTCGGCGGTGGGCCAGGCGACCGAGAAGAAGCCGACCAGCGAACCCGCGCCCAGCATCGCCTGCGCGCCGAGGCCGTAGGCTTTGCGCACCACCACAGTGAACAGCGGCGCAGTCATGTTGGCGCCCACATTGAACAGGCGCGTGCAGTGGCGCACCAGCGCGGTGCGCTCGACATCGGGGCCGACCATGATGCCCGGGCAATCGATCAGGTTCAGCACCGGAATGTCGAAGGCGTCGCACAGCTGCATGAAGCGCGCGCCCTTGTCGGCGCCATCGGAGTCGATCGCACCGGCAAGATGATGCGGATTGTTGGCGATCACGCCCATCGGCCGGCCCTCGAAGCGGGCGAACGCGGTGATGATGCCGATGCCGAATTTCTGGCCGGATCTCCAGCACGGAGTCCTTGTCGGCCAGTGCGTGCAGGATCGTGCGCATATCATAAAGCCGCAGCCGGTTTTCCGGGATCGCAAAACGCAGCTGTCGCTGGTCGTGCGCCTCCCATTGCGCGATCGTGCCCTGGAAGTAGGAGAGATACTTCTTCACCGTGTCGACGGCGGCGAATTCATCCTTGACCAGGATGTCGACCACGCCGTTCGGCACCTGGAACGACATCGGACCGACTTCCTCCGGCGTATAGATGCCGAGGCCGCCGCCCTCGATCATTGCCGGCCCGCCCATGCCGAGCGTGGAGCCTTCGGTCGCGATGATCACGTCGCAGCAGGCGACCAGCGCCGTGTTGCCGGCAAAACGGCGGCCGTTGACGACCGCAGATCATCGGCACCAGGCCCTGAGAGCTGCGCATAGCGTCGTGAAGGTTTTCGTATCGATGGCGACGCGCGGCCCGGTGTGATCGTCGCCGGGCCGGCCGCCGCCGCCTTCGCCGAACAGGATCATCGGCAGGCGGAAACGATGCGCCAGCTCGAACATGCGGTCCTGCTTGTAGTGGTTGCGGCCGCCCTGCGTGCCGGCAAGCACCGTGTAGTCGTAGTGCACGAGCGCCGCGCGCGAGCGCTGCTCGTCGAACTTGTCGCCGTTGATCGTTGCACATGCCGGCGACGACGCCGTCGGCCGGCGTGTTCTTGCGCAGCTCGTCCAGCGAATTGCGCTGATGCTGCCGCGCCACGATCAGCGGCCAGTATTCGTTGAACGAGCCCGGATCGACGAGCCGCTCGATGTTTTCGCGCGGCATGCTGTAGCCGTTCTTGCGTCGCCGGGCGACGGCCTCGGGCCGGTTCTCGTCCAGCGTCAGCGCGTGGCGCTCGATGTTCTCGCGCAGGTCGTCGCGGATGTGGTCGAGATCGACTCGCCTCAGCCGCGGCAACAGCACCGCCTTCCACCGCGGCTTCCTTGACGAATACGATCGGGAAACCTTCGCGAACCACGTCGCCGGCCGCCATGGTGACGCCGCGCACGATGCCGGCATGCGGCGCGGCGATCACGTGCTCCATCTTCATCGCCTCGACGACGGCGACCTGCTGGCCCTTGCGCACCGGATCGCCTTCGGCGACGCTGATCGCGACGATGGTGCCCTGGATCGGCGAGGCGACGCCGACCGAGCCGTCCGGGCCGGCTCATGTCGGGCGCGTCGTCCGCAGCCTGCGCCTGCGACTGACTCGACTTCATCGCCGCATCGTGCGCGAACAGCGCCAGCGGATCGCGGCTCTTGACGTTGGCGCCGGCGAAGCCCGCGCCGGACTGCGCGGCCGGCGCAGCAGCTGCGGCCGGCACGAAGCGCTGGCGCTGCTCGGAGGTGGCTGCCAGCGTCGCGATGTGCTCGTCGAGCCAGCGCGTGTGGATGGTCCCTGCCACGAAATCCTTATGCGCCGAGGATATTGCGCAGGAAGGCGATGTTGGTGGCGACGCCCTCAAGGCGAAACTCGCTGAGCGCGCGCGTCAGGCGCGACACGGCGTCGGCGAAATCCGGCGACGGCGAATGGGCGATCACCTTCGCCAGCAGCGAATCGAATGCGCTCGATGTCTGGTAGCCGGCATAGCCGAAGCCGTCGGTGCGAACGCCGGGGCCGTTCGGCGCCTCGTAGACGGTGAGCGTGCCGCCGCCGGGCCGCACCGCGCCGTCGGGCCGGATCGTCTCCATGTTGACGCGCGCCTGGATGGCATAGCCGCGCGGAGTGGCCACGCCCTCGCGATCGAGGCCGAGCTCTTTCAGCGTCCTGCCTTGCGCGAGCCGGATCTGGCTCTGCACCAGGTCGACGCCGGTGACGGCTTCCGTCACCGTGTGCTCGACCTGCAGCCGCGCGTTGGCCTCGATGAAAACGAACGGCTGCGCGCCCTTGCGGCCCGAGACATCGACCAGGAACTCGAAGGTGCCGAGATTGGAGTAGCCGACGCTTTTGGCGAGCCGCACGGCGGCGGCGATGATCTCGCGGCGCGAGCCTGTCGTCGAGCGCCGGCGCGGGCGCGATCTCGACGCAGCTTCTGGAAGCGGCGCTGCACGCTGCATTCGCGCTCGCCGAGATGGGCGATGGCGCCGGTCGCTGATCGCCGAGGATCTGCACCTCGACATGGCGCGCGCGCGGTGACGAACTCCTCGACATAGACGTCGTCGCGGCCGAACGCCGCCTTGGCCTCCGAGCGGCAGCGCGCGAAGGTCGTCTCGATCTCGTCGGCCGCTGGTCACCACCCGGGTGCCGCGCCCGCCGCCGCCGGCCAGCGCCTTGATGATCATCGCGCCATCGCCGCCGAGCGAGGCGAAGAACGCCGCGCCTCCTCGAGCGTGCACGGCGTGGTCGATGCCGCGGATCACCGGCACGTCGGCTGCGCGCGGCCGCCTGCCGCGCGCGCGCCTTGTCGCCGAACAGCTCGAGATGCTTCGACCTGCGGGCCCGACGAAGGTGAGCCCCGCATCGCGCACAGGCCTTGGCGAAATCGGCGCGCTCGGCGAGGAAGCCGTAGCCCGGATGGACGGCGTCGCAGCCGGTCGCCTTGGCCGCGGCGATGACTCGCCTCGGCATGTCGAGATAGGCGGCCGCGCCCTGCCCCGGCAGCGCGAGCACCTCGTCGGCCGCGCGCAGGTGCAGGCTCGCGCGCGTCGTCCTCGGAGTGGACGGCGACGGTGGGCAGCCCCAGGTCGGCCGCCGCGCGCGCGATGCGAATGGCGATCTCGCCGCGGTTGGCGATCAAGAGCCTCTTCATACGTCTCAACCCTTCTTAAGATTTCAAGAATTGCGCGGGTCCCGATGATGCGATCATCGGCAAGCCGGTGCAGTTCGTCTTCTGATAGCCCGAGGTCGCCGCCGAGCACAGATGCGTTGTGCTCGCCCAGTGTCGGCGACGGATTGTTCAGCGGCGGCCGTTGGCCGTCCAGCAGATAGGGCGCGTGCGGCACCACGTGATTGCCGATGAACCGCCGCTCCGCGCGGCGCCAGAAACCGTCATGGATCAGTTGCGGATCATCGAGCAGGTCGACACCGGCATAAACCTGCCCGGCCGGCACGCGCGCCGCCTGCAGGCGCGCGACTGCTTTCGCCGCGGTCTCCTTTGCGAATGCTGCCGCGACCGCGCGTTCCATCTCCGTCTCGCGCGCCTTCATCGCCGCAATGCTCGCGGCTTCCCCGACGCCAAGATCGGGACGGCCGATCAGGGCAGCCAGCGCATTCCATTGCGTCGCGGTCTCGACCGACAGCGCAATCCAGTTCAGGGGACTGGATGTCGCGACGACCGTGCGAAGCGCCGACAGCGGATGCCGGCTGCCATCGCGCCCGAGCGGCCCGGCCTGCACTGATTGTGCGACGATCGCATCGGCGCAGAGCTGGAACAGGCACTCCACCTGTCCGAGATCGATGACCGCGCCGGTGTTGCGCTTGTTGCGTTCGGCCAGCGCGATCAGCCCGGCGATCGCGCCATAGATGCCGGCGATCGGATCGCCGTAGGCGACATGCTGCATCGTCGGCGGATCGTTCGCTTCGCCGTTAACGAACGGCAGCCCCGAAGCCTGCTCGACCGTCGAGCCATAGGCGCGAAAGCTGTGCCACGGCCCTTTGGCGCCGAACGCGCCCATCTGCACATAGATAAGGTCGGCCTTTTCGGCGGTCAGCGCCTTCGCCCCGACACCGAGTTTATCCAGCACGCCCGGCGCGTAGTTTTCGATCACAAGGTCGGCGCCGGCCGCAAGCCTGCGCGTGAGCGCCTTGCCGGCCTCGAATTTCAGGTCGAGCGTAATGCCGCGCTTGTTGCGGTTGACCATCAGGAACGACGGCCGCGTTTCATAGGGCGGCGGATCGCCTTCCATCGAACCGTCGAAGCCGCGCCACCAGTCGAAATGCGCGCACGACTCCACCTTCACCACATCGGCGCCGAGGTCGGCAAAGTGCCGCGCCGCCAGCGGCCCCGCCCAGCCCATCGTCAGGTCGAGCACCCGCACGCCGGCAAGCGGCAGTTCGGGTGCGGTCTTCGCTGTCCGGCGCTGCGCATCGACCGGCGGCAGCACGGTTGCGTGAAACGGCATCGACGGCGCCACCGCGCCCTTCACGCCCGCGACCACGGCGAAGCTTCCGCGCTCGTGCCAGTGCGGCGTCTGCGGCAATTCATTCAAATCCGGCACCGGCGCCATCGGAATGCGCTGACGCTGGCCTTCCTCGAGCCAGTACACCTTCGGCTTCGTCTTGAAGGCGGGAATGAGAACCTTGTCGAGTTCGTCGGCGTCCCCCATCCGCTGCAGCGCGACGAAATGATGCGGGTTCTTTGCAAGCTCCGGCCGTCCGATCAGGCCGCACAGCGATCGCCACTGCGGCACCGTCAATGCCGTCACGCCTATCCAGCCGTCGCTCGCCTGATAAATGCCGCCGGGAAATGTTGGCGTGAAGCGGTTGATGCCGCGTCGCACGGTCCGGTCTCCGGTCAGCGCAGCACCAGCCGCACCGCTCTCGGACAGGCAAAGATTGGCCTCCAGGATGTTCACGTCGATCCTGCTGCCGCGCCATCCATTCTGCTTGCCCAGGATCGCGCCGAGTGCTGCGATGAACGCCGTCGCACCGCCGATCACTTGCGGCGCGTGGCCGCGCGGCAGCATCGGCGCGCCGTCCTTCGCGCCGGTGGCGTAGGCAACCGCGCTCATCGCCTGAATCACCGCGTCGCTGCCGGCCCAGTGGCGATACGGACCTTGCCGCGCAAACCATGTCACTCCCAGCCGAAGAACATCGCCGAGCCCAAGCTGCTTCAGCGTCGCGTCGACGGTACCGACTGCGATGTCATCCTGGCCGGCGATGACGAGGTCGGCGCCGTTTCCCGTTTTGCCCAATGCGGCGGAAAGCTCGCCCTCGACGGTCAGCTTGCCGGCATCCAGCCAGCGCGCATAAGCCTCGCTTCCGGCGCCGCCGTAGCCGACACCGGTCGTCTCGCGCGACCCCGCCTGAAGCACCGTGGCGCCGTGCGCCGCGAACAGATGACCGCAATAGCGCGTCGCCACACCGCCGCCGGCTTCGATGATCGTCAGACCGGAAAGCGCGCTATCCATCGGCATGGTTCTTGTTGTTATCGTTACGCATGCGGCGCCGCATGGGGGCCCGTCAGCAGATGACACGCCGCCTCGCGGCCGTCGGCGAGCTTCGTCAGTGCGGGATTGTCGGTCTTGCACACATCCATCACATGCGGACAGCGCGGATGGAATTTGCAGCCGCTCGGCGGCTCGAGCGCGCTGCCGGTGTCGTCGAAGCTTTCCGCGGCCTTCGGCACATAGTCGGGATCGGGACGCGGCACGGCGTTCAGCAGCGCCTGTGTGTAGGGATGCTTGGGCGACGCGAAAATCTGCTCGCTCAAGCCGCTTTCCACCACGCTGCCGAGATAGATCACCGCCACGCGCGTGGAGAGATGTTCGACCAGCGCCAGGTCGTGCGCGATCAGCAGATACGTCAGGCCGAACTTTTCCTGGATGTCCATCAGCAGGTTCAGCACCTGCGCACGGATCGACACGTCGAGCGCGGAGATCGGCTCGTCCAGAATGATGATCTTCGGATTGAGCGCCAGCGCCCGCGCAATCGCAATGCGCTGCCGCTGCCCGCCGGAGAACTCATGCGGGTAAAGATCAGCCGCGGTCGCAGGCAGTCCGACGATATCGAGGAGCTCGGCCACCCGAGCATTCAGCGCGGCGCGGTCGCGTCTGTAGTGCGCGGTGATCGGTTCGGTGATGATTCTGCGAACCGTGAGCCGCGGATTGAGCGAGGCATAAGGATCCTGAAACACCGCCTGGACCTGCCGGCGATAGTCCTTGATCTCGCGGCGGGACATCTCGCTGAGGCTCTTGCCGTCGAAGTTGACCGCGCCGCCGGACGGGCGCTCCAGCATCAGCACCAGTTTTGCAATCGTCGTCTTGCCGCAGCCGGACTCGCCGACCAGCGCTGTCGTCTGCCCTTCCGGAATCTCCAGGTTGACGTTCTCGACGGCGCGCACCAGCGCCTTGCCCTTGTCGGTACGGACTGTGAACTGCTTGCTGAGTTGCTGGAGTTCGAGCGCCATGATGTCAGTGCTTTGCCGCGAGCCAGCAGTTCACTGCATGGCCGTCGCCGAGTTCGGTCGCCGGTGGATAGTCGTCGCACACCGGCATGCGCTTCGGGCAACGGGGCGCAAAACGGCAGCCCTTCGGCAAATCCATCAGGTTCGGCGGCTGGCCGGGGATCGCGGCCAGACGATGGCGCTTCTGCCCCAGATGCGGGATCGCCTCCAGCAACGCCTGCGTATAGGGGTGCTGCGGATTGCGGTAGATGTCGCGCACCTTGCCGGTCTCGATGATGCGGCCCGCATACATCACTGCGATGCGATGGCAGAGTCCCGCGACGATGCTGAGGTCGTGGGTAATCAGGATGATCCCGATGTTTTCGTCTTTCTGGATGCTGCGCAACAGCGACATGATCTGAACCTGGATCGTCACATCCAGCGCCGTCGTCGGCTCATCGGCAATCAGCAGCCTCGGCGAGCATGCAATCGCCATCGCCATCACCACGCGCTGGCGCATGCCGCCGGAAAACTGGTGCGGGTAGTTCTTCAGTCGTCGCTCCGGCGATGGAATACGCACACGCCGAAGGCCGGCCGCCGCCGCAGCCAGCGCTTCACGCGCCGTGCGAACCAGCTTGTGATAGAGGAACGGCCCGGAGACCTGATCGCCGACGGTATAAACCGGATTGAGCGAGGTCATCGGGTCCTGCGAAATCATCGCGACCTTCTGGCCGCGCACGCGCGCCGCCATCTCGTCCTCGGTCAGGTCGAGCAGGTTTTCTCCGTCGAGCTCGACCCGGCCCTGCATCGCAGCGCCGCCGAATTTCGGCAGCAGTTGCAGGATCGACAGGCAGGTCATGGTCTTGCCCGAGCCCGACTCGCCGACGATGCCGAGGGTTTCGCCCTCGTGCACTTCGAAGCTGATGCCGTCCACCGCCTTCACCACGCCGCGGCGCAGATGAAGATGGGTCTGCAGGTTCTCGACTTTCAACAGCGGCGCCGGGGTCAAAGCTGTCTCCGTTTCGGGTCCAGCAGATCGCGCAGCCAGTCGCCGGTCAGGTTGGAGGAAAGGCAGGTGAGCATGATCGCGATGCCGGGCATCGTGATCCCCCACCAGGCATAGGTGATGTATTGCCGCGCATCCGCCAGCATCAGACCCCATGACGTGTCGGGCGCCTGGATGCCGAGGCCGAGGAACGACAGCGACGCCTCGAACAGGATCACCTGCCCGACCTGCAGCGTCATCAGCACCAGCAGCGTGTTGAAGATGTTCGGCAACAGGTGGCGAAAGAAGATCGTCAGGGAGCCGACGCCCGCAACCTTGGCGAACGCCACATAGTCGCGTTCGCGCAACGACAGGATTTCGCTGCGGATGATGCGCGCGTACCAGGTCCAGTAAGTGAGCACGATGACGATGATGACGGTGGACAGCCCCGGCTCCATCGTCGCCGAGAAGATCAGCGCCAGCGCCAGACCCGGGATCGCCATCTTGATCTCGGCGACGCGGACGATGATCATGTCGACGATGCCGCCGAAATATCCGGCGACGATCCCGAGCATCGTGCCGATCGCCCCCGAGAAGACGATCGCATAGAGGGAGACGATCGCTGACACCCGCGCGCCGGCGATGATCCGGCTCAGCACATCGCGGCCGAGATTGTCGGTGCCGAGCAGATATTCGGTGGTGCCGCCGGCCTGCCAGAACGGCGGCTTGAACGAGGCGGCGAGATTCAGGCCGTTCGGGTCATGCGGCGTCAGGCTTTCGCCGCCGATCGCAGCAATCAGAACCAGCGCCAATATAATGAGTGGGATCCACGGCGCGCCCTTCAGCCGAAACCGGACGAAAAAGGGAAGCTCGGCCGCAACTGTGGCCGCGGGCGCAGGTGTCGGCGCGGATGTGACGCTCATAGCCTGATCCTCGGATCGATCAGGCTGTAGGACAGGTCGACCAGGAAGTTCGACAGCACGAACAGGATCGAGGTGACCAGCACGCCGGCCTGCACGACGGGATAGTCGCGCGAGAACACCGCCTCGACCACCGTGCGGCCAAGGCCGGGCCAGGCGAACACGGTCTCGACCACGAATGCGCCGCTCAGCATCGCTGCGAAGTACACGCCCATGATGGTGACGAGCGGCAGCAGCGCGTTGCGGAACGCGTACTTCCAGATCAGCAGCCGCTCGGGCGTGCCGACCGCGCGGCCCATGCGGATGTAATCGCTGTCGAGCACCTCCAGCATGCCGGAGCGGATGATGCGCGTTTGCGCCGCGACCGGATACCAGCCAAGCGCGATCGCCGGCAGGATGACGTGCTGGATGCCGCCCGCTCCGAACGCGGGAAGCCATTGCAGGTTGACCGCGAACACAAGAATGAGAATCAGGCCGACCCAGAACGACGGCACCGCCTGACCCAGCATGGCGATGATGCGGCCGATCTGATCGATCCAGGAGCCGCGATACACGGCCGAGAGCACGCCGAGAGGAATCGCCAGCATCAGGCTGAACGCAAAGGCCGCGCTCGCAAGCTGGATGGTCGCCGGCAACCGCTCCAGCACCAGCTGCAGCGCAGGCATCTGCCATCGATAGGACTGGCCGAAATCGCCCTGTACGGCGCGCACGAGAAACCGCAGATACTGGTCCCACATCGGCTTGTCGAGACCGAGCTCTTCCCGCAAGGCCTGAATGGCCGATTGTGGCGCATCCATCGGCAGCATCAAGGCAACGGGATCGCCGGACAACCGCGAGATGATGAAGATGATCAGGCTCGCGCCGAGAATGCTGATCAGCGCGTTGACGAGTCCCTTTGCCAGGACAGCCTTCATCGGCCCGCGCTCCGGCTGATGGCGGGGCGACGGGGAAAGAACGACAAAATCGCGATCCAGAACGCGATCGAAGAGACGTCAGACCCACGCATGAGACAGACCGACGCAATAGACCTGCGCATCGCGCGCCTCCCTGTCCGCGCCGCGTTCGAACGCCCGTTTCGGACGTCGCCGCAGCCTTGTCGTTGTGCCCATCAGGCTATCACCACCATGCGCCGCCATTCCAGCAGGCTCAGGCGAACGAGAGACATACCGAAATGCGCAGGCGCAGGTGCACGCACGAGAGGCGCGCGCACGACGCTATTCGCGACTACTTCCTGAAGCTCACTTCCTGGAAGTTGCGCCAGGACCCCGGCGCCGGCCACGGACGAAACTCGATGGTGTCGCGCCAGGCGAGCGTGATCACCGGTCGATAGGTCGGCACGCCGCCGAGCACGTTCTCGTGCTTGTAGCGCGCGATCTTCTTGATCAAGTCCACCCGCTTGTCCGGATCCATGGTGGCCCTCAGCTGCTGGACCATGGCATCGGCCTGGGCGTCGTTGTCATAGGAGTAGCTGCCTTGGCCCTTGCCCTGAACGAAGCTGTGCAAGTGACCGCCCCACGGGATGGCCGGATCGCCCGGCAGACCCTGCCCCCACATCCACATCAGCACGCCATCCATCTCCGGCGGACCGGTGCGCCCGCGCCGCCCGAGATTGATCCAGGCCGCGTATTCGAGACCCTGCGCCTTGCAGCGGATGCCGACGGTGCCGAGATAGGCAAACACCGCCTCACCCATCTCCTTGACGTTCGGCTCGCGCGGCGTGTTCAGATTGTAGCACGGCGTCTCGAACCCGTTCGGATAGCCGGCCTCGGCCAGCAACTGCTTCGCCTTGCGCATGTCATAGGGGTAAGGCTTCAGGTTCGGATCGTATCCGGTCGAACCGCGGCCGACCTGGGTGTACCGCTCGCCCTGACCGAACAGCACACTCTTTATAATGGCATCGACATCGACCGCATGCGCCACCGCCTGCCGCACCTTCAGCTTGTTGAAGGGTGAGTTCGGGTTGTGGGTCGGAAAATTGATGAACATGTTGTTGGGCGCCATTGCCGTGAAGGTTTTCACCCCCGGCATTTTCTTGATCTCGGCAATCTCCGACAGGGGAACCGCGTCGAGCCAGTCGACCGCGCCTGACTTGAACGCCGCAACGCGGGTCAAATCCTCCGGGATGATCTTGAAGACGAGATTCCTGATCTTCGGCCGCGCGTCCTTGTTCCAGTAGTCGTCGAACGCCTCGAGCCGGAAATCTTCCTTCACCGCGCGCGAGACGAACTTCCACGGCCCGGTGCCGACCGGCGCCTTCGCAAAGCCGTCCTCGCCCGCCCGCTCGAAGTATTTCTTCGACATCGCCCAGAGCTGCAGCGAACCGACGATGTAGTCGCCGTCGGGCGCCTTGAAGTGCAGCTTGAAGTTATGGTCGTCGACGATCTCGAACTTCTCGACGTTGGCCTGCAGATGCGTCCAGCGCGAAATCTTCGGATCCTTCAGCCGCTCGAAGGAAAACTCGAAATCGGCGGAGGTCAGCGGATCGCCGCTGTGGAACTTCACGCCCTTGCGGATATGCACGTTGATGATCGGCTTCTCCGCCGTGCCTTCGAGCTTCCAGGATTCGGCCAGCCAGTTGACGGGTTTCAGATCGGGGTCAAAACGAACCAGCTGCTCGAACATCTGGCTGATGAAATACTGATCGACGCCCGCGGAGTATCGCGCGGGATCGAGCACGGTGCCTTCTGCGGCGAGCGCTGCGACCAGCGTGTCTTTGGTTTGCGCCGAGGCCGTCGCGGTCAGGGCGAGCAGGCCAAAAGATGTGGCAAGGGATGTCACAAGGGTTGTGGCGAAAGCTGTCGCGACAAGGGTGCGCCTGGCGAACATGCTGTTTCCTCCCGGTTCTTTTATTGGCCCGAATTTTTGAACTCCGAGTATCCGCCGGGGCTCGCAATATTGTCAATTGTCAATTATTGATAATTGAAGGCTCGCGGCAAATCGCGGCAAATCGCAAAGGCTTTATCCAGGGAGAGACGATCAATGGCTGCAACCGCAGCTTTGAAAGCAAAGCCGCCCGCAAGCGAGACCGCGCGTCGCGCCCTCCGAACGCGGACGATCCCGGAGCAGATCGCCGATCACGTCGCGGTCGCCATCATCAAGGGCGAATACCGCGACGGCGAGCATTTGCCCGAGCAGAAGATTGCGGCGCTGTTCGACGTCAGCCACGGCCCGGTGCGCGAAGCCATCCGCACATTGTCGAAGCGCGGCCTTGTGGAATTCCAGCCGCGACGCGGCGCGTTCGTGATCGGCGTGACGCTCGATGCGGTCGCCGACATCTTCAACATTCGCGCGGTGCTGCTGGGCCTTGCCGCGCACAGCATGGCAAAGCTTCCCGCAAAACAGCGGCCGATGGCGGAGCTGGCCGAGCGGATCGTCCACATCCGTGCGCTTGCAGCCACCAGGAGCGTCGATCCGGAAACATTTGCCCAGGCGCTCGGACGCATCGGCCGCACGATCTTCCGCAACTGCGGCAATGCCCACCTGACACGCATCCTGCAGGAGGAAGCCGCGGGCTCGCTCTGGGGCCATCTGTGGCGCGAGCACACCCTCGACTTTCTCAACACCAGGCGCCGGAACGCCGCGGCCGCGGACTGGTCGAGCGTGGTCGATGCGATCACCGCCAGCGACGGCGCGCGCGCCTCGCGGATCACCCGCAAGGCCCTGTTCGACTCCCGCGACTCGGCGATCGAGACCCTGCAGCAGCTGCGCGGGGAAAAGGTTTCGCCGTCGCGGTTTATCCGGGAGTGATGTTGGTTGGCGCCGGGGCCTGCATCCTTCGAGACGGCGCTGCGCGCCTCCTCAGGATGAGGAGAAATGTTTGGGATGAGCGGCAGTTGAAGCGAGCCACTACCCTTACTCCTCATCCTGAGGAGCCCTGCGTAGCTCGAAGAGCGAAGCGGGGCGTCTCGAAGGATGCAGGCCCGGGTGCTTCGACAACCACCTCAGACCCGCACCTCCTGCAACGCCTTTCGCCTCCGCCACGCCCAGTACCTTGTGAGGAACAGGGTCAGATGCACATCGAATGCGAGGCACAGGACAAACATGAACGTCAGATATCCCGTGTTTCTGAACCCGGGGCGCGGAAGGTTTATCTGCGGCCGCTGTTCGTCATAAAGCAGCTCCATGGGCCTGCCGCGCGCAACGTCTGCGACCTCCCAGGGAGGCCTGCGCAGCGTGTCTGCGATCTTTTCTCCGCCGCGCGTTTCGAATTCGTACTTGACCGTTGCCATGTCCGGCGGCTTGCCGCGTCTTGATGCATCGAGCACGACATCAAGGACAACAGCCCGCGTTTCGATGCCTCTCGCAGCCAGATAAGCGCGTTGCAGTCCGGTGATCGTGAGACTGCCCAGGCCCGCGAGGCCGACGCACAGCATGATCAGGCCGACGACGGCCGACACGATCAACCCGCGGCCATATCCGTTCGCGACCTTCTCGAATATTCCGGCATTGTAGGGCGCCAGCAGGTTGTCGATGACGGTCCATTTCGAGAGGACGTCGTAGACCTTGCTCATTCCCGACGTCCTTGGTCAGTCGTCCCGGCTCTCTCGCTGCTCCGAACATAGCACGAGGAACGACGGTAGCCCCAACGCCAAGCAACCGATTTGATGCGTTGGAAGCTCGATCTGCCGCCGCGGCTTAATCGGGGGTGATTCCGCATACTCGCGTCGTCCCTGCGAAAGCAGGGACCCATAGCCTCACAGTTAGTGAAGGCAACGTCCGCTTACCGACTTACGAGCGACACGGCGTATGGGTCCCGGCTCTGCGCTTCGTTTGGCCGGGACGACTTATTAAACTAGAATCGACTCAATCTCGTCACGCTCCTCGCCCACCTCATCGGACCCCGATCGCCTCCCGCGCCCCCTACTTCCTGAACCCGATCTCCTGCATGCCGCGCCAGTAGGACGGCATTGCCCAGGGGACGAAGTGCACGTTGTCGCGCCAGGCGATGGTGATCAGCGGGCGGTAGGTGGTGACGCCGGCGAGCACCTGGTCGTGCTTGATCTCGGCGATCTTGCGGATCATGACGATGCGCTTGTCCGGATCCATCTCGCGCTTCTGCTCCTCGATCATCCTGTCGAGTTCGGGGATGGACGTATTCGACGAACTGCCGAACCCGCGCGCGGGCTCGAAGGTGTGCAGCGTCGCCGCCCATGCATTGCTGACGTCATTTCCGCCGTGGCCGTACATGCTGCTGGCCGCGCCATCCATCACCTTCTGCGTGGAGCCTTCCGGCCAGCGGCGGATCAGGTTGAGCCAGGCATTGTATTCGACGCCCTGCATCGGCTTGCAGCGGATGCCGGCCGCGCCGAAATAGGCGAAGATCGCCTCGCCCACTTCCTTCAGGTTTGGCTCGCGCTGCGTGGTGAAGTTATAGCAGGGCGTCTCGAAGCCGCGCGGAAAACCCGCCTCGGTCAAGAGCTGGCGTGCCTTCTTCGGATCGTAGGCATAGGGCTTCTGCGCCGGGTCGTAGCCGAAATCGTCCGGACTGAGCTGGGCGTAGCGCTCGCCCTGCCCGAACAGCACGTTCTTGATGATCGCGTCCATGTCGATCGCATGCGCGGCCGCGCGGCGCACGCGCACGTCATGCCACGGCGTGCCGGGCACATGGGTCGCGAGCTGGATGAAGAGATTGTTGGTCGTGTTCAGCGTCACGGTTTTGATGCCGGGCGTCTTGCGCAGTTCCTCGACGGAGGCGACGGGCACCGACTCGATCAGATCGACGGCGCCGGTCTTCAGCGCCGCAACCCGCGTCAGATCTTCGGGGATGATCTTGACGTGCAGGTATTTGACGGTCGGCCGGTGCTGCTTGTTCCAGTAGTCATCGAACAGCTCGAAGCGGATGTCGGTCTTGACGTTGCGGGCGATGAATTTCCACGGCCCGGTGCCGACCGGGCGCGCCACGAACCCCTCCTCGCCGACCTGCTGAAAATATTTCTTCGGCAGCGCCCACAGTCGCAGGCTGTCGGTGTCATAGGTGGCGTCGCCTTCTTTGAAGTGCAGGCGGAAATGATGCGGGTCGACGATCTCGAAACGCTCGACCGCGGCCTGAAGGTGCGCGATGCGACTGATCTTCGGATCGCGCTGGCGATTGAACGCAAACTCGAAATCCTCCGCCGTCAGCGGATCGCCGTTGTGGAACTTGACGTCCTTACGCAGGCGCACGTCGATGATCGGCTTGCCGTTATTCTTGTCGAGCGAATAGGACTCCGCCAGCCAGTTGACGCGCTGGCCGTCCGGCCCGCGCCGCACCAGCTGCTCGAACATCTGCCCGATGAAGTAATAGTCCGCGCCGGCAGCGGCGCGGCTCGGATCAAGCGTCGTGGATTTGGTGGCGAAGCCGACGGTGATGGTGTCTTTCGACGGCCCCTGGGCGTGGGCCATGGACATGATGCCGGACAGACAAGTCAGCGCGCAGAAGAGCCACTTGGTCATTTCGCTCCCTTCGACGCACCTGGGTCGGGCGTCTTGTTGTTTTGTTGGGATGATTATTCCAGAGAACCGGCTGCGAGGCTACGTTGGTCGGACGACCTAAGGCGAGTTCGTTGTGTGGTGCAGGTTTTGACATGGTTTATCGCGCCCAGCTCGTTCGCCGTCGCTCCCCAACCCGCGCTACTGCCACCGTGCCGCGGACGCGCCCGCTGGCTGCGGCGGCGAACTCCAGAACGCGGGCGTCTGCGAAAACTGGGCGATCGGCGCGACGTATTTCAGGTCGCCGAACACCGATGGGGTGGAGAGGATCTCGCCCTCGCCCGGCTCGTAGGATGCGAGCGGCGGTGCATCGACGGGATCCTTCAGGATGCCGCGGCCGAGCACCCACATGGACGCCTGGCAGAGCGAGGTTCGCACATGGTAGCTGCCGCCTTCGCGCGCGCGGCGCACCAGCGCGCCGAGCGCGCCGGCGGACGCGAGATAGGCGGTGAGATAATCGTTCATCGTCACCGTGGGCGCGTTCTTCGGATCCTCGAACGAGCCTTCGCTGGCGGAGAGGCCGGTGGCGACCTGGCCGATCGGCTCGTAGCCGCCGCGCTCCGCCCACGGGCCCTCGTCGCCGTAACAGCTGATCGAGACATAGACGATGCCGGGCCGGATCGCCGCGACGTCGCGCGGCGAAAACCCCTTGCGCGCGAGACCGCCGGGCCGCCACGACTGCACGAAGATGTCGGCGGTTTTGGCGAGTTCGCGCAGCTGCGCGACGTCAGTGACATCGTTGAGATCGATATAGGCCGCGCGCTTGCCGAAGCCGGTGTCCATCATGATGTGGGCATGCTCCTGCTCCTTCGGCGTCGTGACATGCAGCACGTCCGCGCCGTGCTCGGCAAGCATGCGCCCGGTGGCGGGGCCCGCGATCACATGCGAGGCGTCGAGCACGCGCACGCCGCTCATCGGCCGCGCCGCGGGGCCGAACGGCTCCACCGCACTGTCGCCGATCTTCTCCACCTCGACGCCGGGCCGGTCGGCCAGCCATTCGCCCTGCGGATGCTGCAGCCACTCCTCCGGCCTGCGGACCACGACGCCCGGCAGCCTGCGTTCGGCCAGCGCCTCCTCCAGGTCGCCCGCCTTCCATTTGCTCACGGCGTCGGTGAGTGATTCGGTGGTGTTCTCGCAGCGGAGCATGCCGACGAGATCGGTGGTGATGCTGAGCCGGCCGGTGTTGCGCAGCAGATAGATCGTGCGCCCGTCGGCCGTGCGAAAGAAGTTGGACGCGCGCGTCGTCGAGCCGACCGTGAACGAGCGTCCGTTCTGACGCAGGTTCTGCACGGTGCGCAGCCCGAGGATGACGGCACGGCGCAGGTCCACGGCCACGTCCTGGCCGCGGCCCGAGCGCATGCGCCAGATGGTTGCGATCGCCGCCGCTTGCGCTGCGATCGCCGACGCCGTCGCGGCGCCGTAGCGAAGCCTGCCCGGAATGACCGGATCGGCGCCGATGAAGCGCACATCGCCGCCGGGATCACCGTCCGCGAGGCCGATGCGCGAGAGAAGAAGCCGGTAGCCCTCGACTGTCGCTGCGTCCATCGTGTCCTCGTGTTGCGTTTCTTGTGTGCGGCGATGTTGCAGTCAGCCTAGTGGTCCGCTTCCAAAGCGGCAAGGTGGGTAGCGAACGGCAAATCACCTTGCCCAGGATGAATTTAGGCCGAATGTCGTCCCGGCTCTGCGCTTCGCTTGGCCGGGACGACTCACGAATCCCACCACGGGTACTGGCTCGGCATGTCCTGCGAGACCTTGCCGGGAAACGTTGGCGCGCGCTTGTCCAGGAACGACTGCACGCCTTCCCTGACGTCGGCGTGGCCGCCGCGTTCGACCGACATCGGCCGATCGATGGTGAGCAGTTCGAATGGATCCGGCGCACCGGCAAAGCGCCACAGCATCTGCCGGGTGAGTGCGATCGCCACCGGCGAGGTCTCGGCGGTGAACTCCTGCGCGATCTCCTTCGCGCGCGCCAGCAGATCGGCGGGCTCGGTGACTTCGCTGACGAGGCCACCGCGCAGCGCCTCGTCCGCATCGAACACGCGGCCGGACAGGCACCAGCGCAACGCCTGCGACAGACCGACCAGTTTCGGCAGGAACCAGGCGCTGCCGGCCTCCGGCACGAGACCGCGGCGCGCGAAGATGAAGCCGAGCTTCGCGCCCCTGGCCGCGATGCGAACATCCATCGGCAGCGTCATGGTGAGGCCGACACCGACTGCGGGACCGTTGATCGCCGCGATCGAGGGTTTGCGGCACGAGAAGATCGCGCCGACGAAACCGCGGCCGCGCCCCTGCGTGACATCGCCGGCGCCGCCGAACACGCTCGCCCCGTGCGCGCCGGACGTGTCGAAGCTGGCCGCGCCGCCCGACACATCCGCGCCGGCGCAGAACGCCCTGCCCGCGCCGGTGACGATCACCGCGCGCACCGCGTCATCCGCATCCGCGCGGCGGAACGCATCCTCGAGCTCTGCGCCCATGGTGCCGGTATAGGCGTTCAGCTTGTCGGGACGGTTGAGGGTGACGATCATGACCGAACGGTCGATCTCGCAGGTGATTTGCTCGTAGGCCATTGGACGCTGCTCCCGCCTGGGTTCGTGCATTCTGGTTGCGCACGGCTCGAGGATAGCGAGAGCAGTGGCGGGAGCGCAATCCGCTGCGAGGCTGTCGCGTGTCGCTGCTACTGGCCGCCATCCGGTGATCGCCGCATCGGCCGGCGGATCAATTGGTGCTGCCGCGGCTCCCGTCGCAGCTGCATGGACTTCCGCGCCTGAAATCCCGGTCGGAATAAAAGACGCAGTAGTCGTCCACGTCGTCGCTCCTCATGCATTTGACCAACCGCCTGCGAGGTTTTGAACGGCCCTGATTGTCGCCACTCTGCGGGGACCAGGTCTGAGGCGAATGGGTCTGAGGGGAATGGGTCTGCGGAGACCATGTCTGTGGCGTATAGGTCTGCGGCGTATAGCTCTGCTGGCCATGCCCCGCGTCAGACGCAAGGACGCTCACAGACAGCAAAAAAAGAAGCAGGACTAAGCGCATGGACAGCCTCCCATCCCAGCAGCTCATCCATAATTCGTGGTCCCATTAAGGTCGGGGCCGGTGCAAGCCAGGAACGCGTTCAAGTGTCGGGCACAACGCCTTGCGACCACCCTCAATCCTCATCCTGAGGGGCTGTGAATCTTTTGATTTTGACGATTCCGGCCCTGAGTCAAATCAATGACTTACGATCCGGAAAAATCGCAGAAGTCGAATAAATTCACAAACTCTGAGGAGGGCCAACGGCCCGTCTCGAAGGATGCAGGCCCCGGCACTTCGACAGCCGCTGCGACGCATCGTCCAGGCGCGTTGCGGCCGGCTCCCCGGCCTTCATCCTTCGAGACGGCGCGGAGCGCCTCCTCAGGATGAGGTGAAAGCGCGGGGTAAGCCACAGATTCGTGTATTTCTGGTTTCCAGAAAAATAATTCTTGACCTGTCCTGTTCTTAGGAATATTTATTGATCGTCCCGCTCCGGCAAAGAGGCGTGCCGGCAGCATCACCGGCGCGGAGCGGGATGCGACGGACCCGTCGCGTCTGTGGGCCTTTCGTGCGATGGCGCGCCGTTGAAGCGCGCCAGAAGGTGCGCCGATAAAGCGCGCCTTCTGCAAAGTAGTGAAAGGACGATGACCCGCAGACGGGGTGGGCGGCCCAAGGACCCAGCAATGCGGCGATGCCCAGCATTCAGTCAAGGCGCCAAGCGGCGTGGCGCCGCTGGGAGTTGCAAGCCGATAAAACCGTCGCGTGCGGAACGCAGGCGTATGCACTGCGTCTGAGGCTGCTGTTTGCCGTGTGCTGTTCCAACAGTACACGGTGTCATGTGCCTGGAAAGCACATGATGCCACGTGGTCACCCACGTGGCGCCGCGGGCGCGGTGAAACGCCCTGTGTTCCGCACGCCCCTTTAAGGGGAATGAGGACGAGATAAGACCAGAATGACCGGCAAGCCCTGGGGCCGGAGTAAACACGGGGCGATGACGCGCGTCTGTGGCTCGGCGTGCGGGCTGTTTGACAATTGAATCTGTTTGTTGCGGTGGCAGTTGCCTCGCGCCTCACTCCGCCGCGCCGACCACCTTGCCCGCTGCGAGCGACGCGATCTCGTCGTCCGTAAAGCCCGCCTCCGTCAACACCGCGCGGGTATGTTCACCGAGCCGCGGCGCCATCCGGTGAATGCCGGCGGGACTTTCCGAAAATTTTGCGGGAGGCCGGGCCTGGCGGATCCGCCCCTCGGTCGGATGATCGATATCCACGAACAGGCCGACCGCCTTCAGGTGCGGCTGCTCGGCGACTTCGGTCAGCTTGGCGAACGCCGTGTGCGGGACATCGATGCTGAGCAGCAACTCCTCCCACTCCGCCGTCGTGCGGGTCAGCGCGATCTCGCCCATGCGCCTGTAAATCCTGTCGATGTTCGACGCGCGCTTGACCGGGTCGCGCACCGAAAACTCCTCGATACACTCCGGATGCCCGACGGTCGCGAAGAAGGCGCACCAGTTCTCGCCCGAGTACGGCAACATCGTCAGCCAGCCGTCCTTCGTGCGCACCGGCCGCCGTTCCTTCATGCGCTTGTATCCCACCGGACCAATCGGCGGCACGAAGGCATGACCGCCCAGCATCTCGATCGAGTTGAACGCGGCGAGAGTCTCGAGCATGGGGACCTCGACCATCTGTCCCTTGCCGGTCCGCTCGCGGCGCAGAAGCGCGGCGCACACGGCGCCCGCAAGCGTCAGGCCGCAGATCTTGTCGCCGATCAGGCTCGGCACGAAGGCCGGCTCCTCATCGCTGCCCATGGCGGAGGCCAGGCCCGAGGCAGCCTGCGCGATTTCATCAAAGGCCGGGCGGGCGGCCCATGGCCCGTCCTGGCCAAAACCGGTCGCGGCCGCGTAGACCAGTCGTGGATTGAGTTTCGCGCAGTCCTCGTAGCTGAAGCCCAATCGCGCAAGTGCTGCAGGCCGGACATTGGTCACGAGCGCATCCGCTGTCGGAATCAAACGCTGCAACACGGCCTTGCCGCGCGGATGTTTCAGGTCCAGCGCCAGACTGCGCTTGTTGCGGTTCACGGCCATGAATTGTCCGCTCATGCCGCGATTGCGGAACTGGCCCGAGTTTCGCCACGTGTCGCCGGCGAGCGGCTCGACCTTGATGACCTCGGCGCCCCAATCGCCAAGCGTTTGCGCTGCGAGTGGACCAAACAGGACGCCGGTCAGATCAAGGATGCGGAGCCCTTCAAGGGGACCTGTCGGTTTCGTCATTGAGGCCGGGCTCTTTCCTGCGCGCTGAACCGTTAAGCATCGTGCACTAGGCAGGTAGAATGATTTCCGGATGCTGACAACCGAGGCCGCCGCATCCCTTGCATGACGCGGCAGGAAAAGCGGACGCCGCGGCCAAATGGCCGACGGCGTCCGGCAGTTCATTCAGTTCTCCAAAGACGCTTAGTGGCAGGGATAGCCCTTGCGCGGCGTGTAGGCGAGGCGCTGCGGCTTGGCCTTGACAGCGATCGTCCTGGGCGGCTGCACCGCGACCGGAGCAGCAACCGCCGCGACCGGAGTGGCAAGCTTCGCAGCCGGTGCGGCAACCGCAAGCGTCTCCGGGGCCGATACCGCCGCAAGCGTCGCCTGCTCGGCGGCCGGCGCCGGGGCCGCGTTCGTGCGTTCGGCGGTCGAGAGCGCCGCATGGCTGGTGCTGGACACTGCCGCGAGCATGCCAAGAGCGAGCACAAGAGCGAACAGCGGGCGGGAAATCTTGCAGGTCATTGTCGTATCTCCTGTTTTCGGACCGGGCCAATCCCCGGCGTCTTGGGGACTATGCTGGATCGGCTTTCTGCAAGCTGTTTCCCGGGAAACACCGGCGGGTTTCCATGTGACATACCGCACAATATGCGGCTCTGTGCGCGGCGACCGCCGCGCCGACAGGCCGGAGCCCGCCTCAACCCTGCCGGCCGTCCGAGAAGCGGGCGTCGCGCCAGGCGAGCGCCTCCTTGAGCCCCTGCTCTTTGCGGATGCGCAGGAATTCGGCCTTCTCGGCGCTCGGCGTGGAATTGAGGATGACGTCGATGTCGAGCGAGGCTTTCAGCGCGTCGCGCATGCCCATGATCTCGTAGGTGCGGTTCATGGCGCGCTTGGTGAAGAACACGGACGGGCCGGCCGCGGCCGCGATATCGAGCGCCATCCTTCGGCCGAAGGGGATCAGCTGATCCTGCGGCACGACGTGATTGACGATGCCGATGGCATGGGCGCGCTGGGCGTCCATCTTGTCGTTGCCGGTGAGCAGCATCTCCTTCGCATGCTTCGGCAGCACCGCCCACGGCAGCAGCATCGCGACGATGCCGGTACCGAAGCGCACCTCGGGCTCGCCGAAGCGCGTGCCCTCGGCCGCAATGGTGATGTCGCAGGCGAGCGCCACCTCGAAGGCGCCGGCCATGCAGAAGCCGTGCACCAGCGCGATGGTGGGTTTCGGGCAATCCCAGAACGCCATGATGAAGTCGAACTGAAACTCCATCTGCGCGGCGACGCGATCGATGGTGGACATGTCGCGCTCGGTGGATGCCTTCATGTCGAAGCCGGCGGAGAAGGCGCGGCCCTCGCCACGCACCAGGATGGCGCGTACGCGCTCGTCCGCGGAAAGCTCCTTCAACGCGGCGACGATTTCGCTCATCGCCTCATTGTTGAAGGCGTTGAGCACGTTCGGGCGATTGAAAACAAGCGAGGCGACGGGGCCCTCGATCTCGACCTTGATGTGATTGCGGGTCATGGCGGTTCTCCTGGGCGTCCTTTTCGAGGGTTACACGGTCAATGGCGCGCGTGAGACACGGCTCACATCAGGAACACGCCCTTGCCGTCCACCTGCCTGTCGAACAGCCTGTACGCCTCGTCGGCCTCACCGAGCGTCCAGCGATGGGTGAACAGCCTGTCGACGTCAATGTTGCGTTCGACGGAAAAGCGCGCGCATTCGGCCTGGAGCACGGTCGAGAACGTCCATGAGGCGACCAGCGTCAGCTGCCGGCGCAACAGGTGCGGACTGACGTCGATGCGCACATCACCGCCCTCGCCGACGAAACACATGGTGCCCCAGACCTTCGTGCTCCGGATCGCGTTCAGCCGCGCGTCCGGATGGCTCGAGGTATCCAGCGTCAGATCGGCATGGCGGCCGTGCGTGAAATCCTTGATGGCTGCGACCGGATCGTTGGAGCCCGGGTTGACGACGTGATCGGCGCCGAATTCCCGTGCGCGGTCCAGCCGCTGCTGCGACACGTCGAGCGCGATCACCGTTGCGCCCATCGCCTTCGCATACTGCGTGGCGGCGAGGCCAACCGGGCCCTGGCCGAAGATTGCGATGGTGTGATTGCCGGACAGGTTCATGCGCCGGAGCGCCGAATAAGCCGTCCCCGATCCGCAGGAGATCGCGGCGCCCGCTTCGAACGACAGCGCATCGGGCAGCGGCACAAGCGTGTTGGCGGGCACGCGCAGATATCCGGCATGACCGCCATGCGCGTTGTTGCCGTACACCTTGACCGGCACCTCCTGACAAAGCTGCTGCCAGCCCGTACGGCAATGGTCGCACTGGGTGCAGCCCTGATAGTGATGCACCATCACACGCGCTCCGACGTGCGCCTGCCGTGCATCGACCGCCGCGCCGGTCGCCACGACGACGCCACACGGCTCGTGACCGGCGATGACGGGATCCGGATTCACCGGCAGTCCGGTCGCCTGCGCGCCGCCCTTCGCGCGCCGGTATTGATGCAGGTCGCTGCCGCACATCCCGGAGGCCTTCATCTCGATCACGACGTCCTGCGGCCCGGGCTCCGGGTCGTCGAAGGTCATGAGTTCAAGCTCGCGTCCGCCCGTAAACACCACGCCTCGCATCGACCGCTCCTCGTGTTGTGCGTCCTGTCCCAGCGCCTTGCGGCGGCTCTCGCATAGTGGCCCAGGATAGCAAATCAGAGAAGGCTGATGAATGCGCTTTCTCCAACCTCATGAGTTCGCCAACCGGCCAGGAATTCTGTACAAACCTCATGAGGTCCGGACCCGGGAGCTTTCGCGTGACGCTCACGCCGTTCGGAAAATCGTTCAAGGACACGTGTCGGGAGATCTGAAAATGAGCGTGAAGAGAATCAATGTCGGACCGCGGATGTCGGACGTCGTCATCCACAACGGCGTCGCCTACCTCGCGGGCAAAGTGCCCGCCGACACCTCGGCCGACATCGGCGGGCAGACCGCCGACGTGCTGAAGCAGATCGATGCGCTGCTGGCCCAGGCCGGAAGCTCGAAGTCCAATCTGCTGCGGGCCGAGATTTTCCTGACCGACATCAAGGATTTTCCCGGCATGAACAAGGTCTGGGATGCCTGGGTCGATCCCAAAGCAACGCCGGCGCGCGCAACCATCGAAGCAAAACTTGCTCGCCCCGAGTTCAAGATCGAAATCATGGTGATCGCCGCCGTGCCGTGAGCGGCGAGAGCGACCGCGGCCAACCACCGCGCCTCAGGACGAGGATCGAGGGTGGTCGGCTGGTGCGCTCGCAACAGTGCATTGCATTTCTCCTCCTGCAGCGATGCATCGCAAACGAAAACGCCGGGCGGAGAAATCCCCGCCCGGCGCCATCTCTTTTCAGTCAGAGCATCCGGCAAGCCGGATGCACGGCTTATCAGCCGAACTGGTTCATCGTGTTGTGCGCGCCACCGGCCTTCAGGGCTGCTTCGCCCGCGAAGTATTCCTTGTGGTCGTCGCCAACGTCGGAGCCGGCCATGTTCTGGTGCTTCACGCAGGCGATCGCCTGGCGGATTTCCTCGCGCTGAACGTTCTTGACGTAGCCGAGCATGCCCTGGTCGCCGAAATATTCCTTCGCCAGGTTGTCGGTCGACAGCGCCGTCGTGTGATAGGTCGGCAGCGTGATCAGGTGGTGGAAGATGCCGGCCCGCTTGGCGCCATCCGCCTGGAAGGTGCGGATGCGCTCGTCGGCATCGAGCGCCAGCGGCGTTGCATCATAGTCGACCTTCATCAGGTCCGCACGGTTGTAGGCGGACACATCCTTGCCGGCCGTCTTCCAGGCGTCATACACCTGCTGGCGGAAGCTGAGCGTCCAGTTGAACGACGGCGAGTTGTTGTAGGCGAGCTTCGCATTCGGAACGACCTTGCGAATGCGGTCCACCATCGCAGGCGATCTGCTCGACGTGCGGCTTCTCGGTCTCGATCCACAACAGGTCGGCGCCGTTCTGCAGCGACGTGATGCAGTCCAGCACGCAGCGATCTTCGCCGGTGCCGGCGCGGAACTGATACAGGTTGCTGGGCAGACGCTTCGGACGCAGCATCTTGCCGTCGCGGTTGATGATCACGTCGCCGTTCTTCGCGTTGGCGGGCGTGATCTCCTCGCAATCGAGGAAGCTGTTGTACTGGTCGCCGATGTCGCCGGGCTTGTGGCTGACCGCGATCTGCTGCGTCAGGCCTGCGCCGAGCGAGTCGGTGCGGGTGACGATGATGCCGTCTTCGACGCCGAGCTCGAGGAACGCGTACCGGCAGGCACGCACCTTGGCGATGAAAACTTCATGCGGCACGGTCACCTTGCCGTCCTGGTGGCCGCACTGCTTTTCGTCCGAGACCTGGTTCTCGATCTGCAGCGCGCATGCGCCCGCCTCGATCATCTTCTTGGCGAGCAGGTAGGTCGCTTCCGCATTGCCGAAGCCGGCATCGATGTCGGCGATGATCGGCACGACGTGGGTCTGGAAGTTGTCGACCTTCTCGATCAGCGCCTTTTCCTTCGCCTTGTCGCCGGCCTTGCGCGCGGCGTCGATCTCGCGGAACGTATCGCCGAGTTCGCGGGCGTCGGCCTGCTTCAGGAAGGTGTAGAGCTCGTTGATCAGCGCCGGCACCGAGGTCTTCTCGTGCATCGACTGATCCGGCAGCGGACCGAACTCGGAGCGCAGGGCTGCGATCATCCAGCCGGACAGATACATGTAGCGGCGATCGGTCGTGCCGAAGTGCTTCTTGATCGCGATCATCTTCTGCTGGGCGACGAAGCCGTGCCAGCAGCCGAGCGACTGCGTGTACTTCGACGGAGTCCTTGTCATACTCCGCCATGTCCTTGCGCATCAGCGCGGCGGTGTAGCGGGCGATGTCGAGACCAGTCTTGAAGCGGTTCTGCAGGCGCATGCGGGCAACGCCCTCGGCGCCGATGCCGCTCCAGGGACTGCCCTTGCTCTCGATGAGCCGGGCTGCTGCGTCGACCTGACTCTGGTAAGGAGCCAATCCTTGATATTCCATGTCGCCGGTTCCTTCGCGTCTGACATTAAGTTTCGCAATAAGTTGCCCGCACATAATCACGTCGTGCGGCACTGCGGGAGAGGCTTCGTGGATAACTTGTCATACTTTACAACCAAACTCTGTTATGTTGTAAGAATATTACAAAACAGAGGACCGCGCCAATGGCGACGTCTGTATTCATGGGACCCCGCCTGCGGCGGCTGCGCCGGGATCTCGGCCTGACCCAGGCCGATATGGCCGCAGATCTGGATATTTCGGCCCCGTATGTCGCGTTGCTGGAGCGCAACCAGCGCCCGGTGACGGCGGACATGCTGCTGCGGCTGGCGCGGACCTACAAGACCGACATCGCCGACCTCGCCGGCGACGGCGGCGCGGATCACACGGCGCGGATGCAGGCGGTGCTGAAAGATCCGATGTTCGCCGACGTGGACATGCCGTCGCTCGAGATCAGCGATGTCGCGACCAGCTATCCGGGAATCACGGAAGCCTTCCTGCGTCTCTATACTGCCTATCGCGAAGAGCAGCTTGCGCTTGCGGATCGCGGCGTGCGGGGAGCAGCCGATGGCGACTTCAGTGCGGGTCTCGATGCCAATGATCCGGTCGCAGAGGTTCGCCGCTTCCTCGCCGCGCGCCGCAACAACTTCCCTGCCCTCGACGATGCCGCCGAACGCGTGGCGCAGGTCGCCGACGGCCAGACCGGTTTCATCGAGCGGCTGAAAATCCGTCACAACCTCGATGTCAGATATCTGCCGCCCGATGTCATGCTCGGCGCCGTGCGGCGGCTGGACCGTCATCGCCGCCAGCTGCTGCTCGACGACTCGCTCGACACGGCCAGCCTGAACTTCCAGCTGGCGCAACAACTCGCCTACCTCGAAATGGAGAACGAAATCGGCGCTGCTGTCACCCTGGGCCATTTCGCCACCAAGAGCGGCGAACTGCTCGCGCGCAGGTCGCTCGCCGGCTATGCGGCCGCGGCCCTCATCATGCCCTACTCTTCGTTCGCGAAAGCCGCCGACACACGTCACTATGATCTCGAAGCGCTGGCGCGGCAGTTCGGCACCAGCTTCGAGCAGACCGCGCATCGGGTGACGACGCTGCAGCGGCCGGGTCAGGAAAAAGTCCCCTTCTTCCTGATCCGCGTCGATCCGGCCGGCAATGTGTCGAAACTGCTGGACGGCGCGGGCTTTCCGTTCGCGCGGCACGGCGGCGCCTGCCCGCTGTGGTCGGTGCATCGCGTTTTCAACACGCCGCGCCAGATCGTCACCCAGTGGCTGGAATTGCCCGACGGCCAGCGGTTTTTTTCCATCGCCCGCACGGTGACCGCGGGCGGCGGCTCGTTCGGCGCCACGCGTGTGGAACGCGCCATCGCCATCGGCTGCGCCGCGGAGCATGCGGGCCGGCTGATCTACACCCGCAACGGATCCGGCCCGGGCGCAGACGCTGCGACCCCGATCGGCGTCGCCTGCCGTGTCTGCCATCGCCCCAAATGCACCGCGCGCTCCGCGCTGCCGATCGGCCGCGAGCTTCTGCCCGACGACTTCAGACGGCTGAGTGTTCCGTTTGGATTTTCGGACAGTTGATTGTGCTGTAATCTCTTCTCGAACTCGAACTCGCGGGAAAGTCCAAGTTGCGTGCAGCCTTTCACCGCGCCTTCGCGCTGTCGTTGCTAATCGCCTGCCACGCAGAGATCGCGACGCCGGCGGTTGCGCAGAACAGAGGCGCGGTGACGCAGCAGCTCAATCGGGTCGAGCAGCTCTTCCGCGCCGGTCAATATCCGCAAGCCATCGCGCTCGCAAAAGAGCTCGACGCGCCGTTGCGCCGGGCCCTTGGCGAGAACCGGGACTATGGAGCGCTGCTCAACATCCTGGCTGCGTCCTATGCGAATGTCGGCGAAGCCGAGCAGGCAGACGTCGTGCTGACGCGGTCTTTAGGCGTCTTTCGGCGCGTGAGCGGGCCGCAAAGTGTCGAGGTGGCGATCTGCCTGAACAACCTTGGCGAAAGCGCCAAACGATCGGGCCGCATCGACCAGGCGATCGACTACTTTCAGCAGGCGCTTGCGATCCAGGAGGCGCGCAGCGGTGCAGGGTCAGCGGTCGTCGCCACGATCCTGAACTCGATCGCGGGGACCTACATCGATGGCGGACGCGCGTCCGATGCCGAACCAGTGCTCCGCCGCGCCATCGACATCTGGCAACGGACGCCGCGGGCAAACCCGATCGACATGTCGCGCCCGCTGACCAATCTTGCGATCATCTACCGCCTGTCCGGACGACAGGCCGAGGCCGAACCGCTGTTCCGGCAGGCGATCGCGCTGAAGCAGCGCGCGCTCGGGCAATACCACCCGGACCTGATCGCGCCGCTCGGCGGCCTTGGCGATGCCTTGACGTCGATGGGCCGCGCCGGCGAGGCGGTGCAACTGCTGAAATATTCACTGTCGATCAGCGAGCGCATCGTCGGCGCCGATCACCCGACCGCCATTCCCGCGCTCGTCAATCTCGCGAATGCCTACGCCGCATCCGGCGACATCGCCAATGCCGGCGATACATCCGCGAGACTGCTCAGACTGCAAAGGAGTGCGCTGGGGGTGGATCATCCGTCGGTCGCCCTGACGCTGGCCAATCTCGCCGCGATCCAGGCAAACGCCGGGCAACGCGCGGAAGGCCTCGCAAACTCCCGCGACGCCGTTCGGATCGCATCGCTCGGTATTCGCGACGGACAGAGCCGGACGGCCTTCAATTCGAGGCCGTTCTTCGAAACGCACCTGCGGATTCTGGACGAGGCCCGCAAGCAACAATCGCTTCCGGGTGTCGAGGCCGCCGACGAGGCGTTTCAGACCGCGCAATGGATCAACGAATCGACCGCGGCCAGCGCGCTCAATCAGCTCGCCGCGCGATTCAGCGCCGGCAACGACGACCTGGCGCGGCTGGTCCGGTCGCATCAGGACGCGGTGTCCGAGCGTCGCAAAACCGACGCCGCGCTGATCGCGTCGATCGCCGCGCCTGGTCCGCGCAATCCTGCTCAGGACGCGGCGCTGCGACGGCGGCTCGCGGACCTCGCGAGCACGATCGCCGGTCTTGAAAAGCGGCTGGGTGCGGAGTTTCCCGCCTATGCGGCACTCACCAGTGCAAAACCGTTGTCGGCGGTCGATGTCCAGCGGCTGTTGAAAGACAAGGAGGCGTTGATCACCTTCTATCCGGCGGAGACGCTGCTGCATGTGTTTGTCGTCACGGCAAAGGAGATCCGGTGGACGGTCGTTCCGATCGACCGACAGGCGCTTAACGACAGGATCAGGGACTTCCGCAACGGACTCGATTTCGAAACCGCGCAGAAATCGGTTGCCGCGGGCAAGCCCGAGTTGTTCGACCTCGCCCGCGCGCACGCGATGTACAAGCTGCTGTTTGCCTCCAACGAGACCATCGCTGACAAGGATCACTGGATCATCGTCCCGACCGGATCGTTGACCGCATTGCCGTTCAATCTGCTCGTGACCGCGCCGCCCGACACCAGCGGCGCGAAGGCTGATCCGTTGCAGCCTTATCGCGTGGCGCGATGGCTGGTGAAGGAGAAGGCCACCTCGGTCCTGCCGTCGGTCGCAAGCCTGCAGGCTGTGCGCGTCACCACGGCGAAAGCACGCGCCGCAAAGCCGCTGATCGGTTTTGGCGATCCGATTTTCGGCGGACGCGATGACAGCCGGATCGAGCCGCAGCAGAGGCGCTCCGCTCAGCGCCGCAACCTGGACACGCCGTTCACGGATTTCTGGAAGGGCGCCGGCGTCAATCGCGACAAACTTTCCAGCACTTTGCCCCGTCTTGCCGATACCGCCGACGAACTCAACGCGATTGCGACCAGGCTCAACGCGACGAGATTCAATTCGGCTGGGGATGGCCGCGACCGAAACGTCCGTCAAATCGGCGCCGCTGGCCGACTATCGCATCATCTATTTTGCCACCCACAGCCTCGTCGCCGGCGACGTGAACGGCGTTGCCGAACCATCGCTGGCGCTCACCATTCCAGCCAATCCGAGTGATCTCGACGACGGCCTCTTGACGTCAAGCGAGGTCGCGAAACTCTCGCTGAATGCGGATTGGGTGGTGCTGTCTGCCTGTAACACCGCCGCGGGCGGCAAACCCGGCGCGGAGGCGCTGTCCGGGCTTGCCCGCGCCTTCTTCTATGCGGGCGCGCGATCCTTGCTGGTCACCCACTGGGGGGTTCTTTCGGAAGCCGCGACCATGCTGACGATTTCGACATTCACCGCATTGTCGGACGATCCAAACCTCGGCCGCGCGGAGGCGTTGCGGCGTGCGATGGCCCGCCTGATCGACGACCCTTCGGACAAATGGAACGCCTATCCCGCGATGTGGGGACCGTTTGAAGTGGTGGGTGCGAACACGGTCGAATAGCGCGTGGGATCAACCAACAACAACCGGACGCACCGCGCCTGCGATCCAGCGCGCCAGTCCAACGATGCGCTCGTCCTGTTGCGGCTGGCCCATGATCTGCACGCCGACAGGCATGCCGCCGACCGCCATCAGCGGCACGTGACGACGGGCGCAAACAACATCGAGCTTGGGTAGTTGAAGACCGCATCGCCGGTCGGGCGCGGCGTCAGCGGCTTGCCCGGCTGGTCGCCGGACCACAGCGGCGCCGGGCCCGGGCAGGACAAGGTGATCGCTGCATCGGCAATGTCTTGCCATGTGCGCGTGCGTCACCTGCGCGATCTCGCGCTCGAGGAGACAGCGCGCGATAGTCGGACGAGCGACATCGCCTCCGACCTTGCGAGCACGGCTTTCGCCCGCGCGCTGACGCCGTCCGGATGCTGGTCGACAAGGTTGCGCGTGCCCCAGCGATTTTCCCAGCCGGTGATGCCGCTCGCGACAGCGGTGCCGTTGGCGATGGCACGTTCCATCGCCTCGACCTCGGAGCTGGTGCGCCGCGTCATGAGCGTGACGCCTGCGCGCTCGAGCGCCTCGAGCAACTGTGCGAAGGCAGTCTTCGTCTCCTCATCGAGGCGCGCACATCCTTCGGTCTCGAGCACCATCAGGCGCTGCGGCTTGATCGCTTGCGGCGGCGTCATCGCGGCCTGTAAGTCCCGGACAACCGCGATCACCACCCGCGCGCGAGGCGATCTCGATCGCCACCTGCCACATGTCCTCGATGCAGCCGGCGTGCACACCATGCGTGCTCATGCTGGTCGCCTGCCGCTCGCCGCGATTGATGCCGCCTTGCGTCGGCTTCAGCGCGAAGTTGCCGCAGTAGGCGGCGGGGCGGATGATCGAGCCGCCGACCTGCGTGCCGATCGCCGCCGGCAGCATGCGCGCCGCAACCGCTGCCGCCGAGCCCGACGACGAGCCGCCGGCGGTGCGCGCGGAATCGAACGGGTTGGTGGTCGCCGGCGGATGCGAGCCGCCGAGTTCGGCCGTCGTCGTCTTGGCGAGAATGACAGCGCCTGCCTGCCGCAACGCCCACACCGCCGGCGTTGTCGCGCTTCGGAAAATTGCCGCGATAGGCTTCGCAGCCCATCTCGGTCGGCATGTCCTTCGTCTCGAGCAGATCCTTGATGCCGATCGGCAGGCCGTCGATCGGCGACAGCGGACGGTTCGACGTCCAGCGCGCGCTGCTCAAATCGGCCGCCGCACGCGCGGCGGCCACGTTGGTGGCGGCGAAGGCTTTCACGACCGGCTCGCGCGCCGCGATGGTTTCAAGGCATCGCTCGAGATATGCACGCGGCGTGTCGCTTCCATCGCGGAAGCGGGCGGCAGCATCGTGAAAGGTCAGCGCCTTGAAGGTGCGCGGGTCGTAGCCGGCGTTTGTGTGGATGTTCATGAAAAACACTCAGAGAGCAACGAACAGAGTTTGATCTACCGCGTCATCGCGCGCCAAGAAACGTAGCCCGGATGGAGCGAAGCGAAATCCGGGCTACAAGTCCTCGCAATGACGGCCTTATGCTTCCGCAAGCGCCTTGCCGTTGACGCGTGTCTCGCCCTTGAGATTGTCCACGGTCACGTGCGTGTCGTACCATGTCAGCCGCGGCCTCGCGCCGAAGCGCTCGGTCAGCTCGGCGAGCCTTGCGTCCGTGTACCAGGCTTCCGCCGCCTGCCGGCTTTCCCAGAGATAGACGCCACCGGTGCCGGTTTCGCCATTCAGGTAGTCCTTGCGGATGAGACCCTTCGCGGCGAGATTGCGATAGGTGGGCGCACTCGACGTGCCGCCCTTGATCGCCTGCTCTTCGGTGCGCTTCGGCAAATCGAACTGGACGACAACGATGCAGTTTCCCATGGCGACGCCTCCTCTTGTTGCGCTATTCCAGCTTACGACTTGAGGATAACGGTAGTGAGACCGGCTTCGCAATGCGCGCCGGTACGAGACGCCGCAGTGCGGCATGAATGTTTTCGACAGGGAGTTCCGCAAATGGACATCAAACGAGCTGGATCACGGCCGTCGGGCAAGGGACCGGCGGAGTATTTCACCGGCGCGGTGCGCGTGGACCCGCTGTTTCAGGCGGCCGATCCCGCGCGCGTTGCCGGCGCGCACGTCACATTCGAGCCCGGCGCCCGAACCGCGTGGCATACACATCCGCTCGGCCAGACGCTGGTCGTCACGTCCGGCTTCGGCTGGGTCCAGCGCGAGGGCGGGCCGGTCGAGGAAATCCGCCCGGGCGATGTGGTGTGGTTCCCGCCCGGCGAGAAGCATTGGCATGGCGCGACCGCAACGACGGCGATGACGCATATCGCCGTTCAGGAAGCGCTGAACGGCAAGACCGTCGACTGGATGGAGAAGGTCAGCGACGCGCAATACCGGATGTGATGTTTGCGCGCACCGCAACTGCGTGGACGACGACGCAAAATGCTATTGGCCCTCTCACCACCCGTCAACGCACGGCCGGCGCTTGCCTTCGCGCACCGGTGACGGTGGCAGCGAGCGCAGGCCGGCGACGATCCAGCGGCGCGTTTCGGCGGGATCGATCACCTCGTCCACCTCGAACAGGCTGCCGGCGTTGAGCGCCTTGCCGCGCTCATAGAGTTCGGCGACCATCGTCTCGTAGGCCGCAAGCCGTTCGGCCGGATCCGCGATCGCCGCAAGTTCGCGGCGGCGACCGAGCTTGACCTGTCCCTCCAGCCCCATGCCGCCGAACTCGCCGGTCGGCCAGGCGACCGCAAACATACCGACGCGCATCGAGCCGCCGGTCATCGCAAGCTTGCCGAGGCCATAGGATTTGCGCGTCATCACGAAGAAGGTCGGGATCGTGAGGTTGGCGCCGATCAGGTAGGTGCGGCAGCAGTGACGGACCAGCGCCGTCTTCTCCGCCTCCGGTCCCACCATGTTGCCCGGGTTGTCGTTCAGCGACAGCAGCGGGATGTCGTGCGCGTCGCACAGCTGCATGAAGCGCGCCGCCTTGTCCGCAGCGTCCGCGTCGATCGCGCCGCCGAGATGCATCGGGTTGTTGGCGACGACGCCGAGCGGCCGGCCCTCGATGCGGATGAAGGCGGTGATCATGCCGTGGCCGAAGCCGCGGCGGATTTCCAGCACCGAGTCCTCATCGGCGAGCGTGTGCAGCAGCGCGCGCATGTCGTAACCGCGCAGGCGGTTCTCCGGCACCACATGCCGCAGTTTGCGCTGATCGGCGCAACTCCACTTTTCGGTGCGGCCCTGGAAATAAGACATGTACTGGCGCGCGACCTTCACCGCCTCGGCCTCATCCTTGACCAGGATGTCGACGACGCCGTTCGGCACCTGCACCGACATCGGTCCCACCTCCTCCGGCCGGTAGACGCCGAGGCCGCCGCCCTCGATCATCGCCGGACCCGCCATGCCGATGGTGCAATTCTCGGTGGCGATGATCACGTCGCAGCAGCCCAGCAGCACCGCGTTGCCGGCAAAGCAGCGGCCCGAGGCAATGCCGACGAGCGGCACGAGACCGGACAGCCGCGGCAGGCGATAGAACGTGTCGGAGAAGTTGACGAGGTTGTCGGTGTCGCTGCCGCGCCCGCCGCCGCCCTCGCAGAAGATGACGACCGGCACCCGCCAGCGCTCCGCCATCTCGAACATGCGGTCCTGCTTGTGATGGCCCATGTTGCCCTGCGTGCCCGCCATCACGGTATAGTCGTAGGACACCACCACGGCGCGGCTCTTCTCCTCGGTGAAGCGGTCGCCGTTGATCTGCGCCAGGCCCATGATCAGCCCGTCGGCCGGGCTTTCCTCGATCAGTTGCTCCATCGCCACGCTGCGCCGCCGCGCCGACAGCACCAGCGAGCCGTATTCGACGAAGGTGCCGGGATCGGCGAGATCCTCGATGTTCTCGCGCGCGGTGCGCTGGCCGGTTGCGCGACGCCTGGCCACAGCCTTCGGCCGCCCCGCATCCATCGCCCGGGCCTGGCGATCCAGCACCTCCTTCAGGTCGGGCCGGATGCAGATCGAGATCGATCGCCTCCACCTTGGCGGCGCCGCCGCCAAGCTCGGCGCGCTCCTCGATGTAGGCCAGCGGATGCCCCTCGAACACGGTGTCGGCCGGCGCGACCGTGAACGCGCGCACGATGCCGGGCACGGCGCTCGTCACCGTGTGCTGCATCTTCATGGCCTCCAGCACCAGCACCTCCTGCCCTGCAAGAACCGTCGCGCCGACTTCGACCGTCAACGAGACGATGGTGCCCTGCATCGGCGCGCGCAGCGGCACGCTGCCTTCGGGCCCCGCATCGGCGTCATCCACGGCGGTGTCGGCCTCAGCCTGCGGCGCACCGGATTTGCCGAACAGCACGACGGCCAGCGGATCGTTGGTCTCAAGCTTCGTGCCCGCGCGCCGTTGCGCGGCAGCGGACGCAGCAATAGCCCCCTGCGGCTCGAAGTAGCGCGCCGTCTCCGGCTGCGCTGCGATCAGCGCGCCGACATTGTCGTCGATGAAGCGCGTGTACATTCCGCCCTTCAGGATCGCCGAATCCTTCAAGAGCGCGCGCAGGAACGAAATGTTCGACGGCACGCCGGAGATGCGAAACTCGGCGAGCGCGCGTTCCGTCTTCGCTGCGGCCTCGGCGAACGTATCGGTCGGCGTATGCACGATGACCTTCGCCAGCAACGAGTCGTAGCGGGGATTCGTGCGGTAACCCGCATAGCCATAGCCGTCGACGCGGACGCCGCGCCCGGACGGCGGCTCGTAGACGCCGATGGTGCCGCCGGCGGAACGGACCGAACCGTCGCCCTGCATGGTCTCGAGATTGACGCGCGCCTGGATGGCGATGCCCGACGGCGCGGCGATGTCCTCCTGGCGCAACTTGAGATCGGCGAGGCGTGCGCCTGCGGCGATCTTCAACTGCGCCTGCACCAGATCGATGCCGGTGATCTCCTCGGTGACGGTGTGCTCGACCTGCAGCCGCACGTTCGCCTCGATGAAGGCGATCGTCGCGCCATCGGAAGCGTCCGCCGCATCGACGAGAAACTCGAACGTGCCGGCGCTGAGATATTTCCGGCTGCCGCGAGCTTTGTCGCCGCCTGCAACAGACGCTGCCGGATCGCCGGCTTGAGGAACGGCGCCGGCGCGATCTCAAGGATCTTCTGACGCTCGCGCTGCACGCTGCATTCGCGCTCCCACAGGTGTGCGACCGCGCCGGTGCCGTCGCCGATGATCTGCACCTCGATATGGCGGGCGCGCGGAAACAGCCGCTCGACATAGACATCGCCGTTGCCGAATGAGGTCTGCGCCTCTGACCGGCATCGCTCCATGGCGTCACCCAACTGGGCGACATCGATGACCGGCCGCATACCGCGTCCACCGCCGCCAGCAATCGCCTTCACCATCACGGCTGCGCCCGCGCCGAGCGAGGCCATGAACGCACGCGCCTCATCGAGCGAGGTCGGCCCTGAGGTCCCCGGGATGACCGGCACGCTCTGCGCGGTTGCGAACGCGCGGGCCTTCGCCTTGTCGCCAAACAGCGACAGCGTGTCGGGACGCGGCCCGACGAACATGATGTCCGCCGCCTCGCAGGCGGATGCGAACGCTGCGTTCTCGCTCAGAAAGCCATAGCCCGGATGGATCGCATCGCAGCCCGCCTCACGCGCGGCGGCGATGATGGCGTTGATGTCGAGATAGGCGGCAGCGCCCGTGCCCGGGAGTGCGACGGCCGCATCCGCCATCCGCGTGTGCAGCGACTGCGCATCGTCCTGCGGAGTGAACCGCCACTGTCGCGATGCCGAGATCGGCGGCAGTGCGGGCGATGCGGATGGCGATTTCGCCGCGATTGGCGATCAGCAGCTTGGTGACGGGCATGAGGTTGAGCGTTTCCCTGGGCGTTTATGGTTGGGCAGGCTTGCGCCGATGATACCGACTTATGTCCCCTCAGCGACCCCTGCCTGAAGCAGAGGCCGCCCGGCTGCGGGCATGACTTGGGCTACGGGACCCGTATTCCGGACGGACGCTCGGGCCTTCATCCTTCGAGACGGCGCTACGCGCCTCCTCGGGCCGGCGAAACGATCATCCCTTTTTCGCGCGTTCGCGTTCGTAGCGCTCCAGCGCCACCTGCACCATCGGCAGCCGCTTCACGCCGCTGTCCTGGGGCTTGGGCAGGGCAAAGCCCGGATCGGCCCAGCTGATACGGCGTGCGATGTGGGTGGAATGCACCGACTGGATGTAACCGGTGAAGCCCTGCGCATCGAGCGCCTGATTGATCGCAAGCTTGGTGGTCCGCATGTCGAAGGGATCGTTCTGCGCGACGTCGGCGGCGTAGGTCATGACCTCTTCGAGCAGGCGCTCCTTCGGCACAACGCGATTGACGAGGCCGAGCTCTTTCGCCTGATGGCCGTCGATGAAGCGGCCCTGGAACAGAATCTCCTTCGCGCGCCGCGGATGGACGTCATAGGGAATTGAGAAATACTGAAACAGCGAGCCAAGAAACAGCGCATCATCCGCGGCGAAGATGATGTCGGCGGTCGAGGCGATCATCCAGCCGCCGAAGATGCAGTGGCCGTGCACGGCGCAGATCATCGGCTTCGGCACGTTGCGCCAGCGAAGATGCATGTCCACATAGAGCCGGTACGAGCGCTCGAAGATCCCGCGCGCACCCTCCTCGACCGGAAAACGCTCGAGGTGCTCGCGCTCGTCCGGCGTGCCGAGATCATGGCCGGCCGAAAAGCTCTTGCCTTCGCCCGACAGCACGATGACACGAACCTCGCGATCCGCGCCTGCCCGGTCGATCGCGTGATCGAGCTCCTCCAGCAATGCCGTGCTCTGGACATTGCGGACATCCGGCCGGTTCAGGCGAATATGCGCGATCCTGTTCGCGACATCGTATTTGACGTCGCGGTAGCCGTCGGTGGCGTACTTGATGTGCTGGTAGCTGGACATGCTGCTTCCTTCTTGGGTGCACGGCAAGAGCCGTGAATTTCGGAGTTCCGGCGACGGCTACGGCGTGAACTTCGCATCCTTGCGCCACACGAACGCTGCGAGTGGGCGGTATGTTGTCATGCCTCCCTACAGGGCCCGCGACAGCGCGCCAAGGATCGGGCGCTGCACGGATGTCGTGCCAATGCCGGCATACGCTCAGCCGGCAATTGCCCTTCATCAGACAGCACGATCAGGCTATGTCATCCGGCATCTTTGCAGGATGACACGGGGAGCAAGCGATGTATCTCAGACTTCGACAGATTGCGCTGGTGGCACGCGAACTGGAACCCGTACTCAAGCAGCTCAACAAGGTGCTCGGCATCGAGGTCTGCTTCCGCGACCCCGGCATTGCGCGGCATGGCCTGCACAACGCCCTGCTGCCGATCGGACCGGTCTTCATCGAGGTGGTCGCTCCCGTCCAGCCGAACACCACCGCCGAACGCTATCTCGAGCGGCGCAAGGGCGACGGTGGCTACATGTTCATCGTCGATTGCGACAATGTCGGCCAGCGGCGCGAGCACATGAAGGCTGTGGGCGTTCGCATCGTCGCCGAGAACAAGAAGGCCGGCGCCGCGCCGCTCGAGTCCTTCCAGCTGCATCCGAAGGATACCGGCGGCGCAATCCTCTCCATCGGCACCCACGCCTCGGGCGAGAACCTGATGGGCGGCTATCACTGGGCCGGCCCCGAGTGGCAGAAATATGTGAAGACCGAGCCGGTGAGCGCCGTGCTCGGCGCCGACATCCAGGCGGACGATCCCGCCGCATTGGCCAAGCGCTGGAGCGCGATCTTCGAACGGCCCATTACGGAGCAGGACGGTGCGCCGGCCATGGTGCTGGAACTCGGTTTCGCCCGCTTCGTCCCGAACAAGGACGGCCGCGGCGAAGGACTCTCCGCGGTCCATCTGAAGACGACCGACAAGGCGCGCATTCTCGCAGCTGCCCGCGCAGAAGGCGTCCCGGTCACCGGCAACACCGTCGAATTGTGCGGCACGCAGTTCGTGCTGCACTAGACGAACGTGCGGGGGCGCGTCTCTTCGCGCCCCCGCAGCTGCGGTGCCGGACAACTGCATCGTCTTACCGTCTCACAACCCTGAGGTGCTGCGGGAATCGTTGGGCGAGACGACTTCTCTCCGCTACACTTCCTGAAAAGCGGCCTCAGGGAGAACAACAAGATGAAACGCCTCGTCGCCTGCCTTGCATTGCTGTTCGCCGGATTTCCGCAAACGCTCCCGGCCCAGACGCCGGCGAAAGGAAGCCTTGTCGTAGCTTTCGGCGCGGAGCCCACTACGCTCGATCCCGTGCGTTATGCGGCCGGCGTCGATCTCTACGGCGTCTCGCAGATGTTCGAGCAACTGATCCGCCCTGATACAGAGGGCAATGTCGTCAACTGGCTCGCCCAGTCGTGGGAGGTCGGCGGCACGAAAGAGAATCCGATTATCGACGTGCGCCTTAAGCCGGGCGTGAAGTTTCACAACGGCGATCCGCTGACCGCGGCAGATTTCGAATTTTCCTACGAGCGCCTGCGCGATCCCAAACAAAGCCGCTGGTCGTTCTTCCAGGATGCAGTCGAGCGGTTCGAGGTAATGGACGACCTTCGCTTCCGCATTCACTTCAAGAAGCCGGACGCGGTCTACATCACCAACTTCCTGCAACTGTGGGCGATGCCGAAGCGCTATTTCAACGAGGTCGGCATCGACGGCTTCGCCAAGGCGCCGGTCGGCACCGGACCATGGAAATTCGCCGGCTGGAAAGTGAAGGAGGAATTGAAGCTCGAAGCGTTCGGCGACTACTGGAACAAGAACGCGCGGCCGACGGTCAAGGACCTGACGATCAAGTTCATTCCGGAAGACCTGACGCGCGTCGCCGCCTACAAGACCGGCGCGGTGGACATGATCGACGCGGTGCCGCTCTCGTCGCTCGAAGAGTTCGCGAAACTGCCGAACACAACCATCCGTTCGATGATCTCCGGCAACAACCTGTACATGGCGCTGCCGACGCATCAGGAAAACTCGCCATTCCGCGACGTGCGTGTGCGACAGGCCGCCGCCCATGCGGTGGACATGGATGCGATCCTCTCAAAAGTGCTGTTCGGCCAGGGCGAGCGCTACGCAGAGATCGGCAAGGGCTCGTTCGGCTACGATCCCGACCTGAAGCCGCATGCCTATGATCCGAAGAAGGCGCGCGAACTCCTGCGCGCGGCCGGCTTTCCAAACGGCTTCGAGGTGCCCTGCTACAACCTGATCACGCCGCGCGAACCGAACATCAAGGAAATGGGCGAGGCTTACTTCGCGTACCTCACGGCGAGCGGGATCCGCTGCAAGGTGGTGGCGCTGGAATACGCCGCCTGGATCAACCTTGGCCGGCGCGATACCGCGCAGAAGCCGCTCGATGGGATTCTCAGTTTCATGTACGGGCACGGCGTGCCGGGCGATCCGGGCCGGCCGTGGAACGGCCATCTGCACTCCTATGTGAAGGGCACCGGCTATGGCGGCTCGTCCTACGCCACGGACGCGGAACTGGACGCCATGGTGGAGGAGCAGAACCTCATTCTGGATCCTGCCGCGCGCGAAGTGATCCTGAAGAAGATCGCCCGCAGGAAGCAGGAGACGGTGCTCGGCGGCATTCCGACCTACCGCCCGAAGATCACGTTTGCCTGGCGAACCGACAAGGTGAATTACACGCCGTGGCCCTGGCCCGGCTTCTGGCATCAGCTGCAGCAGATCGGCCTGAAGGAGTAGATGCGGAGGCGTCCAGGGGGCCTACGCTGCATGCAGCAGCATCAGCAGGCATCGCTCGCTATGTACGCGCATCGCTTCGCTCGCACCGCGAAGCCAGCCGACGGCGGCGTTGCGAGCCAAGCGAAGCAACCCAGTACGCCGTTCGCCGGCCACCAAGACCACCGCAATCCAGTCAGCGACTTAGTGAACATCGATAGCAATGACGACCTGAACTTCCGCAAGCGCCTTGCCGTTGCCGCGTGTCTCGCCCTCGACATTGTCTGCGGTCACGTCGCCACTTCATATCAAGGCCGGCGTACGTTCATCCACTGAGGGGCCGTCGCGGAAGGTGACCGAGGGGAAACGCTGGTGCTTTCAAACCGGCTATCGACCGTCCGCACAAACTGCCGTCCGAAACTGACAGCGTCCGCCCGTTCGCTGGTCGGAATTGCAGCGCTGCATCACGGCGCGCTGCGAGTCCGGATACGTCTCAGCGCCGGCGGTAACTGACAGCCGCAAGCGGCGGCCCTTGAAGGTCGCGAGCGCACCGCATTTCTGCCCACTGAAACTGATCACTTCGCAACCGCCGTGGCCGAACTTCGAACATCCCTTGGCCGCTTCCGCTTCGGCCGCGCCTTGCGATGGCTGCTTCCAGGTCGTCCAATAGGTGCCGCTCGCCGTGAAGCCGATCGCTCCCCAGTGCGTTTGCGACAGCGATGGCGGATCCGTCTGCCGCGGCGCGACGATCCCGGGAGGCGGAATAGTTCCCATCTGCGGTGCTGGTCGTGTCGAGGGAGGCGGTAACGGCGCCGAAGGAGGAGCAGGCGTCGGCGACGGCGACGATATTTCCGGCGCGCCCATCGTGGTCTGGGCGATGACCACGTTGCGCGCAACGCGCGGCACGGCTTCCTCCGCCACGCACAGCTGAGACATCAACGCGCCAAGCGCGCCCAGAAGCACCTTGTTTCGAACGGCTCTCATCCGCGCCTGCCCTCAATGCCGAAGCAATTTCTCAAGAATCGCCCCTCGCGACAAGGCTCTCACCGGAATTCTCAAGTTGTGTTCGCCGCGGCCGCGGTTCTGCAGCAGGGCGGATGCTAACCCCTGCTGCCGAACCTCTTCACTGCATCCAGCGTAGCCGTGTTGGGACGGCCATCGATGACTCCGGTGTAGATTCCCTTTTCCGCCAGACGGCGCTGTAACTCTGCCCAGAAATCGGAGGTCCAGAAATCGGAGCGCGTGGTCAAAAGCTGTACACTCACCTCATACTTGCCTTCCAGCGCCCGCATGATCAGCCGACTTGCCTCGCGCGGATCGCGCTGTAACCCGAGCAAGCCGGCATTGTAGGCCGACGCCAGGTTGTGAAGCCCTAGTCCGTCGCCCTTCTCGGCCGCCTGCCGATAGAGCCGCAAGGCCGTCTCGATGTTGCGCGCGCGACCGCCAGAGCCGTTTTCGTAGAACCAGCCAAGCGTCGCGCCGGCGCGCATGTTGCCTTTGTTGTACGCGGCTTCATAGGAATTTGCTGCCTGCGCCAGGTCGGCCGTCGTTCCGCCGGCGCCGCGCAAATAGCACTCGCCCCTTACGAAGAGCGCATAGGGAAAGCCATCCGCATTCACGCGGCGCGCATAGCCGCAGGCGCGCGTCGGATCCGCGCGAACATACGTCCCGAGCCAATACGCGCCGGCGAGATTGCTGGTCGCAAAGATATCGCCCTGATCGGCGGCCCGCGTGTAGTAGTCCAGTGTCTTGTTGGGATCGGGGGCCACAATCTTGCTCAGCTTCAGCTCCGGGTCGAATAGCGTGCCGTAGTAGAACTGCGCGCCCCGCTCGCCGCCGAGCGCACTCCGCTCGAGCGCATTCATCGCAGGCTGATTGGTGACCGCCTGATCGCGCAGCGCCTGCAACTCCCTGGCTCGGGTGCCCGGATCGAGTGGCTTGGCCCATTGTGCTGGCTGATTGCTCGAAGGCCCTGCCCAGAGCAGCAGAAAGCCAAGCGCAGCGAGCGCCTGCGGCCAGACGATCCAGGCAATGCGATACCATTTGTCATCATACCAGAGCTTGCCGTGCGCGGTCAGCCAGGCGGAAGTGTTTGCGGTCATGATGCGATGCTGCCCGTCTCTCCTGCAATCAGCTGCGGGTTGCTTCCATGATATCAGCGGTTTCGATGAGCGAAAGATCGGCGTTCGCGTCCGTCGAAATGCGGATCGCCTGGGCTTCGCGCGCCTTCTCCAGCAATGTCCGCATCGAGCGCGCGTTGCCCCAGTCCGGTGCCTGCGAACGCTCGGCGACCCAAGGTGCGAGCGTTTCGGCGACATCCTGCGGCAACGAAAACTGCTGGCGCGCAGCCATGCGTCGCAAAATCTCGCACAAATCGTCGGCACCGTAGCGCGGGAAATCGACGGTCTTGGTGAAACGGCTGCTCGAGTCCCGGATTGCTCTCGATGAACCGGCGCATCTCGTTCGGATAGCCCGCAACGATCACGACGATACGGTCGCGATTGTCTTCCATGAATTTCAGAAGCGTATCGATCGCCTCCTTGCCGAAATCGTGACCGCCGCCGCCGGAGCCCGAAGCGAGGGTATAGGCCTCATCGATGAAGAGCACACCATCGAGCGCGTCGCGACATTTTTCGAGCGTCTTGGTCGCTGTCTGGCCGACGTAGCCCGCAACCAGCCCGGCGCGATCCGTCTCGGTGATGTGTCCCTTGCGCAGCACCTTCAGCGCGCGATAGATGTCGCCGATTACGCGCGCGACTTCGGTCTTGCCGACGCCTGGCGGCCCGGTGAACACCATGTGCTGGCTCATGGCCGCGACCGGAAGCCCCTGCTCGCGTCGCTTCTGCTCGACCTCGAGCCGTGCCGTCAGCCTGCGAACCTCCTGCTTGACGGGAGCGAGGCCAACCATGGAGTCGAGTTTTTCCAGCGCGGTGGCAACCGAGGCTGCGTCGTCATCCGGCTTCTGACCTGTCGCAATGACGATATCCTCGATCGTCACGCTTGAAATATCGGCGGCTGGTCCGCCGGCGATTCGGAGCGCCTGCGCTTCTCGCGTTCGCTCCAGAAGACTGCGCATCTCGCGCGCGTTGGCCCAGTCGTCGGACTTGGCACGGCCTTCGATCCACGGCGCGATCTTCGCTTCGAACCCGTCCGGCAGATTGAACTGCTGCCGTGCCGCCATTCGGCGGAATATCTCGGACAACTCGGCCGGACTGTAGGCAGGGAAGTCGATGGATTTGGTGAAGCGGCTGCTCAAACCGGGATTACTGTCGATGAAGCGGCGCATCTCGCCGCGATAGCCGGCGACGATGACGACGATCCGGTCGCGATTGTCTTCCATGAACTTGAGCAGCGTATCGATGGCTTCCTTGCCGAAATCGGGTCCCCCGCCGCCGGTCGACGCCGCCAGCGTATAGGCCTCATCGATAAACAGGATTCCGTCGAGCGCCTCGCGGCATTTTTCCAGTGTCCTGGTCGCAGTCTGGCCGACATAGCCTGCGACCAGTCCTGCCCGATCCGTCTCGACGACATGGCCCTTGCGCAGCACTTTCAGGCTGCGGAGAATCTCGCCGACCGTGCGCGCAACCTCTGTTTTGCCGACGCCGGGAGGTCCGGCGAACACCATGTGCTGGCTGAGTGCGGAGACGTCGAGCCCCTGATCGCGGCGCATCTGCTCGACCTGCATGCGCGCAGAAAGCCCCTTCACTTCCTGCTTGACCGCCGCCAGTCCAACCATCGCATCCAGTTTGGCGAGCGCGGCATCGATCGAGGAAACTTCCGCCTGTTCGTTGTCGCCGGCGATGGCGATCGGGCGGATCAACTCGGCGGCACTCACCTGCGATTGCAGATCGTGACGCTGCACAAGCCGCACGGCGGCGAACGTCATCGTCGACCCGGCGATGAGAATGAATACGACTATCAACCCCGTAGCGACCATCTGCAAATCGTTCCTGGCGGCGCGCCTATCCGCGCCCCGTTGCCTTGACCAAATCCTCTATTGCAAGCACCGACAGGTCTGCGTTGGGATCGACCGCAATCCGCATCGCCTGTGCCTCGCGCGCCTTTTCCAGCAGAGTTCGCATTTCCCGCGCATTGGCCCAGTCCTCCGCCCTCGACCGCTCCGCAAGCCACGGCTTGATCCTGGTCTCAAAGCCGGCCGGCAGGGAAAAGTGCTGGCGCGCAGCCATGCGCCGCAGGATCTCGCACATCTCGTCGGCCGTATAGCGGGGAAAATCGATCGTCTTGGTGAAGCGGCCGGCGAGACCGGGGTTCGTGTCGATGAAGCGCCGCATCTCGTTCGGATAACCGGCGACGATCACCATGATCCGGTCGCGGTGGTCCTCCATGAACTTGAGCAACGCATCGATCGCCTCCTTGCCGAAGTCACCGTTCGAGCCGGGCGTGCCGGCCAGCGTGTAGGCTTCGTCGATGAACAGAATGCCGTCGAGCGCCTCGCGGCACTTCTCCAGCATCTTCGGCGCGGTCTGGCCGATGAAGCCCGCAACGACATCGGCGCGCTGGACCTCGACGAGGTGGCCGACCCGGAGCGCGCGCAAGGAGCGATAGATGTTGCCCAGCGCGCGGGCAACCTCGGTTTTGCCGACGCCGGGTGGCCCAGTGAACACCATGTGCAGGCTCATCGCCGCGACAGGCATCCCTTGCTCGCGGCGCTTCTGCTCAACCTGAAGCCGGGCAATCAGGCCGTTGACCTCGCGTTTAACGGGCGTCAGCCCGACCATGTTCTCGAGATCCTCGATTGCCTTTTCAGGAAGATAATCGGGGATCGTCCGCTTCGGCGCGAACATCATGGCGAAGACGCCGCTGAGGCCGTCCGAGTTGACGGGCTGCAGCGCGCCTCTTCTGGCGTATCCTGCCGCGATCCCGGTCAGGAACGTTGCGATGCTGAAGAACAGAAATCCGATTGCAATGCTGCTGATCAGCGACTGCGTGGAGGGGCTCACGCCCTTGATCCATCCCGCCGGCCCGTATTGTGGATTGAGGATCCATGCAGCGATGACGGCAGCTGCAACGCCGATGACGATGAATGTGATGACCTGCTGGTCCTTGAACAGGTTTCTCATCTCCTCTCACCCCTCAACACGGACTGCGCGGCCGCCACGTCACCGAAATCGACTGAGAGCCCGGAAGATCGGCCAGCACCTTGCTCGGCGTCAGTGCGACGATCGCACCGTTGGCGTTGCCATCGATCGAAAGCGTTCCGGTTCCGCCGCCATAGGGCGCCGGAAACGGAATGGCGATCTTCTCAGGTGCGTCGGTGATGAGGAAGTATGGCGAGACATAACTTCCGGACTTTATCCGGATCGTGCTTCCGGCAATTGCCGTGCCCTTTGAGATCGTGACGTAGGCAAGCGGTATGTTGCAGCGCTTGGCATCTTCGACCAGTGTTGCCGCGCCGGCCTGCGTCAGCGTGGTTGCCGCATTGGCGATATCGTTCTGCGCCACGAATGAAAGCGCCGGCCGATTGGCATCTCCACCGCCTTGCCAGAGTGAGCCGCGCGCCAGCACGAGAGCGACGATCGCCAGCACGGCAACAACGCCCGATGCAGCGACGATGACGGCACGTTTTCCCGGCTTGTTCACCGGCGTCTGCTCAAAAGCTAACACGTCTTGATCGGCATCCAGTTGAGTTGCAACGGCGACGACCCCAGAATGGAGTCGTACACAGTGCGGAATTCTGTGACATCGCTGGTGAGAACCAGGCCGGTTGCGTTACCTTCGATCGTGATGAGTTCCTTGACTGGCTCCGTTTGCGGACGCGGAAGCGGAAACACGATCGGCTGCGGCTGGGTCGTCAGAACCATCGGTGGCGAAACCCAATTGCCGGACCGAAACCGGATGGTCCCGCCGCTTTCGACAGTCGAGGCGACCAGCAGCTTGCGCTGGACCACATAGCAGTTCTTGCTCGCCGCCGAGGAGGCGGTCTGCTGCGGCGTGGTCTCCGACGACGGACTGATCATGACCGCCAGTGCGATCGCAAAGGCAGCGAGCGCAGCGCCGATCCCGACAAGCTTCGGTGCTGCACTCTGGCCGCGCGATGCTGACGTTTGCATGACATATCCCCCACCCGATGCAACCAGCGTAGGGAGCCTATCACAGTCGTTATGTGACTTTCCGCACATTTCTGATGCAAGGCGCGGTTGCAGACGAGGCAGCGATCTGGCCGCCGCTCTCACCGCCCACACGCAAAACTCTCCGCCAGCTTCGGATCGCCCTGCTTGTACTTCGGCCATGCGGGCCACTGGCACAGCGGCAGCGCGCGCTCGGTGGTGATCGGCAGCGCGACCTTCTGTTCGGTGACGACGAGATCGCCGGGCGCGCGGCCACGTTCGACCCAGTCGACGAGAACGGCCAGCATATCGATGTTCGCCGGCGCGCCGCTGCCGACGTGATCGACGCCGGGCGCAGCATAGAGGCGCGCGAAGTCGGCGACGGCCGCCTCGCCCATCAGCTTCTGCACCGATTGAAAATAGCCGATGCCCGCGTAAGGGCTCTGCGCGTAGTCCGCCATGTGCTCCAGGATGATGAGCTTGCCGCCGCGCGCCTTGAAGGCCGTGAGATCCGGATTGGTCGAATCCATCAGTTCGGACACCTCGCGCACCCGGGCCGCGAAATTCTCCGGTCTATACTTGCGCACGTCCAGGTTCGGATCACGCGCGAAGACATGTTGCATACCACCGGCGCCATAGACCCACTGTATGCCGTTCGCCGGTTGCACGGGTATCGCAGGCGGCGCTGAGCCCAGCCACCACGAATTCCAGCCGCCGGTCGGGCCGAACGCCGGCGTCGCTTCGCCCGAGATACCCCAGCCCGGATATTCCTGCACGCCGTTGGCAAGCGGGAATGGAAAGCGGAACGGCGAGCTGCAGTGTCTTCACCGCCTTGACCTGTGCCTCGCTCAGGCATTGATCACCGGTGGCGCCAGCAGTGCAAAGCAGTGTTCGAGATGTCGAAGCGCGTCTTGCAACCGGCGGCATCAGCCACGAGGCCGTCGGCAACGCCGTCCTGCGCGTCGCAAGCTGGCGAGCACGGCGTCGTGCACAAGCTTGACCTGCGCGGGCCGCAACCAGCCCTCGCCCATGGTAGGGAGGCCGGCCGTCGCGTTGGCGTGCTGCAGGCCGACCCAGTTGATGACGGGAACGCGCGAGAAGATGCCGTCGAAATCGTTCGGGTAGCGCTGCGCCATCGTCAGGCCTTCGCGCCCGCCTTCCGAGGAGCCGACGAAGTACAGTTTCTCGGGCCGCGCGCCATAGGTGCGCTCGAGCAGCGTGACGGCGGCGTCGCGCACTTTCTTGTAGGAGGCGTGCGCGAAATTGACGAAGGCTTCGTCGTTCGCAGCGAACAGCTGCGGCGGCTCGCCCGGCTTCGTCTCATGACCGGAATCCGTGCCGTAGGTCGCATATCCCTGCGCCAGCGGCGACGGGGTATCGAACGGCGAGGCCGGCGGCAGGCCGACGGCGCTGATCAGCACGCCGTTGAAGCCGCCGCCGCCATACTGCACGGTGCGGCCATTCCATTGCAGCGGCAGGTTCAACTGAAAACGGATCGGCGGCGCTTTCGGATCGGCGGCGCCGATGCGGCCGAGCACGCGGCAGAACGAAGGCGTCGCGGGCGTGACGCGGGCGGCAGGCGTCGGCCCGCGCTCGGCCACAGCCAGCGGCACCGCATCGACGAGCGCCGCGATGTCGACACGCATCGGGCCCTCGCCGGTGCCGGCGAGAGCACCGCATTTGCCTGCCGGATCGGGGCCGAGTTTATGCTCGGCTGCCGCAGCGACGGTCGGAACGAAAAGCGCGGCTGCGACGCAAAGGATTGCGATTTTCACGAGGCTTCTTCTCATGAGATTCCTCCCGATGCTCAACGCCAGCAAATTCACTCCGGCCGGTATCGCCAAACGTCCGCTTTGCCGTTGGCGCCCTCGTCGATCGTCCATTGCGGAATTGAAAGACCCGGCGCGACGTCCGAAAACACCATGCGCATTCGGGTGCCGATGCCGACCCGCGCGACATCCTTTTGCGGCGCGAGCACGCCGTCCGGCGTCGTCAGGTTGCCGATCACACGCAACGCTTCGTGCGGCGTCGGCTTGCCGCTCTGGGTGTCGAGTTCGACCAGCAGGATGAGATACGGAACGTGCTTCTTGAACGCCGGCTGGATGGCGTGATGCACCTCCGTGTAGGAGTGCACCGTACCCTTGCCTTCGACCGCCACCCAGTCGGACTTGCCCTCTGTGCACCAGGGGCATGTCGTCTGCGGCGGATAGCGGAAAAGATGACAGCTGCAGCAGCGCTGCAGGCGAAACTCGTGCTTCGCGCAGTGTGCGAAATAGTCCTTGTTCTCGTGATCCAGCTCGTCGTTGATCTCGAGCGGCATGCCAAGATATTCAGCGGTGATCATGTGTGCCTCCCAACAGTCGGCTGTCGTCCCCGCGAAAGCGGGGATCCAGTATTCCAGAGCGCCAGCGCGAAACCGCAGACGCTGCGGCGTACTGGATGCCCGCTTTCGTGGGCATGACGGCTGAGAGTGAACGACTTCATCACGCCCTACCCCCTTCGCATCACCATCGCCGAACCGGTGCCGGGCATCGCCCAGCCCAGGTTCGCGCTGACCTCGGCGTTCTTCACCTGGCGGCAGCCGCCTTCACGGTAGTCGTGGGTGTGCTGGCGTTTGCCGTCGGGGCCAATTGGACACGAGTTGTCCACATCATGACGCAACTGGCGCACGTTCTCGATCACCATGGCGATGCCGTGGGTGTAGGCCTCGCACAGGTGCCCGCCGCTCGTATTGTTCGGCCTCTTGCCGCCGAGCTTGATCGTGCCGTCGCTGACATAGTGTCCGCCTTCGCCTTTCTTGCAGAACCCGTAGTCCTCGAGCTGCAGCATGGTGGTGAAGGTGAAGGCGTCATATGAGCCGGTGAGATCGACATCCTCGGGGCCCACGCCCGCGTTCGGCCAGAGGATGTCCTTGCCGTAGTACCCGGCGACGGTCGAAATGGGACCTGTCTGGTAGTGCATGTCCACGCGCGGCTTGCAGCAGCGGCCGACGACGCCGCGGATCAGCGTCGGGTGATGCCTGCAGTCGCGCGCGCGCTCGGCCGAAGTGACGATGATGGCGTTGGCGTTATCGGTCTCGACGCAACAGTCGAGCAGATGCAGCGGCTTGCAGATCATGCGGCTGTTGAGCACGTCGTCCACCGTGACGCGCTTCTTGTAGAACGCCTTCGGGTTGTTCGAGGCATGTTCGCTGTGCGTGGCGCGGACGGCGGCGACCTGCTCGGCGGTGGTGCCGTAGTCGTACATGTGCCGCATGAACGAGGGCGCGAACATTTGCCCCGCGCTCTGCCAGCCGTAGCTGCGGGCGTGCAGCGCGTCGCCCTGGACCGGCGCCGCGGCGCGGGCGCCGGTGCCGCCGATGCGGACCGAGGTGAAACCGTTCATGGAACGGAAGATGACCACGGTCTTACACATGCCCGCTTCGATCACGCCGATGGCGATGCCAATCAAGGCCTCGGTCGACGAGCCGCCTCCGAACACATCCATGTAGAAGTTGAGGCGAATGCCGAGGTCGCCCGCAACAAATGGCGAGAACACGGAGTCATTGGACTGATACGACAGCATGCCGTCGATGTCGGAGGATTCAGCCCGGCGTCGGCCATGGCCGCCTTCACCGCATAGGTCGCCATCGCCCGCGTCGTCTGCGTCGAGCCCCGCTTGTACTCGGTCTCGCCGACGCCGACGATGGCATATTTGTCGCGCAGGAATTTCGGCGTGGTTGCGTCGACGTTATCCGGCATCGGCATGGCGCGGCCCTCCCTTTTTTATTTGCGTCATCTTGGCCGCGGGATATCGCTATTGCAAGCGCATCGGAAAAATCCCAAACTCCTCGGAGCGAGACCGGGCGGAATGGAAGGCTGGAGTTTGCGCCATGGACCGTCGCACCATCCTGAAATCGATCGCGGCTGCGCCGCTTTTGCAGTTCACCGTCGGCTCGCCGGCGCATGCGCAAGCCGACTGGCCGCAGCGCAACATCACTATCATTGTGCCGTTTCCCGCGGGCGGTCAGGCCGATCTCGCGGCGCGGCCGGTGGCAATTGCGCTGGAACGGTTGCTTGGAAAACCGGTGGTCGTCGACAATCGCGCGGGCGGCGCCGGCGGTTCGATCGGCAACGCGCAGGCCGCGCGCGCCGATGCCGACGGCTACACGCTGCTGATGACACTGTCCTCGCTCGCGGTTCTTCCCGAGGCCGACCGGTTGTTCGCCCGGCCGGTTGCCTACGAGATGTCGGATTTCGCGCCGGTGGCCCGCGTACTGGCGGACCCGACCCTGCTCGCGGTTCCCGCGTCTGCGCCCTGGAAGACGCTGCAGGAGTTCGTCGACGACGCGAAGCGGCGCCCCGGGCAAATTCCCTACGGATCGTCGGGCCCCTACGGCACGCTTCACATCGCAATGGAGATGTTCGCAGCCAGCGCCGGGATCAAGCTGCAGCACGTCCCATATCGTGGGGCCGCGCCGGCGCTCACGGGGTTGCTGTCCGGCACCGTGCAGGCGCTTGCCTCCGCGCCGGGCGTGCTGAAGCAGCAGGCCGACGAAGGAAAGATCCGCGTGCTCGCCAACTGGGGCGCGGAGCGCATCAGGAGTTTCCCGGATTTGCCGACCTTCAAGGAGCACGGCTACAAGGATGTCGAATTCTATATCTGGGCCGGCCTGTTCGCGCAGCGCGCGCTGCCCGAGCCGGTCATGACAAAACTTCGCACCGCGATGCGCGACGCGGTCAAGGCCCCCGAAGTGGCGAAAACATTTGAGGCGGCCGGCAGCCCCGTTGCCTACCTCGACGCGCCGGAATTTTCAAAATTCGTGGATGCCGACAGCGCCCGCCTGATCGATGCCGTGAAGAAGATCGGCAAGGTGGAGTGAGGGTCGTCATTGCAAGGCGTAGCCGTTCTCGGAACGGCTGCGCCTCGCAATGACGCAGTGCCCTACGCCGCCTGCTTCCTCGCCTCGGCCGCGGCCAGCACCATCTCGGCGCACTTCTCGCCGATCATGATGGAGGGCGCGTTGGTGTTGCCACTCGTCAGCGTCGGCATGATCGATGCGTCGGCCACGCGAAGGCCGGCGATGCCGTGCACGCGCAGCTCGGAGTCGACGACCGCCATGGGGTCCGAGCCCATCTTGCAGGTGCCGACCGGATGATAGGTGGTCTCGGCGCTCTTGCGCACCCAGTCGAGGATCTCCTCGTCGCTCTGGGCCTGCGCGCCGGGCGCGATCTCCTCGCCGGTGACTTCTTTCAGCGGCGATGTCGCCATCAATTCGCGGCCCTTGCGGATGGCGGCAAGCACGCCGGCGCGGTCGTGCTCGGTCGACAGGAAATTGAAGCGGATCGCCGGCGGCTCGGCCGGATCGGTGGACTTGATGTGGATCGAGCCCGTGCTCTCCGAGCGCAGCACGTTGACGTTCATGGTGATGCCCTTGCGCTTCGAGACGCGCCGCTGTCGACCGATCATCTCGTAGAGGAACGGCGCGATCGAAACCGTCGCATCAGGCGTCTCCAGCCCGGGCCGCGTACGGAAATAGATGCGGATCGGCACCGAGGTCCCGGCCAGAAACCCCTCCCGGAACAGCGCATATTTCACTGCCTCGCGCGCCAGCCGCCAGCCGCGGGCATTGTCGTTGAAGGTGAGGTTTTTCTCCTTGATCGCGAATTTCACGCGCGGTGAATAATGGTCGCGCAGGTTTTCGCCGACACCGCGCAGTTCATGCTTCGGCTCGATGCCGAGCGCGCGCAGGCGATCGCCCTGGCCGATGCCGGACAGCTCCAGCAACTTGGGCGAGTTGATCGAACCGCCGGAGACGATCACCTCGCGCGTGGCCCGCGCCTCGCACTGCTCACCCTTTATACTGTAGCGCACGCCGACGCAGCGCTTGCCCTCCAGGATCAGCGCCCCGGCCAGGGCGCCCTGCGCGATCGTCAGGTTGCGGCGCGTGCGGATCGGATCGAGGTAGCAGAAGGCGGTGCTCTGACGCCGCCCCTTGGCGATCGTCACTTGCGACATGCCGACGCCTTCCTGGCTCTCGCCATTCTGGTCAGGATTGAACGGCAGGCCGATCTTCTCCGCGGCCGCGATGATCTTCTCGAGCAGCGGCACCTTGTGGCGCGGCGTGTCGGTGACGCGAAGCAGCCCGCCGCGGCCGCGAAACTTGTCGGCGCCACCGTCGTAGCGCTCCATCCGCTTGAAAATCGGCAGCACGTCCTGGTAGCTCCAGCCGCGGTTGCCGAGTTGTGCCCAGTGATCGTAGTCCTGCGCCTGACCGCGGATGAACACCATGCCGTTGATCGACGACGAGCCGCCAAGCATCCGCCCGCGCGGCACATCGATGCGCCGTCCGCCCGACCCTTCGTCCGGCTCGGAGGTATAGCACCAGTTCACAGCCGGATCGTCGATCATCTTGGCGACGCCGACCGGCACGCGCGACCAGAAGAAGTTCGACCCCTCGGTACCCGCCTCGAGCAACAACACATTATGTGCGCCGCTCTCGGTCAGCCGGTTCGCCAGCACCGCGCCCGCCGAGCCTGCACCGACGATGATGTAGTCGTAGACGGAATTGCTCGACATGGCGGATTTCCTCGTTTTGAACGGGTTGTTCTTGCAGCGGTTGAAAGAAACCAGCGCCGGGGCGCGATGGCAAGTGCGCTTCTCCCCTCCCCCGCTTGCGGTGGGAGCGCATAGGCGGCCTTCGGCCACCGTTCTTCACAAAGGAACGCCGATGCATGGCATCGGGGGGTGGAGGCGGCCTCCCCGCACTCATATCGCCCACCACGCCATTCCTTGCGCTGAATCAACGCTTCGCTTCACATCCCGGGACATGTTGACAATCGCGGGCATCCCATCAACCTGTCGAACCGGTGACGTTGCGAGCCTTGCGAAGGAGCGGCCATGTCGGAGCAACGCAGTTGGGACCAGATCGTTCTCGAGACGCTGAAGCGAAACGAGATCCGGCTGGTGCCCTATGTGCCGGACAAAGTCCTGGGCAGCCTGATCAACAAGCTTCACGCCGACCCCTACTTCACCACATTTCCGAGCGCACGCGAGGAAGAGGCCGCCGGAATCCTGAGCGGCGCGTGGATGGGCGGCCTGCGCGGCGCGCTGCTGATGCAGACCAGCGGCTTCGCGACGCTGGCGAACACGCTGGCCTCGCTCGTGGTGCCGTATCAGATTCCCCTGATCGGCTTCGTCTCGGAACGCGGCACGCTTGGCGAATTCAACTACGGCCAGGCGCTGGTTTGCCGGACCATGCGGCCGGTGCTGGATTCGCTTGCCATGGAGCATCACACCATCACGCAGCTCGACGCGCTTGACTTCGTCGTCGACCGATCGATCAAGCAGGCGATCGCGACCCAGGCTTCAGTGACGTTCATCCTCTCGCCGCTTTTGACCGGCGGCAAGACATTCGCGGCCTGAGGGAGGACACCATGCAAACGACACCGCCCGTCTCGACCCGCAATACCAAGATCATGAACCGGTTCGAGTTGACTTCGCGCCTGACGTCACGCCTCAAGAACGGAGAGGCCGTGGTGGCGGGCATCGGCAACACCAATTTCGATCTGTGGGCGGCCGGCCGGCGTGCGCAGAATTTCTACATGCTCGGCAGCATGGGGCTCGCGCTTCCGATCGCACTTGGCGTGGCGCTGGCGCAGCCGTCGCGGCGTGTGATCGGGCTGGAGGGAGACGGATCGCTTCTGATGCAGTTGGGCTGCCTCACCACCATCGCCATGCTGAAACCCTCCAACCTGACCATGGTGGTGTTCGACAACGGCATCTATCAAATCACGGGTGGTCAGGCGACTCCGGCAGGCACAGGTGCGGATATCGTTGCGATGGCCCGCGGCGCAGGCCTCTCCGCGAGCGCATGGGCCGCGGATGAGGACGACTTCGAGCATCTGCTCGACCGGGCCCTCGCCGCGCGCGAGCCTAGCCTGATCGGCGTACGCATCGACGGCAAGCCGGCGGAAGCGACGACGCACCGCGATCCCGTTCAGATCAGGGAACGCTTCATGGTTGGCCTCGGCGTGCGGCAGGCGCCGTAGCGGCGCTCGCAAGCGCTATCGCTGCTCGATATTCTTCTCCTTTATCACGCGCTGCCATTGCGCGACTTCGGACAGGATCGTCTTGCGCATCTCGTCCGGCGTCGACACCATCGGCACGTTGCCGGTGCGGGCAAGCCTTTCGCGAATGTCGGGCAGCGCCATGATCTCGCGGATTTCCTTGTTCATCCGCTCGACGATCTCCTTCGGCAGGCCCGGAGGTCCCGCAAGCCCAAGCCACGATGTGGCGGCGACGCCCTTCACCGTTTCCGATATCGCCGGGATTTCCGGCGCCAGCGGAAAGCGCTCGGCCGAGGAGACCGCCAGGCCGCGCATCGCACCGGCCTGAACCTGCGGAATGCCGGACGTTCCCGTGTCGATCATCGCGTCAACGCGACCGCCGAGCAGATCGGTCTGCATCTGTGTCGAGCCGCGATAGGGAATGCCGCGCAGGTTCGATCCGGATTCGATGTTGATCAGCTCGCCGACGAAGTGATGCAGCGACCCCGGCAGGTTCATTGCAAACGTCAGCCCTTCGGGTTTCGCCTTCGATGCCGCAAGCAACTCGGCAAGCGTCTTGTACGGCGATTCATTGGCAACGATAACCACCATCGGATAGCGCACCAGGAAGGTGATCATCGTCAGGTCGGTATCGAGGCTGAACGGCATGGTCTTCTGCAACGCCGCCAGTGTCGACAATCCGCCGGTCAGCACGACGAACAGGTAGCCGTCGGGATTCGCGCGCACGACGCCGCTCAGCGCCGGCATGCCCTGGATGTTGGTGTTCTCGACCACGATCGACCTGCCCAATCGCTCGGACAGCTTCTCCGCGACGAGACGGCCGACGACATCCGGGCTGCCGCCGGCTGGCGTCGTGATCAGCAGGCGAATGCTTCGCTCGGGCCATTGCGCGTGGACGCGGGAGCCGCTCGCGAGCACGAAAACTGCGGCCAGGATGGCGATGAATGAACGGGCTTTGCACATGAATAGCGGCCTCTTGTTGTCGGTTCCGTCACAGCCGTTCGAAGAACGGCGTCGCTTCGCGCGCCTGTGGCGATGAAGCAATCCAGAGTCATGAAGCGCAGAACTACCGGCTCTGGATTGCTTCGCTTCGCTCGCATGACGGCATTACGGCGCGCCGGGATCCACTTGTTGCGCGGCGAGTTGTCCGAGCCAGTCCTTCGGCCGCTGCGGGCGGTCCTCGTGCCAAGGCCGCGGCTCGAAATAGCCGAGCGCCTCGTCCTTCATCTGGTCCATCTCGGCATAGAGCTCGACGCGAATGCCGTCGCCGTTGGCGTGATAGCTGGCGCAGTTGTGGCCGATGGTGTGGCGTGCCGGACCCCAGTCGAGCGGATAATCCTTGCGCGCGAGCAGATCGGCCGCACGCACCAGTCTCCGGGAAATCCTTCACCTCGAACGCGAGATGATGCAGGCACGGTGGTCTCGCCGGTGAAGAAATTGATGGTGTGATGATCGACGCTGCAACGCAGGAACATCGCAGGTCTCACCGCGCCAGTCGGACTTGCGAAAGCCGAGAGCGTTCGAAATAGAATTTCGCCAGCTCGCTGACATTCGGCGCGAGGTAGGCCACGTGCCCGAGCTTCAGGATGCCGACGCCGCGCTCCTCAAGATCGGCGTCCGCAAACGAGATGCCGTTGAACAGTTCGATCTCGGTGCCCTTCGGATCCTTGAACGCGACGACGCGGCCGACATTGGCCGTCTTGCCCTGCCTGATCTCGCTCTTGACGCCGGCTTTCAGGAGATTCTGCTGCGCCTGTTCGAGCGAGGTCGCAGGGTCGATCTGAAACGACAGGCCCGGTGAGACCGGATGAACTGTCCGCTTCCAGCACCACGCATTCCAGCCCCTGGCGCGTGGCGAGCACCGCGCGCTTCTCGTCGCGAAAGCTGAGAAACAGTCCCAGCACGTCCGTATAGTAGCGGACCTGCTGGTCCATGCGCGATGTCGACAGCACCGCGTAGCCGAGGCGTCTGCATTGAATCATGATTGTCTCCCCATGTTGTCACCGTCTTGCGCGGCGCTCTCTTGCCCTCCCCTTGAGGGGGCGCATATCGCGAAGCGATACGCGTTCTCATTTCCTTGTCGTCATGGCCGGGCTTGACCCGGCCATCCACGTCTTTCTTGCCGAAGCGAGTGAAGACGTGGATGCCCGGCACAAGGCCGGGCATGGCGAGAAATGGATACCTACTCCGCCGCAGAGATCTTCGGCGGATCGCCCGCGCGCGCGGCGCGCTTGTCGAAACCCTTGCGGATGTTGTCGGGCAGCGTGTTGGGATCGATCGCCGCACCATGCACGAGCACGCGATGGGCGTGACCGAGCTGGTGCACGGCGAACGCATGCTGCATCGAGATGCGGCGGCCCATCGTGTCCTGGGCGGCGTTGACCGTCGCCTTCGTCATGTTCAGCGTCCATGAAGTGTGCTGACACAGCCGTTCGGCGAGATCGAGCGTGTACTTCTCGAGTTCAGCGCGCGGCACCACTTCATTCACCATACCGTAGGCTTCAGCCTTCTGCGCCGACAGTTCGCCGGAGAGCATCCACAGTTTTGCGCGGCGCGGACCTATCTCCCAGGGGTAGGCCCAGAACTCGACGCCGGTTCCGCCCATCTTGGTCGAGGTGCAGATGAATTTCGCGTCGTCACTGGCGACGACGAAGTCGGCGCACCATGCCAGCATCAGCCCGCCGGTGACGCATTTGCCCTGTATCTGCGCCATGATCGGCTTTGAGAGATTGCGCCAGCGCTCGGTGATCTCGAGATAGATCTCCATCTCGCGCGCATAGCGCCCTTCCGCGCCCGGCGCGTCGAAATTGGCCCAGGTGCCGAGGATCGGATAGTCGCGCCAGGTCTTGTTGCCGTCGCCGGACAGGTCATGGCCGGACGAGAAGTGCTCGCCGACCGCGGCCAGCACGATCATCTTGATGTGCGGCTGACGCACGGCATGATCGAACGCCGCATTGATGTCATACGTCATCTGCATGTTCTGGGCGTTGCGCTTCTCCGGCCGGTTGAGCGTCACGCGCGCAATGGCCGGGCGCGGCTCGTCATAGAGCACCGTCTCGAAGGTCGGGAATGTTTCTGGTTTTGGCATGAGCTTCTCCGGCTGATTTTTGGATGGTCCTTGGGCGTGCACAGCAAATCAGGTTTTTGGGCCGATTTCTACGCACGTTTGCCCTCCCCACGGTTGCGGTGGGGGCAGAGCAGCGGCGTTGCTTTCTTCACACTCCCCTTGAGGAGAGCAGCTATGGGCCGCCGCTTTCGCGGGGGCGACACCGGCTCCCTTTGCGGCTTGAAAAGAACGTCTCCCGAGGTGACAATCGCCGCCCTTTATGAGGACGAAAACCATGTCGATACTCGCTCCGCTTCGACGCATCGCCTTCGCCGGTGGGGCCGTCGCTGCCCTGCTCGCGTTCTCCGCGCCGCACGCGCTTGCCGCGAAGACGACCATTGTCATGGGCATGGCGGTGGAGCCGACCGGGCTGGATCCTACGATCGCAGCGCCCGTCGCGATCGGCCAGGTGACCTGGCAGAACATCTATCAGGGACTGGTCCGGCTCGACCGCGACGGCAAGGTGCAGCCGCAGCTTGCTGAAAGCTGGACGATCACGTCAGACGGACTGACCTACACCTTCAAGCTGCGGACGGGCGCCAGGTTTCAAAACGGCGAGGCGTTCAACGCCAGTGTCGCCAAATTCGCGCTGGAGCGCGCGAAGGCAGCCGACTCCGTGAACCCGCAGAAACGCTTCTATGCGGTGATCACCTCAATCGAGACGCCCGCACCCGATACGCTGGTGCTGAAGCTCACCGAGCCATCCGGCAATCTGCTCTATCGCCTCGCCTGGCCGGCCGCGGTGATGGTCGAGCCGAAATCCGCAACTGACAACAAGATCACGCCGGTCGGCACCGGGCCGTTCAAGCTGAAGAACTGGGTCAAGGGCGACCGCGTGGAGCTCGAACGCGATAGGAATTTCTGGGACGCGTCGAAGAAGATCGCGCTCGACAACGTCACGTTCCGCTTCATCGGTGATCCGCAGGCGCAGGTCGCGGCGCTGCAGAGCGGCGATGTCGACGCCATGGCCGGGATCGGCGCGGCGGAGCTCTATGGAAAATTCCAGAGCGACAAGCGCTTTTCGGCGGTGATCGGCAACACCGAGCTGAAAGTGGTCGCCGGCATGAACAATACGCGCAAACCGTTCGACGATGCGCGTGTGCGCCGCGCGCTGATGATGGCGATCGACCGCAATCTTCTGGTCAACGCGGTCTATTCGGGACTGGGCCAGCCGATCGGCAGTCACTTCACGCCGAACGATCCGGGCTACATCGACCTTACCGGCATTCATCCCTACGATCCGAAGAAAGCGAAGGCGCTGCTCGCCGAGGCCGGCCACCCCAACGGCTTCAGCTTCACCTTCAAGACGCCGCAGATGGCCTATGCCACCCGCTCGGCCGAAGTGCTGCAATCGATGTTCGCCGAGATCGGCGTCAAGATGAACATCGTACCGACCGAGTTTCCGGCCAAATGGGTGTCCGAGGTGTTCACCGGCGGCGACTTCGAGATGACGATCATTGCGCACGCCGAACCGATGGACATCGATATCTACGCGCGTGAAAAATATTACTTCAACTACAAGAATCCGGCCTTCACCAAGATCAACGCCGACGCCGAACGCACCACCGACGACGCGGCGCGCGCAAAACTCTATGGCGAGGCGCAGAAGATTCTGGCCGACGATGTCCCGGCCCTCTACCTGTTCGTGCTGCCGAAGCTCGGGGTCTGGAATGCCAAGATCGAAGGCCTCTGGAAAAACGAGCCAATCCCGTCGAACGATCTCACGGAGGTGCGGTGGACCGAGTGATGGTGGTGCGGATGCGCCGCAATCAAGTGACGTCATTCCGGGACGCGCCGAAAGGCGCGGGCCCCGAATCCATACCCTCAGTTTGAGTACGCTGAGACGATTTTTTGCCGCGCCTGCGCGCAATGGAACCAACTCCATGCACAATCGCAGATACAGGGGTTATGGATTCCGGGCCCGACGCTTCGCGTCGTCCCGGAATGACATGCCATGCTGAGAGCCCTCTCCTCCCGCTTCTTAAGCCTCCTCCTGACTCTCCTGGTCATCTCGTTCGTTATCTTCCTCATTCTCGAAGTGCTGCCGGGCGATCCGGCGGCGATCATGCTCGGCACCTCGTCGCAACCGGACACGCTGGCGGCGCTGCGGACAAGAATGGGCCTCGATCAGCCGGCAGTGATCCGCTACGTCAGCTGGATCGTCGGCATTTTTACCGGCAATTTCGGCACCTCCTATTCCTACGGCGTTCCGGTTTCCGAGTTGATCCGCGACCGGCTGACGGTGACGGTGCCGCTGACCTTGATGGCGATCACGCTGTCGCTGTCGGTCGCGTTGCCGCTTGGCGTGTTCGCCGCCGCAAGGCAGCGGGGCGTCACCGACGCATTCGCGACGTTCTATTCGCAGATCGGCATAGCCATTCCGAACTTCTGGCTCGGCCTGTTGCTGATCCTGTTCTTTGCCCTGTCGCTCGGCTGGTTTCCCGCCGGCGGATTTCGCGGCTGGGGCGAAGGGTTCTGGCCAGCGCTGAAGGCGCTCATTCTGCCCGCAATCGCACTGGCAATCCCGCAGTCGGCGATCCTGACACGGGTAACGCGCTCGGCCGTGCTCGACGTCATGAACGAGGATTTCGTGCGCACCGCGCGCGCCAAGGGCGTCTCGCGAAACCGCGCGCTATGGCGCCATGCGGTGCCGAACGCGCTGGTGCCCGTGGTGACAATTCTCGGCCTGCAGATTTCGGTGCTGCTCGCCGGCGCCGTGATCGTCGAGAACGTCTTCAGTCTGCCCGGCATGGGCCGCCTTGCCTTTCAGGCGCTTGCCCAGCGCGACCTGATCGTGATCAAGAATGTGGTGCTGTTCTTCGCCACCATCGTCATCGTCGTCAATCTCATCGTCGATGCGATCTATGTGGTGCTCGATCCAAGGCTGCGGGCCAACGCATGAGCGAGCCTGTTTCCGCTGAAGCAATGTTCGGCCTTCCGCCGCGTTCGCGGTTCGGCGGTCATGCAAGGCTGGCGTTTGGCGCAGCGATCACGCTGACCTTTGCCGGCGTGGCGCTGCTCTCCCTGGTCTGGACGCCGGAAAATCCGTTTCGCCTGCGCATCCTGCAAAAACTGCAGCCGCCGCTCACCAATGGTCTGCTCGGCACCGATCACCTCGGTCGCGACGTGTTCTCCATGCTGATGGCCGGCGCTTTCAACTCGCTGTCGATTGCCATGCTGTCGGTGATCGTCGGCATGACGATCGGCACCGCGCTCGGGGTCGCAGCCGCCGCCCGCCGGGGATTGTTCGAGAGCATCGTCATGCGGATTTGCGATGCAATGTTTGCGTTTCCGCCGATCCTGTCGGCAATCATGGTCGGCGCGTTGCTCGGCCCCGGCGCGCTCACCGCAATCCTGGCGATCGGCGCGTTCATGGTGCCGGTGTTTGCGCGGGTCACCCGCGGTGCCGCGCTGCAGATCTGGGCGCGCGAATATGTGCTTGCCGCGCGCATGGCCGGACGCTCCGGCCTTTCGATCACGGCCGTGCACATCATCCCGAATATCGCAAGCCACATCATCATACAGATCGCGATCCAGCTGGCCTTGGCGATCCTCACCGAAGCGGGCTTGAGCTTTCTCGGCCTCGGCGTGCCGCCGCCGACGGCGAGCTGGGGGCGGATGCTGGCGGATTCGCAAACCTATCTGCAGCTGGCGCCCTGGCTCGCGTTGGCGCCGGGCTTTGCGATCGCCACCGCCGTGCTCGGCCTCAACCTGCTCGGCGACGGCCTGCGCGACCTGATCGACCCGCGGCGAAGGATGTCCTGATGCTGCAGGTCAAATCCGCTGTCCGTGGATATCTCCGGCTCCGATGGCCGCCGCACGCGCGTGGTCGACAGCATCTCGTTCGATCTTGATCAGGGCGAGACACTCGGCATCGTCGGCGAGTCCGGCTCCGGCAAAACCATGCTGGCGCTCGCCGTCATCGGCTTGCTGCCGGCGGTGGCGCAAGCTTCCGGCGCGGTCGTTCTCGGAACCGACAATCTGCTGTCGCTGTCGGAGCGGCAGATGTGCGCCGTTCGCGGCCGGCGCATCGGCATGATCTTTCAGGAGCCGATGACGGCGCTCAATCCGGCACAGCGTATCGGCACACAGATTGCCGAAGGGCTGATCCTGCACAGCGGGCTGACGCACGCCGCGGCACGTGCTGCGTCAATAGAGCTTCTGGAGCGGGTACGCGTGCCGATGGTGCGGCAGCGGATCGACGCGTTCCCGCACGAACTGTCGGGCGGGCAACGTCAACGCGTCGGGATCGCGATTGCGCTGGCGCTGAAGCCCGAACTGCTGATCGCAGATGAGCCGACGACCGCGCTCGATGTCACCGTACAGAAAGAAGATCCTCGATATCTTCGACGACCTGGTTGCAGATTTCGGCATGTCGCTGATCTTCATCAGTCACGACATCGGCGTGATCGGCCGTATTGCCGACCGCACGCTGGTAATGCTGAACGGCAAAGAGATGGAGCAAGGACCGACGGACGAGGTGCTGCGGCGGCCCGCGGCGGACTATACGCGCACTCTGCTCGCGTCGATGCCGCGGCGCACCCGCGGCCATCTCGACGCGGGATCGACCACGGAGAAACAGCCGTGACCGAAGCGCCCCTGCTCGAGGTGAAGAGCCTCACGCGCGACTATACGCTGCGAAGGGGTCAAGGATTCTCGCGCCAGACGTTGCGCGCGGTGGACGATGTTTCGTTCTCGATTCCACGCGGCTCGGTGCTCGGTATCGTCGGCGAAAGCGGCTGCGGCAAGTCGACCCTGGCGCGGATCGTGATGGCCCTCGACCGGCCGACCGCAGGCAAAGTGCTGCTCGAAGGCACATCCCTGTTTCAGCTGTCCGCGGCCGACCTGCGGCGGCGGCGGCGCGATTTCCAGATGGTGTTTCAGGACCCCTACGGCTCGCTCGATCCGCGACATTCGGTCGGACGCATCATCGCCGAGCCGCTGCATCTGATCGGCCGGGCGTCCGTCAACCGCGAGCGGGTGGCCGAGGTGCTGGTCAGCGTCGGACTGAAGCCGGACGACGCAAAGCGCTATCCGCACGAATTCTCCGGCGGCCAGCGCCAGCGCATCGCCATCGCCCGCGCATTGATGACCGGCCCGAAACTGCTGGTGGCCGATGAGGCCGTCTCCGCGCTCGATCTCTCGGTGCAAGCGCAAATCCTCCGCCTCCTGATGGAGTTGAAGGAACGCAACGCCTTGACGATGCTGTTCATCAGTCACAATCTCGGTGTGATCGAGGAAATCGCCGATCGTGTCGGCGTCATGTATGCGGGCAAGCTGGTCGAGCTTGGGGCTCACGCGCGATGTGCTGCATCATCCGCAGCACACGTACACGCAGCGCCTGCTCGACGCAGAGCCGACGCTCGACATGATCGGGCGGCGCAAACGCAGGGCATCAAGCCTTGCGGGTTGAAAGGCGGACTCACGAATGACCGAGCTCAAAAATCTCTCCGCCGTCGAACTGATTTCATTGTTCGGGAGCAAGGCGCTCTCGCCGGTCGAGTATTTCGACTGGCTCGAAAGCCATATTGCCGCCTGGGAGCCGTCGCTGCAGGCGCTCTATCTGTACCGGCCGGAGGCCGCACGCGCAGAGGCAAAGGCATCGGCCGCGCGCTGGAGCAAGGGCACGCCGAAAGGACCGCTCGACGGCCTGCCCGTCACGGTGAAGGAGATCATCGCCACGAAGGGCGATCCGATTCCGCTTGGCTCGGCCGCAACAAAACTCGTGCCGGCAACGGACGACGCGCCGGCGTCGGCGCGGCTGCGCGAGGACGGCGCGATCATCTTTGCGAAAACCACCTGCCCTGACTACGGCATGCTGTCGTCGGGCATCTCCAGCTTTCATCCGACTACGCGCAATCCGTGGGACTTGAGCAAAAACCCCGGCGGATCGAGTTCCGGCGCGGGGGCAGCAGGGGCCGCCGGTTACGGACCATTGCATCTCGGCACCGACATCGGCGGATCGATCCGCCTGCCCGCGGCATGGTGCGCGCTGTTTGGCCTGAAGCCTTCGCACGGGCGCGTGCCGATCGATCCGTTCTATCTCGGCCGCGTGGCGGGACCGATGACACGCACGGTGGACGATGCGGCATTGATGATGGCAACCATCTCGCGGTTTGACACGCGCGACGGCATGAGCCTTCCGCCGGCAGCAATCGACTGGTCCGACCTCGCGATCGACGTCAAGGGTCTGCGCATCGGGTTGATGCTGAACCCGGGCTGCGGCCTGCCCGTGGAGGATGAGGTACGCAGCGCCGTCACAGCAGCGGCGAAGGCCTTCGAAAACGCCGGCGCGCGCGTGTTCGAGGTCGCGCCGGTGATGACGCGTGAGATGCTGGACGGCGTCGATGATTTCTTTCGCGCGCGATCGTGGGCGGATATTGAAAGCTACGAACCGCAGGCGCGGGCAAAAATCCTGCCCTACATCATCACATGGGCCGAGAAAGGCGCGACGATGTCCGCCGCCGCGGCGATGAAAGGTTACAACCAGACCAACGAAATGCGCAAAGCCGCGGCGGCCCTGTTTCAGACGGTCGATATCGTGCTGTCGCCGACAGCTCCGATGGCTGCGTTCCCGGCCGAATGGGCCTCGCCGGTCAACGATCCCCAACGTCCGTTCGAACACATCGTCTTCACCGTGCCCTGGAACATGGCCGAGAATCCGGCGGCCTCGATCAATTGCGGCTTCACGAAATCAGGCCTGCCGATCGGCCTGCAGATCGTCGGTCCACGTTTCGCCGACCTGACCGTGCTGCGCATCGCGAAATTTTACGAGAGCCGGCGTGGCGCTATCGCGAACTGGCCGCAGCCGGCACGGCAGCGTGCTTCGGTCGGCTAGCCTCAGATCGCCGGCGTCGCTTCGCCGAGGTCCCAATACAGGCCCGCCATGATCGCGAGCCCTTCGCGCGCCAGCGCAAGTGGCAGATGTTCATTCGGCGCATGCTGAGCACACGCGGGATAGGAGTGCGGGATCCATAATGTCGGCATCTTCAGGATGTCCGCAAAACAATCATTCGGCAGTGTTCCGCCAAAATTCGGCAGCACGGTCGGCTTCTTGCCCGTCGTCGCGAGGATCGATGTCACCGCCCAGTCGACCCAGGGATTGTCCGGCGACAGGCGCGTGGCGCGGAAGACATCGTCCTGCACCGGCTTGACCTCGACCGCGGCAAATCCGTGCCGCTGCAAATGCGCACGTACCGCGGGGATCACGCGCTCGGGCTCGACGCCATCGACGAACCGCAGCTGCATCCGCGCCCAGGCTTTCGACGGGATCGCATTGACCGGCGACGCCGGATTGCCGGCTTCAAACGCCAGAACCTCCAGCGAGCACCAGCCGAACACACGCTCGGCCGGCGTCAGTCCGGGTTCGCCCCACCAGGTATCGATCTCAGGCCCGTCATCATCGCTTTCGAGCACGCAGTCGCCCAGCGCCTGGCGCACAGAACCCGGCATCTGCGACGGCTTCAGTTCGTCCACGCGGATTTGTCCCGTCGGCCCGACCAGACAGCCGATCGCGTGCGCAAGCTGGATCGCGGGATTTGCCAGCGCGCCGCCCCAGTTGCCCGAATGATATTCCCGCTCGCGCGCCTTGATCACGAGATCGAACGGCAGGCTGCCGCGCGAGCCGAGAAAGATCGTCGGCTGCGTGTCCTTCAGGCGCGGACCATCGGAGGCGAGAAGAAGATCGGCCGAAAGCCTTGTACGTTCACGCGCGCAAATCTGGCGCAAGCCGGGCGATCCCCGTTCCTCGCCCATCTCGACCAGGAATTTCGCGTTGAAGCCGAGCCGTCCGCGCGTCTCGAGCACCGCCTTGAGTGCTGCGAGATTGATGGTGTGCTGGCCCTTGTTGTCGGCGGTGCCGCGTCCGTAAAATCTGCCGCCCGATTCGGTCATCGTCCATGGCGACAAGCCTTGCTGCCAGGCGCGATCCATCCCGTCGACCACGTCGCCGTGACCATAACCCAGCACCGTTGGGCGCCCTGCCTGTTCGAACCGCTCCGCGATCAGGAACGGCGGAGCGCCATCCAGCTTCTCGATCGCGACCGAAAATCCAAGACCTTTGAGAAACGGCTCGATCTCATCGTTCAGATACGCATCGATCTCGGCGAGGCGGTCCTTGTTCTTGCTCTCGGTCCGCAACGCCACGCGTCGCGCCAGATCGGTCGCAAGCGCACCGGAGTCGAAATAGTCGATCGCTCGCGCGATTGCATTTTGCCTGCTCATTGCAGCTCACCCGCGCCGTCCGTCATCCTGCTTCTCCGCACACCCATCACGATGAATCCCCACGTTGCAATGCTACTGCACAATGTCCGTTTCATATGCATTGCATGCCCAATATTCGCCCATGCACAAGGCCCGGAACTGTCGGATGCTGACACGGGATGATGCTGGCATGCCGATGAAAACATTTATTCGCGTCGTCGAACTGTGGGTGCCGGACCGGACCCGGACCCACCTCGAGTATGGCGGCGGGCTTTGCAGCGCGGAATACGAAGAGTTTCGCGCGCTGAGCGAGCATACGCTGTTTGCCTACGACGAGGGCCTTCCCGGCAAGGCCTGGGCTTCCGGTCATCCCATCATCCTGACGAAGTTCGCCGACTTTTACTTCAAGCGAACGGATGAAGCAAAGGAAGCCGGCCTCACATGCGGCGTGGCGTTGCCGGTGTTTGCGGGTGAATTCCTGATGGCCGTGATGGTGCTGTTTTGCGGCGATGACGCAAAGCATGTCGGCGCCATCGAGCTTTGGCACAATGATCCCGAACGCTCGCACGAAATGAGTTTTGTCGACGGTTACTATGGCACCGCCGACATGTTCGAGTTCAACTCGCGGCACACAAAATTTCCGCGCGGTTTTGGTTTGCCCGGCCGCACCTGGAAAGCCAACATGCCACTGATCATCGCCGACCTGCACAATGCAAAGCGATTTCTGCGCTGGGAAGAGGCATCCGAGATCGGCATCAATTGCGGCGTCGGCATTCCCTACAAGGGCGCCAATGACGAGACCTGGGTCGTGAGCTTCCTGTCCGCACAGGCGACCCCGATCGCGCATCGATTTGAGATCTGGGTGCCGAACGACGCACGCGACGCCCTGATTTTCGAATCCGGCAACTGCAGCGCCGGGACTGATCTCAGCGCAGCGTATGCCTCAAAACACATCCGCAAGGGCGAAGGATCGATCGGCGGCGCATGGTCGACCGGGATGCCCGGCATCAACGACAGCCTGAAGAAAGATTCCACGATCGCGGCAGAGGCGGCGCGAAAAATCGGACTGAATCAGATTACCGTGCTGCCGATCATCGAAGGCGCGGTGCTCAAGGCGGTCATGTCCTGGTACCTCTGACGTGGCCTGCTACTGAAGCCCGGCGATTACCGCGAACGCCTCATCGGTGACGGAGAGCGCAAGGTCGATATCTTTCGCCGTGTGTGCGAGCGAGAGAAACATGTTGTGTTTCGGATGAAGATAGACGCCGCGCTTCAAGGCTTCTGAGGCAAACCGTGAGCCTCGGGTGTGGTCGGGATCGTTGTCGAACAGGATCGTCGGCATCTGCGGCGGCCCGCTCTGGCGCACACCGACGCCGTACTTTGCCGCCTGGGCCGCAACGCCATCGCGAAAGCGCTGGCCCATGCCCTGCATGTGTTCGGGGCCGTTCCGGGCCTCCAGGACATCGATCGTCGCGAGCGCCGCAGCCATCGAGGCCGCGCCGCACCAGAACGAGCCCGTCGCATAGAGTTGCGACGCGGCCTTGCGAAACCGGTCGTTGCCGGCGACCGCGGCAAGCGCGTAGCCGTTGGCAATGGCCTTGCTCCAGGCGCTCAGGTCCGGCTGAATGCCGAGCAGATCCCAGCTGCCATGCAGCGAGAGACGAAACCCCGCCCTCACATCGTCGAGGATAAGTGCTGCGTCCTTGTCATGTGTCAGCGCCCGCGCGCGGGCGGCAAACACGGGATTCGGCAATTCCTGATCGACGCCATAATCGTGACGAAACGCCGAGACCAGAATGCCCGCCAGGTCGTCTCCGGCTTGCGCGACTGCGGCCTCGAGGCTCGCAACATCGTTGTATTTGAAATAGATCACGTGCGCGCGATCCTCCGCCGTCACGCCATAGGGGTAAGGCGAGCACCACGGAACGGCGCCATGATAGGCGCCCGAAGCCAGCAGAATCTTGCGTTTTCCGGTGGCGCCCCGCGCAAGCGTCACGCAGGTTGTGGTCGCGTCCGTGCCGTTCTTCGAGAACAATGCCCAGTCCGCATGCGAGATCAGGCCGACCAGCCTTTCGGCCAGTTCCACCAGTTTGTCGGTGGGGCCGTTCAGGCAATCTCCCTGTTCAAGCTGCCGGCGCACAGCCTCGTCGACTGCGGCATGCCGATGCCCGAGAACGATCGGGCCCCAGCTGCACATGAAATCGAGATATTTTCGTCCATCCGCATCCCAGATGTAGCAACCTTCGCCGCGTTTGAAGAACTGCGGATAGCCTGCGGGCAGCGTCGCGGTCCGCATATGACCGTACATACCGCCCGGAATGACCCGTTCCGCGCGATCGCGCAGGCTTTGGTCCTGCTCTGCGAGCTCATTTTTTGCCAAGGCAATCGCTCCTTCAACCCGGACTTCGCGGCGACAGTTTTTGATGGGTCACCGACGTCGCCTCAATCTGCTGCCAGTCGTAGAGCATCGGCACCAGTTCGCCGGCTGCCCACATCGCATTCTGATTGTCGTACCATGGGCTGCCGGTGTGGCCCGACGATCCGTGGAAGGCAATCCATCGGCAATTGTCCCATCCGCCGACGTCGAACACATAGCGCACGAGCGACGCGTACGTCGTCCGCAGGTTCAATCTTGCGACGTAGCCTGTCGCAAACACCGTGTCGTTGTCGCCGCCGACTGGCGCGCAAGGCCTGTCGAGCAGCGGCGCATGCTCGGGAAAAACCGACGCGAGCGGATGGCGTAAAACCGGTGTGTGCAGGTTGCTCCACGCCTGCAACGGACCATCGCGGGCGACGGTCTCAAGCGCTTCGGACAAAAGATCGTCCCATGAGGCCTCGCCGATCAAGCCTGAATCGTTCGTGCGCAGCAATTGCGGAATCGACCACCAGAGCTGGCCTTCGCCGAACACGCCGGGCGGCACCGTCGTCTGGTAGGTTGATGCGGCGACGAGCCCGCTTCGTTGCGCAACAAGCCTGGTCAGCGCTGCGCGGACGGCCGCATAGGCAGCCGCTGCGCTGGAATCACTGGTCATCTCGCCGTTCCACTCTGCGATGCTGGCTTGCAAGACGGCGGCGGCTCCGGTGACCTTGAGCGCGCGGATCCGAACCTGAAATTCGAGAGCGACGACACTCACCAGGTCCTTGTGAATTGACGCCATGTCATCGACGTCGAGCTTCGAGGAGCCCTGCGACAGTAGCTGCCAGATTCGCCGGGCGCGGTGCGGCGGCATGCTGTCGGTCGAGAAGTAATGCCTGTCGTTATCCGTCACACGGTTGTTCGCCGTGACGATCGTGCCACCGGCGGGGTCGAGGCAGTGCGGCATCTCCTCAAAGGCAATCATGCCGCTCCACTCATGCTCGCCAGTCCAGCCCGGTACCGGCAGCCAGCCATTTGATCGCGGCCGTACCGGCACCTTTGCCCGAACGCGATTGCCGATGTGGCCCTCGGTGTCACCGGCCACCAGATTGTGGTCGATCAACCCCCACTCGCGCGTCGCTTCATAAAGCTGTTCGACAGTTTTGGCGCGCAGCATCGGCACCATGCAATCAAACGAACGATCCGGCACCGCGAATTGCACGGAACGAAGCGCCAGCGAGGTTCCGTTGGTGTTCTCGACAATGATTGGGCCGTGACACGTCTCGACGACGTCGATGACCGCATCAGGTTCGCCACGAACCGCGATCGTTTCCTTGCGTCGTCTGGTCGGCCGCCAGCCGTTGCCAAATCGCGTATTCTTTCCGTCGGTATCGAGGATTTCGACGAACAGATCGTGGATGTCCATGAAAGCGTGGGTGACGCACCAGGCGACGTGCTTGTTGTGACCATAGTGCGGAAAGCCCGGCACGCCGGGGACCGTCAACCCGATCACGTCGAAGTCGTCGCAGGTGAGATGCGTCTGGTAGTACATGTTGGGTATCTCGAGCACGCGATGCGGATCGCCTGCGAGCAGCGGCCGCCCGGTGACCGTTCGCTGCGGCGACAGCGCCCAGTTGTTGCTGCCACCGCCGATCTCGAGCGCAGGTTGCGCCCCGAGCAGCGCCTCGACGGCCGGGCGAAGCTCGCCGAGCGCAGCCAGATAGCGCTGGCCCGCAGCACCGGGCGGAATGCAGCGCAGATCGTCGCCGCCATCATCGAAGCGCAGTTTCGACACCGCGTCCGCGCCGACGATCGGCAGTGCCGCGGCACGCCAGAGCTTCCACCACACCGAGCCCATCAGGAAACCGATCTGACGCATGACCGCGATCGCATGCCACGGTTCCCATCGGATCGGCTCCGTCTTGAGAATTGAATACTCCAGCGGCCATTTACCCCCGGCGACGAACGCATTCACCCCGCGCACATAGGCCTCGAGCATCTCCCTGCTCTCGCGGCCGAGGGCTGCAAAGTCGCGGACGGATGCGCCCGCCGTATCCACCCGCCGCGCCAGCGTGTCGGCCGGCACCGCCGGCTTGCCGACCCACTCCGCGTACCGGCCGATGCCACGCCTGAGCAGCGCCTCCATCTGCCAGAGCCGATCCTGCGCATGCACGAAACCCAGCGCGGAAAACGCGTCCGGCATCGACCTTGCGCGTATGTGCGGGACGCCCCAGGGATCGCGCGACACCTGCACCGGATGGGACAGCATGGGGATGACGACGGACGCCTGCAGGTCGGGAACGTGGTCGGAGGGGGTCAATGCAGGCGCGGTCACAATCGGTCCAACTCCGGTTTTGCCGAGTATAGCCCGCCCTTGCCCCGAAAACAGTCAAGCGATGCCCCATCGGTCGGCAAACTACCGCGGCTCACGCTGTTGCATGGGTCCCGGCTTGGTGACACGATTGCCCATCGTCACCTTCGAGTGCCGCAGGCCATGCTCCGCTTCATTCTGCGTCGTGCCGCTCTTGGTGTGCTGGTCGCATTCACGGTGATGACGCTTGCCTTCATGCTGACGCGCCTGTCGGGCGACCTCGCCATTTCGATCGCAGGGCCCGGAGCCACGCAGCAGGACATCGAGATCATTCGCAAGGCGTACGGCCTCGACCGGCCGGTCATCGTCCAGTTCGTGAACTGGATGGGCCGCGCGATCGTCGGCGACTTCGGTGAAAGCTTCTTCTTCAAGGATCGCGTGTCCAACCTGATCCTCCAGCGCATGCCGATCACCATGACGCTCGGCCTGGTCGGGCTCGGCCTCGCGCTTCTCGTCTCGATCCCGCTCGGCACGCTTGCGGCGCTGCGCGAGGGGACCTGGATCGACCGCGCGGTGACGATCGTCACCATGGTGGGCCAGGCGATGCCGAGCTTCTGGTTCGGCCTGATCATGATGATCACGTTCGGCCTGACGCTCGGCTGGCTGCCGATCTCCGGGACAGGATCGTGGCAGCACTTCGTCATGCCGGGCATCGTGCTGGCCATCACCGCGATCCCGGCGCTGACGCGCCTGACGCGCTCGGGCATGATCGAGGCCTTCTCATCCGACTACATTCGCACCGCGCGGGCCAAGGGGCTGTCGCGCATGAGCATCGTCTTCAAGCATGCGTTGCGCAACGCGGCCATCCCGGTCGTCTCGATCGCCGCGGTGCAACTCGGCTTCATGCTCGGCGGATCGATCGTCGTGGAGACCGTCTTTGCCCTGCACGGTGTCGGCTTCCTCGCCTGGGAGAGCATCACCAAGAACGACTTCCCGGTGGTCCAGGCCGTGGTGCTGGTGCTCGCGATCATCTATATCGGCCTGACCATGCTGGCCGATATCCTCAACGCGCTGCTCGATCCGAGGATCCGCTCCGCATGAGCATCGCGATCTCCACACCCCCTGCTGCGAGAGCGTGGACGTTGCGCATCCGCAACGCCGGCTTCCTGTTCGGCGCCGTCATCTGCGGCATCGTGGTGTTCGCAGCGCTGTTCGGCAATGCGCTGATCCCGCACGATCCGTTTGCGCAGGATCTCAACAATCGCCTGGTGCCGCCGTTCTGGATGGAGGGCAACAAGGCCGCCCACCTGCTCGGCACCGACCAGCTCGGCCGCGACTATCTCGCGCGTCTGGTCTACGGCGCCCGCATCTCGCTGTTGATCGGGCTGACGACGATGGTCGTCTCGGGCGTGATCGGCACCACGATCGGCACGATCGGCGGCTACTTCGGCGGCATCGTCGATGACGTCGTGCTGTTCCTGATCACCTGCCGCCTGTCGATTCCGCCGGTGCTGGTGGCGCTCGCGGTCGTCGGTCTGCTCGGCTCGAGCCTGACGCTGGTCATCTCGACGCTGGGACTGCTGCTCTGGGACCGCTTCGCGGTGGTCGCGCGATCGACCACCATGCAGGTCCGCAACCTTGACTATGTGAGCGCCGCGGTCTGCGCCGGCTCCTCGACGCCGCGGCTGCTGTTCCGCGAGATCCTGCCGAACATCGCGCCGCACCTGGCGGTCGTCGCAACGCTGGAGATCGCTCTGGCGATCCTGCTGGAAGCTGCGCTGTCCTTCCTCGGCCTCGGCGTGCCTGCGCCGCTGCCGTCCTGGGGGCTGATGATCGCCGAAGGCAAGGACTACATGTTCTTCTCGCCCTGGGTGATCATGATTCCGGGCGTGACGCTCTTCATCTTCGTGATGGGCGTCAATTTCGTCGGCGACGGCCTGCGCAGCCTGCTCGGGGCGGAGCAGCCCCGATGAGCGAGGCCCTGCTCGAGGTCGAGAACATGTCGATCACCTTCGGCGGGCGAACCGCCGCGGTGCGCGATGCATCGTTCCGTCTCGGGCGCGGCGAAACGCACTGCATCGTCGGCGAGTCCGGTTGCGGCAAGTCGGTCAGCGCGCTGGCGGTGATGAACCTGCTGGTCAGCTCGGGAAAGCGGACTGCAAAACGCCTGGCGTTTGCCGGCGAGGATCTGCTGGCGATGCCGGAACGGGAGATGGCGCGCCTGCGCGGCGACCGCATGGCGATGATCTTCCAGGAGCCGATGACCAGCCTCAATCCGGCCTACACGATCGGTTCGCAACTGACGGAGTCCTACCGCCGCCACAAACGCGCGCCGCAGCGCAAGGCCGTGGACCGCGCGGTCGAACTGATGGGCCGCGTCGGCATCACCGCGCCCGACATGCGGATGGGTCAGTTCCCGCATCAGCTGTCGGGAGGCTTGCGCCAGCGGGTGATGATCGCGATGGCGCTGATGTGCAATCCTCAGCTGTTGATCGCCGACGAGCCGACCACCGCGCTCGACGTCACCGTGCAGGCGCAGATTTTGCGGCTGCTGAACGGGCTGAAGCAGGAGTTCGGCCTCTCTATCCTTTTGATCACCCACGATCTCGGCGTCGTCGCCCGCGTCGCCGACAGCGTCTCGGTGATGTATGCCGGCGAAGTGGTGGAGCACGCGACCGCCCGGCAGCTGTTCGCAGCTCCTCAGCACCCTTATACGCGCGGGCTGCTCTCGTGCATCCCGGTGCCCGGCAAGTCGCAGCGTGACAAGCCGCTCGGCAGCATTCCAGGCGTCGTACCGCAAATCTCGCCGGGCTTCGTCGGCTGCGCTTTCCGCTCGCGCTGCTCGTTCGCCGATGACGGCTGCGCCGGCCCGATCCCGAGCCAGACGGCCATCTCGGGCCACACCTATCTCTGCAGGCTCACACCGAACTCGAGCAAGGAGCTCGCGAGCGCGTGACTGCCCAGCCCGCCATCGAGGTCCGCGACATCCGCCAGGTCTTCAAGGTTTCCGGCGGCATGCTCGGCGCCACGCGCCATGTGGTGGCGGTGGACGGCGTGTCGTTTGCGGTGCCCGAAGGCAGCGTGCTGGGCATCGTCGGTAAGTCCGGCTGCGGCAAGTCCACGCTGGCGCGGCAGATTCTCGGTCTGCTGACGCCGACCTCGGGCGACGCGCTGGTGCACGGCGAGCGTCTGTACGCGCTCGACCGCAAGGCTCGTGCAAGGCTGATCCAGCCGGTGTTCCAGGACCCGTATTCCTCACTCAATCCCAAGCAAACCATTCAAGAGATCGTCGCCCTGCCGCTGGTGGCGCAGGGCTCGTTCAACAGCGCTGAGATCGCCAGGCTGACGAGCGACGTGCTTGACCGCGTTGGCGTTTCCCGAGCGATGGCCGACCGTCTTCCGTCACAGCTTTCGGGCGGACAGCGCCAGCGGGTGGCGATTGCGCGCGCGCTCGTCATCAAGCCGAAGGTCGTCGTCTGCGACGAACCGACCAGTGCGCTCGACGTCTCCGTACAGGCGCAAATCCTCAACCTGCTCTCCGAACTCAGGCGCGACTTCAACCTCACCTACATCTTCATCAGCCACAACCTCGCCGTGGTCGAGCATGTGGCAAGCACCGTTGCCGTGATGTATCTCGGCCGCATCGTCGAGATGAACGAGACCGACGCCCTGTTCCGTACACCGCGCCATCCCTACACGCGCGCGCTGCTGGAGAGCGTGCTCACGCCGGACCCCGACCTCGGCGTACCCGACGTCGGCCTCGGCGACACCATTCCCGATCCCTCGAACATCCCGCCCGGCTGCCGCTTCCATCCGCGCTGCCGTGTCGCGGTCGAACGCTGCCGGCACGATCCGCCAACACCTGCATTCGGCGACGGCAGAATGGTAGAGTGCCACTTGGCAAAAGAAGAAAACCCCTTGCAACTCGTTGGAGGTCAATATGCGCAAGTTTGAGATTGCAGCTGTCGCAGCGTTCTGTGCTGCGCTGATCGCGCCGCTGCCGGCGGCGGCCCAGAAATCCACCGACACGCTGCGGCTCGCATTCCGCGACTCGGTGCCGAACATCGATCCCTACTTCAACAGTCAACGCACCGGTCTGATCCTGTCGCACATCTATCAGGACATGCTGGTCTATCGCGAGCCTTCGACGTTCGAACTCAAGCCACTGCTGGCGACGGAGTGGAAGCTCGTTGACCCCGTGACGATCGACTTCACGCTGCGCCAGGGCGTCAAGTTTCATGACGGCAGCGCGTTCGGCGCGGACGACGTCGTTTATACCATCAACACGGTCTCGAACCCCGACAGCAAGGTCTCGACGCCGTCGAACTACAGCTGGATCGAAAAGGCGGAGAAGACCGGCGACTACTCCGTGCGCGTCAAGCTGAAGTCGCCGACGCCGGCAGCGCTGGAGTTCTTTGCCCTGGTGGTGCCGATCTGGCCGAAGGCATATCGCGAGCGGGTCGGGGCCGAAGGCTATGCGAAGGTCCCGGTCGGCGCAGGCCCGTACAAGGTTACCAAACACGAGCCGTCGGTATCCGTCGAGTTCGAGCGGTTCGACGACTATTACAACGGCCCCAAGGGCAAGCCCGCGATCAAGAAGATCACTACCCGCCATCTGGGAGAAGCCGCAACCGAATTGACCGAGCTGCTGGCGCAGAAGGTGGACTGGATCTGGAACGTCAATCCGGACCAGTTGGCCAACATCGACAAGATCCCGTTCCTGCAAACGACGCGCAAAGAGTCGATGCGGATCGGTTACCTGCAGATCGACGCGGCCGGCCGCACCGGAGCGGACAACCCGCTGACCAAGCTGAAAGTACGGCAGGCCATCTTCCATGCCATCGACCGGCAGACCATCGCCGACAAGCTCATCACCGGCGGCAGCCGCGTGCCGCTGGCGCCGTGCTATCCGTCGCAGTTCGGCTGCGACGGAGAAGCGGCCGTCAAGTACGACTACGATCCGGCCAAGGCCAAGGCGCTGCTGGCGGAAGCCGGCTACCCCAACGGCTTCGAAACCGAGCTCGTCAGCTACATCCTTCCGCAATGGGAAGCTTCGATCCACAGCTATCTCGGCGCAGTCGGCATCAAGGCCAGGCTGAGCCATGTGCAGGTGGCAGCAGGCACCCAGCGCGCGGAGAAAGGCGAGACGCCGCTCTATCTCGGCAGCTGGGGCAGCTACTCGATCAACGATGTGGCGGCCATCCTGCCCCAGTACTTCGTCCACGGGAACCAGGACTACGCGCGCGACCCGTCGGTGAAGCAGTGGCTCGAGGAAGGCGGTTCGACCAACGAGAAGGAGATTCGCGGTATCGCCTACTCGAAGGCGATCAAGCGCATCATGGAACAGGCCTACTGGGTGCCACTGCACACCTACGTCAACGCCTACGCCTTCTCCAGGCAGCTCAACTTCACACCCTACCCGGACGAGTTGCCGCGGTTTTTCCTCGCGAAGTGGAACTGAGGACCGCATTCGACACGCCGGCGCTTGCCGGCGTGTCGAATGCGCCAATTCACGCCTTGGCGCACCCTGCAGGGTGTGGTGAAGTCGGAGCCTCATCCCGTTCCCGATCGCAGATCCAATGGCAAAGCCCTTCCCCTTCACCACCCGCCCCGAGATCGACGGCACATTCGGCGTCGTCACCTCGACCCACTGGATCGCAACCGCGGTCGGGATGGCGACGCTCGAGAAGGGCGGCAACGCCTTCGATGCGGGTGCTGCGACGGCGTTCACGCTGCAGGTGGTCGAACCGCACCTGAACGGGCCCGGCGGCGACGTTCCGGTCATCGTCCACGACGTCAAGCGCGGCCGCACGGAAGTCATTTGCGGACAGGGGCCCGCGCCCGCCGGCGCGACGATCGCCCATTATCGTCGCGAAGGGCTCGACATGGTGCCGGGCACCGGCTTGCTCGCCGCCTGCGTGCCCGGCACGTTCGAGACATGGATGTTGCTGCTGCGCGACTTCGGCACGGTGCGCTTGCGCGACGTGCTCGAGCCCGCGATTTCCTACGCGCAAAATGGCTATCCGCTGGTCGAACGGGTGACCGCGACGATAGCGACCGTCGAACAATTATTTCGCGAGCATTGGCCGACCTCCGCGGCGGTGTATCTGCCGAACGGCAAGGTGCCGCAGCCGGGCGAACTGTTCACAAACGCAAAGCTCGCCGACACTTACATCCGCATCCTGAACGAAGCCGAGAGCGCGGGCTCCGACCGCGCAGCCCAGATCGAGCGCGCGCGCAAAGCCTGGAGCCAGGGGTTTGTCGCCGAGGCGATCGACCGTTTCTGTCGTACACAGGAGGTGATGGACGTCTCAGGGACTCCGCATCGCGGCGTGCTGCGGGCCGACGACATGGCGAAGTGGCAGGCACACGTCGAGGCCCCGCTCACTTATTGCTACGGAAATTATGAAGTCTGCAAACCGGGCGTCTGGAGTCAGGGCCCGGTGATGCTGCAGCAGCTCGCGCTGCTCAAGGGCTTCGATCTCGATGGGCTCGATCCCGCGGGGCCGGATTTCATCCATCTGCAGATCGAATGCGCAAAACTCGCCTTCGCAGACCGCGACACGTTCTACGGCGATCCCGATTTCGTCGATGTGCCGATCGAGGTGCTGCTGTCCGATGGCTACAACGCGGCGCGGCGCAAGCTTGTCACACCGAAGGCGTCGCTGGATTATCGCCCCGGCTCGGTCGAGGGTTTTGGCGCCGTTATCGAACTCAAACGCCAGGATGGCGCACGTGCCGCGGTCGGCGCGATGGGTGCGGGCGAGCCGACCGTCGGGCGCCTTGGCCAGGTGATCGGCGACACCGTGCATTTCGACATCATCGATCAGGCCGGCAACATGATCTCGGCGACGCCCTCGGGCGGTTGGCTGCAATCCTCGCCGGTGATACCTGAACTCGGCTTCTGCCTCGGCAGCCGCGCGCAAATGTTCTTTCTTCAGGAAAACCACCCCGCAGCGCTTGCGCCCGGCCGCAGGCCGCGCACGACGCTCAGTCCGACGATGGCGCTGCGCGATGGCGAACCCTACCTCGCCTGGGGTTCGCCCGGCGGCGATCAGCAGGATCAATGGATCACGCAGTTTTTCCTGCGCCATGTTCACGCCGGCATGAACTTGCAGGAGGCGATCGATGCGCCCGCCTGGCATTCCGAGCATTTCCCGATTTCGTTCTGGCCGCGGACTGCGCGGCCGGGCGTGCTCGTGGTCGAAAATCGCGTGCCGAAGGCAACCGTCGACGAGTTGAAGCGGCGCGGCCATATCGTCGAGGTCGGACCCGACTGGTCGGAAGGCCGCTTGACCGCGGCCTCGCGCAATGGACGGCGCCGGCGCGCCGCCGCCAATCCACGCGGCATGCAAGGCTACGCGGCCGGGCGATAGCAGCATGACCTGGTCCATCATCGCGCGCGACCCAACGACCGGAGAGTTTGCGATCGCGGTGGCGACCAAATTCTTCGCGGTCGGCTCGCGCGTGCCCTATCTCGCGGCCGGCATTGGGGCCGTCGCCACGCAGGCGCTCGTCAATCCGTTCTACGGCGTCAACGGTCTGAAGTCCTTGCGCGAAGGTCAATCGCCGGCGGCTACGGTCGAGCGACTCGTTGCCGGAGACCCAGGGCGCGACCATCGTCAGCTTCACGTCATGGACGCTGCGGGCAGGATCGCGGCCCATACGGGCTGCGCCTGCATCGACTGGTGCGGCCATATTCAGGGGGACAGCTTTTCGATTGCCGGCAACATGCTCGCTGGTCCCGAGGTGATCGCGGCGACAGCGACAGTATACAGGGACGGCGGCGAACTGCCTTTCGCCCGCAGGCTGATCGCGGCGATGCGCGCAGGCGAAGCTGCAGGCGGCGACAAGCGAGGCAAGCAATCAGCGGCGCTGGTGATCCACGGCAAGGAGCAGTGGTCCGACCTCGACCTTCGCGTCGACGATCATGCCGATCCCTTGGGCGAGCTTGAGCGGCTGGAGCAGGTCAGCCGCGAGCGCTGGGTTCACTTTCGCCCGTTCCTGCCCAATCACGCCAACCCGGCCGGCATCACCGACCGCGAGATCATTGACGCGGGGATTGCGCGCGGACTTGCCGGCGAGAGTCAGGGCAAGGGTTAAGAAGAAGGTAAGATATCAGGTTGAACCGCGGCGACCGTTCGCCCCGCCAACCCTCAGCCCACGCCGAGCTTCTTCTGCAGGCTCGACGACGAGGTCGTGTACTGAAACACCAGCCGCTTGTCGGGATAGATGTAGCGGTGCGCCTTTTGCGACATCAGTGCGCCCTCGTGGAAGCCGGAAAGAATAAGCTTCAGCTTTCCCGGGTAAGTATTGATGTCGCCGATGGCAAAGATGCCAGGCACGTTGGTCTCGAACGCCGAGGTTTCGACCGGTACGAGATTGTTCTCGAGCTTCACACCCCAGTTGGCGACCGGACCGAGTTTCATGGTCAGGCCGAAGAACGGCAGCATGATGTTGCAGTCGACCTTGAAGGTTGCGTTGTCGTTGCCCTTCACGACCGCGGCGGAGATCTGTCCGCCCTCGCCTTCCAGCGACGTCACCTGACCGAGCTTCATCTGCATCTTGCCGTCGGCGACCAGCTTGCGCATCTGCTCGACGCTGTGCGGAGCCGCACGGAAATCGTCTCGCCGATGCAAGAGCGTCATGCTCTTTGCGATCGGATGAAGATTGAGTGTCCAGTCGAGCGCGCTGTCGCCGCCGCCGACGATCAGAATGTCCTTATCGCGGAACATCTCCATCTTGCGCACGGAATAGTGCACCGACTTGCCTTCATAAGCCTCGATGCCCGGCACCGGCGGGCGCTTCGGCTGGAACGAACCGCCGCCCGCGGAAATAATCACCACCTTGGTTTCGAACACTTGCCCTGCGTCTGTGGTGACGCGAAACAGCGGATCGCCAATCTTCTCAATCGTCTCGACCATTTCGTTGAGATGAAACGTCGCGCCGAACGGCTTGATCTGCTCCATCAGTGCGTCGGTCAGACCCTGCCCCGTCACCATCGGGATTCCGGGAATGTCGTAGATCGGCTTCTCCGGATAGAGTTCGGCGCACTGGCCGCCGATCTTGTCGAGGATGTCGATGAGGTGGCACTTGATATCGAGCAGGCCCAGTTCGAACACCGCGAACAGTCCGCACGGACCCGCGCCGATGATCAGCGCATCAGTTTTGATCGTCTCACTCATGGTCGCTCTTTTAGAGAAAACGCGGGCTGGACCGCCCGGACGGCGGGTTGGTGTAACCAAGCATCGCGCGCGGGGGAAGGGCTAAATTGCTCATCTTTGCATGCAGGAACGCCTTGTCACCGGTCCAAATTTGCCTGTAAGCCCAACGGGGTGGAGGTTGGGACCGTGAACGCACCTGAATCGGACAAGCCAGCGCATCGCGTCTTGCGCAAGCTCGAGGACTTCCCGCACCGCACGACCGAGGTCATTCGTTTCGGTGACCTCGACAGCAACAACCACGTTAACAACGCAGTGTTTTCGACCTTCTTCGAGGCCGGCCGCGTGACGCTGTTCCGCGATCCAAGGCGCGGGTCGGGGTTGATGCCGGACGGATTGATCTGGACCCTGGCCCGGATCACCATCGACTATCTCGGCGAAATGCATTGGCCCGGAACGGTCGAAGTCGGCATCGGGCTTGCCAGTCTCGGCCGCACCTCAGCCGTGTTCGAACAGGCCCTGTTTTTCGAAGGGCGCTGCACGGCCACCGCCAGGGCGGTCAATGTGCTGGTCGACCAGGAGAGCCGGCGGCCGACGCCGATCACCGACGAAATCAAATCCAACTACCGGCCCTGGATGTTTGCGAAGGGCTGACAACATGCACCGCCGCGCAGCGCTAGCGCTCCGTTTCCGAAGTTCGCATCACTTGTCGGCGCACTCTCATGCGAACTCCGGAAACACAATGAGCACCAGCAACCTTATGTTTCCAGTGCGATTCTTGAATTTGAAATTCCTGCGATGGACTCGCCGCGAAACTGGCAGGAACTTCAAATTCACCGCACTGGTTCTCGCAATCCTGTGTGCGATGCTGTGCCCGTCGGGGGCGCAGGACTATCGCCGCGAGCAGTTGCGGATTCCGTCCGGCTCCGCCGGAACGAGCGGTCTCGAAGCATTGCTGGTCCGTCCTGGCGACGATCGCCGCTACCCGCTCGCGCTGATAAGTCACGGTTCGCCGCGCGATGCGGAGATGCGGCGGCGAATGACGCCCGGACGCTACTACATGCAGGCGATCGAATTCGCGCGGCGCGGCTTCGCCGTCCTGATCGTGATGCGGCGCGGCTACGGCATTTCCGAGGGAGACTACGCCGAGGGTGCATCGCGATGCGGGCGGAGCGAATACCTCAAATCGGCCGACGAGTCGGCGCAGGATCTTCGAGCCGCTATTGAAGCCATGCAGCGGCGCTCCGATGTCACGACGCAGGGAATGATTGCGATCGGTCAGTCCGCTGGCGGGCTTGCCTCGATCGCGTTGGCCGCCGATGCACCGCCGGGGCTTGCCGCTGTGATCAACTTTGCCGGCGGGCGAGGCTCACGCGGCGACAACAACGTGTGCGGCGAAGATGCGCTGGTCGAGGCGTTCGGCACGCTGGGGCGAACGGCGCAGGTCCCCATGCTTTGGGTCTATTCGGAAAACGATCTGTACTTCTGGCCGGAACTCGCGCGGCGCTTTCACACAGCCTTTCAAGCATCGGGCGGACGGGCAAAATTCCTGGCAGCGCCGGAATTCGGCCGCGACGGTCATTCGCTGTTTTCGCCCCGAGGCGCATCGATCTGGATACCGATGGTCGATGCTTTTCTGCGCGACGAGAATCTCGGCTTGCGAACCCCGCTGCCGCCGCCAGTCGGCGATGTCCTGCCGCCGCCCGCGCAGTTCAGCAATCGGGGGCGCGAAGCCTTCAAGCAGTATCTGCTGGCCGGCGAACACAAGGCCTTCGCGCTGTCGAAGTCCGGGCGGTTCGGTTGGCGCACGGGCCTGCGAAGCGAACGGGAGGCGCGTGTCGCGGCACTCGAAGCCTGCGAGCAAACCGGCGACAGCTGCAGCATTTATGCGGTCGACGACGACCTTGAGACCGACCGCGCCGCAAGGGCGCGTTGAGGATTACGCCTGCCGCTCCGGCACAGTGACCTTGAGGCCGTCCAGCTCGGCCGAGACCTTGATCTGGCACGAAAGGCGCGAGGTCGGCCGCACGTCGAAGGCGAAGTCGAGCATGTCCTCTTCCATCGGTGACGGCGCGCCGGTCTTTTCCTTCCAGCTGTCCTCGACATACACGTGGCAGGTCGCACAGGCGCAAGCGCCGCCGCACTCGGCGAGGATGCCGGGAACCGCATTACGGATCGCCGCCTCCATGACCGTCGAGCCCGCCTCCGCGTCAACGGTTTGGGTCTCACCCTTGTGGTTGATGAAGTTGATTTTGACCATGATTTCGCGCCGCGGGAGGGAATGGGAGGTCCCCTATAACCGTTCCCGGCAGGAGGCGCTAGCGGCCTTGATGCAACGAAGCAGGATCGCGGCGCGCAGCTGTCTCAGAGTGTGTGAAGCCGCTCGGCGACGGCTGCGAGGGCACAGCCGACCGTCTGTTGCAACGCTGCGACTGCGGCGGTAACCGGCAGCCCCTGCCGCAACCTTTGCTCAAGGTTGTCTGCCGCTCCAGCCACGGCGAATGCGCCGATGGCGAGCGCGGACCCCTTCAGCGTATGCGCGAGCGAGGCCCCCTCGCGCGGAAGCTTTTCGAGCCGGCCCAGCAGGTCGGTGGATTGCTGCGCAAACAGCGTCAGTACTTCGCGTTCCAGATCGCGTTCGCCAAGCGTCATGCGGCCAAGATGATCCACATCGATCGCCGGCCCGTCGGGCGCGAGCGGTGGCGAAACCATCCATTCTGCGGGTTTGACGCGCGGGCTCATGCCGATCCTGTGCCGCGATTTCGGACCGGCATTTTGCCCGTTCCCGCGCGGCGTTTTCCGGTCCAGACAAGCATGGCGTTGGTTAACGAAACGTTGGTGGACACGCCGATTGCCGCCACAAACGTGCCACAATTCGAGTCCGGCCTTGCCGCGGGCGCCCGTCGGTTGTGCCAATCGTGAACAGAAGCGCTCCACGACGGCCCGACTTGTCCCGTGTTGAATTAACGATGATTAAAATGTTCTTAACAGTGGCGGTTTCATTCGCACCGACAAGCCAATAGGATGTTTGCGGAAAACGGGGGCAGCTCTCGCACCGGGGGAGCGGTCCGGCGGCGGGATGGCCGCCAGGGCAACGCAACTTGCGCACAATGCCGCCGCCGCGGCGGCGCAATTGCCTTCCCAACTGTAAACGAGGGCGTAAGTCGAGATGGCGAACAATCCCAAAAAGGTTAAAGACCCAACCGAAGTCGCGCTATCCGCCATTCAGGAAGCGCTGAACATCGCGGACGCTCCGGCGCCGAGCCTCAGTCTTGACCGAGCCGACAAGAACGACCGTTCCGACCGGGCCGCTTCGTCGCGCTCCGAGCCGATCGCGCCCGTCCCGGGCGAACGCATCGCACCGGCTTACGACGATGACTCCGCCACCGACCGCATCGACTTCACCCACGACGAGCCCGCGCCCTCCCCGCGACGCGCTGCCAACGACGATCGCGAAACGATCGGCCAGCTGCTTCAGGCAATCCAGAAGGGCCGTCCGCGGCGCAATGCCTATACAATTGGGACGATTTTCTCCGGCCTTTGGCTGGTCGGCGTCGGCGCACTCATTTTCGGCTTCATGCCGTCACTGCAAACGCTGATCGGACAAGGCGGCGGCACATTGGTGCTCGCCGGCCTTGCGGCGCTGCTGTTCGCGCCGATCCTGCTGTTCTACTTCCTTGCGAGCCTCGCCTGGCGCGGCCAGGAATTGAGCATGATCGCGCAGTCGATGGCGCAGATGGCGATCCGCTATTCCGAGCCGGAAGGCTCAGCACGCGAGTCGATGGTCACGGTTGGACAAGCGATCCGCCGCGAGGTCGCCGCGATGGGCGACGGCGTGGAGCGCGCGATCGCGCGTGCCGGCGAACTGGAAGCGCTCGTGTCCAACGAGGTTGCGGCGCTCGAGCGCGCCTACAGCGACAACGAAGTGCGCATCCGGGCCCTGCTGCAGGATATCGCCCATCAACGCGACAACCTCGTCGGCCAGGCCGAACAGGTCCGCAACGCGATTTCCGGCGTGCAGATCGATCTCCGCCAGGATATCGCCGTGATCAGCGACGCGATCGCCTCGCGCGTCGATGAGGTGGCGAAAAGCATTACCACCGGCCTGCAGGATCGCGGCGAGCACATCACCCGCGCGCTCGGCAACGCCGGCGACAGCATGATCCTCGCACTCGGCGAGCGCGGCGGCGATCTGCTCGACCGCCTGGAGGAAGCAAGTTCCGAGACCACGCGCGCCGTGCTGGAAGCCAGCGAGCGGCTGACGGCGAGCCTGAACTTCAAGACCGGCCATGTGCACGACGACTTCGTCGATCTGACGGATCGCATCCATGACATGATGGACGAGCGCCTTGATCGCATCACCGCCGAATTCCAGAAGAAGGCGGACACGATCGTCGACGGCATCACCGAACGCACCGAACAGGTGCACGACGCTCTGAAATCGACCGGCGAGTTGCTCGATTCTCGAACTCGACCTGCGCTCGACCGATATCTCCGGACGCATCGAAGATGCCGGCAACAGGCTCGCCGAGCAAATGCTGTCGAGCGGCGACAAGGCCAGCGAAGCGCTGGACGTCACCGTCAACGCGCTGGTCGCAAAGGTCGTCAACGAGGCGGAAAACGCAAACGACACCCTCTCCTCGCGAATTGGCGCATTCGACGACCTGATGAAGAACCACGGCGCGGAACTTGCCGAGAAGTTTGCCCGCGACAGCGGCACGCTCGGTGCGTTGATTACGCGCCACATCGCCGAATTCGACCGCACCGTGAAAACGTTCGGCGGCGAAATCGTCGACCGCCTCGGCCAGCGCACGCAGGACATCACCGACAGCCTGAAGAACTACGTCGATACCTTCGACACCCGCGTGTCGTCGAACACCGCCGAAATGAACACGTCGTTCGACAAGCACCTGTCGCTCTTCAAGTCGCAGGTCGACGAGCGCGTGACCACGCTCGACGCATCGCTCGACACCCGCATCAAATCGATGGATGACGCGGTCTCTTCGCATCTCGGCCTGTTCCAGAATACGTTCGATAGCCGCGCGCAATCGATCAACGACAGCATCTCGACGCGGCTTTCGAACTTCACTTTGTCGTTGAACCAGAACAGCGCCGAAGTCATTGCCGCGCTCGACACCCGTATCGCCGGCGTGGCGGAGACGATCGACAACCGCCTCGCCCAGGTCACCGAGAACATCGACGGCCGCAGCAATTACCTCGCGGAGACCGTCGCTGCCCGCTTCGAGAACATTCACGAGGGCATCGAGTCGCGCGCAGGCGCGGTCGCCAAGGACATCGAAATGCGGGTCGACCAGCTCGAAGAGCTGCTGGGTACCCGCGTCGAGATCATGACCAACCGCATCGAGACCTCGGGCCGCCATGCCAGCGACGTGCTGGTCTCTCGCGCCGACGAGCTTTCGCAGGCGATCAAGGCCCGCACCGATGACGCCGAGCGTTCGCTCACGTCGCTGTTGGCGAACACCAGCGAATCGATTCAGGCAACTGCGCGCTCAGCGCAGGCGACGCTCGGCTCGGTGTCGACCGACGTCGGCACGCAACTCAAGGCGACCGCCGCCGATATCGAACGCTCGCTGACCGCCCTCTCCGCCAACACCGGCGAGTTGCTGCAGGCGAACGCGCGCGAAGCGCAGCTTGCGATCGTCAACGCATCCGACGGCGTCGCGCAAACCCTCAAATCGACCTCCGGCGAGGTCGAGCGGGCGTTGATCGGTCTCGCGGCCTCCACTGCCGAGAAAATCGAGTCTCATGCGCGCGACGCCCAGGTGGCGCTCATCACCGCGTCCGACAACGTCACGACGCAGCTCAAGGTCAACGCGACGGAAGCGGAGCGCGTGCTGACGGTCCTGTCCGCCAACACCAATGAGGCGATCAAGGTCAACGCGCGCGACACGCAGACCTCGCTCGTTACCGCCTCCGACAACGTCGTCGCGCAACTGAAGTCGGCCTCGTACGACATCCAGCACGCGGTCACCACTGTCGCCCAGACCACGAACGACTCGCTCAAGGCGAGCGCGAACGATATCCAGGCATCGCTGTTCAAGACCTCGGACGGCGTCGCGATGCAGCTCAAGACCGCCGCTTCCGACGCGGAGCGCGCGATCGCGACGGTTGCCGTCACGACCGCCGATTCAATCCGCGCGAACGCGATGGACGCGAGGGTCACCCTCGCCTCCTCGTCGGACGAGATGGCGGAACGGCTCAAGGCCGCCACCCTGGAGGCTGAACGCGCGATCGCAAACGTCGCGGTCACGACCACCAACTCGATCCGCGCGAGCGCGACCGATGCGAAGATCGCCCTCGCCTCCTCGTCGGACAGCCTGGCCGCGCAGATGCGCACGGCTTCGACCGACATCGAACAGTCGCTCTCGCTGCTGGCAACCAACACCTCCGACCAGTTGCGAAACAGCGTCGTCGACGCCAACGCAGCGATGATGGCCAATGCTGCCGCCGCGGGCAGCCAGCTCCGCTCGACAGCGTCCGAACTGGAAGGCGCCCTCGCGCTCGTCGCCACGAATACCGTGGAAGCTCTGCAATCCGGCGCCTATTCGTCGCAGAGCGCGTTGGTCGCGACCTCGAATGAGGTCAGCGCGCAGATCAAGGCCGTGACGGCGGACGCCGAACGCGGCGTTTCGGCATCCGCGCATATGCTCGGCATGACACTCTCCGGCAAGGCGGAGGAGATGGTCGGCCTGATGCAGGGCCACACCGAAAAGCTTTCGCAGATGATCGACGACAAGCGCGGCGTGCTGGTCGAAGCGATCGGCACCAAAGGAAGCCAGATCACGGCGGACATCGGCCGCACCACCGACGATGCGCTGAAGGCCATCGAGGGCAAGGGCTTTATCTTCGCGCAGTCGATGACCAACAACTCGGCCGACATCGCCCGCATGATCAACACCGCAAGCGAGGTTGCGACCGGGGCGATCAACAAGTCGCTGAAGGACATCGAACTCACCTCCCGCAACGCCATCGATCAATCGCGCCAGGTGTCGGTTGCAGCCGTCACCGAGATGCAGGAAACGAGCAAGATGCTCCGCACTGACACGGTGGCGCTGTTCGAGCGCCTCCGCGAGGGCAACATCCTGCTGCAGGAAGTGCTGACAGGAGCACATGCAAACCTGAACTCGCTGGAACAGGCGCTGGTGTCGCGCGTGGCGGAATTCGTCTCGACGATGAACGACGTCTCGACCCGCACCGGCACGACGACCAAGACGCTCGACGAGCAGATCAGGTCGTTCAACAGCAAGACGACGGGCGCGCTCGAAGGCTTGCAGGCCTTGTCCGGCCAGTTTGAGGTGCACGGCAGGGCTCTCGCCGACGCCGCTCACGCCATCGAGGCGAGCAACGGACGCACCAGCGAGACGGTCGAGGCACGCAAGTCCATGCTGGATTTGCTTGCGACGACGCTCGAACAGCGCACCACCGATCTCGACCAGCGGCTGACGCGCTTCAACAGCCTGCTCGAGGAATCGATGCAGGCGGCCGAGACCCGCGCACGCGAGATCGCGCGCGTGGTGGCGGAGACGGCCAGCACCGGATCGACCGCAATCAGCCAGCAGTTCGAAACCGTACGCAACATCGCCGAAGAGGAACGCAGGATCACCTCCGACGCCATGCAGAGTGTTTATCAGCAAGGCATGCAGGAGGCCGACGCCATGTTCGGCCAGGCCGCCGACCGCTTTGCCTCGATCGTGCAAAACATGCGCCAGATGGCGTCCGAGATGCAGAACGAACTTGGCGCAGCCCGCCAGCAGATGCAGCTCGAACTCGAAGCCACCCGTGTCGAACTGCGCCGCGGCGTGCTCGAGTTGCCGCAGGAGGCCTCCGAGAGCACCGCGCAGATGCGCAAGGTCATCGTCGACCAGATCGAGGCGCTGGCCGAACTCAACCGCATCGTCGCCCGTCATGGCCGCGGCCTTGACGTGTCCTCGACCACCTCCCGCGCAAGCCAGCGCGATGAGGAGCCGATGCTGGCGAGCGTCGGCGCAGGTATCGCGCGGTCGCGACAGCGGCAGTGCGTCCAGCCTTCCGCCACCGGACCTTGGCGGACCGGCGCCGCGCCGCACCGAAGCACCGCCAGTCAGCCCGACGGGCTCGGACACCGGTCGCGACGGCTGGCTGTCGGACCTGCTGAATCGCGCCGATGGCGACGACGACGCGCGGCGCGCACCCGCTCCGAGCAGGCCGGCGTCCGCCAATCCGCTGGAATCGCTGTCGCTCGATATCGCCCGGTTGCTCGATCGCGACATCGCCGCCGACATGTGGACGCGCTACCAGCGCGGCGAGCGCAAAGCCTTCTCCAAGCGGCTCTACACGCCGGCGGGCCAGAAGACGTTTGACGAGATCAGCCGCAAGTATCGCGCCGACCGTGCGTTCAAGCAGACGGTCGACCGCTACATCGCGGAGTTCGAGCGCTTGCTCGACGACGTGGCGCGCGATCCGCGTGGCCCCTCGGCACTGGCAAGCTACCTCGCCTCGGAAACCGGGCTGGTCTATACCCTGCTCGCTCACGCTTCGGGACGGTTGGGCTAAGACGAAGACAAAGCGGTCAACGACAAAAGCCGGATGCGCCTTACGCGCATCCGGCTTTTGTTTGCCTGTGCGAACACCGCGCTGTGCTGACTAACTGCGCGCCCCTTCACATTCGCATCGATGCTCCTCTGTCGCGCCCGCCCCCTGTCGAGGCACTTGTCAATCGCCAGGAACTTCTGCGCGTCGCCCTAAAGGCGTCAGACAATCAAACCTGTGGCCACAATGCCGATCCACATTGGGCTCTTCTTCACGCCAAGGAACCGTTCGGTTGGGGTTAGAGGTCCAAGTGCTTGAACTTGAAGCTGTGACGCACTTGTCCGTACCGTGATTCGCGCGGATCCACTGGCGGGCATGACGAAGAGCTATCTGAAGTCTGACGAGCAAAAGAGCCGAAGCTTCGGCTCCTTGAACAACGCTTCCTGGATTTTACTGACGCCGCGGCTGCGCCGGCTGCTGCGCGCGTGCCTCGCTGCCCTCCGGCGGCGCACCGCCGAACAACAGCCGCGACGGATTCTTGTCGAGGTTGCGGAACGCCACGCTGATATCGCCGAGCGTCTTGCGCGCGTCGGACACCAGCACCGAGATCTCCTTCGTGCCGGTGGCGGTAAGCTTGTTGACGCCGGCGGAGATTTCAGCCGTGCGTTTGTCGAGGTTGTCGCTGAGTTCCTTGAACGAGATGATGGCAGCCTGCAACTCGCCCTTGCCATCCTTGTTCACCATCATCTCGAGGCCGCTCATGATGCTGTCGATCCGCTTGGAGTTCTCCGCAAGCGTCATCGAGAACGTTTCGACACCCTTCACGGCATTGCGGATCGATTCCTGATTTTCCGTCACGAGCTTGTTGACGTTCTGCAGCACCGCCCGCGCCGCCTCGGTGAAATCCTGGCTTGAGTTGGTGTCCGCGTGCAATGTCAGGATACCGTCCTCATCCGGCTCGACCGCGGGCGCATCGACCGCACCGCCCTTCATCGAGATTGCCGCAATGCCGGTCAGGCCCTGAAACTCCAGACCGATCACGGTGTCCTTGCGCACCGGGGCCACGCGCTGGACCCTGATCATTGCGATAACCTTGTGCGGGTCGTCGATCTTCACCGAAGCGACTTCTCCGATCTGGATACCGTTGAAGTTGACGTTGGCGCCGGTGCGCAGGCCCGTGACGGCGCCGTCGAACACGATGCGATAGGCGATCCGGGTCTTGGCTGTGCCCATGTTCTGGAACCAGATCACGAAGCCGAAGGCCGCCACCAGCACCGCCAGTGTGAAGCCTCCGATCAGCGCGTAACTTGCCCGTGTTTCCATAGACTTAACTCCGGAATTAACCCGCTGCCGCGCGTCCGCGCTTACCGTGGAAGTAGGACTTCAACCAGGGATGCTGGGAGCCCTCCATGTCCTTGACCGTGCCGATGGCGATGACTTTGCGGTCCCCCAGCACCGCAATCCGGTCGCACGCGGTATAAAGCGTGTCGAGATCATGGGTTACCATGAAAACGGTCAGGCCCAAAGTGCGCTGCAGGGTGCGGACGAGGTCGTCAAAGGCCCCGGCACCGATCGGATCGAGGCCTGCGGTCGGCTCATCGAGAAACAGGATCTCCGGATCGAGCGCAAGCGCGCGGGCGAGCCCGACGCGCTTGATCATGCCGCCTGACAATTCCGACGGGAAAAGGTCGATCGCCTCCGCCTTCAGGCCGACCATCGAGAGTTTTGCGAGCGTGATCTCGTCAAGCAGCCGTTGCGATACGTCGAGATACTCGCGGATCGGAAACTGGATGTTCTGACGCACGGTCAGCGAGGAAAACAGCGCGCCCTGCTGAAACAGAATGCCCCAGCGGCGTTCGACGTCCCGACGGATGTCGCCGTCCGCAGCGCCGAGATCGACACCCATCACCTGGATGCGTCCGCTGCGCTTCGGCATCAACCCGATGATGGTGCGCATCAACACGGATTTTCCGGCGCCGGACGGGCCGACGAAGCCGAGAATCTCGCCCTTCCTGACCTCGAGGTTGAGCTGATCAAGGATGAGCCGTTCGCCGAAGCCGACCGTGAGGTCGGACACCCTGATGATATGACGGGTTCGCTGCCGCCATCTCACATCCCGATCGCGGCAAAGAAGATTGCAAACACACCGTCGAGCACGATCACGAAGAAGATCGATTGCACCACCGAAGTCGGTGGTGTGCTGGCCGAGCAACTCGGCCGAGCCTTCCACCGCAAGGCCCTCCACGCAGGCAATGGTGCCGATGAGGAACGCCATGAACGGCGCTTTGACCATGCCGACAATGAAGTGATCGATGGTGATGACGTCGCGCAGACGGGCCAGGAACAGGTCCGGCGACAGCCCGCCATATGCCGAAGCCACGATTCCGCCGCCCAGCAGCGCGGCAATCACGCCGAGGAACGTCAGTATGGGCAATCCGATGATCAAGGCGAGCAGCCGCGGCACCAGCAGCACCTCCGCCGGATCGAAGCCCATTGTGCGCAGTGCGTCGATTTCCTCGCGCATCTTCATCGAGCCAAGCTCGGCCGTATAGGAACTGCCCGAACGTCCCGCGATCATGATCGCGACAATCAGCACGCCGAGTTCCCGAAGGACGAGAACGCCGAGCATGTCGACGACGAAGATGCCGGCGCCGAACTTGGTGAAGTGGAAGATACCCTGCTGGGCGATGATGCAGCCGATCAGGAACGTGATGAGCACGATGATTGGCACCGCACGCCAGCAGACCTGCTCGAGATGATGCACCAGCGACGTCAGGCGAAAATGGCTCGGATGACGGATCACCGACCATCCGGCGTAAACGAGCGCGCCGGTCATTTCGGCGAGCCCCGAGAGCGTTGCGCCGAAACCGGAACCGACGCCGGCTACGGCGCGGCCGATCCGGTCGAGCAGAACGACAACCCCCAGTCGTGTGCGAGCGACCTGATCGGGCTCTTGAACCCGGCTGACCTCGTCGACCAGCGGCGAATGGATTTCCGACAGGCCCATGATCTTCGCCTGGCCGCCGGCTTGCGCGTAGCTGCGCCGCATGCGCTCGATAAACCAGGCGCCGAATGTATCAAGTTGGGACACGCGCGAGACGTCAATCAGGACGCCCGTACGTCCTTCGGCGAGCTTTTCGGCTTTTCCGACCATCTGCTCGAGATCGGACGCATGATGCGCCGTCCACGGACCGGCGGCCCGCAGCGCGATACCGTCAGGATAGACGACCTGCTCGAGTGTAGGCCCGCCGCTCATGCCGTGTTTTTAACCCCTGCCTCGCGAATCCGACCCGTCTTCGGACGCCACATCCCGCTTTTGCGGTGGCTTGCGATGCCTCCCTTAAGAGCCATACTTGCCGCCGTCCCGCAACCCTTTGCGACGCCGCAGCATCAAATTTCAGTAATGACTCCAGCAACATCCCTGACCTTGTCGGTCCGAAATCGAGCGCTGGCCAATCGCCGGTTCTTTCACCATCGCTCGCGGCGCCAAGACCGAGGCCCTGGTATTGGTCGCCGAAGTCAGCGATGGCGTTCACACCGGGCGCGGCGAATGCGTGCCCTACCCGCGCTACAACGAAACGCCGGAGGCAACCCAAGCGGCGCTTATTGCGATGACCGGCGCAGTCACGCGCGGGATGGATTTGCAAGCGCTGCAAACGGCGATGCCGGCAGGCGCAGCGCGCAACGCGCTCGACTGCGCGTTGTGGGACTACCGTGCCAAGGCAAGCGGCGCGCGCATCTGGGAATTGCTGAAGCGCAGCGAGCCAAAGCCTCTCACCACGGCCTACACGATTTCGCTCGGAACGCCCGAGGTGATGGCGGCAGCGGTCGCGAAGGCGGCGCATCGTCCCCTGCTCAAGATCAAACTCGGCGGCGATACGGACGACGCGCGCATCGCCGCCGTGCGCAAGGCGGCGCCGGATAGCGAACTGATCGTCGACGCCAACGAGTCGTGGACCAGCGACAACATCGCACGCAATCTCGATGCATGTGCGGCTGCGGGCGTAACGCTGGTCGAACAGCCGTTGCCAGCAGGTCACGACGAAACGCTTGCGAACATTCGCCGACCGATTTCCGTCTGCGCCGACGAGAGCGTGCATGACCGCGCCTCGCTCGCGAAACTTCGCGACCGCTATGACGCGATCAACATCAAGCTCGACAAGACCGGCGGGTTGACCGAAGCGCTGGCGCTCGCAGACAGCGCCCGCGCGCTCGGCTTCGACATCATGGTCGGCTGCATGGTTTCGACGTCACTGGCGATGGCGCCGGCGATGCTGGTTGCGCAACAGGCGCGCGTGATCGATCTCGACGGACCGCTGCTGTTGACGAAAGACCGCGATGACGGCTTGCGGTATGATGGCAGCCTGGTGCATCCGCCATCGGCAAAGCTGTGGGGTTAAGCAGAGGCCCTTTCGGGGTCATGCCTGCGCCATTGCCTTCCTGATCGCGTGGCGCGAGGCCACGACGACAATCGTGCCGGCAAGCGCCATCGCCGCCATCCCGTAATAGATCGACTGACCGAGGCTGCTGAACGCCCAGCCGCAGGCGATCCCCGTCGATGCCATGACGATCCCGCTCGCGGTCGCGACGTAGCCTTGCGCGTTCGGCATGATGCGGCCCGGAACCAGGCGCGCGAGCAATCCCATCGCACCGAGATGCGTTGCGCCGAACGACAGCGCATGCAGCGCCTGGGCCGCGGCCAGCACCGCAAGTCCCGGTTCCTGCACCATGACAATCCAGCGCATCACCGCGCCCGCACCGCCGATGCCGATCAGGGTGGCGGGCGAAAGATCAAGCCGCGGCGAGACGGCAAAAAGAATGATCTCGACGGCCACGCACAGCGCCCACAAGAATGACACGGTCGTGCTGCTCATGCCGGCGGCCTGCCACGAGATTGCGGAGAAGATGTAGTACGCTGAATGGCTGCCCTGGATCAGCGCTGCGGCGGCGAGCACGGCCAGAAATGCGGGCGTTCGCAACAAGGCCGTCGGCTTCGATATTTGCAACGCACCGGGCGCCGCAGGGCCGGATGGCGTCAGCCAGAAGCTCGACAGCGCAGCGAGACCGGCGACGCCGGCAATGATCCAGATCAGGTTGAGCGCCCCGAACCAGCTTCCGAGAAAGCCCGCAGCGAGTGCTGCCGCGATATAGCCGACCGATCCCCACAGCCGGATCGGGCCGTAGGCGCGCCGGTAGTAGGCGACGCCGCGCAAGGCGTAGGCATCGGTGAGCGGGACGACTGCGGTCCAGGGCCAGGCCAGAAGCCACAGCACGACGGCGATGGTCAGCGCGCTGTGCATATTGCCGAGCAACAGCAGCCCGACAAACGTGAGCCCCGCCGTGCAAATGATCGCCCCGCGAAGCGCATCATGGCGGCCCACCGAGGCCGTGATGATCGGAACCGCCAGCAGGCGCGCCGCCGTCGGCGCCGCGACAATCAGCCCGATCAGCGCAGGCTCGAGCCCGACGGCCTGAAGCCAGACCGGGAAAAACGGCATATAGGCGCCGGAAATCGCAAACAGGGCGGCATAGAAGACGGAAAGGCCGGCTGCGAATCGGTTACCTCCGGTGGGGATTGCGGGCGCTTCGGGCATCAATTCAATTGCGATTCGCTGGCGTTCATGGTGATCGTTAGCGTAAGGCGCAGTGATTTGCGCCATGAGATTTCTATGGCCGACGAAGCCTTCGCCCTGTCTCCGATCCACGCCCGCGCATCACTGCCGACGGACGGAGACTATGATGCGATCTGCGATGCGTTCATGGAGACGGCGCGCGGCCGCTGGTTCCTCGGCGAGTATGCGAAGCGCAACCGCAATGCCGATACGCGCATGGTGCTGGATGCGGTCGAGCGCATCGAGGCGAGCCTCGCAAGCCAGAAGCAAGCGCCGGCTGAGCCGGTCGCTCAGGCCGAACCGGTCACTGAAGCGAAGCCGCAGATCGATCTCTGGCCTGAGCTGAGCACGGCGTTCACCAGGGTCCGGATCGAGATCGCGCAACGGCTGATGCACGAGAGCGATGGGCAGGCCTTCGAAGCGATTCGCTCGAGCGTGGAGACGATCAAGAGCGTCTCATGGGCGCTGCGCGAGCGTGGATTCGATTCGCGCATCTGCGACATCCTGGATGTCCAAGTGAACGCGATCACCGACGGCTATACCGGCCTGCTCGCCGAAAGTTCGGTCGCCAGCGAGACCGGGACCGAGGTGCTGGCAGCCTTCGATGCGCTCATTCAGCATGTCGAAGCGCTGACGAAAGGCGGCGATGCCGAGACCGAGGCGCTGGATGCCGTGGTCGATGCGGTCGCGGACGCGATGAACGAGGACGATGACGCCCCGGCGATGTCATCGGAGGATGAGCCTGCATCCGCTTTTACCGCGCCCGACACGCCGCCGGCGGCCCCCGAAGCTCCGCCCGCCGAAACCGCGACCTATCCGGACGCAGCATTTCATGAAATCTATGGCGACGACGGCGACATCGAGATCGTCGACGCTCCCGTTGGAGAAACAGAACCTCCTGCTGTTCCGACCGAACCGGAAATCAACAGGCAGCGGCTCTATGCGGCCAAGCTTGAGCCCTACCGATCCTCGGTGGCCGCCGTCGCGGCTGCCGACGATATCGAGATTATCGACGTGGCAATCCCGGACGACGCACAAACGCCGCGGCCGAATTCCGCTCCGGTCACACAACACAGCACGCCCGCTGCCGTGACACCGCCGACGGCCCTCGCCGATCGGCCGAACGACAACCCGCCTGCCCCGCCCGCCCAACCCTCGCCGGGCCAGTCCTCACTTGGTCAAGCCTTGATCGCGAACGGCGTGATTCCGAACCCGGTCGGCGCCCGGCCCGATCCGCTGGCGCCGTTCCGCCGCATGAGCCAGGCGGAGAAGGTCGCGTTTTTTACGTGAGCCGACCTTGGCCGTCCGCCTTCACGCGATCAGCGTCGCAAACAGATCCGCATCGACATTGCCGCCGGACAGCACGATCGCCACGGTCTTGCCCTTCGCATTCAGCCGGCCCGTCAGCAGCGCCGCGAGGGCGACCGCGCCGCCCGGCTCAACCACCAGCTTGAATTCCTGGAACGCGAACTTCATCGCCTCGCCGACTTGCGCGTCGGACACCGCCGCCCCGGCCGTTATCAATTGGCGGTTGATCGAGAAGGTCAGTTCGCCCGGCGTGGTCGCCATCAGCGCATCGCAAATGGTTCGGCCCTCGGCACGATGCGCCTCGCGGCGCCGGCTTGCGAACGAAAGCACATGATCGTCAAAGCCTTCGGGCTCCGCCGTCATGATCGTGCTATGCGGAAATTGCGCCTTGATGCCGATGGCAACGCCGGCGGCGAGCCCGCCGCCTGAGGCCGGGACCGCAACGATATCCGCAAGAGCTCCGAGTGCGCTCATGTCGTCTGCGATCTCGCGGCCGAGCGTGCCTTGACCGGCAATGATCTTTGGATCATCGAACGGCGGCACCAGTGTCGCGCCGCGCTTCGCGCAAATCTCCCGCGCAATGGCTTCGCGGTCCTCGCGGTCGCGATCATAGAGCACGACCTCCGCCCCGTAACCTTTCGTGCGCTCGCGCTTGGTCTTCGGCGAGTCGGCGGGCATCACGATCACGGCCGGCATTCCGAACAGTTGCGCGGCCGCGGCGACGCCTTGCGCATGATTGCCGGACGAAAATGCCACCACGCCTGAGGGGCGCGATGCTGCCGGGATCGACGAAAGCTTGTTGTATGCGCCGCGGAACTTGAACGAGCCGGTCCGCTGCAGCATTTCGGGTTTGAGGAAGACGCGTGCGCCCGTCCGCGCGTCGAGCACGGACGACGTCAATAGCGGTGTACGCACCGCGAACGGCTTGATGGTCTCGCTCGCGGCCATGATGTCCGCAGGCGTCACGGCAAGCGAGTTCAGATCGATGCTGGTCATCCGCCTTGGTTAGCGTAACGCCCCGGGCGAAGGCAAGCGTCAGGCGGAGATGCGTGTCGGTGCAGCGATCCGTCCCGGGTCGCCGGCTTCTGCGTGGTCGCGGGTCGCGATCAGGATGTTGTTCAGAAACGCCCGCGCAGAGGCCTCCCAGCTTCGCTCGATCGCGAAGGCCCGGCAGTCTTCGCGCGACAAGGTCAACGCAGCAAGGCAGGCCTCGCGCAGATCGTCGCTCAAAACGCCGACCGGCGCGTCACCGATCACATCGCGTGGCCCGGTCACCGGGAAGGCCGCAACTGGAACGCCGCTTGCAAGCGCCTCCAGCAGCACGAGACCAAACGTATCGGTCCTGCTCGGAAACACGAACACGTCGGCCGCAGAGTAAGTCTCGGCAAGCTGTTCACCGAACTGTTCGCCAAGGAACACCGCGTCGCGGTAACGGCGCTGCAGGCCTGCGCGCTGCGGACCGTCACCGACCACGACCTTGGTTCCCGGCAGATCGAGTTCGAGAAACGCTTCGAGATTCTTCTCGACCGCAAGCCGTCCGACCGACAGGAAGACCGGAGGCGGAAAACCGAGATCGATCATGCGCGGACGAAACAGCGTCGCATCGACGCCGCGTGGCCAGATCCGCACATTGCCGAAACCGCGCTCGCTCAATTCCTGCACCAGCGGTGGCGTCGCCGCCATCACCGAACCGCTAAGGCTGTGAAACCACCGCAGACCTGCCCAGACCAACGCTTCGGGAACCGGCAGTCGCGCCGACACATACTCGGGAAAGCGCGTGTGGAAACTCGAACTGACCGGTAGCTTGTGCGTACGGCAGTATCGCCGGACCAGCATGCCGATCGGCCCTTCGGTGGCAATGTGGATCGCATCGGGCCTGGCCTCCTCGATCAGACGCGCGATCGTCGCGGGGCGCGGCAGCGCCAGGCGGATGTCGGAATAGCCGGGCATGGCCACGGTGCGGAACGACTGCGGAGTGAGAAACACCATCTCGACGCCGAGTGCCTTCGTCGCGTGCGACATCATTGTCAGGGTTTGCACCACACCGTTGACTTGCGGATGCCAGGCGTCGGTCGCGACAAGGATTTTCATCAGGCCGCCCGCGCCGCAAGCGGCGCCGACGCGGTGACCGGCGATGAGGAATTGGCCCAGTTGATGATTTCGAACCTCCCGTCATCGTGCTCCACGACGGCGGTGCAGCTTTCGACCCAGTCACCGCAATTGATGTAGCGAATGCCATGTTCGTCACGCATGGTTGCGAAATGGATATGGCCGCAGATCACGCCGTCAGCCTCGTAGCGCCGCGCTTCGGCCGCGAGTGTGCGTTCGAACGCGCCGATGTAGTTGACTGCGTTCTTGACCTTGAGTTTCGCCCATTGCGACAAGGACCAGTATGGACGGCCGAACAGCCGTCGGAACAGGTTGACGAAGCGGTTCATCTGGATCGCGAAATCGTAGGCGCGGTCGCCGAGGTGAGCGAGCCATCGCGCATTCTGCACCACGAGATCGAAGATATCACCGTGGATCACAAGATAGCGCCTGCCGTCGGCGCCTTCATGAATCGTCTGCTCGATCACTTCGATGCCACCGAAGTGCGTGCCATAGTAGTTGCGCAGGAATTCGTCATGATTGCCGGGAACGTAGACGATGCGGCAGCCCTTGCGCCCCTTGCGCAGCAGCTTCTGCACCACGTCGTTGTGCGCCTGCGGCCAGTACCAGGCGGCCTTCAGCGCCCAGCCATCGACGATGTCGCCGACGAGGTAGATCGTGTCCGCGTCGTGAACCCTGAGAAATTCGAGAAGACGGTCCGCCTGACAGCCGCGCGTTCCAAGATGAACGTCCGAAATGAAAAGCGTGCGAAAGCGCCGTTCAGGCTCGCTTTCGGTCATCCCGTCACTCTCCAAAAGTATGACCCCGCGGCAGAGTTAGCAAAATCCGGTGACGGCGCCATGACGCTCAAACGTTGACGGAGCCACGCTCCGTACGCTCAAAGCTGACCAGAGTGTAAATACCGAACGGTTTGATCCTGCGCCGCTCGATCAGCGTCGCCTCATTGTTGGCGGCGGCCCATGCCTGCAGCCGCGCGAACGGAAATTCGGGGCGCAGGCCGAGCTTGCGGGTTTTACTGGCCGCCCAACGCTCGACCGCCGCGGCGACACCGCGTTCCGAATAGAGGTGGTTGACGAGGATGATCCGCCCGCCCGGCTTCACCACGCGATGGCATTCGGACAGTACGCGCTCGGGGTTCGCCACCAGGGTGATGACGAACTGCGCCACGACACAATCGAATGACGCGTCCGCGAACGTCATCGCATGCGCGTCCATCTTCAGCACCTGCTTGACGAATGGATAGCGTCCGGTGGCAAGCTTCGCGCGCGCCTTTCGCAGCATCGGCTCCGACAGATCGATTCCCGTCACCCCGGTTGAGCTGTCGTAATCGTCGAACGACAGTCCAGTCCCGACACCGACCTCGAGAATGTTGCCGCCGATGTCGCGCGCGGCCTTGGCCGCAGCGCGACGCCCCTTCACCATGATCGGTCCGCAAACGGCGTCGTAGATCGGCGCCCAGCGCGCATACGCGGTTTCAACAACTTGTCGTTCGAGATCGATGCCCATGCGTTAACGCTCCGCCGGTATGAAAGCCGTTTCGATCAACGGCGCATACCAACGGGCGATGACAGTGCGACGACGGGTGTCCGGGCAATCCGGCCTACGCGACTATATGCTCCCGCGTGAATCCAGCACCGCCTTGACCGAGACATTCGCCCATTTTCCGGCCCGCTCGCGGAAGCCGCTGTAGGACTCGACGACCTTACGCGCGATTTCGCTCCTGGTCGCGATATCGCCGGTGACGTCTCTCGCATGACCGCGCGCGGCGTCGATCATGGCCGCAGGGAACGTCCTGAGCTTGACGCCGTTGCGTTCGGTGAGCACCGCGAGCGCCTCGACATTCAGCCGCTCCATTTCGTTGAGCGCGAAGGCTGCCTCCGCCGCGCAGGCGTGCGTGATGATCGCCTTCTGCTGCGAGTCGAGCGTCTCCCAGGTCTTCAGCGAGACGATGCATTCGCCGGTGCCGTTCGGCTTGTTGAAACCAGGCGCGTAGTAGTTCGACGCGAGACGATAAAGCCCGAGCGCGATGTCCGAGCCGGGGCCGACGAACTCCGCACCATCGACGAGGCCCGATTGCAGCCCGGTGATGATCTCGCCGGGCGATGTGGTCAGCGGCACCGCGCCGAGCCGGCGATAAACTTCACCGCCAAGGCCGAGCGAGCGGATCTTCATGCCCTTGAGCGCTGCGACATCGGCGATCTCGTTGCGGAACCAGCCTCCCATGCAGACGCCGGTGTTGCCCGCCATGAACGGTTTGACCCCGAACGGCGCATAGAGTTCATCCCACAGCGCCTGCCCGCCGCCGGCGTCGATCCAGCCGGTGTGTTCGGCGGGCGTCAGACCAAACGGCACGGTCGTGAAGAAAGCCGACGCCGGCTGCTTGCCCTGCCAGAAGAACGCCGCGGTATGCGCCATCTCGGCTGTGCCGGATGAAACCGCGTCGAGCGTCTCGAGCGCCGGCACGATCTCGCCCGCCGCATGCACGGTAATCTGCATGCGCCCGCCGGAGAGCGCCGCGATGCGCTCGGCGACGCGCTCGGCCGACATGCCGGGACCGGGCAATCGCTTCGGCCACGATGTCACCATGCGCCAGCGCACGGTCTGCGCGCGCGCGACGTTCGGCATCGCGACCGCGCCGGCAACGACGGCGCCGCCGCCGATCAGCTTCCTTCGCGACAGTTTGCTCATGATCGTCCTCGGAAAGTCAGGATGAGACGGCCGTGCCGCGCTCAAACGCGTAAAAATGATGGATCGGCCCGTGGCCCCTGCCGACGTTCAGTCGATCCGCCGCCGCAATCGCCGCGGTGACGTAGGCCTTGGCGTTGCGCACGGCATCCTCGAGCGAACAGCCCTTGGCGAGGCCGGCTGCGATCGCCGACGACAGCGAGCAGCCGGTGCCATGCGTGTTGTTCGTCTTCGTGCGCGGAGCTGCGAGCCGAAGCCGCGCGTTTTCCGTAACCAGATAGTCGACGCTCTCCGCGCCCTCGCCGTGCCCGCCCTTGATCAGCACGGCGGGACAGCCGAGCGCGAGCAGTTTTTGGCCCTGCCCCTCGATCTCGGCTTCGGTCGTCGCTATTGGAAGTTCGAGCAATGCCGCCGCCTCCGGCAGGTTCGGCGTAATGATCTGCGCAAGCGGAATGAGGCGCGTACGCAGCAGGTCGATTGCGTCCGCCGAGAGCAGCCGGTCGCCGGAGGTCGCCACCATCACCGGATCGAGCACGACATGCGCGGGCGTCCAGCGCTTCAGGCCATCGACGATCGCTACGATCGCGGCGGGACGCGAGACCATGCCGATTTTCACGGCGGCCACGTCGAGATCGCTGAACACCGCATCGATCTGCGCTGTGATGAAATCCGGCGGCGTGTCGTGAATACCGGTCACGCCTTGCGTATTCTGCGCGGTCAGCGCGGTGATGACCGACGCACCGTAAACGCCAAGTGCTGAAAACGTCTTCAGGTCCGCCTGGATGCCCGCGCCGCCACCGGAATCGGAGCCGGCGATGGTCAGTGCGATCGGAATTTTCGACTCGCTGCTCATGCTTCGGCCCACGCGTCCTGCAAAACCATGTCCGGCGTCATCGCATGCAGCGAATCAAGGATTGCGAATGCCAGACTGCCGGGGCCGTCCGAAATCTCGGCCGCCAGTTCGCCGGCGAGGCCGAACACCGTCATTGCCGAAGCCGTGGCGAGCCAGCGATCCTGCTCGACCGCAAGGGCGCTCGCAACGAACGCCGATCCGGCGCAGCCCATCGCCGTGACCTTGCCCATCAGTTCATCGCCGTTGTGCAGACTAACCAGCCGTACACCGTCGGTGACGATGTCGACTTCGCCGGTCAGGGCAACGATGGACCCGCTCCGTCCGGCGAATTTTCGCGCGCAATCGACCGAGGCCGCCTCGCCCGCCAACGCCGTCAGCTCGGTCGCATTCAGCCGGATCACGGCAGGCCCTTGCGCAATCAGCGCGCGGGCGAATTCCAGCCGCGACGGGGAGCGGTCGACGAACACCGGATCGAGCACCCAGGGCAAGCGCCTGGCAGCGGCAGCTTCCAGCGCGATGCCGATGGCCTCGCGGCGCTCGCGATCCAGCGTGCCGAGATTGACCAGGAGGTTGTCGGCGCCCGACACGAAGCCTGCGATCTCGTCCGGAGAGACCGTCACCGACGGCGTTGCGCCCGCGGCAAGCAGTGCGTTCGCCGTGAACGCCTGCGCCACCGTGTTGGTAATGCAATGCACGCGCGGATTTTTCGCGCGAATCTTCCCAAGAAGAGCGCTGGCATGCTCGACGACAGTGGAGACAACGTCAGAAAGGACTTCCGACATCTCAAACTCCCTCCGCCGGAATAACCCGGATCAGGTTCGATGGGTTGGCGTTTCCGCCTCTCAGCCCGCCCAGCGCTTGGCCGTGGTGGCACCCCAATGAGATAGATGCCCTATCTAGCGCCTCCCGGCCGCTCCAGCAAGTCGGCTTGCCAGCGCGCGTGGTTTTTGCTGGATTGCAGCAAGGCAGTGGAAGTCAGCTGCGGGAGGCCTCGGGCGATGGTTCCGTTTTTTGTGCAGATCAAGTGCGAGCTTGGCCATTCCTATGCCGTTGCCGACGCGCTGGCGCGTGCGGAAATCGCCTCGGAAATCTACTCCACCGCCGGCAACTACGACCTGCTGGTGAAGTTTTACGTCGAGAACAGCACCGACATCGGACATTTCATCAACGAGAAGGTTCAGGTGATCCCCGGTATCAAGGACACCTATACGATCATCACCTTCAAGGCGTTTTGACGCGACACCCGCCTGCTACCCCCGCGGCGCTGCGATCTCCTGCTCGACGTCCGGCCGCTTCAGGCCAAGCTGCCGCTCGCGCCAGACCACGAACAGTCCCGCGCCGGCGACAATGACGGCGCCGACCGCAACGAGCGCTGCCGGTATCTCGCCAAAGAACAGATAACCAAGCAGAAAGCCCCAGATCATCGACGAGTAGTCGAACGAGACGAGGAAAGAGGCCGGGGCGTAATGATGGCTGCTGGTCGAGATGATATGCGCCGTGCCGCCGGCGATACCGGCGCCGATCAGACACGCGAGTTCGATCCAGTTCGGCGTGCTCCACCCGAACGGCAATGTCACCAGTCCGCCGATCGCGATGAACAGCGAAAAATAGATGACAATGGACGACGTCGTTTCGGTCCGCGTCAGGCGGCGCACCTGGATGACGGCGATTGCCGAGAAGATCGCATTGCAGAGCGCAAGCGACAGACCCGTCGCGAGCACCGACGACATCGCCGCGTGTTTCGACATGTCGAGGTACGGGATCAGCATCACGATCACGCCGGAGAAGCCGACGATCACCGCCGACCAGCGGTAGACGTGGACGACTTCCTTCAGGAAGATCGCCGCCAGCACCACGACGATCAACGGCGTCACGAACGAGATTGCCGTCACGTCGACGATCGGCAGCCGCGCCAGCGCGCCGAAATAGCAGAACGCCGAGGCGATGCTCAGCGTGCCGCGCATGATGTGGCCGGAGAAGCGCTGGGTCTGCCACGAGCGCGAGAGTTCGCCGAGCGCTGCATAGAAGATCAGGATCGGAATGAAGGCGAACATCGCGCGAAAGAAGATCACCTGCCCGACCGGAAAGCGGTCGCCGAGGTAGCGCACCTGCACCGCCATCGTGGCGAACAGAAACGCCGCGCTGAGCTTCATGACGGCGGCAGTGATGTAGTCTTTTGGGGCGTAATCGGTCATCGCGCGGGTTATGTGCGCAGGCTACCCCGCGAATCCGTTGAGCTTAACAAACACGCTGAAAGGCCCGCGAAAACCCCACAAAACGCATGCCCGCATGCGAAGCGGGGCCGCGGGCCGCATGCTGTTTGGAAGCAAAACTACGATTTTCCAGGGCGCTTCGGGCCGTCAACGTGCGGCAGCGACTTGATATAAGTCGCCATCGCCATTCGGTCGGCGGCGTTGAGTTGCGCCATGTTGGCGATCACCCGCGTCATTGAACCGCCGGCCGAGTCGCCTTCCGGCGTCTGGCCGGTTTCGAGGAAATAGGCGATATCCTTGTCAGACCATGCCGACAGGCCTTTCTGCGTAATGTTTGGAACCCAGCCTTCGCCTTCCGGGTTCGGCCCGCCGGCGAACCGTTGCGATATCTTGATGCCGCCAAGCGCATTGCGCGGGCTATGGCATTCAGCGCAATGGCCCGGACCGTTGACAAGATAGGCGCCGCGATTCCATTCCGCAGATTTCGATGCGTCGGTCACGAACGGTTTGTCGTCAAAGAACAGGAATTTCCAGCCGCCCAGATTACGGCGAATGTTGAAGGGAAACGGCACGTCGTGATCGCGCACCTTGCCCGCCGCCTGCGGCAAGGTCTTCAGATACGCGAACATGTCGCGCACATCCTCAAGCTTCATCTTCGCGTAAGAGCCATAGGGAAAGGCGGGGTAGTAATGCCTTCCCGACGGCGACGTCCCCTTCAGCATCGCGGTGACGAAGTCGGCTTCCGGCCAGCGGCCGATGCCGTCGACCGGATTCTGCGAAATGTTCGGAACGTAGAAGGTGCCGAATGGCGACGGCAACGCCATTCCACCACCGAGGATGGTGCGATCGTCCTTGTGCGTCGCGTGGCATGAGACGCAGCCCCCCGCGTCGAACATCGCCTTGCCGTTGGCGACATTCGGTGTGTAGGCGGGCAGTGCGCTGGCTGAGACGGTCGACGGTTGCGTGACGAACCAGTAGACGCCGAGACCGGCGATTGCGCCAACACATGCAAGCGCCAGCAGCTTCCTGAGCATCGCCATACGCCTCACAGTGGTCTGGTCATCTTGGGATCGGCAGCATGAAGGGCAAATCGGACTTTGTGAACAAAAGGGCGGGACCACGTCGCGATCCCGCCCTCTCGAATATGCCGCGTAACTTCAGGTTACTTCTTTACGCGATACAGCTCATGACATCCGTTACAGCCGTTGTTCACGGCTGTGAAGGCGGCCTTGAGCCCGTCGAGATCCTTCACCTTGCCCTTGTTGTCGGCGACGATCTTGGCCGATGCTGCTGCCTTGGCTTCCACGTCAGCCCTGTTCTCGGCAGCCTTTGTCGAGAGCATGAAGTTGCTCTCCGGTATCGTCGTCATGGCGCTGGCTGGGAACAGCGTCACAAATTGCTTCGCGGCTGCGTCAATATCGTTGAAGGCAGCATCGACTGCGGCCTGATCATAAGGCGTTGTGCCACGCACCGTGCCGGCTAAGACGCCATACATCGCCTTGGCCGTTTGCTTCATCACGGCATTGCGCTTCGCGGCGATGTTCTCCTGTTGGGCAACTACAACTGAAGCTCCCGTCACCAAGGCGGCGACCACAACCAAGGCTCGAAATATCAAGATTCCCCTCCATTAGCGGCTTTCCGCTCGCCAGAACCCGGCACGGCCCCTCGCCGCCCGATGTCAGCACTCCGCCAACACCGGCTATCCGCTTTTATTCCAATTCTAAACTCACGATCCCGGTACCGTACCGCACCAAAATGTCACAGGCGGTGCTGCCGCCCGTGCTCGCGGATCGCGCCCCAGACACGCTCCGGCGTCGCGGGCATGTCGAGCTGGTCGATATGATATTCCCGCCACAGCGCATCGACGACGGCGTTCATCACCGCCGGGCAGGCACCGATGGTGCCTGCCTCGCCCGCGCCCTTCACGCCGAGCGGATTGGTCGTGCACGGCACGTTGCGCGTCTCGAATGCGAAGGCCGGCGTGTCCTCCGCGCGCGGCAAGGCGTAGTCCATCAGCGTGCCGGTGACGAGTTGCCCGTCGTTCGGATCGTAGACTGCCTGCTCCATCAGCGCCTGGCCGATGCCCTGCGCGGCGCCGCCGTGAATCTGGCCGGCGAGCAGCAAGGGGTTGAGCGTCATGCCGAAGTCGTCGACGATCACGTAGTCGACGATGCGCGTCGCACCGGTCGCGGGGTCGATCTCGACCTCGGCGATATGCGTCCCGTTCGGGTAGGTGCCGGCCGTTGCACCGAAGGTTTCGCTCGCGGACAACTTCTCCGAATTGCCGTTCGCACGCCTGGCAACGTCGGCGAACGATATCGTGCGGTCGGTGCCGGCGATGCGCAGCTTGCCGTCGCTGATCTCCATGTCGCCGGTGCTGGCTTCGAGCGCCGCTGCGGCAAGCTCTTTCAGATTCTCGCCGAGCTTCTTGGTCGCACGCTCCACCGACACGCCGCCGACCGGAATCGAACTCGAGCCGCCGGTGCCGACACCTGTCGCGATCAAATCGGTGTCGCCCTGGATGACGTTGACGCGCTCCGGCGCAACACCAAACTGCTGTGCGACGAGTTGCGCATAAGCCGTCTGATGTCCCTGCCCGGTCGACTGCGAGCCGATCAACACGGTCACATTGCCGTCTTCGCCGAGCTTGACGACTGCGGTCTCAGGCCCCACAGCGCCGCAGATCTCTACATAGGAGGCCATGCCGATGCCGCGAACAAACCCCTTCTTCTTCGCGTCCTTCGCACGCTTGGCGAATCCCTTCCAGTCGATGTTGTCCTGCGCGATCTTCAGGTGCGCGGCGAACTCGCCGGAGTCGTAGACCTTGTCGGTCGCGGTCGTGTACGGCATCGCCTTCGGCGGGATGAAATTCTTCTTGCGCACCGCGTCCGGCGTCATGTCGAGCTTTCGCGCGCAGGCGTCGACCAGCCGCTCGATCACGTAAGCCGCCTCGGGACGCCCCGCGCCACGATAGGCATCGACTGGCACGCTGTTTGTGAACATCGCCCGCACCCGGCAGTGAAGGGCCGGAATGTCGTAGACACCCGGCAGCATGCCCGCGCCGCCGAACGGGATATAGGGGCCGAACATCGACAGATACGCGCCCATGTCCGCCAGCATGTCGGCATCCATGGCAAGGAATTTCCCTTCTGCATCCAGCGCCATGCGCGCGCGCGTGACGTTGTCGCGTCCATGGCTATCGCCGAGAAAGTGATCGGCGCGGTCAGCGACCCACTTCACATTCTTCTTCAGCTTTCGCGCGGCGAACGCGGCGAGAAAATATTCGCGATAGGGAAAAATCTTGGTGCCGAAGCCGCCACCGACGTCGGGCGTGATGACGCGAACCTTTTCAGGCGGCAACTTGAGAATCTGGCAGAGCAGGTCGCGCTGGCGATGGCTGCCCTGGCTGCCGAGTGTGACGGTGATGTGGTCGCGCTTGGTGTCGTATTCGACCACCACGCCACGCGTTTCCATGTAGTTGGTGACAAGCCGCTGGTTGACGATGTTGACCTCGGCTATGGCATGAGCCTTTGCGAAGATCGCGTCCACCTTTGCCTTGTCACCGATCGGCCGGTCGTAGAGCACGTTGCCGGGATAGGCCTGCCAGACCGCGGGGGCGCCCTGCTTCACCGCGGCGCTGACGCCGGTCACCGACGGCAACGTCTGCCATTCGATCAGAAGCGCCTCGGCGGCATCACGCGCCTGCTCGACGGTATCGGCGACGACGAAGGCAACCGCGTCGCCGACGTGGCGGACTTCATCCTTCGGCAGGATCGGATAGTCCGGCACCTTGAACGGACTGTCCGGAAAATTGAACAGGCACGGCAGATGGCCGAGCTCGGCAACATCCGCGGCGGTGAGGACCATGGCAACGCCCGGCATCGCCTTCGCGGCCGATGTATCGATCTTGAATTTGGCATGCGCATGCGGGGAGCGCACGATGACCGAATGCAGCAGCCGGTCAGGCGCATGATCGCCGGTGTAACGGCCCTTGCCGCGAATGAGGCTGTCATCTTCCTTGCGGACAACGCTTTGCCCGACGCCGAATTTCACTGTCATATTGTGTCCGATTGCAATCAAGGGGGCCTTGTGAAGACTGCACCAATGTAGGTCGATTTCGGTGCCGAGCAAACCGTCCAAAGCGAAAGACCCGTATTGAACTAACGAATAAGCGATGCCAGCCAACTGCGGCCGAACAGGGCCAGAACAGTCACGCCATAGGTTATTGCCCCGGCGGCGACCAGCAGTGCGAGGGTCAGTTCTTCCCGCCCGGTGCGGACACCCGACAGCAGCGCCGGCGCGCCGAATTTCGCCATGGCCCACAGCGCGGCGGTCAATATCAGCCCCGAGATCGCGAATTTCGAGAGCGTGAGCAGCATCGGCCGGTCGAATGTCATGTACTTTGCGCGCCCGGCCAGCCACAGCACGATCAGCAGATTGACCCAAGCGCCCAGCGCCGTCGCCAGCGCCAGCCCCGTCTGCGCCAGCGTGCCGGCCAGCGCCACCTTCGCCGCCAGATTGGCGCCGACGCCGATCAGCGCGGCCTTCGCAGGCGTGGCCGTATCCTTGCGCGCCTGAAATGACGCCACGGCGCTGCGCAGCAGCACGAACGGCAGCAGGCCGACGGCGTAGGCTGCGAGCGTCGTCGCCGCATTCGCCGCGTCGGCCTGCGAAAACGCACCGCGCACGAACAGCGCGCGCATGATGATATCGGGCACGACGAGGAACGCGACGAGAAACGGCATCGTCAGCAACAGCGTCAGATCGAATACGCGCCGCTGGGCATGCGCCGCGCCCTGCTCGTCGCCCGCAGCCAGCAGCCGCGACATCGCCGGCAGCAGCACCGTGCCCGCCGCAACGCCGATCACGCCGATCGGCAGTTGATTGAGGCGGTCGGCATAGTAAAGCGCCGCCAGCGCTCCGGTGGCGAGAAACGAGCCGATGATCGTGTCGGCAAGCACCGCGATCTGCGGCCCCATCGAGCCGAGCGTCGCGGGCCCCAGCGCCTTGAAGAACGCACGCACGTCCTGATCGAATTGCGGCCAGGTCAGGCGCGGCAGTACGCCCTGCCGACCCGCATCGATCGCCAGCAGCAGGACTTCGAGCACACCCGCGATCAGCACACCCCAGGCCGCCGCGTGTCCTGCGGTCGGGAAGAAGACGGCCAGCGCCAGCGCGACGATGATCGAGAGATTCAGCAGGATCGGCGCCGCCGCTGCACTGGCATAGCGGTTCATCACGTTGAGGATCGCGCCATAGAGCGTCACGACGGTAATCAACAGCAGGTAGGGAAACGTGATCCGCGTCAACTCGATCGCGAGCATCCGCCGTTCCGGATCGTCGGAGAACCCCGGCGCCAGCAACGCGACCACCTGCGGCATGAAGATCAGCGCCAGCACCAGCAGCAGCGACTGAAAGATCAACAGCATCGTGAAGACGCGATCCGCGAAGGTCTTCGCGGCCGCATCGCCCGCCCCGCCGCGCAGATGCGCATAGGCCGGCACGAACGCCGCGTTAAATGCGCCTTCCGCGAAAATCGCCCGGAAATGATTGGGCAGGCGTTGCGCGACCACGAACGCGTCCGCCAGCGGCCCCGCACCGAGGATCGCAGCCATCACGATGTCGCGCGCAAAACCCGCGATGCGCGACAGCAGCGTGAAGCCGCCGAAGGTGAAGATGCCCCGGAACATCGGCTGGTTCTACAGGAAGCGGTCAGGCAGCAAAACGGCCAAGGCGCACGGCCAGGGCGATGCGCACAGCAAGATCAAACGGCTAGCCGCCGACAACGCGGCGCGGCTCGACATGCAGGCCCGGCTTGTCGCGCTTCGATGAGGAATCGAGGCACTGGATTGCAATTTCGAGGCTGGCCACGCCCTCGTCACCGGTCACCGCCGGGCTCGCGCCGGAACGAACCGCGCTGACGAAGGCGGCAAGTTCGCTGCGCAACGGCTCCTCATAGCCTACCGACAGATGACGCATTGAATAGCTGCCGTCCGGCTGGAACCCGAAGCATTCGGTGACCTGCCGGGTCAACAGATCGCCCATCACATACTTGCCGCGGGTTGCGACCGTCACGTTGCGCGCCTTGAATGGCGTCAGCCAGTTGGTGTTGATATGCGCCAGCACGCCGGAGGCCGTGCGGAACTGCAAGAGCGCGATGTCCTCGCGCTCGGCAACCGCGCTCGAGAGCTGCGGCTGTACCTCGATGATCTCGGATTCGGTGAACCAGCGGATCAGATCGATGTCATGCACCGCAAGGTCGATCACCACGCCGACATTCGACATGCGCGGCGGGAACGGCCCGACACGGGTGATGGCGATCGAAAGAATTTCCTCGCCCTTGATCGCCTGCTTGATCGTCTCGACCGCCGGATTGAACCGCTCGACGTGGCCGACCATCAGCGCGACGTTGGCGCGGCGCGCGGCGGCGACGATCTCGCGCCCCTCCGCGACGGTCGATGCAATCGGTTTCTCGACCATGACGTGAATTTTTTGCGCGATGCAGGCGAGCGCGATCTCGTGATGCAGGTGGGTCGGAGCTGCGATGGTCACCGCATCGACGCCCTCAGTCAGCAAGTCCTCGAAAGTCTCGAAGGTGCGGCAGCCGATCAAATCCGTCGCGCGCGCGCGATGCGCATCAAGCGGATCGGCAATGCCGACCAGCGTGACATCCGACAATCCGCCGAACACGCGGGCATGGTTGCTGCCCATGACGCCCGCGCCAATGACGCCGACGCGCAAGTTTTTGCTGCCCACAGCCGAAGTTGTTCCCGCCAACGCCATTCACCGTCCCTGTACGCAAGCCCCTCCGCGTTCGGTCGAAAGGAAGGCGCGGCCTGCCCTTGCACCGACTCGGTACCCGTTTCGTGAGGTGGTCTAGCACGCCCGCTTGCGAGCGACTAATTGCGAGCGATCGATCGCGCAAACACGTTTTGATTCAAACGATTACACGAACGAGGAACACCCTGCCGCTTATTCCGCCGCGCGCATCGAATCCGGCAATGGAAGCTGGATGCCCGCCGCCAGGGCGTCATCGCGGAACGCCTTGACCGCACCAAGCGCAAGCTCTGCGCCGGTCTGCGTGCCGAGGCCGGGAAGCTTGTTCAGGACATCGGCGGGTGCTGTGATGATGTGGCATCCCATGTCGTGCGCTTCGATCACGTTGAAGACTTCCCGCGTCGAAGCCCAGATGATTTCGACATTCTGCGTCGCGCGCGCACGTGCAACCGCGTCGATCACGATCGGCCGATAGTCGATGCCGACGTCGCCGAGGCGTCCGGCGAACACGGACACGCAGGCCGGCGCACCGCCCTGCAACGCGGTGACGGCCTTTGCCACCTGCTCGGACGCGAAGATCGCCGTCATGTTGATCTTGATACCTTCACGCGACAGCATCCGCACCACATCGAACATCGGCTCGTCCTTCGTCGTCGAGACCGGAATCTTCGCGTAGACGTTCTTGCCCCAGGACGAGATCAATCGCGCCTGCGCGATCATCTCCGGAATGTCGTCGGAGATCACTTCGAACGAGATGTGCCGGTCCGGAACAGCGGCGACCAGTTCCCGCGCGTACGAGACATAGTCCGTCACGCCCGCCTTCTTCAGCAGTGACGGATTGGTGGTGAAGCCGGAAATCCACGTATTCCTGGCCATGGCGACGATCTGCGCCTTGTCGGCGCCGTCGGTGAAAAGCTTGACTTTCAGGGATTCCAGACGGGGAACCATGGGATTGCCTCCGTTGATTTTGTCCACCCTTACGCGCTCGCGAGGGGTGCCGCAACATCCGCTTCAGCATGCCAACGGGTTGTCCGGTTCATGCGGTATTCATGCCCGAAGGCGCACTTGCCAGACCGCCGCCGAGACCATACCAAGACACTGAATTCGCGCAGTTCCGGTGCCGGTTTCGGCCCTCATTCAACCCTGCAAAGTGCCGACGGCATGCGCCAAATCTTCTTCCTGATCCTGAAAATCACGGTCTCCGCCGGGCTGCTTTATCTGGCGTTGAGCGGCGTGAATTTTCCGGCAATCCAGGCACGGCTCGGCCAGATCAATCTCGTCTGGATCGCTCTCGCGATCGCGGCGACCCTCGTACAGATTGGCGTCGCCGCGCTGCGGTGGCGTGAGATCGCCAACGCTTGCGACACCCACCTTTCAATCGGCACGGCGCTGCGTTTCAACCTGGTCGGCGCGTTCTTCAACCAGACATTGCCCTCGACGATCGGCGGCGATGGCGTTCGCCTGTGGCTGCTGCAGCGGCACGGCGCCGGATGGCAGGCCGCGACATATTCGGTGCTTGTCGACCGCGCGGTCGGCCTGATCGTGCTTGCGGTGATCGTCGTCGTCAGCCTCCCCTGGAGCCTCGGCCTGATCGACAACGAACATGGGCGCGCTGCGCTGGCGCTCCTCGACCTGGCCGCACTGGCCGGCTGCGTCGCCTTTCTCGTGTTTGGGCGGCTGTCCTGGCAATGGATCCAGGATATCTGGCCGGCGCGCCATCTGCATGGATGCGCGAGACTCGCCGGCCGCGTCATGTTCGACAGTCAAATCGGCCCACGCATTCTGTTTCTGTCGGTGCTTAATCATCTGCTCTCGGTCGTGATCGCCTCTTGCGCGGGCCTGGCAATAGCGGCACCCGTCTCATTCGGTCAGATGCTGCTGCTGATCCCGCCGATCAGCCTCATCACGCTGATGCCGATCTCGATCGCCGGATGGGGTGTGCGCGAGCAGGCAATGCAGGTCGCGTTCGGCTATGCCGGACTCAGCACGGCCGACGGCGTGACCATCTCGCTGCTGTTCGGTGCGATCTACTTTGCCGTCGGCGCGGCAGGCGGGCTTGCGTGGCTGCTCAGTTCGGAGAAGGCGGCGAAGGGCTCGCAGGCGATGGCGGTTGAGAAACCGCAAGCCTGACCGCGCAGTCTTATGAACCGCCCTGCTTCGCACGATCGACAAGCGAGGTCGTACTGAAACCGGGAACGATGTCGATCAGCAGCACCTCGCCGCCGATGGCGTCCATCACCTCGTGACCGACCACCTGTTCACGCGTGTAATCACCGCCCTTCACCAGCACATTCGGCTTGATCTGCTCGATCAGCCGCAGCGGGGTATCCTCTTCGAAGATCACAACCAGGTCGACCGCCTCCAGGGCGGCGAGAACCTCGGCGCGCGCACGTTCGTTCTGCAGCGGCCGTTCCGGACCTTTCAGCCGGCGCACCGAGGCATCCGAATTCAGGCCGACAATGAGCCGGTCGCATGCTGCGCGCGCATCGGTTGCGACCTTCACATGCCCGGGATGCAGAATGTCGAAACATCCGTTGGTGAAGCCGATCCGCAAGCCCTGTTTGCGCCATGCCGCGAGATGCTCTTCGAGATCATGTGCATTCGCAGCAATCTTTTCCTCCGCGGCCAGCGACGCGCGCGGGAGGATTTCCCGGCGCAGCTCGGCAAGATCGACGGTGGCCGTGCCACGCTTGCTCACGGCGACAGCAGCTGCGGCGTTCGCTGCGCGCAGTGCCGTGTCCCAGTCGCAACCGGCCGCAAGCGCCGTCGCGATGACAGCGACAACCGTATCGCCCGCACCCGACACGTCGCGCACTCGCGTTGGATGTGCGGGAATGTGGATCGGCTCACCTTCGCGGAGCAACAGGCTCATGCCATACTCGCTGCGCGTCACCAGGATGGCTTCACTATCGACGGTGCGGATCAGCTCGCGCGCGGCCTCCTCAAGTTCGGCCTCGGTCGATGCGCGGCTGCGGGTTGCCTCAGCAAACTCCTTGCGGTTCGGCGTCAGCAGCGTCGCGCCGCGATAGATGGCGAAATTCATGCTCTTCGGATCGACGACGACGCGCTTGCCGAGTTTTCGTGCCGCATCGATCACATTGCGGATCACCCGGTGGGTCAGCGTTCCTTTCGCGTAGTCGGACAAGAGCACGATATCCGCGCGCGGCAGCGCTGCGACCGCCGCATCGATGATGCGCTGCTCGATCTCCGGCGCCGCAGGACTCGCGACCTCCCAGTCCGCGCGCAACAGATGCGTCGAGAAATGATCGGACACGAAGCGCACCTTCCGTGTCGTCGGCCGGTTTGTATCGGCGATCAGCTGCGCCTCGATGCGGGCCTCGCGCGCAAGCTCGGCTTTGAGAAACGCGCCATGCGCATCATTGCCGACCATGCCGATAAAGATGCAGCGCGCGCCAAGCGCTGCGATATTGCGCGCAACGTTTCCCGAGCCGCCGACGTTGGTTTCGCTCCGCTGCACGGCGATCACCGGCGCCGGCGCTTCCGGGGAGACGCGCGACACCTCGCCATAGACGAACTCGTCGAGCATCAGGTCGCCGACGCACAGCACCGTCTGGCGAGCGATGTCGGAAGCAAGCTGGTCGAAGTTGAACATGTCGCGATCTGTCCTCAGCGATACGGATCAGGCTTGTCGAGAAATCCGGTCACGTATTGCCGGACCGCCTCCTCCAGCGGCGTGAAGCCGCCATTGTAACCCGCCGCCAGCAGCCGTCCCATGCTCGCCTGGGTAAAATACTGATAACCGGCGCGCATATTGTCCGGCATCTCGACATATTCGATGGCAGGCTTCGTTCCCGATGCGGCATAGCCTGCCAGCATCAGATCACGAAAGCTGCGCGGCGTTCCGGTTCCTACATTGAAGATACCGTTGACGCGCGGCGTCGCAAGCAGCCACTGCACAACGCGCACCACGTCGTCCACATAGATGAAATCGCGCCGCTGATCGCCGTCGGCGACGCCGTCGCGATACGACTTGAACAATTGCACGGGCCGCCCGGCCTTCACATCGGCGAAGCGTTTGGCGAGCACGTTGATCATCGTGCCCTTGTGGTATTCGTTCGGCCCAAACACGTTGAAGAACTTCAGCCCCGCCCAGTGCGGCGGCAGCTTCTCGTTCTTCGCCGACGCGCTCGGAGACGAGCAGATCGAACAGGTTCTTGCTCCAGCCGTACAGGTTCAAGGGCTGCAGGCGCTTCAGCGCTGGCACCGACCAGTCATCGTCGAACCCCTGTTCGCCATTGCCGTAGGTTGCCGCCGACGACGCATAGATGAACGGCGTCGCGGTCGCCGTGCACCAGTCGAGCAGTTTTGTCGGCAGGACGAAATTGGCCTTTATCACCAGATCGGCGTCGGTCGCGGTCGTTTCCGAGATCGCGCCGAGATGAACGATGGCATCGAGCTTGCGGCCCTGCAGCCAGCTCAACAGCTCCGCAGGCGGGATGAAATCAGCCAGTTGGCGCTTGGCCAGGTTGCGCCACTTGCCATCGCTGCCGAGATGATCGCAGACGGCCACGTCCGTCCGCCCGGCGTCATTCAGCGCGGCGACCACGTTCGATCCGATAAACCCGGCCCCGCCGGTTACCAGCAGCATGACGCCTTCTTTAAGTCCCTGAATTTGCACGCAACCATTGCCCCAGACCCGTCTGGCGGGCAACCTTTGTCCAAGGACGTGGTGAAGCCCACTCCGTTCTGGACGCGGTGGACCGAAACGGCTAACGCGCACTCACCGACGCCTTCTGCGCGATCCGGCAGGCAAAGGCAAGCCATTGATAAGATGAGCGAAAATTTGTCAAAAAGGACCCGGGCGGATACCAGCCCGATCCTGCTCATTCCCTACATGTGGATCGGCGATTTCGTTCGCTGCCACACGGTCGTCCGCGTGCTGAAAGACCGCTGGCCCGACCGGCCGGTGGATGTGCTCACGGACAAGACTTGCGTGCCCCTCGTCGACTACATGCCGGGCGTCCGCCGTGGCATCGTGTGGGACCTGCCGCGCCGGCGATTGGCCTTGGCCGAACAGTTCGCGCTGGCCTCGGAGTTGCGCAAGGAAAGCTACGGCAGCGCCCTCGTCATGTCGCGCAAGTGGAAGGCTGCGCTGGCGCCCGCGCTGGCCGGCATTCCAGAACGCACCGGCTTCACCGGCGAAGCCCGCTTCGGTCTCCTGAACGACCGGCGGCACGGCGAAAAGGCACTGCCGCGCATGGTCGACCAGTGCGCGGCGCTGGCGCTGCCTGCCGAACGCACCCCTTCCCGAAGAGTGGCCGCTGCCGCAGCTTGTCGTCGGCGCCGATGACGTCATCGCGTGGCGCAGAGCGAACAACCTCGGCGCCGCGCAAGCGATCGCGCTCGCCCCCGGCGCGGTCGGCCCCTCGAAACGCTGGAGCTATTTTGCGGACGCTGCGTGCCGCCTGACCGAGCGAGGTTTTGACGTGTGGATCGTCGGCGGTCCGGGCGAAAAGGCGATCGCGACCGATATCGCAAGCGCAGCCGGACCGCGCGTACGCGATCTCACCGGCACCGATCTGCGCAACGCGATCCTGGCGCTTGCCGCAGCGCCACTGGCGATTTCAAATGATTCAGGACTGCTGCACGTGGCCGCGGCGATCGGCACACCCGCGATCGGCATCTTCGGGCCGACCAGTCCGGATCTCTGGAAGCCGCTGAACCCGATCGCAGCCGTGATCCAGAGCAAGACCGATGTGCCCTGCCGCCCTTGCCACAAACCCGTCTGCCGGATGCTGCACCACGCCTGCATGCGCGATATCTCTACCCGCTGAGGTGATCGACGTCGCGCAGCGTGTGCTTGCCGAGGCCGGTCTCGGGACAGCAGCGAGGCAATCGCTGTGACAGCGCCAGAGACAAAACCGGCAGCCTTCCTCGATCGTGACGGTGTGATCAATCACAACGACGACGGATATATCGGCACGCGCGATCGCTTTCGCTGGATTCCGGGTGCGGCAGGTGCGATCCGCCTGCTCAACGAGAGCGGCTACCTTGTCTTCGTCGTCTCCAACCAGTCCGGCGTGGCGCGCGGGTTCTTCACCGAAGACGATTTGCACGCACTCAATCGCTGGATGGTCGGCGAACTCGCCGCCCAGGGTGCACGCATCGACGATGTCCGCTATTGCCCCTACCTTGCCGAGGCAACAGTGCCGGCGTATCGCAGGGACAGTAGCTGGCGAAAGCCGAAGCCCGGCATGATCCTCGACCTGATTGCAGAACTGGCCGGTCCAGCGCAAGTCCAGCTTTCTGATCGGCGACAGCATCAGCGATATGGAAGCGGCAAAGGCGGCCGGCATTTCCGGCTACCTGTTCCAGGGCGACGATCTCGCGGCTTTCGTGACGCAATGCCTGAACGCGCAGCGGCCCGATGACCCGCGTTAGAATTCTTCGCATACGCCGTCATTCCCGGGCGCGCGCATCGCGCGAACCCGGAATGACGACTACAGCAGCCGCTCCACCGCCGCGATTGCTTCGGACGCGATCGGCGCTTTCTCCACACCGGTGACAACGACAATCCGTCCCGCGCCGACCGGCCCGGTCAAGCCGGGATCGGATGACACATAAATCCCCACAAGCGGCACCTGATAGCGCTGCGGCAAGATGCAGAAGCCCGGTATCGACGCCGACGACGAGCGCCGCTCCCGCGATCACCTTCGCCGTCGCATCGAGCGGCTGCCGCTCGAGTACGCGACTGTCGGAGATTGCGGCAGATAGCCGTTCAGCACGCAGCTTCTCGATCCCGTCGCCCCACGGCAGCACACTCTCAAAGCCCCTTGTGCGCAGCCAGCGCCCGAGTTCGATCCAGCATTCTTCCGGCCATTCCTTCGAGACGCGTGAGGTGCCGTGCAGAAGGATCGCATAGCGCTCCGCGGGCTTCGTCGCAGCATTCAGGCCGTAGTCCGATCGCTTTGACCGGCGCGTAGCCGAGCGCGAGCCCGGTCAGCACGCGATTGCGCTCGACCGCATGCAGACGCGCGCGAGACGCTTGTGCTTCACATCGTAGAATCGCGACGCGAACGGCTCCTTGATGCTCTGCGCATCGTAGCCGTGGCGCTCGCCCTGCGCCGCGCGCGCGATCATCGCCGAGCGGACAAGGCCCTGCGTGTCGATCACCTTGTCGTAGCGGCCGGCGCGCAAGCAGCCGCCGGAACGCCGCGATCTCCTTCCAGGTCGCGCGCTTGAGAAACTGCGCTGCGCCAGCGCCGCGTCGCCACCGGAATGACCCGTCGACCGCCGGATGCAGCCCCACCAGCGGCGCGAACGCCTCCTCGACCACCCAGGCGAATCGCGCGTCGGGCAAGCGCTGCCGCGCCTCGGTCACCGCCGGCATGTGGTGGATCACATCGCCGAGCGACGAGGTCTTGATGAAGAGGACGTCTGTCCATCGCCGGCATTGGCCCGTCATGTTACCTAACGTTCAGCATTCAGCAACCATACCGGTGCAAAACCGTGACGCGAAGCCCGATCTGCCGCCGCTCATAACCAGCCGATTCCACATTTGGCCGCGACAGTCGGGCGACAGCAAGCGAAGGAAGTCAGCCGATGACCGTCCTGGTCACCGGCGGCGCCGGCTATATCGGCAGCCACATGGTCCATGAGCTGGTCGATGCCGGCGAGAGCGTCGTCGTGCTCGACAATCTGTCCACCGGCTTTCGCATCGGCGCTGCCCGAAGGCGTGCCGCTCTATCGTCGGCGACACCGGCGACCAGGAGCTGGTCGACGCGCTGATCGCGACGCACAGGGTCGACGCGATCATCCATTTCGCCGCCTCGATCGTGGTGCCGGAATTCGGTGCGCGATCCGCTCGGCTATTACCGCAACAACACCGGCAACTCGCGCGCGCTGATGCGAGCGCGGTCAAGGGCGGCGTGACGACATTTCATCTTCTCCTCGACCGCCGCGGTCTACGGCAATCCGGACAGCGATGCCGGTGGCCGAGGATGCGCCGACGCGGCCGATGTCGCCCTACGGCTCGTCGAAGCTGATGACCGAAATCATGCTGCGCGACGTCGCGGCGGCGCACGGCCTGAGCTACGTCGTCCTGCGCTACTTCAACGTCGCCGGCGCCGACCCGCAGCTGCGCACCGGCCAGTCGACCGCCGGGCGCGACGCATCTGATCAAGGTCGCGGTCGAGGCCGCGCTCGGCCTGCGCGCGCAAGATCGACGTGTTCGGCACCGACTATCCGACGCCGGACGGCACCTGCATCCGCGATTACATCCATGTCAGCGATCTCGCGCGCGCGCATCGCGCGGCGCTCGCGCTATCTGCGCGCCGGCGGCGACAGCGCGACGCTCAATTGCGGCTACGGCCACGGCTATTCGGTGCTCGAAGTGATCGAGGCGGTGAGGCGCGTGTCGGGCCGCGAATTTCGCGGTCGAATCAGGCGCCGCGCCGCGCCGGGCGACATCATGGCCATGATCGCCGCGACGCCGACCGCATCCGCGCGACGCTGCGACTGGACGCCGCAATTCGACGATCTCGACACCATCGTCGCCCACGCGCTGGCATGGGAGCAGAAGCTGCCTGCGGCAGAACGCGCCGCCGAACGCCGCGAGGCCGTTCCGGCCTGACGCCGTTTGCCGCCGTTATCCGCCTGTTTTGACTTGAAAATTCCGCCGCCAGCGGGCAAGGAACGCCGGCTTCGGCCGTCGGCACCGCGCAAGCCAGGATGGCCTGAGATGTCCAGTCCAGAACGACATGCAATCACCGATCACGCAGACCCGACACGCGCGGCCTTGCTGATCCGGCGGCTGCTCACCGAACAGGGCCTCGGCCTATTGGCGGCGCTATGCGCGTCGCCTTCGTGCTGATGGCGGTCGCGGCCGCCGCGCACGGCGCTGTGCGCCTATCTGATGGCGACGTCATCAACCAGGCCTATGTCGATCGCAACTTCACGGCGATCGTCGTGCTCGGCGATCGCCATCGCGGTGATCTTCATCGTCAAGCGGTGCCGCGACCTACGGCCAGCGGTGACGCTGTCGCGGATCGGCAACGCGCATCGTCGCCGACAACCAGCGGCGGATGTTCGACAAGCTGATGCGACGAGAACCTCGGCTTCTTCGCCGACCGGCATTCGTCCGAATTCATCGCGCGGCTGACGACCGGCGCGACCGCGGCCAGCGCAGGTGCTCAATCTGCTGATCACCGCGGTCGGCCGCGATCTGCTGTCGCTGATCGGCCTGCTGACCGTGATGGTGGTGCAGGACCCGGTGATGTCGCTGATCGGCCTCATGGTCGCGCCGCCGGCGCTGTTCGTGCTGCGCAAGCTGATCCGCCGCGTCGCAGCGCATCGCGCAGCAACCAGTTCACCGGCGGCACGCGCATCCTCGAGACCATGCAGGAGACGGTGCAGGGCATCCGCATCGTCAAGGCCTTCACGCTCGAAGACGCGATGCGCAGCGCATCGACGCGCAACGTCGCCGCGGTCGAAGCACGAAGCCAACAAGATGGCGCGGGTCTCGCAACCGCGCGAGCCCGCTGATGGAGACGCTCGGCGGCATCGCGATCGCGCATGGCGCTGATCTATGGCGGCTACCGCGTGATCGAGACCGGCGCGACGCCCGGGCCAGTTCTTCTCGTTCCTCGCCGCGTTCCTGCTCGCCTACGAGCCGGCCAAGCGGCTGGCGCGGCTCAACATCGATCTCAACGCCGCGCTGGTCGGCGTGCGCATCCTGTTCGAGATCATCGACAGCCCGCCGACCGAGCCCGACGACAGCGACAAGCCCGCGCTCGAAGCTCAACGACGCGCGCGTCGAATTCCGCGACGTGCACGTTCGCCTACCGGCCCGGCGAGCCGGTGCTGCGCGGCATGTAGCTTCGTCGCCGAGCCCGGCAAGATGACCGCGCTGGTCGGCCCGTCCGGCGGCGGCAAGTCGACCGTGCTCAATCTGATCCTGCGGCTTCTACGAGCCGAGCGCGGCGCCATCCTGATCGACGGGCAGGATATCGCGGAGGTGTCGCGCCGCTCGCTGCGCCAGCAGATCGCCTATGTCGGGCAGGACGTGTTCCTGTTCCACGGCACGATCCGCGAGAACATCGCGTTCGGCAAGCCCGGCGCGAGCGAAGAGGAGATCGTCGCCGCCGCCAAGGCCGCCAACGCGCACGAATTCATCATGGGCTTCCCGCCGGCTACGACACGCCGGTCGGCGAACACGGCACGCAACTGTCCGGCGGCCAGCGCCAGCGCATCGCGATCGCGCGCGCGCTGATCAAGGACGCGCCGATCATCCTGCTCGACGAGGCGACCGCCGCGCTCGATTCCGAATCCGAGCGGCAGGTGCAGGACGCGATCGACGCATCTGTGCCAGGGCCGCACCACGATCGTGATCGCGCATCGCCTGCACACCATCATGCATGCCGACCGCATTCACGTGATCGAGGGCGGACGGCGTCGTCGGAATCCGGCCGCCACGACGAACTGCTGCGCGCAGAGCGGCCGCTACGCCTCGTTCTACCGCCTGCAGTATCGCGACGAGCCCGCCCGCTGGCGCTCGCGCCTGCCGGCAGCGCATAGGCGTGTGCTATCTGCCGCCGTTCATCCGCTCATTTCCGCAAGATCATCCATGAGCACATCCGGTCGTTCGTCATCGCGCCGCTCGCGCAGGCCGCGATCCCTGTCGCCGGGACTTCGCAATCATTTCCGGTGCGCCGCATCTGGTGCGTCGGCCGCAACTATCTCGAACACATCCGCGAGATCGGCAACGACGAGCGCCAGCCGCCGTTCTTCTTCGCCAAGCATGCCGACATGGTCGTGCCGGACGGCGGCAACCATCCCCTACCCGCCGCTGACGAAGGATCTGCATCACGAGGTCGAACTGGTCGTCGCGCTGAAGAGCGGCGGCGCCAACATCGATCCGGCCAAGGCGCTCGATCATGTGTCTGGGGCTACGGCGTCGGCATCGACCTGACCCGCCGCGATCTGCAGATCGCCTCGCGCAAGAAAGAGCGGCCCTGGGAGATCGGCAAGTCGTTCGATCAGTCCGCGCCGATCAGCGCACTGCGGCCGGCTTCCGAAATCGGCCATCCGGCCAAGGCAAGAATCTGGCTGAAGGCCAACGGCGAGCTCCGGCAGGACGGCGATCTCGAGCAGATGATCTGGAACACGGCCGAGATCATCTCAAAACTGTCGCAACAGGTGTCGGTCGGCGCCGGCGACATCATCATGACCGGCACGCCCGCCGGCGTCGCGCAGATCGTCGAGGGCGACAAGCTCGAATGCGGCATCGACGGCATCGGCACGCTGAAGTGCACGATTAGCTAGTCAGGCTGTCGTCCCGGGACCAAACACCTTCACAGAGACGGCACAGAATATATCGATGCACTTTCCACACAGCCGCATCCCATCAAGCCGAGAGCGCCTTCTCCACCGCGGCCGCGATCTGAAACAGCTTTCTGTCGTCCCCGTGCCGCGCGAACAACATCAACCCGCATGGCAGTGAATTGCCGAGTTGCACAGGCAGGCTGATCGAACAAAGGTCGAAGAAATTCGCTATCGAGGTGTTGCGCAGCAGCAGCGCGTTGCGGGCGACAAAACCATCCGTCGCTGAAACTTCCTCCATCGTCGGCGCAACGATCGGTGTCGTCGGCATGGCCAGTACGTCGAAATTTTCGAACACGGCGTCAATGCGTGCGATGCCAGCCTCGCGGTCACGGATATTCTGAATGTAGTCGGCAGCACTCATGGTCGCAGCGCGCATGATGCGGGCGCGCACGAACGGGTCGACACCGGCCCCATCCTCGGTCAGCAGCGCGCGGTGGATCGTGTACGCCTCCGCCGGCGCGATGCCGCCGCGCTCGTTGACGTCGATCATCCTGCTCAGGTCGAGCGTCACGTCCAGGCGTTTCGCCGCTGCGAGCCTGCCAAGCGCCTTCTCGAACGCCGCCGCGACGATGCTGTCCATATTCGCCAGCACCAAGCCCTGCACCAGACCGACCCGCACCTCGCTCAGGTTTGCAGCTTGCAGCGGCTCGGGTTTATCAGCGGCAAGCACCGCATCGGTCCTGAAGCAGTCGGCGACGCTGCGCGCCATCGGCCCGATCGAGTCGAGCGCGAACGACAGCGGATAGGCGCCGTCCCTCGGAATGCGTTTTGCGGTCGGCTTGTAGCCGACGATGCCGCACAGCGCGGCGGGGATCCGCGTCGAGCCACCGGTATCGGTGCCGATGGCGATCTCGCCGATGCCGTCTGCGCAGGCGACCGCGCCGCCGGCGGACGAGCCGCCGGGGATACGCTTGCGGTCGGCCGGATTGCCAGGGGTGCCGAAATGCGGATTGGCGCCGACGCCGGAAAACGCGAACTCCGTCATATTGGTCTTGGCGACGATCACTGCGCCGGCATCGCGCAGGCGCTTGATCGCGGGCGCATCGGCCAGGGCCGGTTTGCCGCGCTTCGCCAGCATTGCCGAACCGGCGCGCGTCACCTCGCCCGCGACATCGAACAGATCCTTGATGGTGATCACCGCGCCGTCGAGCGGACCGAGCGGCTTGCCGGATTTTGCGCGTGTGTCGGCCGCATCAGCCGCGGCTCGTGCGGCACCGGGATAAATGGTGAGACATGATCGCGCGCCTTCGCCATTCGGATCGGCGATGCGGGCAAGTGCAAGTTCAGTACGTTCGCGTGATTTTGTCATGCGCGCAGGATTGCAAGTCCGCGCGAACGAGGCAATGGCGCGGCTTTCGTCCGCGCGAGCCGCGAACTCCGCCGCCGCGCAAGCGGAAAAATGTCGCGGGTTCGTACGTATGTGATCTATATCACATACGCTATTTCACGGCTTTGTCATCTTGAGCGGGGGATGGAGAGGGCCATGAGAGATTTGGCGATACTTGGCGCGGTCTGGCTGGGGATGTTTTTCGCACTGAGCCGCGCGGTGCGTTATCCGGCTGTTTGGGCGGCCTTGGGCGCCAGCGCCATGACCGGCTTGATCGGCATCTATGTGTTCTGGATCGACTGGAGCCCGCCGCTTCACTGACGGCTCGATTCCCGTTTCTTCCGGCTCGCTTGATCCGGCGCGGGCTTCAATCGGCCGCGCGCGTCCATCGGACAACCTGGCCGCCTCGAGGCGGCCTTGCCGGTTCAAGCAGCCTGGGCCGCTTGAGCCCGCTGCATCGCGCGCGCCGCCAGACGTCCCGACAGCGAAACGATATGCGCCGGACCACGACGGGCCTCAGCCTTCGCGCGAGCGCGGCTCTCGACATCATCCGCCAGCCGGTGCAGCAGGCTGATGATCATCTTGTTGGTTTCGCGCGCGGCAAGACGCCGGTAGCGCAACGCCTTGGCAAACGGGGTCATCGGTCGCTCCTTCAGTCCTCTTCGCGCACTGGTTTTGCGCTGCGCGGCGCTGGCAGAAGAAGACCGCTTGCGATGATCATCGGCAGGAAGAACAACAACGGCATCTCAGCCTCCATCCCAGTTACGATCATCAACGCGGCGGGTTTCTACCGGTTCCTGTGTTCATGTGTATTTGCCTTCACGCGCACCAATATGGTTCAACGCGCCCCACGAGGATGTGATGGACGTCACAGGACCTGTCTGGCGCTTGAGTTGGTAACGGGCGTGTGACGGATGCGCCCCAACGTCATTCGCGGGCGTCGCCAAGCGACGAACCCGAAATCCCGACGTGAGGTCCTCTGAGTTGGCTGATCTCGAGATTCCGGATCAGCGCTTCGCGCCGTCCGGAATGACGAACGTGATCAGGAATACTGCATCACGCCATCGTCAATCTTGCCGAATCGCAAGGTGACGATGTCGAACGCATAGTTCTGGTACAGCTTCCAGGGCCGCTTCGAGCCCTGCTTCGGAAACTTCGCCACCGAGCGCTGGACGTAGCCGGAGGTGAAGTCGAGCCACGGCGCCTCCGTCACCGACGGATCGGTCTGGCGCGGCACGCACTGCCGGTAGCCACGCTTGTCCATGTAGTTGAGCAGGCGGCAGACATACTCGCAGGTAAGATCGCACTTCAGCGTCCACGATGCATTGGTATAACCCGTCGCAGTCGCGAGGTTCGGGACATCCGAATACATCATGCCCTTGTAGCTCATCAGTCTGGCCGGCTCGATCGTCTTGCCGTCGACGGCGAGCGTCATGCCGCCCATCACCTGCAGATTGAGCCCGGTCGCGGTGACGATCATGTCGGCTTCGAGTTCGGAGCCGTCCTGCAGGCGAATGCCCTTTTCAGTGAAGCTGTCGATGTGGTTCGTCACCACCGAGGCGCGGCCTTCGCGAATCGAGCGGAACAGGTCGCCGTCCGGCACCAGGCACAGGCGCTGCTGCCACGGATTGTAGCTTGGCGTGAAATGCGTCTTGACGTCGAAATCCTTGCCCAGCGCCATCCGCACGCCGCCGAGCAGCAGTTGCTTGGCGCGCTCGGGCTTGCGGCGGCAGAGCTGAAAGAAGTACATGCCGAACAGCACATTGCGCCAGCGGATCGCACCATAGGCGAAGCGCGCACCAAAGCGCTTGCGCAGCTTGATGGCGAGCGAATCCGATCCGGGGCGCGCGACGACATAGGTCGGCGAACGCTGCAGCATCGTCACGTGCGCTGCGGTTTTGGCCATCTCCGGCACCAGCGTCACCGCCGTGGCGCCCGAGCCGATCACGACGACGCGCTTGCCGTCGTAGTCGATATCCTCGGTCCACTTCTGCGGATGGACGATACGGCCCTTGAAGTTTTCAACGCCCTTGAACTCGGGCGTGTAGCCCTCTTCGTATTTATAATAGCCGCTGCACAGGAACAGGAAGTTGCAGGTGTAGTTGACGATCTCGCCCGCTTCGCCCCGCGCTACCTCCACCGTCCAGCGCGCATCCTTCGACGACCACGCCGCGCGTCTGACGCTGTGCGAAAAGCGGATGTGCTGTTCGATGCCGTTGTCGCTCGCCGTCTGACGGATGTAGTTCAGGATCGTCGGCCCCTCCGCGATCGACTTCTCATGGGTCCACGGCTTGAACGAATAGCCGAGCGTGAACATGTCGGAATCAGAGCGGATGCCTGGATAGCGGAACAGATCCCAGGTGCCGCCGATCGAGGCCCGGCCTTCCAGGATCGCGTAGCGCTTGTCCGGGCATTTCTGCTGCAGGTGATACGCAGCACCTATCCCTGAAAGCCCCGCACCGACGATCAGCACGTCGACATGTTCGTTCGCCATTTCGTTCGCCATGGCCGTCTCTCCCATGGCCTTCTCATTTGGCAGGGTGAGTGGCGATTGCAACTCGCATTTGGCCGTCATTCCGGGGCCGACACGTCGCGCCATCCGGGATTGATACTTGATTCCACTATATTGGAATGTATGATGCCCATATGAGAACGCCCATCACCGATATCGACCAGCGGATCGGCGCACGCATCCGCGAGTTGCGCAGCCAGAAAGGTTTGACGCTGGACAGCCTTGCCGATCGCGCCGATGTCAGCCGCGCGATGCTGTCGCGGATCGAGCGTGGCGAATCGAGCCCCACCGCGCAGCTGATGAACAAGGTGTGCGGCGGGCTCGGCATCACCCTCTCCGCGCTGTTTGCCGATACGGCGGCGGCCGAAAACCCGCTCGCGCGCCGCGAGACGCAGCCGACCTGGCGCGATCCGGCGACCCGTTACCTGCGGCGCGAGGTGTCGCCGGCCGGCTCATCGCTCGATATCGTCGAGGTGGAGTTTCCGCCGCGCCGCAGTGTCGCGTTCGACAACATGCGGCTGCCCGGCGTGGAGCAGCAGGTGTGGGTGCTGGACGGCACGCTCGAAATGGAATTGGGCGGCGAGACCGTTCGCCTCGGACAAGGCGACTGCCTGAAGATGCACCTGAACCAGCCGATCGTGTTTCGCAATCCGACCAGACGGCAAATCCGCTACGCGGTGATCCTTGATCGTGGCGTAGCGCGATGAGCGATCGGGACAAGGAGTTCGATCTCGCCAACACCGGTCACAATGGCGGGCCGCCGATCGAGGACGATCACGTGCCCGAATGGGGACGCGGCGGCATCGGCAACTACTTCTACTGGAAGGCTGCCTACAACAACGTGCGGAAAAACGTGTCGCGCGACACCGCAATGTTCCGCGTCGAGAAGGCGCAGCGGCTTGGGCTGACCTACGACGAGTACACGCTCGAGATTCTCGAGCGCGGCCGCCATCTGCAGGCGGAAGACACCGCGCGCATCGCCGAGATCAAACGGAAGCGGCGCATCAAGACGTAATGCGCCCTCCCCCTTTTGTGGGAGAGGGCGTGAACGCAGGCTCAATACCGGTAACTGTCCGGCTTGAACGGGCCCTGCGGCGACACGCCGATGTACTCGGCCTGATCCGGGCGCAGTTTGGTCAGCTTGACGCCGAGCTTGTCGAGATGCAGCGCCGCGACCTTCTCGTCGAGGAATTTGGGCAGCGTGTAGACCTTCTTCTCGTACTTGCCGGGGTTCGCCCACAGTTCGATCTGCGCCAGCGTCTGGTTGGAGAACGACGACGACATCACGAAGGACGGATGGCCCATGGCGTTGCCGAGGTTCACGAGGCGGCCTTCCGACAGCAGGATGATGCGGTTGCCCTTCGGGAATTCGATCTCGTCCACCTGCGGCTTGATGTTGGTCCACTTGAAGTTCTTCAGGCCCGCGACCTGGATCTCGTTGTCGAAGTGGCCGATGTTGCAGACGATGGCGCGATCCTTCATCTGCCGCATGTCGTCGACGGTGATGATGTCCTTGTTGCCGGTGGCCGTGACGTAGATGTCGGCGCGGCTGAACGCGTCCTGCAGTGTGGCGACCTCATAGCCTTCCATCGACGCCTGCAGCGCGCAGATCGGATCGACTTCGGCGACGATGACGCGCGCGCCGGCCTGGCGGAGCGACGCCGCCGAGCCCTTGCCGACGTCGCCGAAGCCGGCCACGAAGGCGACCTTGCCGGCCAGCATCACGTCGGTGCCGCGGCGGATCGCGTCCACCAGCGACTCGCGGCAGCCGTAGAGGTTGTCGAACTTCGACTTGGTGACCGAGTCGTTGACGTTGAACGCCGGGAACAGCAGCTTGCCCTGCTCGGCGAGCTTGTAGAGGCGGTGCACGCCGGTGGTGGTTTCTTCCGAAACGCCCTTGATCGCCTTGGCGACGGACGCGAACCAGCCCTTCGGCTTCTCCTTCAGCATCTTCTTCAACAGTGCGAAGAAGACTTCCTCTTCCTCGGACTTCAGGCTTGTCGAGGAACGCCGTGTCGCCATTCTCGGCGCGCAAGCCGTGATGCACCAGCATCGTCGCGTCGCCGCCGTCGTCGAGGATCATGTTCGGCACGCCGCCGCCATGCCAGTCGAACAGTTTTGCGGTGAAGTCCCAGTATTCGACCAGGCTCTCGCCCTTGTACGCGAACACCGGTGTGCCGGCCGCGGCGATCGCAGCGGCCGCGTGATCCTGCGTCGAGAAGATGTTGCAGGAGACCCAGCGCACATCGGCGCCGAGCGCCTTCAGCGTCTCGATCAGCACCGCCGTCTGAATCGTCATGTGCAGGGAGCCCGCGATGCGCGCCCCCTTCAGCGGCTGCTTCGGGCCATACTCGGCGCGGATCGACATCAGGCCGGGCATCTCGGTTTCGGCGAGATCGATTTCCTTGCGGCCGAAGGCGGCGAGCGAGATATCCTTGACGATGTAGTCCTTGGTCGCGGCGGTCATTCAATCGTTCCTGTTTTCGAGCACGGCTCATTGTCTGCTCCGTTATGCCCGGCCATAGCCGTTCGAAGAACGGCGTCGCTTCGCTTGCCTATGGTGGCGGGCATTCCGTTTAGGGATGCAGTGCCCTTCTAATCGAGACCGCCCCGCCGGAGTTGCGAAGACGCAACTCCGTTTTGCCCGGGCGATGACATCCGGATTTCCTTCGCCTCAAAACGCGCGCTTGAGCTGCGTGGCGAGGTCGGTCTTCTCCCACGAGAAGCCGCCGTCCTTCTCCGGCGCGCGGCCGAAGTGGCCGTAGGCCGCGGTGCGGCGGTAGATCGGCTTGTTGAGCTTGAGGCTGCGGCGGATGTTCGTGGGCGTCAGACGGAACATCTCGGGGAGAATCTTCTCGAGCTTCTTCTCGTCAACCTTGCCGGTGCCGTGCGTGTCGACCAGTAGCGACATCGGGTCGGCGACGCCGATCGCGTAGGCCACCTGGATCGTGCAGCGCTCCGCAAGACCGGACGCGACCACGTTCTTCGCAAGATAACGCGCAGCGTAAGCCGCGGAGCGATCGACCTTGGTCGGGTCCTTGCCGGAGAATGCGCCGCCGCCGTGCGGTGCGTAACCGCCATAGGTGTCGACGATGATCTTGCGGCCGGTCAGGCCGCAGTCGCCGTCCGGACCGCCGACCACGAAGTTGCCGGTCGGGTTGACCAGGAAGTCGGACGGCTTCTTCGGCATCCAGCCCTTCGGCAGCGAGGACTCGACCGCGCTTTCGATCAGGTCGCGCACCATGCCGGGCGTATACTTCTTGCCGTTGCGGTTCTGCGCATTGTGCTGGGTCGAGACGACGACCTTGGTGCAGCCGACGGCCTTGCCGTTGACGTACTGAACCGTGACCTGGCTCTTGGCGTCGGGCTGCAGGTCGAACAGCTTGCCGGCGCGGCGCTGTTCGGAGAGCGTGCGCAGGACCCTGTGCGCGAAGAAGATCGGAGCCGGCATGAACGAGCCCTTCTCGAAGATCTCGCTCTCGGTGCAGGCGTAGCCGAACATCATTCCCTGGTCGCCGGCGCCTTCCTCCTCGCCACCCTTTTTCTTCTTGGCGTTCACACCCATCGCGATGTCGGGCGACTGGCCGTGCAGCAGCACTTCGACGTCGGCGCCGTGCCAGGAGAAGCCGTCCTGGTCGTAGCCGATATCCTTGACCACGCCGCGTGCGATGTCGGTCAGCAGCTCGCGATTCATGATCGTCGTGCCGTTGTACTTCTTCATCAACGGCTCCTGACCACGGCACTCGCCGGCGATCACGATCTTGTTCGTGGTCGTCAGCGTCTCGCAGCCAAGTCGCGTATTGATCTGGCTATCGTCCTCGATGCCGAGCTTGACGTCGTTTTCCAGGAACGCGTCGAGAATCGCGTCGGAGATCTGGTCGCACACCTTGTCCGGGTGTCCTTCCGAGACAGATTTACTCGTGAACAGGTAGGACGCGCGCATCAACTCATTCCCCTTATTGATCCGATGATGTGTGTGAACCGTCAGTCGCGCCTGCGCGAGATGACGTAGGATTTGTCGTAGAACCAGAGTCCGTTGTGTTTGCGCAGGACGTCCTTCGTGGCCTCGAGATAACGGCCGCTCTGCGTCACTTCCGTCAAGCGGTCATCCTCGATCTGGGCGACATACACCGCCGCGTTCCATGCTGCAAACGCGGTCGAGGTTCCGATTGGACCGGTGACCTCGTTGGGCAGCGCTTCCATATCGTATTTGAAGATGGAGCGGTGGTCGGCGTAGGCGTTGAAATTAAGATCGCGCCCGGCCGAGCCGAGCTCGTATTTCACCGCGCGCAATAGCTCATGGCGGCTGATGGAGAAAGGATTTTCTCCAGGCCAAACGGCCTCGATGATTTCCATGCCCGGATCGTGGCCGTGCGAGTGAATGCCGATCAGCCGCCCGCCCGCCCGCAGCGCCCGTGCCAGCGGCGCGATGATCCGTTTGGCGCGGAAGGTCTCGGAGGATTTGGCGCGGTAAGGCTGCGAGGCGACGATCAGGTCGAAATTGGCTTCGGCGCGGCCGGGCTTCGGAATCACAGGCTCGAGCAGGAAGCGGTGATCCTCGCGGTAAAATACCAGGGCGATCGGCCGCTCATAGACCGGCATGCCGGAGCGCTGGGAGATGTTGGCGCGCCAGTTTTCGTCGAGAAAAGGCTGCAATTCGCCGATCTGCGCCTCGAACTCGGCCGACGATGAGCCGGTCAGGGCCACCTCGCGCCAGACGAGGCTGGACGCGGCCGCAGGCGACCTCGGGGAGAGCCACGGCGCCTCTGCGTAAGCCATATTGGTCAGCACGAACACGGTCGCCGGGTGCTCGTAGAGCCGGTCCGGCAGCTTCTGCAGCACGAGCTTGATGTCTTCGAGGCTGATTTCCTTGCCGGCGATATAGAACGGCATGTGGGGAAAGCGGCTGTGCATGCTCCGCATCACCCGCGCCAGCACCGTGCCGTCGCCCACCCCGGCATCAAACACCCGCACCGCCGGCGGACGCGGATGGATGCTCGCCAGTTCCAGCCCGACTCGCTCCGCGATCACCCGCTTTTCCGAGCAGGTGTGCACGAACAGCAGGTATTTCTGGCGGTTTTCGAAGAAACGGAAGTTGCCGCGCGGGTCGCGCCGCTCCAGCGGCGGATCGGGCCGGCGGATGACCGGGACGCCGGGGATGCCGGTCGACGTCTGGCCGATATAGGCGCGGATGCGATCCAGCGTGTCGATGGTGATGCGCTTGCCGTCCCTGAGGCGCTGGGCAAGCTTGCCGTCATTGACCGCGCGGCGGCCAAAGGTCGATTCCGCCATGCCTTCGCGGCGGCAGAAGTCCGAAATCTCGGCGATCAGAGCGTCGTTTTTCACTGGCACGCAGGTGGGCAGAATGGATTTGGCCCAAGCCGATAGCATGGCCGGCCCACCGAGGAAAGGGCCAATCGGGTAGAGCCGCATCGCTTGAACCGTCAATTTCGCAGTGGCGACAAAGGATTACTGCCGTGGCCGGCGCAATCAGGGGGATTTTCATGCGGCGCTCGACTCTGACCGGCCTGGCACTGGCTGCAACGTGGTTCGTAGCGCTTCCATGTTCGCAGGCCTCCGCCCAGCAGCGCGCGCAACTGGGTCCGCTCTGCACCAGCGAAGGCACGCCCGCCGACAAGCAGATCGATGCGTGCAACAAGATCATCGCCCTGAAAGTGTTCTCCGGCGAAAAGCTCGCAGACGTCTATTTCTGGCGCGCAGTCGGCTGGAACAAGAAGGGCGACTACACCAGGGTGATTGCGGACGCGACCGAGGCGATCCGCCTCAATCCGAAAGCGGTCGGCCTCTACAACCTGCGCGGCTCGGCCTATTACGACAAGGGCGAGTACGACATCGCGATTGCCGACTTCAACGATGCGCTGCGCCTTGGCGGGCCGCACACCACCATCTTTCATAACCGCGGCAACGCCTGGCGCAACAAGCGCGACTACCCGCGCGCGCTTGCCGACTACAGCGAGGCTGTCCGGCTCGATCCCAGGGGAGCCTTCTCGTATCAGAATCGCGGCATCGTCAAGCTTGCGCTCGGCGATCTCGACGGCGCGCTCACCGATCTCAACGAGGCGATCCGCCTCAGCCCGTCGCTGGCGTCGACCTACATCAATCGCGGCGTTCTCTTCCGGGCGAAGGGCGAACACGACCGCGCCATCGCCGATACCAACGAGGCGATCCGGTTGCTGCGCGCCAGCGCGCCCGCCAACATCATGACGCCGCCGGGCAGCGTGTGGATCAGCGCCCATGTCAACCGCGGCTTCGCCTTTGAGGCGAAAGGCGATTACGACCGCGCCAGGCAGGACTTCAAGACCGCTCTCGACGGCACCGCCGCCGACGCCGGCAGCAAGGCCAACCAGGCGACCGCGAAGGTCCGGCTGGAGCTGTTGTCGACGGCCGCAGCACCCCCGACCATCCGCGCCGGGCTGTCCGACGGCGGCCGGCGCGTCGCGCTGGTGATCGGCAACGGCGCCTATGCTCATGTGACCGCGTTGCCGAATCCGGCGAGCGACGCGCGGTCGATCGCCAGGAATCTGCGCGATCTCGGTTTCGACGTGTCTGAGGGCATCGATCTCGATCGCGCGACCATGAAAAAGACCACGGACGAATTCCTGCTGAAGGCCGCGCAGGCGCAGACCGCCCTGCTCTACTATGCCGGCCACGGCGTGCAGGTCGATGGCCGCAACTACCTCGTGCCCGTGGACGTGCAGTTGCAGGCGAGCATCAACCTGGCCGAGACGATGACGGACATGGACACCATCCTGGCCGGTCTCGACGATCAGGTCCGCACCAACATCCTGATCTTCGACGCCTGCCGCAACAATCCGATAGCCGTTCCAGGAACGGCGTCGCCTCGCTCGCCTATGGCGCAACAGACAGCATCCGCCGGCCCCGGCCGGGCGATCGCGGTGGTGGCGGGACTGGCCGCTCCATCAGCGCCGGCCGCGGGCGCGACGCGCGGCGCGGGAACGCTGATCGCATTCGCGACGGCGCCCGGACAGGTCGCCCTCGATGGCGAGGGCGCCAACAGCCCGTTCTCGGCGGCGCTGTCGCGGCACATCGGCACGCCCGGCCTCGAACTGCAGCAGATGCTCACGCGCGTACGGGCCGAAGTCGTCGCCGGCACGAAGGGGCAGCAGGTGCCGTGGTCGAATTCGTCGCTGCTGGGCGAGGTGTTTCTCGCGGCCAAGCCCTGAAGCGCGATGCCCTTGCAAAGAGTTGCGCGGTCGCCAGCGCATCATTCAAATTGTCAAACAGCCCCCGGCTTCGCTCGATAAGCTACGCCGAACTCCAGACGCGCGTCATCGCCCCGTGTTCAGTCCGGCCCCAGGGCGCGCCGGTCTCGAAACTCGATTGTCTTCCTCGATCCCCCGAAGGGGCGTGCGGAACGACAGGGCGTTTCACCGCGCCCGCGGCGCCACGTGGGTGAACCACGTGGCCCGTGTGCTAAAAGCACACGGATAACATAGTAGCCTCGGACGCAGCGCATACGCCCCGCGTTCCGCACGCGAATGGATTTCGCGGCTTGCTCCATGTCCCAGGAGGCATCGCTTCCGCCTAGCCTTCCCGTTCGTGCGAGCTGTCGCCCGGACATGCACTTGGGCCGTCCGCCCGTGTTGCCGGCGTCTGTCCCTTATCCGCCTCCAGGATCAGAGATCCTGATAACGGCCCAGGGGTCCGGCATCGTGGCGGCCACCGCATCCCGCTATCCATGCCACGGAGACGACCGCGACGCGCCCCGTAAAGGAGCGGGATGGTCAATAAATATTCCTAGACGCAGGCAAGGTCAAGTTTATTTCTGAAAAACAGAATAATGAGCTGTGCGTAAACCTGTGAAAAACTCCGGGGCCTTTCCGGCCAGTCAAACCACAGCCCATCACGCCCTAACCAAACAGCTCGACCTCAACGCCTTCCAGCCTCGCGAAATGTGCGAAGCTGCGGCGGCCGGCTGCGGAGCCACCCGGCGGGCCCAATGCCAGAAGGTCCGCCCGATCCGCTCGATTGAAGAAGAGAAAAGCAAGCTGGAGCCCGCCCGGCTTTGCGGCACCGGCAATATCCAGAAGATCGACAGGAACGATCACCGGCCCGGTCTCGATCTGCCAGGCCGACGGCCTGTCGCGCAGGTTGATGTGACCGACCGGAAACTCGAGCGACCAGCGCGCGCCGCTCCGTCCCGCAGCGGAAAGCCGTGCGGTCAACGGCCACCGGCTGTTTGCGGCAACGCCGTCGAGCCGTACCGCCTCGGCTTCGATTTCGGGAGCATCTATTGCGACGCTGCTGAACGTGTCCGAGTGAGGCGCGTCGGTGTCCCGCAAATCTGCCGCTTCCTGTGGCTCGCGAAACATCACGTGACGCTCGCGCGATGCGGCGAACTGAAACGCGTATGGCGGCTGCAACGGCAAGCGCCCCTGCCCGTACACATCGCCGGCCAACACGCCTGCTGCAAGACACCAGGCCCGCTGCGCGCCACCCGTCTCACGCGCGACCGCGACCACACGCCAAAGTCCGCGCGATCCGTCGCGGGTCATCCAGGCGATCCGCGCCCGGGCAAAGTCGATCACTGTCATGGCGGCCTTCAATCCAGAAGAACGATCGAATCCCCCCGCCGCACGGTGCCCTCGGTGATGACCGCGCAATAAATGCCGGTATTGCCCTCGTGCGATTTCGCCACGTGCCGAAGCACCGCGGCATTTTCCTCGGCGGTGTCCGGATCGATCGAGATCATCTTGCAGCGCGGATCGCGATCGAGCACGGCAATCACCGCGCGATCGCCGATCTGCAACTTGCGGCCGACAAATCCGTCCTCGGCAAAACCGGCCGCCGCGCCAAGGTCGGCATAGATGTTGGCGCGGAAGCGGCGGCGATCCATCGGCGTGCCGATCTCGTCGCCGAGTTGTTCGATCGTCCGCAACGATATCAGCGAGACAGGACGGCAATCGGTCAACGCGCGATCGGAGCGGATGACGGAAATGCCATCTGCGTCGATCTTGTCGCCCGCGAGCATCTGGCGCAATGCCGCGTCATCCACCGCGAGAACCTGTCCCGACGGCGCGGTGACATCGATCGCAAGCGTTTCAGGCGCAGGATAGAGCGGGGTCAGGCCCGGCCCCAGCTTCTCGGCAGCCGACTGGTTCGGCGGCCGCGCAGCGAGACCTGCGTCGCGAAACCGCGGCCGATAGAGCAGCATCTCGCTGCGTGAGCGGCCGGTCAGATACGGAAATCCGGCCGGCGCCCCGGCATTGATGAACGCGCAGTGACGATCGCCATAAACGCCGGCATAGCCAACGAACGCTTCGTCAATTGCCTCACCGGCCATGCTCTTGACCGGGTAGCGCCAAAGGCTTTCGACCGCACCGACGATGCTCATGGTTCTGACTTTCCGGATTCAAGAAATCCGTCATTGCGCAGCATAGCCGTTCGAAGAACGGCGACGAAGCAATGCAGCCTCCTGTGCGGCTCTGGATTGCTTCGCCATAGGCGAGTGAAGCGACGCCGTTCTTCGAACGGCTATGGCCCGCAATGATGTATGGCTGGCGTCCTACTTCCCCCACACGTCGTTTGCGATCTCGACGGCCAGGCGAAGTTTTGCCCACTGCTCATCCTCGGTGAGGATGTTGCCCTCCTCGGTCGAGGCGAAACCGCATTGCGGCGACAGCGCCATCTGATCGTAGGCGACGAATTTGGACGCCTCCTCGAGGCGCCGCTTGATGTCGTCCTTCTTTTCCAGTTCGCCGCTCTTCGACGTGATGAGGCCGACGACGACGATCTTGTTGCCTTTCGGCAGGAACCGCAGCGGCTCGAATCCGCCGGCACGCTCGCTATCGTATTCAAGGAAGTAGCCGTCGTAATTCACGTCGCGCAGCAGGACCTCGGCCACCGGTTCGTAGCCGCCCGACGCGATCCAGGTGGAGCGGAAGTTGCCACGGCAGACATGTGTCGTGATGGTCATGTCGGCCGGCCGCTCGGCGATCGCGTAGTTGATCACGCGCGCGTAGGTCTGCGCGAGGCCGGTCGGGTCCTCGCCCCGCGCGCGCATCTTCTCAAGTTCCTCCTTCGAGCAGAGATACGACCACACCGTGTCGTCGAGCTGCAGGTAACGGCAGCCGGCATCGTAGAACGCCTGCACGGCCTTGCGCCAGGTCTTGGCAAGATCCATGAAGTAGTCGTCCATGTTGGGATAGGCATCGGTCGAGATCGCCTTGCGCCCACCGCGGAAATGCAGCACCGCCGGCGACGGGATCGTCATCTTCGGCGTGACGCCGGCCTGCACGCAGCACTTCTTCAAAAATTCGAAATGCGCGAGCATCGGATGGTTGGCCGGAAAATCCAGCTTGCTCTTGACGCGAATACCCTCGCCGCGCGTCGTGACGCCGGCGAACTGGATGCCTTCGGTCGCGTACATCTCGCAGCCGGTGAGATGGCTCAAGAAATCGAAATGCCACCAGGAGCGGCGGAATTCGCCGTCGGTTGCAAGCTTGAGGCCTACCGAAGCCTGCTTGTGCACGATCTTCTCGATTTCGATATCCTCGATCTTGCGCAGCTCATCGGCCTTGATCGCGCCCTTCTCGAGCTTCGCGCGCGCCTCCTTGACGCGATCGGAACGTAACAGGCTGCCGACCTGATCGGCGCGGAATGGCGGTTTTGTACGTTGCATGGCAGTTCACTCCCGAGCATGTGCTTGCAAAAAACCTGGATCCATTCTGCGTCATTCCGGGGCGCGAGCAAAGCGGGCGAACCCGGAATCCAGCGACACAGCAAGGAAAAATGGATTTCCGGCACTGCACTTCGACATCACCCTGCCCCCGATACCCCGAGATACCGATCCAGCGTCGCCGGATCCCCACGCAGGGCATCGCTCGACGCCGCGTGCACGATCGCGCCGCGCTCGAGAATGACGGCGCGGCCAGCGAGCCCAAGAACTTTCTTCGGATTCTGCTCGACGACGATGGCGCAAGTGCCCTCACTGCGGACGATGCCTTTCAGCGCGGCGATCAGTTCCTCGACGATGATCGGGGCCAGGCCTTCCAGCGGCTCGTCCAGCAGCAGCAGTTTTGGATTGAGCGTGAGCGCGCGGCCGATGGCAAGCATCTGCTGCTCGCCGCCTGACAGCTGATTGCCGAAATTTTTCCGCCGCTCGGCCAGCCGCGGAAACATCGCGTAGACCTTCTCGACGGTCCACGGCCCCGGCTGCGCGACCGCGGTCATGTTCTCCTCCACCGTGAGCGACGCAAAGATGTTGCGCTCCTGCGGCACCCAGCCAATACCTTCGCGCGCACGCTGATCGGCGCGCAGCCGTGTAATCTCCTTGCCGTCGAGCAGGATGCGGCCGGCGAAGCGACGCGTCACGCCGACGATCGAATTGATCAACGTGGTTTTGCCGGTGCCATTGCGGCCAAGCAGTGCAAGGCCTTCGCCCCGATCGAGCGTCAGCGACATCGACGGCAACACCACCGCCTCGCCGTAGCCCGCGCGCAAACCGTCGATCATCAGCATCTCAGGCATCGGCGTCCTCGCCGAGATAGACAGCCTTCACGCGCGGATCGCGCGCAACCTCGTTCGGCGGCCCTTCGACGAACAGCGCGCCGTTGACCAGCACCGAGATGCGGTCCGCAAAGGAAAACACCAGATCCATGTCGTGTTCGATCAGCAGCACCGATACGTCGCGCGGCAGGCTCGCAACCGCCGCCAGGATGTCGTGGCGTTCGGCCTCGGGCACGCCGGCGGCCGGTTCGTCCAGCAGCAGCACACGCGGCTTTGCCGCGATCGCAAGCGCGATCTCCAACAGGCGCTGCTTGCCATAGGGCAGCGTTGCCGTGCGCTCATTCATCACGTCTGCAAGATGAAAGCGCTGCAGAAGCGCCTCGATTTCACTCACCGCGGACGCGTCGCGCGCCAGCGAACTCCACCAGCGCAGGCCCTCGCCGCGCTGCTCGGACACCGCGAGCGCGAGGCTTTCAAGCGGCGAGAGATCGGCGAACAGCTGATTGATCTGGAACGTGCGCGACAATCCCATCAGCGCGCGCCGGTGCGAAGGGACCGCCGTGATGTCCACGCCTTCGAGCAGGACGCGGCCGGCATTGGGGCGCAACACGCCGGTCAAAAGGTTGATGACCGTGGTCTTGCCGGCTCCGTTCGGGCCGATCAGCGCATGGCGCGCGCCGTGCTCCACCTTCAGCGACAGATCGCGCGTCGCCGTCAGTCCGCCGAACGTCTTGACCAGTCCTTGCGTTTCGAGTGCGAGCGTCATGGGGATTTCCCGCCCGCGGCCGGCGCCGACGGACCCTTGCGCCTGCCGAACATGCTCTCGATCCGGTCCGGCGCCCACATGATCCAGCGATTCAGGCGTTCGCGTCCGATCAGCACCAGGATGACGAGAATGAGTCCGATCCAGAATTGCCAGTATTGCGGCGTCCATGTCGCCAACACGTCCTGCAACAGCTTGAAGGCGACCGCGCCGATCAACCCGCCATAGAGATAGCCGGTGCCGCCGATCACCAGCACCAGCAAAAGGTCGGCGGAACGTTCAAACGAGAACACGTCAAGCGAGGCGAGCGCGGTGGACTGGGTCGACAGCCCGCCGGCGACGCCGGCATAGAACGCGGCGATGGTGTAGATCGCGATCAACCGCCGATTGACGGGAATGCCGATCGCAGCCGCACGCAGCGGGTTGTTGCGGATCGCACGCAGCGACAGGCCGAACGGCGAATGCACGATGCGCCGCGCCAGCAGAAACATCACGAACAGGACGGCCAGGCAGTAGATGAAGCCCGTCTTGCCGAACATGTCGAACTCAAACAGCCCGAGCACCGGCGCCATGACGATGCCCTGCAGGCCGTCGAAGCCGCCGGTGATGTCGGAGAAGCGGTTGGCGAGTTCGCGCAGCAGCAGCGCGATACCGAGCGTCACCATCAGCCGCGTCAGATCCGCTCCGCGCATGACGAGAAAGCTCGTGACGAAGCCGAACGCCATGGCCGCGAGCCCGGCGACCAGCAACGCCAGCACCGGCTCATCGATGATGTGATGCAGCGCCAGCAGGCCCGCGGTATACGCGCCGACGCCGAACAACGCGGCGTGGCCGAGCGAGATGATGCCCGCATAGCCAAGGATCAGGTCGAGCGAGAGCACGAACAGCGCGAGCCAGGCGATCTCGGTCAGGATCAGGTAGCGGTTCGGAAACAGCAGGATCGCGATCAGCGCGAGAGTCCAGAACAGCATTTCGCCCCAGCGCCAGCGCGACAGGTCGGCGATGCTGGCGGCGAGGCCGGTGCGTTCGCGCCAGGGCATGTCAGCGCGCCGCCGTTCGGCCGAACAATCCGTTCGGACGCAGGATCAGGATCACGATCATCATGGTGTAGATGACGAATGCGCCGAGCTTCGGCACGTAATACTTGCCGGCGACGTCGCCGATGCCGAGCAGCAGCGAGGCCAGAAACGGTCCCGGTAATGCTGGATGAGCCGCCAACCGTCACCGCGATCAGGAAGTAGATCATGAACTTCAGCGGAAAATGCGGATCGAGACCGAGGATTTCCGCGCCGAGCGCACCTCCGAGGCCGGCGAGGCCGGAGCCGAACGCAAAGGTCAACGCGAACACCCAGGGCACATTGATGCCGAGGCCGACGGCGGCGCGGGGATCATCCACCGCCGCGCGCAGACGGCTCCCGAACCGCGTGCGCGAGAGGGTCAGTTGCAGCGCGATCGTCAACAGCCCGCAGATGACGATGATCATCAGCCGGTAGCGGCCAATGCCGACACCAAACAGGTCGATCTGCCCTTGCAGCCCTTGCGGCAGGTTGATGAACACCTGCGAGGAGCCCATCACGTAGTCGCAGGCTGCGACCGACATGAAGACGAGGCCGACCGTGAACAGGACCTGATCCAGATGGGGGCGGTGATACAGATGGCGATAGAGCAGCCGCTCCAGCACGAAGCCAACGGCGGCGCTGACCAGAAACGCAAGCGGCAGGCCGGCCAGGAACGGCACGCCGTACCGGTTGACGAGGATCGCACAGACGTAGCCGCCCGCCATCGCGAACGCGCCATGCGCGAGGTTGACGAAATTCATCAACCCAAGCGTCACCGCGAGCCCGCACGCCAGCACGAACAGCAGCATGCCGTAGGCCACGCCGTCGAACAGAATGGTGAGAAAAGTGGTCAAGCGCCTCAGCTAGCCGTTGTCATTCCGGGCCAACGCAACGCGTTGGACCCGGAATGACGAAACATAGGCAACAAGCAGGTTGTCCGGCAATCACTTCTTGGTCTTGCCGGAGTCCTTCACCGCCTCGAAGGTCGCGAACTCGATGTTATAGAGCTCGCCATCCACCTTCTTCACCTCGCGGATGTAGATGTTCTGGATGATGTCGCGGGTCTCGGGATCGATCGAAATCGGCCCGCGCGGGCTCTCCCACTTCATCCCCTTCATCGCCTCGATCAGTGCGTCGCCGTCGGTCTTGCCGCCGGTCTTCTTCAGCGCCTCGTAGATCAGATGGATGCCGTCATAGCCGCCGACGGCCATGAAGCCCGGCCGCTGGTTGAACGCCTTCTTGTAGGCGGCGACGAAATCCTTGTTCTTCTGCGAAGGGTGTGCTGCGGAATAGAGATGCGCGGTGACCGCGCCCAGCGCCGCATCGCCCATCCCGTTCAACAGATCGTCGTCCATCACATCGCCCGGGCCAATCACCTTGATACCGGCGAGACCGCGCTCGGTGTACTGCTTCATGAAGTTGCCACCCTGGCCTGCCGGCACGAACACGAACATGGCATCGGGCTTGGAATCCTTCATGCGTTGCAGGAACGGCGCGAAGTCCGGGTTGGCAAGCGGGACCTTCACCTCTTCTACGATTTCGCCGCCGCCGGCGGTGAACCTCGCCTTGAAGAAATTCGAGCGCGTCCGCGCCAGGCGCATAGTCGGAGACCAGCACCGCAACCTTCTTGATGCCGTTCTTCGCCGCCCAGTCGGCCGATGATCTCGGACGACTGAGCCAGCGTGAACGAGGTGCGCACGATGTAGGGCGAGCGTTCGGTAATGATCGAGGTGCCCGCGGCCATGATGACCTGCGGCACCTTCCCCTGCGTCGCAAGCGGCGCGACGGCAAGCGCGGCCGGCGTCACGCCGAAACCGGCGAGAAAGCTCACCTTGTCGTTGACGATCAATTCCTGCGCGAGGCGCTTGGTGTTGTCCGGCACCGCGCCGTCGTCCTTGACGATGACCTCGATCTTCTTGCCGGCGACGGTCGCGCCGTTCTGCTGCATGTAGAGCTTGACCGCGTTGTCGATCTGCTTGCCCGTCGAGGCCTGGCCGCCGGTCAGCGGCACGATCAGACCGATCTTGACCGTCTCCTGGGCCAGCGCCTGCGCGCTGACACCGGCCGCAAACGTGGCAATTGCCGCAATCTGCGCGATTGATTTGAGCTTGAACGCCATAACCTTCCCTCCCGATAGTCTTCGATGGTCGGCCAGTCCCCGGCCGTTGACCCAATCGTAGCCGAAACAGGGTATTGGGTACAATTTCGACTATTGGACGCAAGCGGGTTTGGCTTGGACGCTGTCGGATCGCCCCGGAGAGGGTCGCCCCTCCCCTCAGACAAACCTCCAAAACGGCCCGTTCCCGCCCTGACATCGCCCAAAACCCAAGCGAATCAAGAGAGAGTTGCGTATGAGTAACCGCGCCTGGAATGGCCGGGGGGAGCGGGTCTTGCGGGAAACGCTGACGCGTGTGTTGCGTTCTTATGGGCTGACGCGCGGCGATACAGCCGCCGGTCTCCTTTCATTTCCATCCGCCGGCCTTTTGAAGACCGACTGCGATTTCGATGCCGATGCATGGGATCGCGGCGAGCAACAGGCATTGGCAGCGTCCGGCATCGGCCGCGTGGTGATGAACCGCCTGCCCGCCACGGGCGCGTCGCTTTCGCCGCTTGCCGACAGTGCCCAGCCAACATGGCGCGCGGTGATCGATGTGCCGCAAGAGACGGGCAAAGCCTCGCTCGCGGCGCTGCATGCGAGCGGCGTGCGCGGCGTCCGATTCGATATCGGCGGGGCCGCGAGCGACAGCCTCGATCCGGTGCTGAGGGTCGCCGACCGCGTCGTGCCGTTCGGCTGGCATGTCGAAATCAATGTCGGTGCGCCCGGTGCGTATCGCGCGCTCTCAAAGGCCGAGTGGAGCCTGATGCAGTTTCCCCTGGCGGTGTGCTTCGTCGGTCTCGGCGGTTTCCGGCAGGGACGGCGGGCGAACGAAGCCGACCTCGATTTCCTGCTCGGCATGGTGCAACTCGGCCGTTACTGGCTGAAGCTTTCCAGTGACGATCTCGCCCCGTCGCAACTCAAGCTCTGGGACGAACCGCCGCCGCTCGCGCTCGCACTGCAGGCCGTGCGCAAGGACCGGCTGATCTGGGGGTCCGGCAAACGGCCCGCCGGCGACGGCGCCGCATATGGCATCCGGTCTTGTGGCATCCGGTCTTGCAATGCTGGAAAAATGCCTGCCGCATCCAGCCGACCGCGAGCAGGTGCTGGTCGACAACCCGGCGCAGCTTTACGGGTTCGACAGTCGCGAGAGCTGAACAGCTGACACCGCGATGCGCTGCCCTGTAGCCGGATGCATAGACGGCCTCGCGGCCTGCCGTTCTCAAGTGCGCAGATGCTTCGCATCGGCTATGACCCGGATTGTACTTCGCTGCACCCGGGCTACGAATCCCTGCTCGCCATCACGCGAGCGAAGCATTATGACCCCGCAATGACCTTCCTTCCCGATTCCTCCACCCTGCTCGCCTACACGATCACATGCTTTATTCTTTACGTCACGCCTGGACCGGACATGAGCCTGCTGCTCGCGAAAACGATGCAGGGCGGGCGCAAGGCGGGCATCGCCTGCATGCTCGGTGCATCGGCCGGCTGCCTCGTTCATTCGATCGCCGCGGCGCTCGGGCTCTCGGCGATCATCGCGGCGTCGGCGACATGGTTCACGATCATGAAGATCGTCGGCGCGATCTACCTTCTCTGGATGGCGTACGACGCCATCCGGCACGGTTCGACGCTTCGTGTCGACGGCGCCACGGGTGCACCGCCAACGTTTGGAGCAACCTTTCTGATGGCGGTCGGCATCAACCTCACCAATCCGAAGGTGGTGCTGTTCTTTCTGACATTCCTGCCGCAGTTCATCACGGCGGGCGACCCTCACGCCGCCGAGAAGCTGCTGTTCTTCGGCGCCTACTTTGTCGCCTTCGCACTCCCCATGGGAGTTATGCTGGTGCTCGTTGCCGAGCGTTTCATTCGTTTGATGAAGGGCAACCGGAAGCTGATGCGCGCGATCGACTACACCTTCGCCGGCGTGTTCGGCTTCTTCGCCGTACACGTGCTGCGGACGCACGCGCGCTAACGTCCAACACGTCATTCCGGGGCGCGCGGAACGCGCGAACCCGGAATCCAGCAACACGGCAGAGCAACTGGATTCCGGGTTCGCTCGCGACAGACGAGCAAAGCGACGCCGTTCTTCGAACGGCTATGGCACGCGCCCCGGAATGACAAAATATTGAGCAGCGGCACGGCTACTTCAAGCGGCGCTGCTGCGATAGGCCTTGGCAAGAGGGCTCAAGCCCAGCCACGCGCCCATCGAGCCGGCGATAGCCTTGTCGCCGGTCAGTTCAATCCTGCCGGAATCGACTTCGGAGCGGAGCGTCGAATGACCCATCCAGACCGAGGTCATGCTGTAGAGCGAACCTGCGACATAGAGGTCCACCTCATAGCCGGGATCGACACTGCAAAGGTCGACCATGCCGCCGTCGATCACCAGCCACGACGACTGTCGTGCCGCATTCAGCTCGGGAAAGGTGAACTTGATGGTGCAACGGCGCGGCGGCAGCGGCTCAACCCTCAGGTTGCGTCGCATGTCCCACATCAACAGCGACGGATCGAGATTTTTCAGCGTGACCTTGGATTCGACCCAGCGCTGGCCCCAGATGCCGAGTGACTCGACGACACCGCGCAACTCTTCACCGGCATCGGTGAGCCTGTAGTCGACCACGCCCGCCTGGGCGGTCGGCGCAGCGACAATCACACCGGCTTCTTCAAGTTCCTTCAGACGTTTCGACAGCAGCGTCGGTGACATACGCGGTACCCCGCGCCGGATATCGTTGAACCGCGAACTGCCGTTGAGCAGCTCGCGCAGCACCAGCGCGGTCCAGCGCGAGCAGACAATTTCCGCGGCCATAGCGACGGGGCAGAACTGCCCGTAGCTCCCGCGATCGGCTTGGTCCGACATGCAACACCTCGCCAGCAAAAAAACCAGAGTGCCGCAGTACATTAAGTGTACCGGAAAGTCCCCCGGGACGTCACTTGAAGCTGCGGCGAAAGTCACGAACGGAGCACTGGTATCCTGCAACGGCATGCCCGCGTGTCTGTTCGTCGTTGCAGCGCATCCGAAAGTCAATTTGACGCAGCGCAACGATGGCGGCAATACGGCTTGCGTTTCAGTTGTGTTTCATCCGGGCGGCGTGTGTTTCAAATGTAATTCGTCGTGCCAATTTGGCGCAGTCCATTTCCTGAACTAGCCCGAACCGCCGGCGCTGCAGATAGTTCGGCCAATCGCCAATTCAGGCGACGGAGGCCCCCATGAACACGATCGCGCCCATCGACACCACGACCGCAAAGCCGCGCACCGCCGCCGACGTCGCACGCGAGCTCGGATCGGTCTTCGCCCGCCGTGCCACGGAAGGTGCGGACGAAGACAGGTTTGTCGCCGACAACTTTGCCGAGTTGAAGTCTTCCGGCCTGGTGGAAGCGGGCGTGCCGAAGGAATTGGGCGGTGGCGGCGCCAGCATCGACGAACTCGCCTCGATGCTGCGCACACTGGCCCATCACTGCGGTTCGACCGCACTTGCCTTCTCGATGCACACGCATCAGGTCGCAATCCCCGCCTGGCGATGGACGCACCAGAAGGCAACGCCTGTCGAGCCGCTGCTGAAGCGGATCGCGGCCGAGCGCATCGTGCTGTTGTCGAGCGGAGGTTCCGACTGGATCGCGGGCTCGGGCAAAGCCGAAAAGGTCGAGGGCGGCTATCGCATCACCGCGCGGAAAATCTTCTCGTCCGGCGCGCCCGCCGGCGACCTCCTGATGACCGGCGCAGTTCTCGAGGAGGATGGCAAGCCACCGATGGTGCTGCATTTCGGCGTACCGATGAATTCACCGAAGGTGAAGGTGCTCGACACCTGGCGCACGCTCGGCATGCGCGGAACCGGCTCGCATGACATCATGATCGACGGACACGTCGTGCCGGATGCAGGCGTCTCGTTGAGCCGCAAGGCCGGCGAATGGCATCCGCTGTTCCAGATCATCGCCACGATCGCATTCCCGCTGGTCTATTCGGTCTATCTCGGCGTCGCCGAGAGCGCGCGCGACATCGCACTCGACCTCGCGAAGCAGAAGCAGAGCCACCATGCGCTCGAACTTGCCGGGCGGATGGAGACCGAACTCACGGCTGCGCGGCTCGCGCTGCGACTGGATGCTGGACGCCATTCGCCACAGTGCGCCGTCGGCTGCGACGGTCAATCAGGTGATGACCGGCAAGCAACTCGTAACCCGGCACGCGATCGCGACCGTCGAGCTTGCGATGGAGCTGGCCGGCGGTGCCGGCTTCTACCGGACCGCGGGTCTCGAACGGCGCTTCCGCGACATCCAGGCGGCGCGCTATCACCCGCTGCAGTCCGGGCCGCAGGCGCAATATGCCGGCGCAATGGCGCTGGGACTGCCAGTCGACCGGATTTTCTGAGCGCTGGGGGTATCGCCTCATATCGCTGCAAACGGCTCAAATGCTCGCAGCCGGAACCATTCCGGCTGCGAGCGGGTTGACATCGTTCGGACTAACGAACGAGGTCAATAATGTCGCGCGGCAAAACCGCTCTCAGAATTCCCCACGGCGCCTACGTGTTCATCGCCGACGGCCGCAAGGCGCTCCTCCTGCGCAATGAAGGCGACGCAACGCATCCCAATTTGAAGACCGAGCAGGTGTTCGCGAACGACAATCCCCCGACCCGCGAGCAAGGCACCGACAAGCCCGGCCGCTCCTATGCAAGCGTCGGCAGCCGCCGCAGTTCAATGGAGCAGACGGACTGGCACGACCTCGACGAGCAACGCTTTGCCAAAGATATCGCCGAGATGCTGCAGCTTCTGGTGCGGGAGAAGAATGTCGAGGCCCTGGTGATCGCCGCCCCGCCGCGCACGCTCGCCGAACTGCGCAAGTCGATGCATGACGATGTGAAGAAGCGTATCATCGCCGAGGTCGACAAGGATCTGACCAACCAGCCGGTCTATGAGATCGAGAAGCTGCTGACCGCAGCATGACCGCATCCAGGGAAGCGTAGCCCGGATCGCATGGGCGGCATCCGGGCTACGGATCGCCCATTTTTTCCTTCCCGCGCAGCGACGGCTGCTCGCTTCGATCCGCAAGGCGGACCGAACGCTCCCCACGCGCATGCTTCGCTTGCGCAGATGCACCTGCCGAACCCCTTGCACAGGCCTCCCAGACGCGGTTAAATCCACGCTGATTTCCGCGCCTTCGCTCCGGCCAATCACAAGTAAAGATCAAGGGGAAACGCCATGAACGCGCCCGTTAAAGTCGACGCCTATCCACTTGCCGCAGGTGATCTCGCAAAGCACGGCATTGCCGCCAGGCAGATCGATCACCTCGACGCCTTGATCAAGGAACACCTCGCGCAGGGTCGCTATCCCGGTGCGCAGATTGCGCTCGCCCGGCACGGCGAGCTGCTGCTGTACCGCACCTATGGCAAGACCAGCTCGGACGCCGGCGCGCAGCCCGCGAACGACCGTACGCTGTTCCAGATGTTCTCGCAGACCAAGGTGTTCACCAGCGCCGCCGTGTGGACGCTGGTCGAGGAAGGCAGACTGTCCTTCATGGACAAGGTCTCCGCTCACCTCCCCGAGTTCGCCGCACGCGGCAAGGCCGATATCACCCTGCATCAGGTGATGAGCCACACCGGCGGCTTCCCGACTGCCAACATCTCCGAGGCCGCATGGACCGATCACAAGCTCATGCGTCAGGAGGTCTGCGACTTCTCGCTTGAATGGACCCCGGGCACGCGGCTGCAATATCATGGACGCGCGGCGCACCTCGTGCAGGGCATGCTGATCGAGGCGGTTACCGGCAAGGACTACCGCGACGTGATCCGCGAGCGCATTACCGAGCCGCTCGGCATCGCCGACGATGTGTTCATCGGCGTGCCCGAGGCGCAGGACTCCCGCTGCGTGATGATCTCGGGCGACCCCGGTGAAGCGCGCGACAACCGCCGCGAGGTTCGCGCTGCCGGCCTTCCGGGCGGCGGCGGTTACGGCACCGCGCGCGGCATCACCGCGTTCTACCAGGCGCTCCTGAACAAGGGTACGCTGAACGGCCGGCGGATCGTCTCGCCGCGCCTGATCGCCTACGTGGCGAAGAACCAGACCAGCGAGATGGGGGATGCGGCGATGGCCGGCATTCCGATGCATCGGGGCCTCGGCCCGCATGTCCGCGGCGAGAGCGACCGCATCCGCGGGCTCGGCACCATCGGTGCGCCGAGCGTGTTCGGTCACGGCGGCGCCGGCTCCTCCTATTCCTGGGCCGACCCGACCAGCGGCGTCTCATTCACCTACATGACCAATCATTTCGCCGCCGAGCCTTTCCATTCGGCCAGGCTCGACCGCGTCGCCAACATCATCCACGCGGCGATCGATTGACAGGCATGCCGGGGCGATGCGAACCGTCGCCCCCGGAATGCCGGTATGATGCTTTCAGAATTCGCCAAGCTCGGGGTTCCGCCACCCGAATTCGAGCCCGGCGTCGCGGAATGACAAAAGAGGGAAGCCATGAACAAGCCTGAAATCATCGCGGGCGAAAAAGGCCCGCGCGACGCGGCGTGGGGAACCAGCAGCGCCGCTGACGGCCCCTTGTGGCGGATCAAGGTGCTCGACCTGACCCATGCACGCGCTGGTCCGACCTGCGTGCGGCAGCTGACCGACTGGGGTGCACGGGCGCTCAAGATCGAGCAGCCGAGCGGCGGCGATGATGTCGCGACCGGAGACCGGCACGGCTTCGACTTCCAGAACCTGCACCGGAACAAGCGCAGCCTGACGTTGAACCTGAAGGAGGCGGACGGCCTTGCGATTTTCAAGGAGTTGGCCAAGGAAGCCGATGTGATCGTCGAGAACTTCCGGCCTGCCGTGAAGGACCGGCTCGGCGTCGACTACGAGACCATCCGCAAGATCAACCCGCGCCTGATCTACGCCAGCCTCTCCGGCTTCGGCGACACCGGCCCCTATCGCGACCGGCCAGGCGTCGACCAGATCGCGCAAGGCATGGGTGGCTTGATGTCGATCACCGGCTTGCCGGGACAAGGCCCGGTGCGCGTCGGCATTCCGATCTGCGATCTCACCGCCGGCATCTTCCTGTCGACGACGGTGCTGATGGCGCTGTACGAGCGTGAGCGCTCCGGCGAAGGCCAGTGGGTCAAGACCTCGCTGTTGACCTCGATCATCCAGATGCTGGACTTCCAGGCGACGCGCTGGCTGATCGGCAAGGAGGTGCCGCCACAAGCCGGCAACGATCACCCGACCGGCATTCCGACCGGCGTCTTCAAGACCAGGGATGGCCACATCAATATCGCCGCCTCAGGCAACAAGCTGTTCGTGCGTCTTGCAGACGCGCTCGGCAGGCCGGAGTGGAAGACCGACCCGGTCTGGTCGAAGGCCGGCGAACGGCGCAAGAACAAGCAGACGATGAATGCGATGATCGACGAAGTAACGGTCACGCGCAGCTCGGACGAGTGGGTCACGATCCTGAACGACGCCGGCGTACCGTCGGGACCGATCTATACGATCGACCAGATGTTCGCCGATCCGCAGGTGAAACAGCTCGGTCAGGTGAAGCCGGTCAAGCACAAGAAGCTGAACGAGATCAACGTCGTCGGCCAGGCAGCTACGATGTCGCGTACGCCGTCGACGATTCGTCTCGCAGCTCCCGATGCCGGCGAGCACACGGAGGCGGTGCTGCAGGTGCTCGGCTACGACAAGGACCGCATCGCGGACTTGAAGAAGCGGCAGGTGGTGTAGCGAGGGAGCTTAGGCTCCGAAGCGTTGCCGTTATTTTCGTCATGCCCGGGCTTGTCCCGGGCATCCACGTCTTCAGGGTTCGCGCCTCCGGATCGTAATTCCGGGCCGAAGCATTCGGGCTCGCCGACGTATCCCTACCTGACTGTCACCGCCACCGTGTAGGTGCCGGCGAACCGGTCGTCGCTGACCCGCACGTACTTGAAGCCGTCGGTCCCCGTGTAGCCGCTTCGCGACTGATAGACGACGGAGGTTCGGCCTGCTTCCTGTCGTAGCGTTACAGTGCCCTGCTTCGGCGGCTCGGACACTTTGATCGAATAAGGCACAGGTGCGTTATTCACCTGTGAAGCCCAGTGCGTGCCTGCCTTGTGGCTCATGCCCGATTTGACCGTAATCGACTTGAAATTGGAAAGTGCCGCGATGACTTCGGTCGACATGGTCGACATCAGCATAGCGCTCGCCAACGCCACCGCGGACAAGAGAATCTTCCAATGCTTCACGGTAATCTCCCCTGATGAACAAGCTATTTGTGAATATTCAACGTTCTCGCAACCCGGAAACCAACGTTGCTGACACGCCCGTCCGCTTGCACGCCATATCTTGCGGCGGCGCGCAACAGGCCGGGCTCGCTGATCCATGACCCGCCCCGCAGCACCCGCCGCTCGCAAGGATCCTTTGTGCGCGTAGCACCGTCGGCGGGCGCACCGGCGTAGCCGTCGATCATGCAATCGTCGATCCATTCCCAGACGTTGCCGTGGACCTGGAAGAGGCCCCACGGGTTGGCTTGAAACGAATCAACGGGCAGCGTTTTCTTGCCGATCGCCTTCTTGTCGTTCCTCAATCCCTGAGCGCTGAAGTTCGCGGCCTTTGCCGAGATCGACGAACCGAGCCAATAGGGCGTGGTGGTGCCGGCGCGCGTCACATATTCGCGCTCGGTTTCACTCAGCAGGCGATAGGTCTTGCCGGTCCTGCTGGAAAGCCACGCGACATAGCTTTTCGCATCGTGCCAGGAGACATTGATGACCGGGCGTTTGCCACGACCCCATCCGTTGTCCCACGGCAGGTAGCCGTTGCATCCGCCATCGGCCACGCAGGTATCCCATTCCTCGAACGTTATCGCGAAGCGACCGACTGCGAATGGCGTCTTGAACGTGACCTGCCGCTGCGGACCTTCGATCGCTTCACGCTGCCGTTCGCTCTCGGGCGATCCCATCACAAATGCGCCGTCCGGAACGACCACCAGTTCCGGACATTTGTCGCACTCCTTCAGCACCGACTTCAGCTTTAGCGAACCTTCGTCCGTGTCGGACAGAACCTTCAATCCGATATTGATGCGCCCGGCGGCCTTTTCCCTGGCCTCTGTTGCGATCTGCGGTGGAGGTGGGCTGGCAACGGCAACTTTGGTTCTCTTGATTTCCTCAAGTCTCGATCGGGCAACGGTCGCCTGTGAACTCGCCGGAAATTTCGCCAGAAACTCCTCGAACACGGCCGGATGCGGTGAGTCCTTGATGGCGTTCCAGACGACCTGATCGGTCGGGGGAGCGGCAACGGCTACCGCGGCTGCGTCAGATCGCTTCTGCAACTCGTCGCGCCGCGCCTCCGCGTCTACGCGAAACCGGCTCGTCGGGAACTTCGTCGCAAAATCGGAAAATATCGCAGGATGACCGGAGTCCTTTACCGCATTCCAGACGATCTCGTCCGCCGGCAGGGGAGCGACGACTTTCGGCTCCGGCGGCGCGTTGACGATCGAGACAATCGATCCGCCCAGCGAGCCATAAACGAACGGCTCCTGCCTACGGTCCGTCATTTTCAGCACTTCATCGCGCACCTTGCCGAGCGCAATGCGCAAATCGAGCCCGGGTGCGGCAATGTTGTTGACCAGTGCGGTGGTGAATGGGCTGTTCTTCGCATTGCCGTCCAGCGCGACCGAGCCAGCCTTGGCGGCAAACGCAATCAGCGTGTCGCTGGTCGCAGGTTCGACCCTGGCAAGGCCGCGTCCGACTGAGCGTGACGCGACGGTACGCTTCATTGTCTTGAGAAAGGGATTGTCCCGGCAGGCATCGAGTATGATCAGGCGCAGTCGCTTCGTGGATTCGACTGCCTTCAGTATCCGGTCGAGCGAAATCGTCTCGTCTTCAATGTCGAAATCTCGCATCAGTCTGGCATCGACCGGAATGATGAAGTTCGCACCGTCGACCTCAATGCCATGGCCCGCGAAATAGACAACGGCGATGTCCGCGTCGTTGGCGGCTTCGGCAAAGTCCCGCACTGCCTCGCGAAGCGCGGCGATGCCGAGATTCAAACGCACGTCGACCGTGTCGAATCCAGACGCCTTGAAAAGCGCCGCCATCTCCCGCGCATCGTTGACCGGATTGGGGAGATTGGGAACGTTGCGATAGAGCGAATTGCCTATGACAAGCGCTGCGCGCTTCTCTGCGAACGCCGCGCCGTAGGTCGCGATCAGGCAAAGAGCCGCAATGACGAAGCTGCAAATTGCTCGCATGGTTGCCCCCCAATCCGATGCGAAGACGCCAAAAAATGTCCGGCCGACTGTGAGTCGCCCGCATAATTTCTTCTGTGACTTATGTCACACGGCGATAGCGAGTTCAACATACCCACTGGCGCAGTGGCGCCTGCGGCGGACAGGGACGGCAGGCTGAAACAGGCATCGCATCAGGTCATGGTATAACTCTCGCCACGATCAGGCCGTCGCCGGTCTCCAGCCGAAGCCGCCAAGGAAAGAGCCGTCGTCAATGCCCGAGAAACTCACCGGCTATCGCATCCTGATCCTGGAGACACGCGAGGAAGCGCAGTTCTCGCGCCTGCTGAAGGAACAGGGCGCGGACGTGATGCAGTGCCCGATGTTCACGATCAACGACGCGCCGGACCCGGCGCCGGTCGAGGCATGGATCAGGCGCTTCATCGACCGGCCCTGCGACGACCTCGTGCTGATGACAGGCGAAGGTCTGCGGCGGTTGATGAAGGTCGTCCGGCGGCTCGATACCGAGAAGCCGTTCGTCGCGGCGCTCGCACACGCACGGAAATTCGCGCGCGGCCCCAAGCCGGTACGCGCATTGCGTGAACTGGGTCTTGAAGCTCAGGTGATCACTGAGAAGCCGACCTCGGAAGGCATCGCCGAGACACTGGGTAAACTCGATCTGAACGGACGGCGCGTCGGCCTGCAGCTCTACCCAGAGAAGGATCACGCGACGCTGACTGATTTCATCGCCGCGCGCGGCGCGAGCGTCGATACGGTCCTGCCCTACGTCTATGACGCGCAAGCGGCGGAAGGAAACATCGTCACCGCGATCGAGGAGATGGCCGCGGGCCGCATCGACGCCATCGCGCTGACCAGTTCCGGCCAGGTGCGCCGGCTGGTCGACACCGCCAAGGCCAAGGGCCTCGACGCGCAACTGCGCAAGGCGCTCGACAGCACGCCGGTCGCCTCGGTCGGCCCGGTTGTGTCGGACGAGTTGAAGGCCTTTGGCTTCAAGACCGACATCGCGCCCGACAACGATGCCTTCTTCATGCGCCCGCTGATCAGCGCCATGGCTGCCCGGCTGACCAGGTCGCAGCCGAAAGCCCGCGGCGCTGCCTGACGGCCCGCGGCGCGGCATGAAGGCCAAGCTTCATGCATGGGGCTCTGCCCTCGCGGCAGGGCCTCGCGACCTTGCCGCACTTCACCTGAGCCTTCGCGGAAGCTACTAATTTCAATGGTTATTTTCTGAATTGTTGGATTCGTAAATCTCGCCATGACGATCGCAGACCTTCAGGACAAATCACTCGCCAGGCTCGATATCAAACCGCATCCGACGATTGCGGAATGGGATGCAACGGCCGAGCACATCGAGACGCCCCTGAGCAAGGGCCGCATTGTCTGGCGCAGATGGGGGTCCGGGCCGCCGTTGGTATTTTTCCACGGCGGGTCGGGTGCGTGGACCCACTGGATCAGGAACATTCCGGTCCTGTCGCGCGACTACACGGTTTATGCCGTCGACCTGCCCGGCATGGGCGACTCCGATCCGTTTACCGGCAAGGATCTCGACCTGCTTGCCGGCGAGACCAGCGACTTCCGCGAACCGCTCGATCCGGCCTGGCAGCCGGCGCCGATCGAGATGGCGGCGCTGTCGCGCATCCTGGCGCGTGCGCTGGAAACGATGATCCCGACCGAGCCAATCAATCTGGTCGGCTTCTCCTTCGGCGGCATGACGGCCGCGAACGTCACGACCCGCATTCCGCACAGAATTCGCCGGCTGGTGCTCACGGGTGCGGCCGGTCTGGCGCCCCGCGATCCGACCATGAAACCGCTGGCGACCTGGCGCTTCGCCACGACCGAGGCCGAGTTGGCCGGGGTCCAGCGGCAAAATGTCGGCATCCTGATGCTGCATGATGAGGCGTCGATCGACGACCTCGCGGTGAATATCCAGATGCGCAACGGCCTGCGTACGCTGTCGCGCAAACCGCCGCGCCATTTCTCGACCGTCCCCTCACTGGAAAAGACGAGGCCGCGCCTGGACGGGATCTGGGGCCGGTTCGATTCCGTCTCGGGGTGGCAGGTGGACGCGATCGGCGAGAAATTTCGGGCGATCGATCCGGATTGCCAGTTCCACATTGTGGAGGATGGCGGACACTGGGTTGCCTATGAAAGGGCCGATGAGTTCAATAGAGTGCTGACGGGGATGTTGCGCCGCGACTAATTGGTCATGATCCGGTCCGAAGAACGTTCGGGATCATGCCCGGCGGATTTGGGGATCGTCGGCCTTGCTCACCGTTTCACGGGGGAATGGAACTCTTCGGCGGCCGCGCGCGCCCGCCTATGCGACCTGGTCGCTGATCGCGCTGACGATCGCCATTTACATGATCCAGATCGCCGCCGACGAGACCAACGCGTCGGAGCTCATTCTGCGATACGGCGTGACACCGGAAATCTTCAACGGCGGAGAGCGGCCGTTTGGCGGATTCCCGTTGTTCCTGACGCCGCTGACCGCAATGTTTCTGCACGGAAGCTGGGATCATCTGCTGGGCAACCTCATCTATCTCTGGGTGTTCGGCGACGACGTCGAGGAGGTGCTGGGGCCGTACCGCTTCGTGCTGTTCTACGTGGTGTGCGGCGTCTGCGGCGCGCTTGGCTACATTGCAATGGACAGCCACGCGGCGATCGCCCTCGTCGGCGCATCGGGATGCGTGTCGGGTGTGATTGCCGCCTATCTCATGCTGAAGCCGTGCGAGCCCGTTGTGATCGCAATACCCGGACTTGATGTACGGATGGCCATGTATTGGGCAGTCGGCAGCTGGCTCTTGCTGCAGTTGTTTCAATTCCTGTGGCACAGCGACGAGGAGACCTTTTCGACGCTCGCACAGGCAGGTGGCGCGGTCGGCGGCGCTGCGGCATTCTGGCTATTGTGTCCGGCGGGTATCAAACTGTTCCAGTGCATTCACGCACGCAACGATCATTCAATCGACGCGCCCGACTGACACGATTGTGTCAGGGGCTTTCCCAAGACGGGTTTCCCGCACCCGCATCATCATGTTAATGCATTGCACAAACCGGTCGCGGTCGCCGTGCGACTTTTGCGGGCATTGATAAATCATTCGGCGATCTCTTCAGCAGGCATTGGAATGGCAAGAACGACGCGCATCGTCGCCGGTACCTTGGTTGTCCTCGTGACGGCCGCAGGCGGCTATTATTTTCTCGGCAATCGCGGCGGACAAGTGCCGCAGAAAGCCGCAGCACCGCCGCCACCCGATGTCGGCGTCATGGAGGTCAAGCGCGCCGACGTGCCGCTCACCCTCGCCTATGGCGGCCGCGTCGCAGGCTTTCGCACCGTCGAAATCCGCGCAATGGTCTCAGGCACGATCATGAAGCGCGAATACGCGGAAGGCGCGCGCGTCAAACAGGGCGAGGCGCTGTTCCGCATCGATCCGCGCCCATACCAGGCCGTGTTCGACCGCGCCAGCGCGCAACTGGCGCAAGCGAAGGCGACCGCGGTGCAGGCTGAAGAGAACTTCAACCGGATTCAGGAACTCTCAAACAGGCAGGTTGCCACGCCCAAGCAGCTCGACGACGCGCGCGCCGCCCGCGACCAGTCGCGCGCGGCAATACAATCGGTCGAGGCCGACATCGAAAATGCGCGGCTCAATCTCGAGTTCACGGTGGTGAAAGCGCCGGTAGCCGGCCCGACGGCGCTGCTGTCGCCTCCGGAAGGGTCGATCGCGCAGGCGCAGCAGACCGTGCTGACGACGATCACGCAGCTCGATCCGGCCTATGTGAACTTCTCGGTGACGGATGCCGAACTGCGTGAGTTTCGCACCTTCAGTGACAATCTCGACAAGCCGCTCAGTGACGACGATATCACGGTCGCCATCCAGTTCGGGGACGGCACGACCTATCCGCAAACCGGCAAGGTCATCATGTCTTCGCAGAACGTCGATCTGCGCACCGGCACGGTGCAGATCCGCTCGGTGTTTCCGAACAAGGATGGAACGATCCTGCCCGGACAATTCGTCCGCCTGGTCATCAAGGGAATCACGCTGCCCAAGGCCATCGTCATTCCGCAACAGGCCGTATCGCAGGGACCGCAGGGCACGTTCGTCTATGTGGTGAATTCCGGCAGCGCCGCCGAAATACGCCCCGTGAAGCTCGACCGCGAGGTCGGCGCCGGCTGGCTGGTGCGCGACGGGCTGAACGAAGGCGACCGGATCATCGCCGACGGCGTGATGCGCGTGCGTCCCGGCGCACCGGTGAAAGCCTCGCCCTATCCAAGGCAAACCGGCCAGCAGGCCGATGCGAAGGGAGCCCCGCCGGCCAACGCGCCGGCAACGGAGGCGAAGAAATGATCTCCCGCTTCTTCATCGACCGCCCGGTCTTTGCATCCGTCATCTCGATCATCATCGTGCTGGCGGGCCTGCTCGCCATGCGCGCGCTGCCGATCTCGCAATATCCGGAGATCATCCCGCCGGAGGTGAGCGTGAACGCGACCTATCCGGGAGCGTCGGCGCAGAGCATCGCGGCCACGGTCGCAGCGC